>NZ_CP117866.1:6086538-6695192 GCF_028736035.1 Streptomyces sp. T12
GCTGGCGCGGCGCGGCTGGCGGAACGTGAGCGGACGCGTCGGTCTGCTGCTCTCCACACAGGTGATGCTCTTCGCGGCGGTCGGTCTCGTCGCCAACCAGGCATTCGGGTTCTACGCCAGCTGGGCCGACCTGTTCGGGCAGGAGACCGAACAGGGCGTCGTCGTGGACCACACGCCGACCGGCGGGCCGCTGGAGGTCGTCGACACGCGGCGCGTGCCCGGGGCGGCCAGTTCCCGGCCGTACATGGGCGGGCAGATCCAGAAGATCGGCATCGTGGGCCGTACGACGCACATCGCGACGCCCGCGTTCGTCTATCTGCCGCCGGAGTATTTTCAGCCGCAGTACCGCACGCGCACGTTCCCCGCGGCCGTCGTCCTCACCGGTTATCCGGGTACGGCCCAGGCGCTGGTGGACAAGCTCGACTATCCGCGTACGGCCGCGAGGCTTGCCGAGGACGGTCGTATGCAGCCGATGATCCTGGTGATGATGCGGCCGACCGTGGCGCCGCCGCGGGACACGGAATGCGTGGACATCCCGGGCGGCCCGCAGACGGAGACGTTCTTCGCCAAAGATCTGATCGACGCCGTGAGCGGCCACTACAGAGTGGGCAGGAAACCGGGCAGCTGGGGCATCATCGGTGACTCCACGGGCGGCTACTGCGCGTTGAAGCTCGCCATGCACCATCCCCGGGTGTACGCCGCCGGGGCGGGACTTTCCGCCTACTACAAGGCGCCGATCGACCCGACGACGGGCGATCTCTTCCACGGCGACGAGGAACTGCGCAATCGCTCGAACCTGTGGTGGTACCTCAAGCACATGCCCGCGCCGGACACTTCACTGCTCGTCAGCAGCAGCAAAGTTGGAGAATCCAACTACAAGGGCACGCTGAAGTTCATTGAGCGCGTGAAGGCCACGAAGCTGACGCGGATCTCGTCGATCATCCTGGAAAGCGGAGGGCACAACTTCAACACCTGGCGGCGGGAGATTCCGGGGACGCTGGAGTGGATGAGCGGGCGGCTGAGCGGCAGGTGACGGTGGCTGTCGGGGCTTTTTGATCTTGGTTCTTGGCCAATTCGGTGAGGGATCTGATTCCTGATGCCGCGTGAACGACTCGGGATGGCTGTGTTTTTACGGGGCGGGGCAACAAGATTCGCCTACGCGCGGTAAGTTTCTGGCCATGCCACGTGGACGTCACCGTCATTCCCCTCCCTTGCACAGGCTGCTGCCCCCGTCGGCGATCGCAGGCGTCTCCGTCGTCTGTGCGCTCGCCCCCTGGGTGTTCACCGAGCCCATGGTGCTGCGCGGCCTTGCCGCGGCCGCCGCGGCCACGGCGGTCATCGGCGCGGTCGTCATGCGCCGCTGGGACACGCAGGCGGGCAAACGGGTCGCCGACCTCACGCGCGCGCGTGCGAGCGACGAGTGGCGGTACGAGGAACGGGTCGCCGAGCTGGAGACCGACCTCGAGGAGTCGCGCGAGCTGCGCGTCAAGCTGGAGCAGCGGCTGCGGGCCAAGCGCACGGAGCTCGCGGGGCTGCGCAACGAGCACGCGGCGCTGCTGCGCCGGTACGCCACGGCGGAGACCGAGCGGGCGAGCGTCCTGGAGGAACGCCGGGTTCTGGAGATAGAGGCGGCCACGCCCGTGCGTGCGTTGCCGCCGGCGTCGGCGCCGGTCGACGGCGCGGTTTCCGCCGCTGCGGAGGGGGCTGTGGCTGCCCCGGCCGAGCCGGAGGACGTGGACACCGAGGCCGCCGAGGAGACGCCGCAGACTCCGGCCGTCTTCTCGCCGGAGGGCTCCCGGCTGTTCCTGCGGGCCAGCGCGGCGTTGGCGCGGCTCGACGGGGACGAGGGGCAGGGGACGCCGGAGGGGGACGGTCCGGGGAAGGCCGCGGACGGCTCGGTGAACGACGGCGAGTCCTCGAAGAACGAGTCCTCGAAGAACGAGTCCTCGAAGAACGAGTCCTCGAAGGACGAGTCCTCGAAGAGCGGGGCCTCGAAGAACGAGTTTCCGAAGAACGAGCCGCCGAAGAACGACCCCCCGAAGGGGGACGGTCACTCCTCCGACGACGAGTCGGCGGAGGCCGGTTCGGGTGCCGTCGAGGCGGCGGTCACCGGCGGGTCCGAGACGGAACCCGCACTGGAGGACGAGGCCCAGGGGAAGCCCGAGGCGGTCGACGGGCACGAGCGCGCGGCCGCCATCCCCACGGCAGGCGCCGTCGCCGAGGCCCAGCCGGCCCTGCCTGCGGCCCAGCAGCCCTCGGGGCACTTCATCGCACCGACCGCGGTGGCCGTCGTACCGGCGACGCCCGTCCGGCGTGCGGCGATCGAAGGCGGCTTCGACTTCTTCGGTACGAAGCAGGGGGCGGCGCCCTCCGCGTTGGAGTCCGTCCAGAACGAGGACCTCGCCGACGTCGTCGGCCAGGAGGCCCTCGCCCTCCACAAGGCCGAGTCCGAGGCCGAGTTCAAGCCGGCCGACGAGGAGTCCCGGGGTATCGGGCAGGTCATCGACCTGACGGCTCATGACGAGACGGAACAGATCGATGTGCAGGGCTTGCGGAGCGCGGTTTCCTGACGATTGCCCGGTCGCGCACGCGGCGGACGGACGCTCAGGCCATCCACCGATCCGGCCGCGCGTCCCTCCGCCCCGTGCGCGACCGCTCCGCCTGCCCCCGCAGCAGCTCCGCGGCCTCCCCGGCGTCCCGCAGCCGGGCGGTCACCGTCTTGTTCGCCCCGGTGTCCACGCGTACGTCGGCCACGCCCCACAGCCGCTCCCACGGGCCCTGAGCCAGCCGTACGCTCTGGACCTTCGCGTGCGGTACGAGCGCCAGGCTCCGCCGCAAGAGGCCGGTCCGGGCGGCGAACACCGCGTCCGTGACGGCCAGGCCGTACCCGCGCCACCACACCGGCACGCACCGGCCCGCCCGCCGCGGCGGACGTGACAGCGACGCGCGCGACGGGACGGTCACCCCGGGCAGCACGCGCGCGACGACCGATTCGGCGACCTCGCGCGGGGCGACCGGAAGCAGGACCGAGTTGGACGAGCCCGCCACGTCCAGCTCCACCCGCACCCAGCCGCGCCGCCGCCACAGCAGCGGTTCGACGATCCGTACGGTCTGCACGCGGCCTGGCGGCACCGTCTCGTGCGCCCGGTCGAGCAGGCCGTGGTCGAGACGCAGCCCGTCCGGTGACTCGCCCACCGTCCAGTCGTACTCGGTGACGAACCGCCCCACGCTGCTCGCCCCCGCCGCGCCGAACAGCGGAACCGCGGTCGCGAGGACCGTCCATGCGCTTTCCGTGGCCAGCCAGAGGATGGTCGGTACGACGATCGCGGCGGCCAGCGTCGCCCAGGTGGCGCCGGTCAGCACGAGCGAGACGGCCAGGACGCCCGGCGGCACGCGCAGCAGCTCCTGGGACGGCGCCTCGCCGACCTCGTGCGCCGTCTCGGGCGCGAAACCGGCGGCGCGCGCGAGGAGTTCCGCGCGGAGCGCACGCGCCTCCTCCGCGCCCAGGAAGGCGAGTTCGTCCTTCTTGTCCGTGCCTATGACGTCGAGTTTGAGCTTCGCGACGCCCGCTACGCGCGCGAGCAGCGGCTGGGTGATGTCGACGGCCTGGATGCGTTCCAGCCGGATGTGCGCGGTGCGCCGGAACACCAGGCCGGTGCGGATGCGCAGTTCGGTGTCGGTCACCGCGAAGTGCGTGAACCACCAGGTGAGGAAGCCGTACAGGGCGGCCGCGGGGACGAGCACGGCGAGCGCGAGCAGAATCGTGGTGGTCGTCAGCCTGGTCAGCTGGCGCTGCGCCTGGTCGGGGTCGTGCACCGCCCAGCCGATGAGCACGGCGACCGGCGCCCACGCGCGCCTGAGCGGCGTCACGGGGTGCAGCCGCCGGTCGGTCACGGGTGGCCTCTCGCGTACGGCGTCGTCGACGCCGGGCGTCGTCACAGCCCCGCCGAACGGGCCTCGCCCAGCTCGGTGAGCCGGTCGCGCAGCCGTTCCGCCTCCGCCGGGTCGAGGCCGGGGATGGTCGCATCGGTGGCCGCGGCGGCCGTGTGCAGCTGCACGCTGGCCAGGCCGAAGTGCCGCTCCACGGGGCCGGAGGTGACCTCGACCAGCTGCATCCGCCCGTACGGCACGACTGTCTCCTCACGCCACAGCACGCCCCGGCTGATCAGCAGGTCGTCCGCGCGCTCGGCGTATCGCCACGAACGCCAGTTGCGGCCGAGCATCACCCAGCCCCACGCCATCAGGGCCAGCGGCAGCAGCGCGAAGGCGGCCCAGCCGGGCCCGGCGAGCAGCCCGAGAAGCAGGGCCAGGCCGACCGTCAGCAGCCCCAGCCACACCACCAGCAACAGCCGCCGCATCTTCAGCAGCCCCGGCGGCAGCCCGGTCCACCCCGGCTCGACCTCCACTCGTTCGTCCCCCACTCGTTCGTCGCCCATCCGCTCGTCCCCCGCCGTCCCCGTGTGCTCCGGGCTCCCCGTCTCCATGGGGCCAGCGTACGTAGGGGAGACTGTGTCCATGACTCCTACGACGGAGACCATGGTCGGTATCGGCGGCGCCGCGGAGAGCACCGACATGGTGCTCAACATCGGGCCACAGCACCCGTCCACGCACGGCGTGCTGCGCCTCAAGCTCGTTCTGGACGGCGAGCGCATCACGCGCGCGGAGCCGGTGATCGGCTATATGCACCGCGGCGCGGAGAAGCTGTTCGAGGCTCGCGACTACCGCCAGATCATCATGCTCGCCAACCGCCACGACTGGCTGTCGGCCTTCTCCAACGAGCTCGGTGTCGTCCTCGCCGTGGAGCGCATGCTCGGCATGGAGGTGCCCGAGCGGGCGGTGTGGACGCGGACCCTGCTCGCGGAGCTGAACCGGGTGCTCAACCACCTGATGTTCCTGGGGTCGTACCCGCTGGAGCTGGGCGGGATCACGCCGATCTTCTACGCCTTCACGGAGCGCGAGGAACTCCAGCACGTCATGGAGGAGGTCTCCGGCGGGCGTATGCACTACATGTTCAACCGGGTGGGCGGCCTGAAGGAGGACCTGCCGGCCGGCTGGACCACGCGTGCGCGCGGCGCCGTCGCCGACGTGCGCTCGCGCATGGACCGGTTCGACGACCTGGTCCTCGGCAACGAGATCTTCCGCGGGCGCACGCGGGGCGTGGGCGTTCTCGCGCCGGAGGCCGTGCACGCGTACGGCGCGAGCGGGCCGATCGCACGCGCCTCGGGCGTCGACTTCGACCTGCGCCGCGACGAGCCCTATCTCGCCTACGGCGAGCTGCAGGACGTCCTGAAGGTGGTGACCCGCGAGGAGGGCGACTGCCTCGCCCGGTTCGAGTGCCTGCTGGAGCAGACCCACAACGCCCTCGACCTCGCCGACGCCTGCCTCGACCGGCTCGCCGAGCTGCCGCCCGGGCCGATCAACCAGCGGCTCCCCAAGGTCCTCAAGGCACCCGAGGGCCACACGTACGCGTGGACCGAGAACCCGCTCGGCATCAACGGCTACTACCTCGTCAGCAAGGGCGAGAAGACCCCGTACCGGCTCAAGCTGCGCTCGGCGTCGTACAACAACATCCAGACGCTGGTGGAGCTGCTGCCGGGGACGCTGGTCGCGGACATGGTGGCGATTTTGGGGTCGATGTTCTTCGTGGTGGGGGACATCGACAAGTAGGGGTTAGCTCTGGGGTCAGCTCTGGGGTCAGTCGTGGGGTTTCGGTGTGAGGGGTCCGTCGCAGGGGCCCGGCGTAGGAGTTCGTCCGGAATTCCAACCGACTCGATCGCTCAGCCCGCCAGTACGTCCGGAATTCCAACCGGCTGCACCAGCCACCCGAAGTCCCCGAGTCCGCCCGTCGCGGTGAGCTCGGCGGCTTCGCCCGCGCTCGCGAGGGCTCGCACGTAGTCGGCCGGCCGCGTGGAGGCCAGCTCAAGCGGGGGGCGTGCGCCCGTGATGCCCAAGGTGTGCAACGCCTCGCGCTGGGACAACAGGCGCGCGCCGGGCCGCGCACACGCCGTCGCGCAGGCGTCCAGTGCGACATGCGCCGTGATGTCGCACGAGCCGTCCGGCACGGGAGCCGTCTCCCGCCCCTCGCGGAAGCCGGTGAGCGTCCCGAAGGGCGGCCGGGCGTGCGCCGTGTGCGCGTAGTCCACGGCGACGGCGAGCCCCTGGTTCAGTGTCGCCACGGCGGCAGCCCAGGCCTCGTCCCGCGGCAGCCCGATCTCGGCCCGCAGCCCTTCCGTGGCCCGCGCTCCCTGTGCATCCCGCGCGGCCTCCACGGTCCGCGCCCCCTCCGCGCGCCCCAGCGGCCACCACCGCGCGAGCCATTCCGCGTCCGCTCCGGTGACCCGTTCCCCCAGGCGCTCGGTCCCGTCCCGTCGTACGAGAACCAGGCGCGGTACGCCCGTGGGGTCCACCTCCGCGACGTCCACGGGGACGTTGTCCAGCCACTCGTTGGCGAACAGCAGGCCCGAGATCCGCTGGGGCGGCCGGGGCAGCCACTCGATCCGGTGATCCAGGGTTTCCGGGCGGTCGGCTACCTCGACGGCGTACGCACGCGTGCGTGCCGCCACCTCGGCGGGGAGCGCGGCCAGCACACGGGTGACCAGCTCGCCCCGCCCCGCACCCATGTCGACGAAGCCGAGCGAGGCGGGCCGGCCCAGGGCCTCGTCGACCCGGCACAGCAGCCGGGCCACGGCACCGGCGAAGAGCGGCGACGCGTGGACGGACGTACGGAAGTGGCCGGCCGGTCCCTCGGGGCGGCGATAGAAGCCGTCCGGACCGTAGAGGGCGGCTTCCGCTGCCGCGCGCCACCCGAGCCATTCGTCCGTCGCCTCTGCTGTCACCGGCCCAGGCTAAGCGCACAGGGGAACGCAGCCTCCACCTTGCGGAGTACGCGCGCGTGATGCGGATCGGCCCTCCGGTTGACCCCTGCACGCATCTCGCTTCCCTACGCTGGGTTACGTGCAGCGCCTCTATGACTTCCTCCGCAGGCACCCGACATGGGTCGACAGCTTCTGGGCCGTCCTCCTCCTCGGGATCTCCGGGATGGTCGAGGCCGTCCGGATGGAGCCACAGGAGGCTCCGGGCACCGACTCCCCGGGGGTCATCGCCCCGGTCGTGATCCTGCTGTGCCTGGTGGTCGCGTTGCGTCGGCGCATGCCGGAGAAGATGCTGCTGCTGGCCATCGGCGTGGGACTGGCGCAGCTGGCGCTGGACGTGGCGACGACGCCCGCCAACTTCGCCTTCCTGGTGATCACCTACACCGTGGCCGTGACCGGCGCCCGCTGGGCCTCCCGGCTCTCGCTGGCCGTGTCCCTGTTCGCGGCGCCCCTGGCGCAGGTGCGCTGGCCGGAGAGGGACTCGAGCATCCTGGGCACGGTGGCCCTGATGATCTTCATGACGGTGCCGTTCGTGCTCGCCTGGGTGCTCGGAGACTCGATCCGCACCCGCCGCGCCTACTACGAGCAGCTCGAGGAGCGCGCGACCCGGCTCGAAAAGGAGCGCGAGGCGCAGGCCAAGGTCGCGGTCGCCGCCGAACGCGCCCGGATCGCGCGCGAGCTGCACGACGTCGTCGCGCACAACGTCTCCGTGATGGTGGTGCAGGCCGACGGCGCCGCCTACGTCCTCGACGCCGCCCCGGACCAGGCCAAGAAGGCCCTGGAGACCATCTCCTCCACCGGCCGCCAGGCCCTCGCCGAGATGCGCCGCCTGCTCGGCGTGCTGCGCACCGGCGAGCACCAGGAGGGCGGCGAGTACGTCCCGCAGCCCGACGTCGAGCAGATCGACGAGCTCATCCAGCACTGCCGCACGTCCGGCCTGCCGGTCGACTTCAAGGTCGAGGGCACCCCGCGCCCGCTGCCCAGCGGCGTCGAGCTGACGGCGTACCGCATCGTGCAGGAGGCGCTCACCAACACCCGCAAGCACGGCGGGCCGAACGCCGGCGCGAGCGTGCGCCTGGTCTACTTCGACGACGGTCTCGGCCTGCTCGTCGAGGACGACGGCAAGGGTGCCCCGCACGAGCTGTACGAGGAGGGCGGCGCCGACGGCCAGGGGCACGGCCTGATCGGTATGCGCGAGCGGGTCGGCATGGTCGGCGGCACTCTGGACGCGGGGCCGCGACCGGGCGGAGGATTCCGGATCAGTGCGCTGCTGCCGCTCAAACCAGCACACTGACGCCTGGGCATGTCCTTTGTTGACACCTGTAACGCGCCTGTAGAACCCCTGTAACGCGCCTGTAGAACCCCCCTGTAGACGGATACGGAAGACACGGAAGAGGACCCCGATGACGATCCGCGTGATGCTCGTCGACGACCAGGTGCTGCTGCGCACCGGGTTCCGGATGGTGCTCGCCGCCCAGCCGGACATGGAGGTCGTCGCGGAGGCGGGCGACGGCGTCGAGGCCCTCCAGGTGCTGCGCTCGACCCCCGTCGACGTCGTGCTGATGGACGTGCGCATGCCGAAGCTGGACGGTGTGGAGACCACCCGCCGCATCTGCTCGGAGCCCGAACCGCCCAAGGTGCTGATCCTGACCACCTTCGACCTCGACGAGTACGCCTTCTCCGGGCTGAAGGCGGGCGCCTCCGGCTTCATGCTCAAGGACGTGCCGCCCGGCGAACTCCTCGGGGCCATCCGCTCCGTGCACAGCGGCGACGCGGTGGTGGCCCCGTCGACGACCCGACGGCTCCTGGACCGGTTCGCCCCCATGCTGCCGTCCACTGGCAAGGAGCCCCAGCACAAGGAGCTGGAGCGGCTCACCGACCGTGAGCGCGAGGTCATGGTGCTGGTCGCGCAGGGCCTGTCCAACGGCGAGATCGCGGCCCGGCTGGTCCTGTCCGAGGCGACGGTGAAGACCCATGTCGGCCGCATCCTGACCAAGCTGGGGCTGCGCGACCGCGTGCAGGTGGTGGTCCTGGCCTACGAGACGGGTCTGGTCCGAGCGGGCGGGCACGGCTGAGTACGGCCCGCAGGTGTGGCCGAGACCGGGGCTTCATGCGGGCGTGACCGGCGCCCACTAGGGTCTGCGCATGCTCCTGTGGATCAACGGCCCCTTCGGGGGTGGCAAGACACAGACCGCACACGAGATCCAGCGCCGCCTGCCCGGCAGCGTCATCTGCGACCCCGAACACCCCGGGTTCGGCCTGCGCCGCATGCTTCCGCCGGAACTGCGCGGCGATTTCCAGGACTTGACGTCCTGGCGGCAGGGCGTCGTCGAGGTCCTCGACCTCGCCCTCACCAAGCACGACGGCGTGGTGATCGCCCCCATGACGGTCACCAATCCCGCCTACTTCGCCGAGACGGTCGGCCGGCTGCGCGAACTCGGCCACGACGTCCGGCACTTCACGCTCCTCGCCGAGCGTGAAACGGTCATGAAGCGGCTGCGTGAGCGCGGTTTCGGGCACCTCCTTGGATACGTCGGCGGCAAGAACGCGGGACTGCGTCGCGAGACGTGGGCCGTCCAGCAGCTCGACCACTGTCTGGAGCGGCTGCGCGAGCCGGAGTTCGCCGAGCACCTGTGGACGGACCACTCGACCGTGCCGAAGACGGCGGACCGCATCGCCGTCCTGGCCGGGGTGAAGCTCCGGCCGAACAACGAGGGGGCGTTGCGGACGCGGCTGCGGCAGGTGGGGGTGGGCATCCGGCACATCCGGTTCGACTGACGGCCCTCCGGACCCCGCGACGCCGGCATGATGCGGCCGGACAGGCCCTAGCGGAGCAACGCCTCCAGGAAGTCGCTGCCGAGCCGGGCCACCGCCGTGACGTCCAGCTGATGCAGGACATAACGTCCGCGGCGGCGGGTGGTGATCAGGCCCGCCTTCTTGAGGACGCCCAGATGCCGGGATATCTGCGGGGCCGTCATGCCGTGGATCTGCACGAGCTCGCTCGTGGTGTACGTGCTGCGGGCCAGGTTGCGGCAGAGCTGCATCCGCACCGGGTGGGACAGCGCGGTCATCCGTAGGGTCAGCTGCTCGACCGAGGGCGGTGACGCGAGCTCGGGGGAGCCGACGGGGTAGTGCAGCACCGGCTGCCAGCCGTGTCGGTGGAGCACCATCAGATGCGGCCAGCCCAGGCTCGTCGGCACGAGCAGCAGACTGCCGTTCCTGATCAGGCTGTGGCCCTGGCGGAGCTTGTCGATGGTGATCCGCCCGGCGGCCTCGTCGAGCACCACCGCCGCGGAGATCGAGGTCAGCGCCTCGGCCAGCCCCTTGTGCCGGAGGAGGTCGGTCCTGTGGCGGGCGTCCGCCGCGAGCTGGTGGCGCAGCCGGGACCAGGTGTCGGCGAAGAACGCCTCGTCGCAGTCCTCCAGGAACTGCCGCAGCCAGGCCCGGATCCGCGGTGGATCGTCGAGCAGCCGCTGGCTGAACCGCAGCTGCTGCGGCCCGCGCGCCGCCGCCAGGTCCAGGGCGCGGCGGCGCAGCTCCTCGTCGGCCAGCACGTCCTGGCTCGGCGTGGCGTAAGGGAGAGCGCAGGTGAACTCCAGGGCCGCGTCCACGAACTGCTCGTCCGTCAGCTTGTCCAGCAGGTCCAGCTCCTCGGCGAGCGTCGCGCCGGGCAGCGCTCCGCCCGGCACGCCCGCGCAGGGCAGGAACAGATCCGAGAACGTCGTCCGCCACAGGAAGTCGGCCTCGCACATCCGGTCGGCCAGGTGCGGATCGAGCCGGGCGGTCACGCTCGTCGCCCAGCCCTGCAGGCCCGGATGATGCCCCGACTCCGACAGCGCGTGCAGCGCCATGCCGAGCTCGGCCAGGGGCGAGGGCACGACGACGACCCTCTCCGGCCGCAGCCCCGCGATGTCGATGCTCACGCTCATGCCCTCATGGTGCACCCCGCCACTGACAACACCCCCCTCGATTGACGGCCGCCGTCAATCGACGCGACGTGGCGGCCGGTTCGGCGCAACCTGGGATCACCGGGGCAGCCGCGGAGCCCGAACCCAGATCTTCGACGTCTCTGATCTCTCCTGTGCCCGAGGTCTGCGATGTCTCCCACGTACGAGAAGGCGACCCGCCATGAGCATCACGCAGCACCACCTCCTCGACACCTACCGCGCCCATCGGCTCGGGGAGCCCGCCCCGCCCGCGCCCGGCGTCAACGACTGGCAGGTCGTGCGCGAGTGGCGCGACCACCGGGAGTTCCGCGCCGCCCTGGCGGACCGTCCGGCCCATGGGCGGATACGGCGGGCCCTGGGCCGGTGGCTGCATCCGCGGTCGCGATCTACTTGCTGACCTCCTCGGTCAGCCGGGCCACGAACTCCGCGACCGCCGTCTTCACATCGTCGGCCGTCCACTCCAGGCCGGCGGCGCGCACGTAGACCTCGGTGCAGGCCAGGCCCGGACCCTTGGCGTCCCAGGGATGGCCGAACAGGACGGTCTTCGTCTCCTCGGCCTGGCGGAGCGCGGCCTCCGTGACGACGTCGGCGTCGTACGGCAGCCAGACCTGGAACTCGTTCGTGTGCGGCGGTTCGGGGTGCACCCGCGTCCACGGCACCCCGGCCGCCGCGAAGCCCTCCCGCAGCGCGGCGGCCACCACGCGCGCGTGGGCCACGTACTCGGGCAGCCGGGGCAGCTCCCGCTCCAGACCGGCCAGCGCCGACAGCACGGTGGGGAACTGCTGGAAGATCATGCCGCCGTAGCGGTGCCGCCAGGCCCTCGCCTCGTCCACCAGCGTCTGCGGTCCGGCGAGTACCGCGCCGCCGAAGCCGTCGAGGGACTTGTAGAACGACACGTACACACTGTCTGCCAGACCCGCGATCTCCTCCAGCGGGCGGCCGAAGTGGACGGTGGACTCCCACAGGCGCGCGCCGTCGAAGTGCACCACCGCGTCGCGCTCCCGTGCCGCTTCCACGACCTCGGTGAGCTCCTCCCAGGAGGGCAGCACGAAACCGGCGTCCCTGAGGGGCAGTTCGAGCATCAGCGCCCCGAACGGCTCGTCGAAGCCGCGCACCTCGTCGGCGGTCGGCAGCCGGGGCTCGCTCGTCACCTGGACCGGACGCAGACCGCTGACCTGGCTGAAGGCGTCGCGTTCGTGCACCTCGGGGTGGGCCAGGGCGTGCAGGGCGACGGTCGGATTGCCGGTGCGGCCCGCCCAGCAGCGCAGGGCGACCTGCTGGGCCATGGTGCCCGTCGGGAAGAACGCGGCCGCCTCCTTGCCGAGCAGCCCCGCGACCTTCTCCTCCAGGGCGCCGACGATGCCGTCGCCGTAGAGGTCCGCCGACTCGTCCAGGTCGTGCAGATCCAGCGCACGCGCCTCGCCCAGCAGCGCCAGGCGCTCGCGGAGGGTGCCCAGGAACCCGGGGCGCGCGAGAACCCGTCGCGCGCCGCGATAGGCAGCGATGCGCCGATCCCGGCGTCGCTTGCGCTGCTCGGCGTCCGACAAGGGCTCGGACTCCTCGGACCGCTCGACGTGCCGCCCGCTCTGTTCCGCCGTATCGCTCATGCGCGGGATCATGCCGTGCGCCCACGCGCGCGAGCACCTGCATTTCCGTCCGCCGCACGTCCCGCCGCCGCACGTCCGTCCGCACGCACTGGGGAGACCGCGCCCGCCCCCGTGTGCGCGGCGTGCGATAACCCACAGCCTGTGGACAACCGGACCCCCGTGGAACCGATCGCGTTAACATGACGAGAAATCGTCCGGTACCCAGAGCGGACTGGAACGGGAAGGCCTCCGTCGCGTGAGTACAAGCCAACAGCCAGATCCCAAGGACCGCCCCGCGCGGCTCACCGTCGGTGTCGTCGGCGCCGGCCGCGTGGGCCCCGCGCTCGCCGCGTCCCTCCAACTCGCCGGACACCGCCCGGTGGCCGTCTCCGGGGTCTCCGACGCCTCCCGGCGACGGGCCTCGCAGCTGCTCCCCGACGTGCCGCTCGTGCCGCCCGCCGAAGTCCTCGCCCGTGCGGAACTGGTGCTGCTCACCGTCCCGGACGACGCGCTGCCCGGGCTGGTCGAGGGCCTCGCCGAGACCGGGGCCGTACGGCCGGGCCAGCTGCTGGTGCACACCTCCGGGCGGTACGGCGCGAAGGTCCTGGACCCCGCCCTGCGCGCGGGCGCGCTCCCGCTGGCCCTGCACCCGGCGATGACCTTCACCGGCACTCCCGTGGACGTCCAGCGCCTGGCCGGCTGCTCCTTCGGCGTCACCGCGCCCGAGGAGCTGCGGCTGGCCGCCGAGGCCCTCGTCATCGAGATGGGCGGCGAACCCGAGTGGATCGCCGAGGACATGCGCCCGCTCTACCACGCGGCGCTCGCGCTGGGCGCCAACCACCTGGTGACGCTGGTCGCCCAGTCCATGGAGCTGCTGCGCGAGGCGGGCGTGGCCGCCCCCGACCGCATGCTCGGCCCGCTGCTCGGCGCCGCCCTCGACAACGCGCTGCGTTCTGGCGACGCGGCCCTGACCGGCCCCGTCGCGCGCGGGGACGCGGGCACCGTCGCCGCGCACGTGACGGAGCTGCGGCGCTACGCCCCGCAGACCGTCGCCGGCTATCTCGCGATGGCGCGCGCGACCGCCGACCGGGCGCTCGCCCACGGACTGCTCAAGCCGGAGCTCGCAGAGGACCTCCTCGGGGTACTCGCCACCGGGACCAACGGCGCCGAGGGAGAGGCCCGATGACCACCACCCTGCTGCGCACCGCCGGCGAACTGCACGCGCGCGTGCGCAGCGGCCGCCGCGCCGTCGTGATGACCATGGGCGCCCTGCACGAGGGCCACGCCACCCTGATCCGCACCGCGCGCGGGATCGCCGGGCCGGACGGCGAGGTCGTCGTCACCGTCTTCGTGAATCCCCTGCAGTTCGGCAAGGGCGAGGACCTCGACCGCTACCCGCGCACCCTGGAGGCCGACCTCAAGATCGCCGAACAGTCGGGCGCGGACGCCGTGTTCGCCCCCTCGGTCGACGAGGTCTACCCGGGCGGCGAGCCCCAGGTCCGCATCGGCGCCGGACCCATGGGGGAGAGCCTGGAGGGCGCCTCGCGCCCCGGCCACTTCGACGGCATGCTCACCGTCGTCGCCAAGCTGCTCCACCTCACCCGCCCCGACGTCGCCCTGTACGGCCAGAAGGACGCCCAGCAGCTCGCCCTGATCCGCCGCATGGTGCGCGACCTGAACTTCGGCGTCGAGATCGTGGGCGTCCCGACCGTGCGCGAGGAGGACGGCCTCGCGCTCTCCAGCCGCAACCGCTACCTCTCGCCCAAGGAACGGCACACGGCACTCGCGCTGTCCCAGGCGCTGTTCGCCGGCCGCGACCGGCACGCGGCCCAGGAGGCGCTGCGCGCGCGTGCACGTGAAGTGCCCGCCACGCGTGCGCGTGCCGAGGCGCTCAGCGCCATAGGGGAGTCCCGCGCGGCGGCCGACGCGCACGCCGTCGCCAAGGCCGTCCCCGGCGCCGCGGCGGCCGTCCGCGCCGCCGCACGCCTGGTGCTCGACGAGGCCGCCCGCCTCGACCCGCCGCTCGAACTGGACTACCTCGCGCTCGTGGACCCGTCCGACTTCACGGAGATCGAGGACGACTTCACCGGCGAGGCCGTCCTCGCCGTCGCCGCCCGGGTCGGGACGACCCGGCTGATCGACAACATCCCCCTCACCTTCGGAGCCGCCTCGTGACCAGCACAGGCATACGACTGCACGCGCCCGCGCCCGGGTGGTCGATCTCCGCTGACGTCGTGGTCGTCGGCTCCGGCGTCGCAGGCCTCACCGCGGCCCTGCGCTGCGAGGCCGCCGGCCTGACGACCGTCGTCGTCACCAAGGCCCGCCTCGACGACGGCTCCACCCGCTGGGCCCAGGGCGGCATCGCCGCGGCCCTCGGCGAGGGCGACACCCCCGAACAGCACCTCGACGACACCCTCGTCGCGGGCGCGGGCCTGTGCGACGAGGACGCGGTCCGCATCCTCGTCACCGAGGGCCCCGACGCCGTACGCCGCCTCATCGAGACCGGCGCCCACTTCGACGAGTCCGAGGAAGGCGGCCTGGAACTCACCCGTGAGGGCGGCCACCACCGCCGCCGTATCGCCCACGCCGGCGGCGACGCGACCGGCGCGGAGATCTCCCGCGCCCTCGTCGAGGCGGTGCGTGCGCGTGGACTGCGCACCATCGAGAACGCGCTCGTCCTCGACCTGCTGACGGACGCCGAGGGCCGTACGGCGGGCGTCACCCTGCACGTCATGGGCGAGGGCCAGCACGACGGCGTAGGAGCGGTCCACGCGCCCGCGGTGGTCCTGGCGACCGGCGGCATGGGCCAGGTCTTCTCGGCGACGACGAACCCGTCCGTCTCGACGGGCGACGGAGTCGCTCTCGCCCTGCGCGCGGGCGCCGAGGTGAGCGACCTGGAATTCGTCCAGTTCCACCCCACCGTCCTCTTCCTCGGCCCGGACGCGGAGGGCCAGCAGCCCCTGGTCTCCGAGGCCGTACGCGGCGAAGGCGCCCACCTGGTCGACGCAGGCGGCGTGCGCTTCATGCTGGGCCGGCACGAACTGGCCGAGCTCGCCCCCCGGGACATCGTCGCCAAGGGCATCATGCGCCGCATGCAGGAGCAGGACGCGGAGCACATGTTCCTCGACGCCCGCCACTTCGGCGCCGACATGTGGGAGCACCGCTTCCCGACGATCCTCGCCGCCTGCCGCGCCCACGGCATCGACCCGGTGCACGACCCCATCCCGATCGCCCCGGCCGCCCACTACGCCTCCGGCGGCGTCCGCACCGACTCCCAGGGCCGTACGACCGTCGCCGGCCTGTACGCGTGCGGCGAGGTGGCCTGCACGGGCGTGCACGGCGCCAACCGCCTGGCCTCCAACTCGCTCCTCGAAGGCCTGGTGTACGCCGAACGCATCGCGGCGGACATCGCGGCGGCCCGGGCGGCCAACGGCCTCCACGCACGCGTGCCGCACCCCGTGCCGTACCCCGAAACCCCCGAGCACCCCCTGCTCGCACCCGAGGCCCGCTTCGCGATCCAGCGGATCATGTCGGACGGCGCGGGCGTCCTGCGCTCCGCCGAGTCCCTCGTCAAGGCCGCCGAGCAGATCCAGCAACTGCACACCGACGCCCGGGACGCCCTCGCGGAGAACGGCAAGACCGCCGAGCCCGGCGTCGACACCTGGGAGGCCACCAACCTCATGTGCGTGGCCCGAGTCCTGGTCGCCGCCGCACGCCTGCGCGAGGAGACGCGAGGCTGCCACTGGCGTGAGGACGAGCCCGACCGCGACGACACGACCTGGCGCCGCCACATCGTCGTACGCCTGAACCCCGACCGCACACTGGCCGTGCACACCACCGACACCGCAGACTTCCCCCCGACCCGGCCCCAGGAGCAGTGACAGAAGTGACCACCCCCGACCTTCCCCTCGCCTCGAACGGCGGCTGCGGCGACGACTGCGCCTGCGGTGCCGACGAGGAGTACCTGGAGTGCGGCCTCGACCCCGCGCTCGCCCAGCTGCTGGCCGACGCGGGCCTCGACCCGGTCGAGATCGAGGACATCGCCAACGTCGCCATCCAGGAGGACCTGGCACACGGCGTGGACGTGACGACGGTCGCCACGATCCCCGAAGAGGCGACCGCCACCGCCGACTTCGTCGCCCGCGAGGCGGGCGTGGTGGCCGGCCTCAGGGTCGCCGAAGCGGTCGTCTCGATCGTCTGCGAGGACGAGTTCGAGGTGGAGCGCCACGTGGAGGACGGCGACAAGGTGGCGGCAGGCCAGAAGCTCCTGTCGATCACCACCCGCACCCGGGACCTCCTGACCGCCGAGCGCAGCGCCCTGAACATCCTCTGCCGCCTGTCCGGCATCGCGACGGCCACGCGCGCGTGGGCGGACGTACTGGAAGGCACGAAGGCGCGGGTCCGCGACACCCGCAAGACGACACCGGGCCTGCGCGCGCTGGAGAAGTACGCGGTGCGCTGCGGCGGCGGAGTGAACCACCGCATGTCCCTGTCGGACGCGGCCCTGGTGAAGGACAACCACGTAGTGGCCGCAGGCGGCGTGGCACAGGCCTTCAAGGCGGTCCGCGAGACCTTCCCGGAGGTCCCGATCGAGGTCGAGGTGGACACCCTCCACCAGCTCCGCGAGGTGGTCGACGCAGGCGCGGACCTGATCCTCCTGGACAACTTCACGCCGGGCGAGTGCGAGGAGGCGGTGGCGATCGTGAACGGCCGGGCAGCACTCGAGGCATCGGGCCGCCTGACCCTCGCCAACGCCAAGGCGTACGCCGAGACCGGCGTCGACTACCTGGCCGTAGGGGCCCTCACCCACTCCTCGCCGATCCTGGACATCGGCCTGGACCTGCGAGCGGCGGAGTAGGAACGGGCATGCTCCTCACCATCGACGTAGGCAACACCCACACCGTCCTCGGCCTCTTCGACGGCGAGGACATCGTCGAACACTGGCGCATCTCGACGGACTCCCGCCGCACGGCCGACGAACTGGCGGTCCTCCTCCAGGGCCTGATGGGCATGCACCCGCTCCTCGGCGAGGAACTGGGCGACGGCATCGACGGAATCGCCATCTGCGCCACGGTCCCCTCAGTCCTCCACGAGCTGCGCGAAGTGACTCGCCGCTACTACGGCGACGTCCCGGCGGTGCTGGTCGAACCGGGCGTCAAGACGGGCGTACCGATCCTGACGGACAACCCGAAGGAGGTCGGCGCGGACCGCATCATCAACGCGGTCGCGGCCGTGGAGCTCTACGGCGGCCCCGCGATCGTCGTCGACTTCGGTACGGCGACGACGTTCGACGCGGTGAGCGCGCGCGGCGAGTACGTCGGCGGTGTCATCGCCCCCGGCATCGAGATCTCGGTCGAGGCACTCGGCGTCAAGGGCGCCCAACTCCGCAAGATCGAGGTGGCCCGCCCGCGCAGCGTGATCGGCAAGAACACGGTCGAGGCGATGCAGGCCGGCATCATCTACGGCTTCGCCGGCCAGGTGGACGGCGTGGTCAGCCGCATGGCCCGCGAACTGGCGGACGACCCCGAAGACGTCACGGTCATCGCCACGGGCGGCCTGGCGCCGATGGTCCTGGGCGAGTCCTCAGTCATCGACGAACACGAGCCGTGGCTGACCCTGATCGGCCTACGCCTGGTGTACGAACGCAACGTCTCCCGCATGTGACTCCGTCGGCCGGGCCGGGCGTGGGTCGCGCGGCCCGGCGCTGACGGGACGCCGCCCGCGCCCACCCGTGCCGCGCCAGCGGCACGACTGCCCGCGGATGGCCGTACCCGCAGCCGCTTACGGCGGGAAGGGGACGTGCCGGGGGGTGTCCGCCCGCAGGGGCCGGCGTCAACAGACAGCACCTCCTGCGCAACCGAGCCGCCGGACCGAGGACGGACACCCCCCCGGCACGTCCCCGACCCACAACGCACCCGCAGGCGCTACGCGCACCCCCAACCACCCCGCACAGGCCGCCGCAGGCATCGACGCGCACCCCCCCACCACCCGAGTGGCTCCCCACGCCACACCCACCCCCGTTATGCCGCGTTTGTCTGATTAGCGCGTATCGTCGGCGCATGCCCACGCCATACGGATCCCGCGGCGGCATGGCGTTCGGTGTGGAGGAGCTGCGTGTGCTCCGCCGCGCTCTCGCCCTCGCCCTTCACCCCAGCCCCGCCAAGGCCGAGGACGTCCAGGACTGTCTCCGCCTAGCCGAGTCGCTCGACGAGGCGATGCGCGAGGGCGCCCGGATGCGTGCCTTCCTGGTGGCCGACCTCGCCCGCTGCCGCGCCACCCTCCCCGGCACCGCGGCCGGCTACCTCACCCTCCTCGAGGAGGCCCTGGGCGCCGGGTACCACCCGACCCCCGACGATCTCGCCGCCCTCCGGGCCCTGCGCGGCAACCCCACCGCCGCCACCCTCCTGGGCCGCTGCCGGGCACTCGCCGAGCAGGACGTACGAGCCCGCCTCGCGCGCGGTACCGCTGGCCCGGCCCCCCGCGTCACGCCGACCATCCCCGGCTCCCGTACGCGCTTCCTGGCCCTCCCTGGAGGCCTCTCCGACGGCCTGCCCGGCCCCGCGGTCCACCTCCCCGCCCAAGACGCCGGCGAGGAACCCGGCAAGCAGCCCCGGAAGAGGCCAGCCGAAAAGCCGGCAGCCCCCAGACCCGGCCCCGGCCCCGACCGAGCCCCAAGCCCCGAACCCGCCGCCCCGAAGCCGGCGCGCCCCATCCCCACTCCCGGCGAGGTCTTCCCGCGCCGCAAGCCGACCCCACCCCCCGCCAACCCGCCCCAGCAGCTCGCCGCAGGCTGAGCGCAACCCAGGGCTGAGGCGTGGTGGGCTCCGAAACCCCCGGCGCCCGCCGCGCCCCCACCCCCTGGCTACCCTGGACGCATGGACTACGTCTCCGCACTCCTCCCCCCGACCGTCATGGCCGTCTTCTTCATCGGTCTGATCAGGGTGATCGTGAAGACCCAGGGCGGAGCCAACAAGGCCAAGGAGGACGCGGCCGTGGACGCCGCCCTCGCGCGCGTGGAGGTCACCCGCCAGACCCCCGCGACCCCGGACGCCTGAGCCCGGACGTCCGCCCGAGCAGCCGCCCGTCGGCGCGCTCAACGGCCTGCGACTCCAAGCCCCAGCGCTTGTCGAGTCGTACGCCCTTTTTGTTTCTGTTTGCCAGATGAAGTGCACGTTCGGCACGCGAACATCCAGATCTCCCACTATTGTGCTGAACTGTGCCTCGCCCATTGGGAGAACTCGAAGACGCGGTCATGACGCGGGTGTGGAAGTGGAACCGCCCGGTGACCGTTCGAGAAGTCCTGGAAGATCTCCAGCAGGAACGGTCCATCGCCTATACCACGGTGATGACCGTTTTGGACAATCTCCATCAGAAGGGCTGGGTACGCCGCGAAGCGGAAGGCCGGGCCTATCGATATGAGGCGGTCTCCACACGAGCCGCCTACGCCGCCGCCCTGATGAACGACGCCTGGTCGCAGAGCGACAACCCCGCCGCCGCACTCGTCGCCTTCTTCGGCATGATGAGCGAGGAACAGCGCACGTCCCTGCGGGACGCCGTACGCATCGTCCAGGGCCCGGAAACGCCCGAACCCGCGCCACCGCCACCGCCCGATACGCACCGCGTTACGAGTGCCGATACCGACAGCACCGATACGAGCAGTACCGATACGAGCAGCACTGATACCCGCGGCACCGATACCCGCGGCACCGATACCGGCACCGATACGGCCCCCCATACCAGCGGCGATACCAGCCCGGATACCCGTACCGATACCGGCAGTGAGAACCCCGGCTCGGCGCAGGAGCCCGACGGGCGATAGCGTCCGCTCATGTCAGCAGAGAGCCACTCGGCCGAGAGCTCCTCGGCGGAGAGCCCAGAAGTCACCGCAAAAGCCATCACCGTCCGGCGGGCCCGCACCAGCGATGTCGAGGCGGTGCGTCGTCTCCTTGACGAGTACGTCCAGCGTCGCATCCTGCTCGACAAAGCCACGGTGACGCTTTACGAGGACATCCAGGAGTTCTGGGTCGCCGAACGCGACGACAACGGCGAGGTCGTCGGCTGCGGCGCCCTGCACGTGATGTGGGAAGACCTGGCGGAAGTCCGCACTCTGGCGGTGAAGCCCGGCCTGAAGGGCGCCGGCGTCGGTCATCAGTTGCTGAAGAAGTTGCTGCACACCGCGCGCTGGCTCGGCGTTCGACGGGTTTTCTGTCTGACCTTCGAAGTGGACTTCTTCGGCAAGCACGGCTTCGTCGAGATCGGCGAGACCCCGGTTGACACCGATGTCTACGCGGAGCTGCTGCGTTCCTATGACGAGGGCGTGGCGGAGTTCCTCGGTCTCGAACGAGTGAAACCGAACACCTTGGGCAACAGCCGGATGCTTCTGCATCTGTGATCGCCGCCCTCTATTCCGGCGGGTGACCCTGCCCAGGTGCCCTATGTCCGAAACGCGCATGTTTCCGGACCGCGGTCGGCCTGTGGGTCTCTCCCGGGGGTTTGTGTTTTTCCAGCAAAAGCGGTTTGCTTTCCGACGTACTGCAGTACTGCATATAACAGGGGACGGCGAAACGGCGGACGCCGCAGACCCCCGGCCCTCAAGTTATCGATGAAAGGAAATCCGGTGGCACAGAAGGTTCAGGTCCTTCTTGTCGACGACCTCGACGGCGGCGAGGCGGACGAGACCGTGACGTTCGCGCTGGACGGCAAGACGTACGAGATCGATCTCACGACTGCCAATGCGGACAAGCTCCGTGGCCTTCTCGACCCTTACGTGAAGGGCGGTCGTCGTACCGGAGGTCGCGCTTCGGGCGGGCGTGGAAAGGCGCGTGCCGCTTCCGGTGGCAGCCAGGACACCGCGCAGATCCGCGCGTGGGCGAAGGAGAACGGTTACGAGGTCAACGACCGCGGCCGCGTTCCGGCGTCCATTCGCGAGGCCTACGAGAAGGCCAACGCCTGATTCCAGGGCAACGCCTGATCTACAAATCGGCCGACGGCTGGGCGCCCCCGTGCCGCAGCCGCAGTCGCAGGCGGTGGCACTGCGTTGCCACCGTGTCCAGAACTCGAACCAGGTCGGGGGCGCCCCCACCGCCCCCCATGGCCGACAGTGTCGGCAGCGAGTCCTCGACCTCGCCCCCAGGCTCGGGGGGCCGCAGCCACACGGCGGCCCCCTGCACGGCGTCGGTGCGGCCCCGGGGAAGCGGCCGCACCTCGCCGGGCTCCGGCACGCCAGGATGTCGTACGGCCTTGTTCGATCGCGTATCGAGAGGCCGTACGGCCATGACCGGCCCCTGCTCGGGTGGCAGGGGCGCCTCCATGAGGTCGCCCTCGCCGAGCGTCGCCAGGTCCAGGGGCAGCGTGCCCCACTCCAGCCAGTCCAGCACCCCCGGCACCTCCTCCGCGCTGCCCGCGGACATGAGCAGCCGCATCCGCTCACCCCGGACGGCCACCGGGGAGTGAGGCGTCAGGTGGCGCAGTGCCGCGCGGCCCGCCTCGGCGGGGACGTCCAGGACGTCGAAGCGCAGACCCACGCGAAGGCTCAGGGGGGATCCCGGGGTGCCGGGCACCACCGGCCAGCCCAGTTCGTTCTCATACCACCGGCGGACCTGATCGCTCGGAGCGAGCGGCCGGCGGGGGAAGGGAATCGTGGCGAAGTCCGTGGTGATCACGGGTCGGGTGCCGACCATGCCAAGTGAAACCGCCGAATGGGCGTGCGGGTTACGCTGGGTGTCCAGGTGAATGCGCAGAGTGCGGAAAGAGGGGGCGCGCGGGGGTGTGGGGTGGCGCAAGGTTGTTCGCCCGTAGCGGAGGGAACCGGGGGGCGCGGCATGGAGTGTCAGTCCCAGCGGGTAAGACATCCCTAGTGGGAGGGGGCGACACGCAGGACAGTGGGTCTCACGTTCGCCATCGGCGTACTGATGGTGAGGGTAACCACCTGGCCTGCGGGAACATCGTCTCGCACCATCGGGTTGGAGCAGATGTCGGCGTCACGGGTCAGGAGGCCATCGACGGTGTCGGCAGTTGGAATGAGCGGTCCCCGCTTGCGGGACTAAGCTGCGGAAGGACAGGGAGGGGAAGTTCCCCCCACTGCCTGACCGCTCTGAGGAGCGATTAACGATGTTCGAGAGGTTCACCGACCGCGCGCGGCGGGTTGTCGTCCTGGCTCAGGAAGAAGCCCGGATGCTCAACCACAACTACATCGGCACCGAGCACATCCTCCTGGGCCTGATCCACGAGGGTGAGGGTGTCGCCGCCAAGGCCCTTGAGAGCCTCGGGATTTCGCTCGAGGCGGTCCGCCAGCAGGTGGAGGAGATCATCGGGCAGGGGCAGCAGGCCCCGTCCGGGCACATCCCCTTCACCCCCCGTGCCAAGAAGGTCCTGGAGCTGTCGCTCCGCGAGGCCCTTCAGCTGGGCCACAACTACATCGGCACGGAGCACATCCTGCTCGGCCTGATCCGTGAGGGCGAGGGCGTCGCCGCCCAGGTCCTGGTCAAGCTGGGCGCAGATCTCAACCGGGTGCGGCAGCAGGTCATCCAGCTGCTCTCCGGTTACCAGGGCAAGGAGACCGCCGCCGCCGGCGGGCCTGCCGAGGGCACGCCCTCGACGTCCCTGGTCCTCGACCAGTTCGGCCGGAACCTCACCCAGGCCGCTCGTGAGTCCAAGCTCGACCCGGTCATCGGGCGCGAGAAGGAGATCGAGCGGGTCATGCAGGTGCTGTCCCGCCGTACCAAGAACAACCCGGTCCTGATCGGTGAGCCCGGCGTCGGCAAGACCGCCGTCGTCGAGGGCCTCGCCCAGGCCATCGTCAAGGGCGAGGTGCCCGAGACCCTCAAGGACAAGCACCTCTACACCCTGGACCTCGGCGCGCTGGTCGCCGGCTCCCGCTACCGCGGTGACTTCGAGGAGCGCCTGAAGAAGGTGCTCAAGGAGATCCGCACCCGCGGCGACATCATCCTGTTCATCGACGAGCTCCACACGCTGGTCGGTGCGGGTGCCGCCGAGGGCGCCATCGACGCGGCTTCCATCCTGAAGCCGATGCTGGCCCGCGGTGAGCTGCAGACCATCGGTGCGACCACGCTGGACGAGTACCGCAAGCACCTGGAGAAGGACGCGGCCCTCGAGCGCCGCTTCCAGCCCATCCAGGTCGCCGAGCCGTCCCTGCCGCACACGATCGAGATCCTCAAGGGTCTGCGTGACCGGTACGAGGCCCACCACCGCGTGTCCATCACGGACGAGGCGCTGGTCCAGGCCGCCACCCTGGCCGACCGGTACATCTCGGACCGCTTCCTGCCGGACAAGGCGATCGACCTGATCGACGAGGCCGGTTCCCGGATGCGTATCCGCCGGATGACCGCGCCGCCGGACCTGCGCGAGTTCGACGAGAAGATCGCCGGCGTCCGCCGCGACAAGGAGTCCGCGATCGACTCGCAGGACTTCGAGAAGGCCGCCTCTCTCCGCGACAAGGAGAAGCAGCTCCTGGCCGCCAAGGCCAAGCGGGAGAAGGAGTGGAAGGCCGGCGACATGGACGTCGTCGCCGAGGTCGACGGCGAGCTGATCGCCGAGGTCCTCGCGACGGCCACCGGCATCCCGGTCTTCAAGCTGACCGAGGAGGAGTCCTCGCGTCTGCTGCGCATGGAGGACGAGCTCCACAAGCGGGTCATCGGCCAGGTCGACGCCGTCAAGGCGCTGTCGAAGGCGATCCGCCGTACGCGTGCCGGTCTGAAGGACCCGAAGCGTCCGGGTGGTTCGTTCATCTTCGCCGGCCCGTCCGGTGTCGGTAAGACCGAGCTGTCCAAGGCCCTCGCCGAGTTCCTCTTCGGTGACGAGGACGCGCTGATCTCCCTCGACATGTCGGAGTTCAGCGAGAAGCACACGGTGTCGCGTCTCTTCGGTTCGCCCCCCGGCTACGTGGGCTACGAAGAGGGCGGCCAGCTGACCGAGAAGGTCCGCCGCAAGCCGTTCTCCGTCGTCCTCTTCGACGAGGTCGAGAAGGCCCACCCGGACATCTTCAACTCGCTGCTGCAGATCCTGGAGGACGGTCGTCTGACCGACTCCCAGGGCCGGGTCGTGGACTTCAAGAACACGGTCATCATCATGACGACCAACCTCGGCACCCGGGACATCTCCAAGGGCTTCAACCTGGGCTTCGCGGCCTCGGGTGACACGAAGACCAACTACGAGCGCATGAAGAACAAGGTCTCGGACGAGCTCAAGCAGCACTTCCGGCCCGAGTTCCTCAACCGCGTCGACGACGTGGTCGTCTTCCCGCAGCTGACCCAGGACGACATCCTCGCGATCGTCGACCTGATGATCGGCAAGGTGGACGAGCGCCTGAAGGACCGGGACATGGGCATCGAGCTCTCCCAGTCCGCCAAGGAGCTGCTGTCCAAGAAGGGTTACGACCCCGTGCTGGGCGCCCGGCCGCTGCGCCGCACGATCCAGCGCGAGATCGAGGACTCGCTGTCGGAGAAGATCCTCTTCGGCGAGCTGCGTCCCGGTCACATCGTGGTCGTGGACACCGAGGGCGAGGGCGAAGCCAAGACCTTCACCTTCCGCGGTGAGGAGAAGGCGGCGCTGCCGGACGTTCCGCCGATCGAGCAGGCGGCCGGTGGAACCGGGCCGAACCTGAGCAAGGACGCCTGATCCTCCGGGGTTGAGCCGAAGAAAGGGGCCGGTGCTTTCCAGCACCGGCCCCTTTCGCATGCCCAGGACGGGGTGGCTTACGACAACTGCCCGTCGTAGTCCGGCAGCTTGTACGTCTTCTCGGCGTGGCCGCCCGACAGGTCGGTGGTGCTGTTGCCGACGTTCGCGATGATCGTGTAGCCCTTCGACTCGATGTCGACGCGCTGGGCCGTCTTGTAGTCGGCGACGTTCTTGAAGAGGTCGACGAAGCTGCGCACGTAGAGGCCGGATACCTGGTAACCGACGTGCTTGAGGTTGTAGTCGGTCACCGAGTAGATGATGCCCGGGCGGGCGGTCACGAAGAACAGGGAGACGCCGTGCTCCTGGGCGTACTTGGCGACCGCCAGGACCGGCCCGTTGGCCGGCTGCGGGTAGCTGAAGCCGAAGTCCGTCTCCAGGGTGGTGTTGTCGATGTCGAAGACGATCGCCTGCTTCTCACCCGGCTTGGTGTTCGCGATCCGCTGCTTCAGGTACGGCAACGCCTGGTCCATCACCGCCTGGCAGTCCTTCTGCCAGGTGTCGTAGTCGACATCCTCGGCTGCTGCCGTGCCGGTGCCGGTGGCGGTGGCGGCGGTGGTGGTGGCGGAGGTGCTCGTGGTCGCGGTCGTCATGGCGTCCGCGGGGACCGCGAGTGCCACGAGGGCTGCCGCGGAGACGGTGCTGACCGTTATTCGGCGAGCCCAGGGGCGAAGCGTCATGTGGGGGGTCCTCTCACGTCACGTGCGCTGGGTTGTCGCGTGCATGTTCGTGGGTGCGGGTGGCTGGTGGGGAACCAGCGGGTTACCGGACGGTAGCTCAACTTGAGGCGTCGCTCACATAGTTGGGCGCCGATTTGTTGCGGAAAAGCGGAGTGGAAGGCGTAGCGCCCGTCACATTCCGGGGTCTCGCGATTGCGCTCGGCGGTGATGTGCCGCACAGGCGATTTGTCCGTTACTAGCGGGAATAGTGGAAACGGGATCACGGACAAAAGGGATGTTCAACTCGAAATCCCGCGTCATCCTGCGTCTGATTTCGGCGTCAATACTGGTTCGTCCGTATTGAGTGCTCTGTCAAGATGCGGGGATTTTTGTGGGGGAGTACTAGCGTCCGTCGTAGATCAGGGGTTTTGGGGTTCGAGGGGAGCCGGGTTACCAAGGGATGGCCATCCGGTGAGGGCTTGTGCGCCGGGTGGTTCTCTCTGTCGTCGTCCCCATGAGGTTTCGAATGTCCCCGCGCTTCTCGTTCCGTCCGTCCCGTACGTCCTCGATCCGCAACCGTGCCGCTGTGCTGGCCGCCGGCCTGGGGGCCTCGGTCGTGCTGGGCGCCGGAGGCGCGGTCGCCGCCGAGATGACCTCCGCCACCGGTGTCTCCACCGCCGTACAGGCTCAGGCCGCCGCGAAGAAGGCCCCCGCCAAGAAGGCCGTCTCCTGGGTGAGCCCGGTGAAGAAGTACACGAAGTCCGCCAGCTTCGCCCAGGCGGGCGGCATGTGGCAGTCCACCCACAGCGGGCAGGACTTCGCCGTCGCCAGCGGCACCCAGGTCGTGGCCGCGCACGGCGGCACCGTCGTCAAGGCCGGCGGCAACGGCGCAGGTGACGGTCCCGCGTACGGCAACGCCGTCGTCATCAAGCACGGCAACGGGACCTACTCCCAGTACGCCCACCTGTCGCGCATCGACGTGAAGGTCGGCCAGGTCGTCAAGGCCGGGCAGCACATAGCCAAGTCCGGCAACACCGGTAACTCCAGCGGGCCGCACCTGCACTTCGAGATCCGTACGACCGCCAACTACGGCTCCGCGGTCGACCCCGTCGCCTTCCTGCGGGCCAAGGGTCTGAAGATCTGAGTCTCTGAGCCGGTCAGGCGCCCTTGTGCGCCTGGGTGATCAGATCCGTGGCGACCTCGAGGACGGCCTTGCGCTTCTCCTCGGGGTCGCCTTCGAGGTCCTTCAGGACGAACATCCCGGCGTGCATCGTGAACAGGGCGCTGATGCAGCGGACCTGGTCGACGAGGTCGGCGTCCGGATCGATGATGATGTCGCGCATGCTGAGCATGCGGTTCTTGAACATCTCGCCGATGCTCAGCTCACGGACCGTGGCCTGGTTCTCCTGCATGAAGCGGAACAGCGGGGCCGCGCCGGTCAGGGTCTGGCTGTAGCGGCGCACGATCTCCTGCTTGGTCTCGAGTGTGTGCGGCTGCTGCTTGCCCCACTCGATCAGGTCCTCGATCGGCTTCGTCAGGTCCTCGAAGAGGCTGACGATGATCTCTTCCTTGGTCTTGAAGTGGTAGTACAAGGCCGCTTTCGTGACCTCCAGGCGCTCAGCGATCTCGCGCAGGGAGGTCTTCTCGTAGCCCTGTTCGGCGAAGAGTTCGAGGGCTACGTCCTGGATGCGCTGGCGGGTGTTCCCGCGGCGCCGCTGCTTGGTGCCGTCCATGGTGCCACCCATCCTCGTACTCCTCGGCTTTCCACAAAACTTACTTGACGCCCGGCTAGTTACGCGCCTACCTTCCCTGAGTGTAGACAACTAGCCGGGCGGCAAGTAAGTGCAAGCGAGTGGCCGGGGGAGAGGGAATCATGGCGGACACGAAGTCAGTTGAGTCGGGGGCGGCGGAGCCGGGCGGGAAACAGCCGAAGAGCGTACGGGTCGTGCTGCTTGCGCTGATGATCACGATGATGCTCGCGATGCTCGACAACATGATCGTGGGCACGGCGATGCCGACGATCGTGGGTGATCTGGGCGGTCTGGAGCATCTGTCGTGGGTCGTGACGTCGTACACGCTGGCGACCGCGGCCTCCACTCCGCTGTGGGGCAAGCTCGGCGACATGTACGGACGCAAGGGCGTCTTCATGTCGTCGATCGTGCTGTTTCTGATCGGCTCCGCGCTGAGCGGCATGGCCCACGGCATGGGGCAGCTGATCGCGTTCCGGGCGGTGCAGGGGCTCGGTGCCGGTGGCCTGATGGTCGGCGTCATGGCGATCATCGGTGATCTGATTCCGCCGCGGGAGCGGGGCAAGTACCAGGGCATGATGGCCGGCGTGATGGCGCTCGCGATGATCGGCGGGCCGCTGGTCGGTGGCACCATCACCGACCACTGGGGCTGGCGCTGGGCCTTCTACATCAACCTGCCGCTCGGTATCGTCGCGCTCGCCGCGATCAGTGCCGTACTGCATCTGCCGAAGAAGCGGACGCAGGCGCGGATCGACTACCTGGGGGCGGCGCTGCTGACCGTGGGGATCACCGCGATCGTGCTGGTCACCACGTGGGGCGGTACGGAGTACGCCTGGACGTCCGCGGTGATCATGGAGCTCATCGGGATCGGGGTCGCGGCGCTCGTCGGGTTCGTGTTCTGGCAGACCAAGGCGGCGGAGCCGGTCGTGCCGCTGCACATCTTCCGCAGCCGGAACTTCACGCTGATGTCCGTGATCGGGTTCATCACCGGGTTCGTGATGTTCGGTGCGACGCTGTTCCTGCCGCTGTATCAGCAGTCGGTGCAGGGTGCTACCGCCACCAATTCCGGGCTGCTGTTGCTGCCGATGCTCGGGGCGATGCTGGTCACCTCGATGGTCGCGGGGCGGGTGACCACGAGCACCGGACGGTACAAGGCGTTCCCGGTGGTCGGCAGTGTGCTGATGATCGCCGGGCTGTATCTGCTGTCGCTGATGGACACCGGGACCAGCCGGTTCACGTCCGGTGTCTACATGGCCGTGGTCGGGCTCGGTATGGGCTGTCTGATGCAGATCACGATGCTGGTCGCGCAGAACAGTGTCGAGATGAAGGACATGGGCGTCGCGTCCTCGTCCACCACGCTCTTCCGTACGCTCGGGTCCTCGTTCGGTGTCGCGATCATGGGGGCGCTGTTCAACAGCCGCGTGCAGGACGTCATGGCCGAGCGGGGCGGGGCGCTGGGGGCGAAGGTGACCGAGCAGTCGGCGCAGCTGGATGCGGCGGGTCTGGAGAGGTTGCCGGTCGCTGTGAAGGAGGCGTATCAGCATGCGGTGTCTTCTGGGACGCATTCGGCGTTTCTGCTGGGGGCCGTGATCGCTGTGGTGGCCTTGGTGGCGGCTGTGTTTGTGAAGGAGGTGCCGCTCAGGGGGGCGGGGCCGAAGGGGGACGCTGGGGCTGCGGACGATGCGGCGGCCAAGGCTGCGGTGGTGGAGGCGGTCTGACCTAGGCCGTCTGAGTAGGCCGTCTGATCAGGCGGTGCGTGTGGGGCCCTCGGGGGATGTTCTGCCCGGGGGCCGCTGCCTTTTGTTGAACCCCCGTCGGCCCTGAACGGGCCTCGTCCTCAAACGCCGGACCGGCTGAGTGATGCCGACCGGCGCCGGCAGGCGACCGCCGGCATTGTCAGTGGGGCGTGTCACCATCGGCGGTATGGGCAAAGTGCGGCAGTTGAGGCTGGCGAAGGACGCCATGGATCGGGACTGGGCCGACCCCGGGCTCGACCTGGATGCCGTGGCCGCGCATGCCGGGTACTCGCGGTATCACTTCGTGCGGGCGTTCAAGGCGGCGTACGGGCAGACGCCGGGGCAGTATCTGACGCATCGGCGGATCGAGCGGGCCGAGGAGTATCTGCGGGGGGCCGATCTGGCCGTGACGGAGATCTGCCATCTGGTCGGGTTCAGCAGCGTCGGTACGTTCTCGGCGAAGTTCAAGGCGCGGACCGCGCTGACCCCGACCGAGTACCGGGAGAAGCATGTCGGGCGCGGGGCCGCGTTGATACCGGGGTGCTACGCGATGTTGTGGGCCGGGGGCTTTCGGCGGCGGGCGGATGAGGCGCAGGCGCAGGAGAGCAACTCTGGAGAAGCGTGCTGACCTCGCCCCTGCCTACCGTGACGGAGAGGAACGACAAGCCAGAGCACGGGAGAGCAGCGTCATGATCAAGGGCCTCGGCATCACCACCGTATGGACGTTTGACCAGCAGCGCACCAAGGCGTTCTTCACCGAGAAGATCGGCTTCGAGGTGCGGAACGACCTCTCCATGGGCGATATGCGGTGGGTCACCGTGGGCGCCAAGGATCAGCCGGATGTCGAGCTCGCGCTGATGAGTCTCGATGGGCCGGGGCTCGACCCCGAGTCCTCCGAGGCGCTGAAGAAGCTCGTCGGGAAGGGGGTCATCGGGGCCGGGGCGTTCCGGACCGATGACTGCCGGAGGGACTACGAGACCTTCAAGGCGCGCGGGGTGGAGTTCATCCAGGAGCCCCAGGAGCGGCCGTACGGCATAGAGGCGATCTTCCGCGACGACAACGGCAACTGGTACTCGCTGACCGAGCGGAGTGAGGAGCTCGACTTCTCCAAGTCGTTCGGGTGAGCCTGCCCCGGCGCCGCTACGGCAGCATAGGGTAGCTCCCCGTGTTCGTCGGCGCATGCTCCGGGAGCCAGAGGACGGCCACCGCGCCCTCCGCCGGCACATGCTCCGGGGCGCCCGCCGGACGTACGTTGCGGAAGGTCAGGCGGGCGCCGAGGACCCGGGCCTGACCTGCCGCGATCGTCAGGCCGAGGCCGTGGCCGTGGCCGGAGCGGTCGCTGCTGCCGGTGCGGAAGCGGCTGGGGCCGTCGGCGAGCAGGTCCTCGGGGAAACCGGGGCCGTGGTCGCGGACCCGGATGACCCGGCCCTCGACGCTGACCTCGATCGGCGGCCTGCCGTGCCTGGCCGCGTTCGCCAGCAGGTTGAACAGCACTCGCTCCAGGCGCCGCGGGTCGGTCGTGACCTCCGACTCGTGGATGACCCGCACCTCGATGGCGGGATCCTTCGCCGCCACCCGTCGGCTGACGAACTCGCCCAGCATGATGCCCTGCAGCTCGGCCCGCTCCGAGGCGCTGTCCAGGCGGGCCACCTCCAGGACGTCCTCGACGAGCGTGCGCATGGCCTTCGCCCGGTCCAGGACCAGCTCGGTGGGCCGGCCGGGCGGCAGCAGTTCGGCCGCCGTCAGCAGACCGGTCACCGGCGTGCGCAGCTCGTGCGCGATGTCCGCGGTGACCCGGCGCTCCGCCTCCAGCCGCTGCTGCAGCGCGTCCGCCATGGCGTCCACCGCGCTCGCCAGGTCGTCGGTCTCGTCCCGTACGACACCCCCGATGGCGTCCCGCACCCGCACGTCCGGCTCCCCGCTCGCGACCTGGTTCGCCGCGGCCGCCGCCTTGCGCAGCCGGCGCGACAGCTGCCCGCCGATGAGCACGCCGAGCGCGCTGCCGCCGAGGACGACCGAGATGGAGCCGATGATCATGGCCTGGTCGAGGCGGTTGAGGATGTGACCGCTGCGGTCGGTGAAGCCGCTGCGCAGCGACAGCACATGCCCGTTGTTGAGCGGTACGGCCGCCCAGATGTCCGGCGCGCCGCTCGGCGTGTCGGTCACGTACGTCGCCCGCCGGCCCTCCTCGACCTTCTCCCGCAGCGCCGCCGGCAGCTCCGGGTCGTCGATCGTGGCGTTGGGGAAGTTCAGCCGCTTGGACTGCTCGTAGCTGCGCTGGGCGATCTGGATGCGCTCGTCGGCGAGGTCGCGCGCGCTGTCCAGCATCGAGACCCGGGCCTGGTTGTGCACGACCAGGCTCAGCACGACCGCCACGAGCGCGCCGACCAGCGCGATCGCCGCGCTCAGCTTCCACCTCAGGCCCGTACGAATGGCGACCCGGCCGCCCATGCGTCTGCTCGCGCGCCTGCCCGTACGGCCGATCATGGCCTGGCCCGCGATGTCCGCCGAGTCCGTGAGGCTCGCGTGCCCGGCGCCGGACGCGGCCGGGTGTCGAAAGGTCCCCCTCATGCCCGCCCCGCTCAGGCCTTCAACTTGTAGCCGAAGCCGCGGACCGTCTCGATGCGGTCCTGGCCGATCTTCGTACGCAGTCGCTGCACATGGACGTCGACGACGCGGGTGTCGCCGCCCCAGCCGTAGTCCCACACGCGCTCCAGCAGCTTGTCCCGCGACAGCACCGTGCCCGGCGCGGAGGAGAACTCCAGCAGCAGCCGCATCTCGGTCGGCGTGAGCGCCACCGGCTGCCCGTCCCTGCGCACCTCCATGCCCTCGGTGTCGACCTCCAGATCGCCGAAGGCCAGCACCCCGCCGCTGGCCGCCGATCCGGCGCCGTCCGCCCGCTCATCACGGCCGGCGTGCCCGAAGCGGCGCAGCACGGCGCGGATCCGCGCGACCAGCACGGCACCGTCGAACGGCTTGGTGACGTAGTCGTCCGCGCCCGCCTCCAGGCCCAGCACCACGTCGATCGAGTCCGCGCGCGCCGACAGCATGATCACCGGCACGGTCGACTCGTCGCGGATACGGCGGCACAGGCTGACGCCGTCCAGGCCCGGGACCATGACGTCCAGCAACGCGATGTCCGGCCGGTCCGCCCGGAACGCCTCCAGGCCCGACAGCCCGTCGGGCATGGCGGTGACCGCGAAGCCGTCCCGCTCCAGGGCGAGCTGGGTGGCCTCGCGGATGACGTCGTCGTCCTCGACGAACAGAACGTGGGTCTGGTCTGCCATCCCGGTGCTCTCAGTCCTCGTGTGCCGTGTGCCGTATGCCGTGTGTACTTGGAGGTGCGTCGTGTGTGTCCACTTGGGGGACGCGTGGAGCGTCCGATGCGTTCACCGCTGTCGCGGACGGCCCTCAGCTGTCGGGCGCCGCCGACTCGTCACCGCCACCGAGGGTGCCGTAGTCGGTGCGCCAGCGGTGCTTCTGGACGAAGCGGTCGGAGGTCCACAGGTATTGGATCACGTACTCGCTGGACGGGTTCGACAGCGCGTCGTCCTTGGCGTACACCTGCTTGGTCACCACCAGCAGGCCGCGGTCGATCTCCGCGTAGACCGGCGGCTCCTCGGTCTTGAACACATTGCGGTAGGCGCCGCGCTGCTCGCGGTACACATACGAGGCGACCCCGACCTGATCGCTGCAGGACAGGACGTTGACCACGATGTCGTCCGCCGGTCCGCCGGTCAGGTCGCCGTAGGACACGTCGACGGGATAGTCGTCGGACACGCACGGCTTCAGCTCGCGCTTGACCTCCGCCGAGACCGCGGGGTCCGCCTTGACCAGCCGGACGGCCTCCCCCGGATCCGGGGTAGCCGAGGCGGAGGGCGATGCGGCGAGCGACGCCGAGACGGCCGAGCCGCCCGCCGCGTCGTGCGCCGGTCCCTCGTCGCGGGCGCCGGTGCCGCCGGTGGCGCACGCGGAGGCGAAAAGGGCGAGGGCGACGACCACGGCCACCGCCGTGAACGCCGCCTGCAAGGTTCCCCGGGCGGGTGCGGGCCCGGGGCGCTCGGGGCCCACGTCCTCGGAATCCCCGTCCGTGTCCCTGTCACCCTTGTCCGTGTGCCCGGTCCTGCCCGGGTGCCCGGTGCCGCCCGCTGTGGTGCCTAGGCCGCGCAACGCTCCCGCTCCTCACGCTCCAGCGCGCGTGCGTCCAGATCGCGGCTCTCCAGCTCCTCGCGGAGCCGGGCGAGCGCCCGGTGCAGCGTGCTCTTGACCGTTCCGGCCGACATGCCGAGGGCGGCGGCCGTCTCCTCCGTGGACATCTGCTCCCAGTGTCGCAGCACCACGACACTGCGCTGCTTCGGTGCCAGCACCTTCATGATGTCCATCAGCAGGGCGCGGTCGGCGTGCTGCTCGGTGGAGTCCTCGACCGAGGCGTCCGGGAGCTGCTCGGTGGGCACCTCCTCCAGCTTGCGGGCCCGCCACCACTCGGTGCGCGTGTTGATCATGACGCGGCGCAGGTAGGCGTCCGCGAGCCGCTTGTCCGCGATGCCGTCCCAGCGGTGGTACGTCCGCACCAGCGCCGTCTGCAGCAGGTCCTGGGCGTCCACCGGGTCCGGGACCAGTCGGCGGGCGCTGCGCAGCAGCGCGTCCTGCCGGGTGCGGACGTACTCCTCGAACTCGAGCACCTCTCCCTGCGCCATGTTGACCGCCTCCGATTCCCCGTGTCCGGCCGGCCCGTTCGCCGTCGGTCTCACTGCCTGTGGTTCGTAGTCGTCCCCGCTTGTCGGGTACGGAAATGAAGCTACGGAGGCGTTGTCACGGCGCTGTCCGAAGCAGCCTGCGGCTAGCGCTCGGCTGTCCGTCGGTTGTGTAACGGAATCAGGAAAGGGGTAAAACGGTCGATCGATTGGAGCAGGTATGGGGTGATTTGGTGGGGTGATGGCGGTGCAGTAGCCATGCGGCCGCTGTGTGTCGTGTGTTGCAGAGGGCCTACGGCTGTGATGTGACTGTGCGTCAGGCCGACTCGCGGGCCAGGGCGGGCATCAGGTCAGCGGCAGTCGGTACATCCCGCCCGGCAGCGGCTCCACCAGACCGTCCGCGACAAGGCCGTCCAGGGCACGGGCGCGCTGCACCGGCTCGTGCCACACCCGGTCGAGGGCCGCCTGCGGGACGGGCGTGTGCGCCTCGCGGAGCACGGCGAGCAGCTTGCCGCGCACCTGGCGGTCGGTGCCGGCGTACGTCTGGCCGCGGCGCGGCGGGCCGTCGTGCTCGGGCTTGCCCGCGAGCTGCCAGGCGCACAGTGCGGCGATCGGGCAGCGGTGACACGACTCGTTCTTCGCGGTGCACACCAGCGCGCCGAGTTCCATGGAGGCGGCGGCCCAGCGGGCGGCGGTGCGCTCGTCGTCGGGGAGCAGGGTGCGGGCGAGCTTGCGCTCGGCGGCGGTGGTGGCGTTCGGCGGGTACTGCACGCCGGTGACGGCGCGGGCGAAGACCCGGCGGACGTTGGTGTCCAGGACGGGGTGCCGCTGGCCGTACGCGAAGGAGGCCACCGCGGCCGCCGTGTACTCGCCGATGCCGGGCAGCGCGAGGAGCTGGGCGTGGTCGGTCGGTACGTCCCCGCCGTGCCGTTCCGCTATGGCGACGGCGGCGCCGTGCAGCCGCAGCGCGCGGCGCGGGTAGCCGAGCCGGCCCCAGGCACGCACGGCCTCGCCGGGGGCCTCCTTGGCCAGGTCGGCCGGGCGGGGCCAGCGGGCGAGCCACTGTTCGTAGATGGGCAGGACGCGGTTCACGGGCGTCTGCTGCAGCATGAACTCACTGACCATCACCCCCCAGGGCCCGGCCTCGGGGCGCCGCCAGGGGAGGTCGCGGGCGTTCTCGTCGAACCAGTCGATGACGGTTTCCTGCAGAGGCAGGGCGAGGGGGGCGTCCGAGCCGGCGTCGGCGCGGTGGCTGTGCGGGGGTTTCGTGGGCGCAGTCATGGCCTTCCGATCCTGCCATGCCGGTGGCGGTCGGGTGGGTAGGTGCGGGTGCCGGTGCGTTGTGGCTGCTGGTTGTGGTGAGTTGCGGTGGGTTGCGGTTCCCCGGGCCTGGGGCGCAAAGAGCGCATCGCACCTGACGATCGGCAGCAGTGGCTCCCCGCCAGCCGCTTGTAGCGTCGGGCGGATGGAACGTCCTCGCACATGGCGGGCCTGCCTCTGCTGGGCTGCCCTCGCGTCGCCCGCGCTCACGGCCGACCGTCTCGGGATGAACGAGCCGCGTGCCGTGTGGCAGCAGGTGGCCGGGCTGGTCGTGCTCGCCGCCGCGGTCGCCGGGGCCCGGCGACACCCCTTGGTGGCCTTCGGGCTGACGGCCGTACTGAGTCTGGCCGCCGCGCCCGCCCTGTTCACCGTCTCCTACGGCCCGGCGCTCGGCGTCTTCGCGCTGCTGCTCGGTCTGCGCGCGGACCGGGTGCGCCCGGCGGCGGTCGTCTTCGGGGCCGTCGGCTGTCTCGGTGCGGCGAGGATCGCGCTCCTCGGGGTCGATCCGGCGCCGGAATGGGTGGTGCTGACGGGCACGTTGCTCTTCGGCTGTGTGTTCCCCTGGCTCGGTGGCCGCTACTGGCGGCAGAGCCGTGAGCTGGCCGAGGCCGGCTGGACGCGGGCCGCGCGGCTGGAGGGCGAGCAGCGCATCGCCGAGGAGCGGGCCCGGCTGCGCGAACGGGCCCGGATCGCCCAGGACATGCACGACTCCCTGGGCCACGAGCTGAGCCTGATCGCCCTGCGCGCGGGCGCCCTCCAGGTCGCCCCCGACCTCCCGGACCACCACCGCACCGCCGCCGCCGACCTGCGCGCGGCCGCCGCCGACGCCACCGACCGGCTGCACCGCATCATCGGCGTCCTGCGGGAGGAGAACGAGCCGCTCTCGCTGACTCCGCCGGGGGAGACCGTCGAGCAACTCGTGGCACGCGCCGCCGAGTCGGGGCTGCCGGTGCGGTGGGAGACGGTCCACTCCCCGCCGGAACCGGGCGGGGTCGCCGAGCGAGTCCTGTACCGGGTGGTCCGCGAGGCGCTGACCAACGCGGCCCGGCACGCGCCGGGTGCCGAGGTCACCGTGGCAGCGGCCAAGGAAAGGGAAGCCGACGGTACGACGGTCACGGTGACGAGCGGACGGGGCTCGTCGGTCACGCCGACCCGCTCCGGCGGCACCGGCCTGCAATCCCTCCGCGCCGCCGTCACCGCCGTCGACGGCGACTTCGAGGCCGGTCCGTACGGGGACGGCTTCCGGGTGCGGGCGTACGTCCCCGAGCAGGCTGTCGCTACGACGGTACGGCCGACGCCGACCCCGGCCCCGCACACCGCGCCCTTCACCCAGGCGCGCCGTCGTATCGCCCTCGCCCTCGTGGGTGCGGCCGGCGCGGGCGTCGTACTCGTCGGCGGAGGGTTCGCCTGGTACGCGTACACGGAGACGCACTCGGTGCTGTCGCCCGCGGCCTACGCCGAGCTGCGGCTCGGGGCGTCGGCCCACGACCTCGCTCACGTCCTGCCGGATCGCACCGTGCGCGACGCGCCCGTGGAGCGCGCGCCGGTGCCGCCCCCGAAGGACGGCGACTGCCGCTACTACCGCGCGAGTGGCGAACTCCTCGTCTCCGTCGACCACTTCAGACTCTGCTTCGACGACGACGAACGGCTGGTCGCCAAGGACGTGATCCCCAGAGCCGGCCTGTCCCAACGCCGCTCCGCAGATGAGGAGTTCGTACGGTGATCCGCGTACTGCTGGCCGACGACGAGGCGATGGTGCGGGCCGGTGTGCGCGCCATCCTGGCGAGTGGTGGTGAGACCGAGGTCGTCGCGGAGGCGGGTGACGGGCGCGAGGCGGTCGAGCTGGCCCGGGCGCACCGGCCGGACGTGGCCCTGCTGGACATCCGTATGCCCCGCCTGGACGGGCTCGCGGCGGCCGAGGAGATCGTACGGACCGTCCCCGGCACAGCCGTGGCGATGCTCACCACTTTCTCCGAACAGGCCTACGTGGCCCGTGCGCTCGGCGGCGGCGCCACCGGCTTCCTGCTGAAGTCCGGGGACCCGTACGAACTGATCGCCGGCGTACGGGCGGTGGCGGGCGGCGCGGCCTTTCTGTCGCCGAAGGTGGCGCGGTACGTCATCGACGGCCTGGGCGGCAGCGACGGGCGACTCGGCCGCGAGGCCACCGCACGCGCGCGCGTGGCCGAGCTCAGCCCGCGTGAGCGCGAGGTGCTCGGGCTCGTCGGCGCGGGCCTGTCCAACCCGGAGATCGCCGCCCGGCTGCACCTCGTCGAGGGCACGGTGAAGGCGTATGTGAGCGCGGTGCTCGACCGGTTGGGGGTGCGCAATCGGGTACAGGCGGCGATCGTGGCGTACGAGGCGGGGATGGTGGAGTAGCCGCGAGGAAGTGCCGTGAGGTTCAACGGCGATACGGCTGTCCGGACCGCGCCCGCCTGGTCAACCACCGCACGAACGCCGGTGCGGCCGCCGCGCGCATCGCCTCCGCCAGCCGCGTCGCCGGGCCGGTGGCCAGTCGTACGGCCGTCATCGCGACCAGCGCGCCAAGGGCGAGGCCCGCGGCGACGTCGTGCGGGTAGTGCACGCCGACGAGGACGCGGGAGAAGGCCATGAGAAGGGCCAGGGGTGCCGTCAGCCACAGGAGTGCGCGCCTGGTCAGGGCCAGGGTGACGGCGGCGGCGCCCGCGATGGTGGCGTGGTTGCTGGGGAAGGACCAGTCGCCGGGCGGCGGGCAGGTGCTGAGCGGGGTGACTGCTTCCGGGACCGCCCGGCACGGACGCTCCTGCGTGACAACGGACTTGAGGAGCTCACTGCAGAGGTACGCCGTGGCCGTGGCCAGAGGTGCAAGGGCCGCGATCGCGAACGTCCGGGTGGTGTCGCGCCGCGCTCGCCACCAGGTGGTGACGAACAGCGCGGCGAACAGCAGCAGTCCGGCCTCCGTCCATATCTCGGCGGTGTGCTGTACCCACGTTGGGGTGTCCTGGGCGAAGTCGGTGATGTCCCGGTAGAGCTCGGCGTCCTCGAAGTCCATGGTCACGGACCGTAGGCGGCGGGCCGATACCGTCACATCCTGCGATCGTCAGGTGCCGCACCCGACGGAAGACAGGGGTGGGGTGGTCGTCGCGGAGTGGTTGCCGAGCGGGCTTCCGGGATGATGATCCGGAAAAGTTGCGGCCTTCGGCGGCGGGTGGAGCAAGGAGACGCACCGATCTCTCGTACAGTTTGCGCCGTGGGATCTCTGCGCAATCCTGTCGGGCCGCTTCCCTCCTCCATCTACTGGCGACGGAGGGTCGTCATGCTGTCCGTGGTCGCCGTGTTGGCGCTGCTGACCACCTGGGTGCTCACCTCGGGGGGCGGAGGCGGCAAGAACAACGCGGGCGGATCCGACGGCAAGAATCCCGAGCCCTCGACGATCACGCCGGGCCCGTCGACTTCGGGGCCGGCGATCAGTCAAGCGCCGGGCGGGCGGGACGAGTCGCCCGGCGGCGGGGACTCTGGCGGGTCGGGCTCCGGTGACGGCTCCGGCACGGGGACCGGGGACGACGGTTCCGACGGCTCCGGCGGGTCGGACGACTCGGGCAGCGGATCCGCGGGTGGCGGCTCGGGGACCGGCGTCGGCGTGGACGACACGGTCGCTGCGGGCTCCACGCTGACCGACTGCATCGCGGGCGCGGTGAAGTTGACGGTGAGCAGCCTCCACAACGCGTACGAGCCCGGCCGGACGCCCGCCCTGCTGCTGACCGCGACGAACACCTCCAGCTACGACTGCAAGATCGATCTCGGCCCGAAGAACTCGGTGGTGACGATCACTCAGGCGGGAGCCGAGGACGACTTCTGGTCCTCCGCCGACTGCCCCAAGGTCTCCGGAAGCCTGGTGTTCCGGGTGCCCGCCGGTTCGAAGATCACGTACACGGTGAAGTGGGACCGCCAGGCGAGCGCTCCGCAGTGCGCGACGCCCGCCGCGGGGTCGGCCGAGGCGGGGACGTATCTGGTGGAGGCCAAGACGCCCGGGTTCGGGACGGCGCAGACGTCGTTCGTGCTGGAGAACGACTGAGCGCTCCGCCGGGAGATCCGCGACGGGGCCGTCGGCTGTCTACTGGATGTACCGGCGCCGACTAGACGTACCGCTCCAGGATCCAGCTAGACGTACCGCTCCAGGATCGAGCTCTCGGCCAGTCGCGACAGCCCCTCCCGCACGCTCCGCGCCCGGGCCTCGCCCACGCCGTCCACGGTCTGCAGGTCGTCCACGCTCGCCGCGAGCAGCTTCTGCAGGCCGCCGAAGTGCTCCACCAGGCGGTCGATGATCGCGCCGGGCAGCCTCGGCACCTTCGCCAGGAGGCGGAAGCCGCGCGGGGAGACCGCCGAGTCCAGCGCCTCCGGGGATCCCGTGTAGCCCAATGCCCTCGCCACGGTGGCAAGTTCGAGGAGCTCGGCGTGGGTGAGGGCGTCCAGCTCGTACAGGGCCTCGTCGACCGTGCGGGAACGCTTGGCCGTCGGCTCGGGGACGTAGTCGCGCACCACGAGCTCGCGCTCGGGCTCCACGCCCGCGATCAACTCGTCCAGCTGGAGCGCCAGAAGGCGGCCGTCCGTGCCCAGCTCCACCACGTACTCGGCGATCTCGGTCGCGATACGGCGGACCATCTCCAGTCGCTGGGCGACCGCGGAGACGTCGCGGACCGTCACCAGGTCCTCGATCTCCAGTGCTGACAACGTTCCCGCGACCTCGTCGAGGCGGAGCTTGTAGCGCTCCAGGGTCGCCAGGGCCTGGTTGGCGCGGGAGAGGATCGCCGCCGAGTCCTCCAGGACGCGGCGCTGACCGTCGACGTACAGCGCGATGAGCCGCATCGACTGGGAGACCGACACCACCGGGAAGCCGACCTGCTTGCTGACCCGGTCCGCCGTGCGGTGCCGGGTGCCCGTCTCCTCCGTCGGGATCGTCGCGTCAGGCACGAACTGCACGCCCGCCCGCAGGATCTTCGACAGGTCGGACGACAGCACGATGCCGCCGTCGAGCTTGCACAGCTCCCGCAGCCGGGTCGCCGCGAACTCGACATCCAGGACGAATCCGCCCGTACACATCGTCTCTACGGTCTTGTCGAAGCCGAGCACGATGAGCCCGCCGGTGTTGCCGCGGAGCACTCGCTCCAGTCCGTCGCGCAGGGCCGTGCCGGGAGCCACCGCGCTCAGCGAGGCGCGCATCAGGCCATCGGAACCGGCACTCCCACCGGACTTTCCGGGAGCTGCTCCCCGGTCGTTGGCTGCCACTGCACTCCTCCGGTCGCAGGTTCTGGGGCGCTCCCGTTTCGCACACTTGGTTCGTACGGACGGGCGAGACCAGGGCAAAGTCTACCGGCGGTCCTCCTCGTCCCGTGGGGCCTCTCGCCGACGCGAGCGCGGAAGGACCCGGAGGGCGTCCCCTATGTCGGCCACTTCCAGCACCTTCATGCCCGCAGGGATCTTGCCCGGGTCGCCCGGCACGAGCGCGTGCGTGAAGCCCAGGCGGTGCGCCTCGGCGAGCCTGCGCTGCACGCCCGTCACCCGTCTGACCTCGCCCGCGAGGCCCACCTCGCCGATCGCGACGAGGTTCTTGGGCAGGGGGGTGTCGCTGGCGGCGGAGGCCAGCGCGAGGGCGACGGCGAGGTCCGCCGCGGGCTCCGAGAGCTTCACTCCGCCGACCGTCGCGGAGTAGATGTCCCGCTTGCCGAGCGCACTGATCCGCCCGCGCTGCTCCAGCACGGCCAGCATCATCGAGACGCGGGACGTCTCCAGGCCGGATGTCGTGCGGCGGGGGGAGGGGATCTGCGAGTCGACCGTGAGCGCCTGGACCTCGGCCACCAGGGGGCGGCGGCCCTCCAGGGTCACCGTCAGGCAAGTGCCCGGGACCGGTTCGGCACGACGGGTCAGGAAAAGTCCGCTTGGGTCGGCAAGGCCCACGATGCCCTCATCGTGCAGTTCGAAGCAGCCGACCTCGTCCGTCGCGCCGTAGCGGTTCTTGACGCCCCGTACGAGCCGCAGACGCGCGTGCCGGTCGCCCTCGAAGCTGAGCACCACGTCCACGAGGTGCTCCAGGAGGCGAGGTCCGGCGATGGCGCCGTCCTTGGTGACGTGTCCCACAAGGAGCGTGGACATCCCGCGCTCCTTGGACGCCCGGATCAGGGCGCCGGCGACCTCGCGGACCTGTGCCATGCCGCCGGGCGCGCCGTCGATCTCCGGGGAGGCCACGGTCTGTACGGAGTCGAGGATGAGCAGCGACGGCTTCACCGCGTCCAAGTGGCCCAGCACGGCGGCCAGATCGGTCTCGGCGGCGAGATAGAGATGGTCGTCGATGGCGCCGATGCGGTCGGCGCGCAGGCGCACCTGGCTCGCCGACTCCTCACCGGTGACATAGAGCGTGGGGTGCGCGTCGCTCGCCGACTTGGCCGCCACGTCGAGCAGGAGCGTGGACTTGCCGACGCCGGGTTCGCCCGCGAGGAGCACCACCGCGCCGGGCACCAGTCCGCCGCCGAGCACGCGGTCCAGCTCGGGCACGCCGGTGGACCGCGCGGTGGCCTGCCGGCCGTCGACCTGCCCGATGGGCACCGCGGACGTCGTCACCCGCCCCGGCGTCGTCGTACGGACCGCGGGCGCGCCGTACTCCTCGACCGTCCCCCACGCCTGGCACTCGGGGCAGCGGCCGAGCCACTTGGCCGTCTGCCAGCCGCACTCCGTGCAGCGGTAGGACGGGCGGTCCTTCGTGGTCTTGGTACGGGCAGCCATGCGAAGAACCGTAACCGAGCCCACTGACAACGCCGTACGGCTGCGTGGACAGCGCCGCTTCGTCATGCACAAACCACGGAATTCGGCGTTCCTGTCCTCTATTGAGGGATCGTTTCACCCGTATGGATTAAAAGAGCTCAAGCAGGGAGAAGGCGCCACTTCCGGCCCCCTACGGTCCACCAATGATGAGCAGCAGTCCGGAGACCTCGACCCGCACCACCGGCGCCCATCGAGCGCACCGGGAGGCGCGTGACCGGGCGGCGGCGCGTACGTTGGCGCAGCGGCCGCCCGCGCGCTACGAGCCGTACCTGGACGGGCTGTTCACCTACTGCCTGTCCGTCCTGTGCGACCACGACGCCGCGACCGCCGCCCTCGGCGACGTCCTCGCGCTCGCCGAGCGGCGCGGCCAGCGGGTGCCGCAGGCCGCCGCGGACCGCCGGCCCTGGCTGTACGCGCTGGCCCGCTGGGCATGCCTGCGCAAGCTGGCCGAGGCCAAGCAGAAACGTCCGGGCAGCCATGCGGCGAGCCGGCCCGGCGCCCATCGGCAGGCGGGAGCGCAGGCCGCCGGCCCGCCCGTCGCGGAGGAGGTCCAGGAGCAGCGGCGCCGCGAACTCGCCCTGCTCGCCTGGCCGGAGGCCGCCGGCACCACCCCGGAGCAGCGCGAGGCCCTCGAACTCGCCGTACGCCACCACCTCGCCGCACACGAGGTCGCCGCCGTCCTCGGCATGGACCTGGCCGCCGCCCGCGAACTGCTCGCCTCCGCCGCCTGCGAGGTCGAGCGCACGCGCGCGGCCCTCGCCGTCGTCGAGACCGGCACCTGTCCGAGCGTCGCCCGGCTCACCGGTGACAACCAGCTCGTGCTCGGCACGGCCCTGCGCCGCGAGCTCGTCCGGCACGTCGACGACTGCCCGCGCTGCCGCCGTACCGCCGAGCGCGCGATCCCCGGCCGGTGGCCCGGCGCGGCCGTCACCCCCGCCGAACTGCCCGTCCTGGAGGCACCCCGCGCGGCCCTGCACGTGGCCCTGGCGCACCACCCGCGCGCGCGGGGCGCTGCCGTGCCGCGCTTCGACCGGCGTGGCTTCCCGATGGACCCGAAGGACCGTGCCGCCCGCAGGGACCGGCTACGCGCGCGTGCCGTCACGACGACCGTCGTCGCCACCGTCGTCGCCGCCCCGGTCCTCGCCCTGTGGGCCGCCTACCGGTCCACCCCGACCGGCGAGGGAGTCGACGGCCACTCGGCCAGCGCGAGCGAGGCGCACGGCCCCGGCACCCTCGACGGGGAGACCGCGGACGGCGGCTATGAGAACGCCGGCAGCGCGAGCGCCAAGCGCGGCGACCGTTTCGGTGATCGCGCCAGACCCGATGTCTCCGTGGAGGTCATCAGCGTCGGAGGCGCGCGCGGGGCGGGCGCCGGGCAGCTGGAGGTGTCGGCCGGCAACAGCGGTGACACCACGCTCGTCACCCTCACGGCGACGGGGCGCGCGCCGGTGCGATGGTCCGCGACCACCGGTGCGCACTGGCTCTATCTGAGTCAGTCGACGGGAACGCTGGCGCCCGGCGAGTCGTTGACGATCAAGGTGTACGTCGACCATCTGCGCGAGCCGTCCGGGTACTGGAGCGCGCGCGTGGCGATCTCACCCGCCGGCGCTCTCGTCTCCATCGAGGGCTACGGCACCGCCCCCAGCCCGTCCGACCCAGGTCACGGCCCGGGCCCGGACCCGTACCCCACCGACCCCACCCATCCCGGCGATCCGACCGACCCCGGGACGCCCGGCAGCCCGCCGTCGTCCACCGGGCCCGATCCGGCGCCGACGACCTCGGCTCCGCCCGACCCCACGCCCAGCGAGCCGCCGCCCTCGTCGCCCGATCCGTCACCCACGGCCGGCGAGCCGTCGCCGTCGGGCCCGTCAGGTCCGTCCGGCCCATCCGGTCCGGGGGACTCGCCGCCGCCGCCCAGCGGCAGCGGCGATCCGAGCCCGTCGACGTCGTAGTACGCCGGTCGCCGGTCGGTCTCCCGACCGAGGTCCCCGCCGACGTCCCGGCCGACCTGCTAGCCGACAGGATCCGCCGGATGCGGTGCCAGCAACGGCAGCTGGGACGCCAGCCGTGCCTCGCACAACTCGACCAGGCGGTCGTAGCCCGCCTTGCCCATCAGCTCGATCAGCTCGGGCCGGTAGGACACGTACACCGGGTCACCGGCGCCGTGCGCCGAGGTCGCCGAGGTGCACCACCAGTGCAGGTCGTGGCCGCCCGGGCCCCAGCCGCGGCGGTCGTACTCACCGATCGACACCTGCAGCACGCGCGTGTCGTCGGGCCGGTCGATCCAGTCGTACGTCCGCCGCACCGGCAGCTGCCAGCAGACGTCCGGCTTGGTCTCCAGCGGCTCGCGGCCCTCCTTCAGGGCGAGGATGTGCAGCGAGCAGCCCGCGCCGCCCGCGAAACCGGGGCGGTTCTGGAAGATGCACGAGCCGTTGTAGGGGCGCGTCTGGCGGTCGCCGTCCTCGTCCTCCGAGATCCAGCCGTGCTCCGTGCCCTCGTCGTGGTGCTGCCAGATCTCCGGCGTGAGCCTCGCCACATGTTCGGCGACGCGCTTCTCGTCGTCCTCGTCCGAGAAGTGCGCGCCCAGCGTGCAGCAGCCGTCGTCCGCGCGGCCTGCCTGGATGCCCTGGCAGCCGCTGCCGAAGATGCAGTTCCAACGGGAGGTCAGCCATGTCAGATCACAGCGGAAGATCTGCTCGTCGTCCGCCGGATCAGGGAACTCCACCCATGCGCGCGCGAAGTCGAGCCCCTTCTCGTCCGGTTCAGGGGAGTCGCTCTTCGGCTTCTTGGGCTTGGTTGCTGCCTTCGCCTGCGAAGAACCCCGGGAGGAACCCTTCGAGGAATCCTTGGGAGATTTGTCCATCTTTTCGTTCTTCGCCTTTTTCGTCTTTGGCACGGGACCAGGGTACGGCGTCCGCGGCCGCGCCTTCGAGGACGGAGGACCGCCCAGGTGGCAGTAGCGTTCCGTACATGAGACTCGGTGTCCTCGACGTGGGATCGAACACTGTGCATCTGCTGGTGGTGGATGCACACCCTGGCGCGCGCCCGTTGCCTGCGCACTCACACAAGGCGGAGCTGCGCCTTGCCCAACTCCTCGACGACAGCGGGGCCATCGGTCCCGAGGGGGTCGACAAACTGATCGGCGTCGTCCACGAGGCGTTGCAGGCCGCCGAGGACAAGGGTGTCGAGGAGGTACTGCCCTTCGCGACCTCCGCGGTGCGGGAGGCCAGCAACGCCGATGACGTCCTCGCGCGCGTGAAGGCTGAGACCGGGGTTGAGCTGCAGGTTCTCAGTGGTGCGGAGGAGGCTCGGCTGACGTTTCTCGCCGCGCGGCGGTGGTTCGGGTGGTCGGCCGGGAAGCTGTTGGTGCTGGACATCGGGGGCGGCAGCCTCGAGATCGCGTACGGCATCGACGAGGAGCCGGATGCGGCGGTGTCGTTGCCGTTGGGTGCGGGGCGGCTCACGGCCGGCTGGCTGCCGGGGGATCCGCCCGATCCTGAGGACATACGGGCGCTGCGGCGGCATGCCCGGGCCCAGATCGCCCGTACGGTCGGCGAATTCAGCCGCTTCGGGGCTCCTGATCATGTGGTCGCCACGTCGAAGACGTTCAAGCAGCTTGCCCGCCTCGCCGGCGCGGCCCGCTCCGCGGAGGGCGTGTACGTCCAGCGCGAGCTGAAGCGGGAGTCCTTGGAGGGCTGGGTTCCGCAGCTGGCGGGCATGACGGTCGCCGAGCGCGCGGAACTGCCGGGCGTCTCGGAGGGACGCGCGGGGCAGCTGCTCGCGGGGGCGTTGGTGGCTGAGGGGGCGATGGATCTGTTCGGGGTGGAGACGCTGGAGATCTGTCCTTGGGCGTTGCGGGAGGGCGTGATCTTGCGGAGGTTGGATCACTTGTCGGTGGGGTGACGGGGCCTTCGGCGGTGGGGCGGGGGTGCCTGCGGCGGCCTGTGCGGGTGGGGTGGGGTTCGCGTAGCGCGTGCGGGTGTGTTGTGGGGCGGGGACGTGCCGGGGGGTGTCCGTCCTCGGTCCGGCGGCTCGGTTGCGCAGGAGGTGCTGTGTGTTGACGCCGGCCGCTGCGGGCGGACACCCCCGGCACGTCCCCTTCCCGCCGTACGCGGCTGCGGGTACGTAGGGCTACGCCTCACAAGGCCGCACTCGCTTTCCAGCGCCGGTCGGCATCACTCAGCCGGTCCGGCGTTTGAGGACGAGGCCCGTTCAGGGCCGATGGGGGTCCAGGGGGGGCGGAGCCCCCTGGCGGGGTGGAAGGGGCGGAGTCCCTTCAGGATGGGACGGGTAGGGGCGGCGGGGGCGAAAAGCCGACCGCAGCCACCCGCGCAACCGCGTGAACCCCACCACACCACCCGCCCGCGCCCCCGCTCCAGCCGTCCGGCATATGACCAGTTCGCGCCCCTGGCCGATTGCAGACCCCCGTGGTGGTCGGGCCGGCATCGGTTCCCCGGCGTTCGTTGGCGCCCCGTACTCTGTCCCTCGTGGCAGAACCAGTGGTGCGCATCCCGGATGCGAAGGTCGCCCTGTCGACGGCCTCGGTCTATCCGGAGTCGACGGCGACGGCCTTCGAGATCGCCGCGCGCCTCGGGTACGACGGTGTCGAGGTCATGGTGTGGACCGACCCGGTCAGCCAGGACATGGAGGCGCTGCGCCGGCTCAGTGACTACCACCAGATCCCGATCCTCGCCGTACACGCCCCTTGTCTGCTGATCACCCAGCGCGTGTGGTCCACCGACCCCTGGACCAAGCTCCAGCGGGCCCAGGCGGCCGCCGAGAAGCTGGGGGCCTCCACGGTCGTCGTCCACCCGCCGTTCCGCTGGCAGCGCCAGTACGCCCGAGACTTCGTGGCCGGTATCTGGCGGATGGCGAACGAGACGGATGTGCGGTTCGCCGTCGAGAACATGTACCCCTGGCGCTACCGCGACCGCGAGATGCTCGCGTACGCCCCCGACTGGGACGTGACGAAGGACGACTACCGGCACTTCACGATCGACCTCAGCCACACCGCCACGGCCCGCAGCGACGCGCTGCAGATGATCGATCGCATGGGAGACCGGCTGGGGCACGTGCACCTCGCGGACGGCAGGGGGTCGGCCAAGGACGAGCACCTCGTCCCGGGCCGCGGCAACCAGCCCTGCGCCCAGGTGCTGGAGCGTCTCGCCCTGTCCGGCTTCGACGGCCACGTCGTCATCGAGGTCAACACCCGCCGCGCGATGTCCAGTGCCGAACGCGAGGCCGATCTCGCCGAGGCCCTCGCCTTCACGCGGCTGCATCTGGCCTCGTCGGTGAAGGTGTCCCGACCGTGACCGACGCCACCTCGGGGCGGGGAGGGGTGAGCTCCCGACGCCGGGGCCGGCCCCCTCGTACGGAATCCGCCGACACCCGCGACCGCATCCTGGACGCGGCCCGCGAGGAGTTCTCCGAGCGGGGGTACGAGAAGACGTCCGTGCGCGGCATCGCCAAGGCGGCCGGGGTGGACTCGGCCCTCGTGCACCACTACTTCGGCACCAAGGAGCAGGTCTTCGAGGCGGCCGTGGAGGTCGCCTTCGCGCCCGCCCTCAAGGTGCGGGACGCGGTGCTCGAAGGGCCCCTCGACGGCGTCGGCGAGCGCATGACCCGCACCATCTTCGGGCTCTGGGAGAACCCCGTGACCCGCAAGCCGCTGCTCGCGATCGTCCGGTCGGCGGTCAACAACGAGGCCGCGGCCACCGTGTTCCGGCGGCTGGTCTCCGCTCAGCTGCTGCGCCGCATCGCCGGGGAGATCGACGCCCCGGACGCGGAACTGCGTGCCGAGCTCGCGGCCGCGCAGCTGGTGGGCATCGCGATGATGCGGTACGTCATCAAGATCGAGCCGATCGCGTCGGCGGACCCGGAGCAGATCATCGCGCGCGTGGCGCCGGTGGTGCAGGGGCATCTCACCGGACGCTACGCCGCCGACGGGTGAGTCACCCGCCTGCTCCACGAGACATTCATCCCGTATTCCGGACACCTCGTCCCGACCTCTGGATGACCGGCGTACGCTCGTTAGCAGTCAGAAGTCTCTGATCGCAGTCTTTGCAGTCCTGAAGGAGCGAGCGACGATGCCCGAGCTGAGGTCCCGCACAGTCACCCACGGTCGCAACATGGCGGGCGCCCGCGCCCTTATGCGCGCCTCTGGTGTACCCGGTGCGGACATCGGCCGGAAGCCGATCATCGCGGTGGCGAACTCCTTCACCGAGTTCGTGCCCGGCCACACCCACCTCCAGCCCGTCGGCCGGATCGTCAGCGAGGCGATCACGGAGGCCGGCGGCATCCCGCGCGAGTTCAACACGATCGCCGTCGACGACGGCATCGCCATGGGCCACGGCGGCATGCTCTACTCCCTGCCCTCCCGCGACCTCATCGCGGACAGCGTGGAGTACATGGTCGAGGCCCACTGCGCCGACGCCCTGATCTGCATCTCCAACTGCGACAAGATCACCCCGGGCATGCTGAACGCCGCCCTGCGGCTGAACATCCCCACGGTCTTCGTCTCCGGCGGCCCGATGGAGTCCGGACGCGCCACTCTCGTGGACGGTACGGTCCGTACGCTCGACCTGGTCGACGCGATCTCCGACGCCGTGAACGACAAGATCTCGGACGAGGACATCCTCCGTATCGAGGAGAACGCCTGTCCGACGTGCGGCTCCTGTTCCGGCATGTTCACCGCCAACTCGATGAACTGCCTGACCGAGGCCATCGGCCTGTCCCTGCCCGGCAACGGCTCGGTGCTCGCCACGCACACGGCCCGCAAAGCCCTGTACGAGGACGCGGCCCGCACGGTCATGGACATCACCCGCCGCTATTACGAGCAGGACGACGAGACGGTCCTGCCGCGCAACGTCGCCACCTTCGCGGCGTTCGAGAACGCCATGGCCCTCGACATCGCGATGGGCGGCTCCACCAACACGATCCTGCACCTGCTGGCCGCCGCCCAGGAGGCGGAGGTTCCGTTCGGTCTGGAGCAGATCGACGCGGTCAGCCGCCGGGTCCCGTGCCTGGCGAAGGTCGCGCCCAACGTCGCCAAGGACCGCACGTACTACATGGAGGACGTGCACCGCGCCGGCGGTATCCCGGCGCTGCTGGGCGAGCTGCACCGCGCCGGCCTGCTGAACGAGGACGTGCACGCCGTTCACAGCCCGTCCCTGGGGGACTGGCTGAAGACCTGGGACGTGCGGGGCGGGTCGCCTTCCCCCGAGGCCGTCGAGCTGTGGCACGCCGCCCCCGGCTGTGTCCGCTCGGCCGAGGCCTTCTCGCAGTCCGAGCGCTGGGAGGCGCTCGACGAGGACGCCGAGGGCGGCTGCATCCGCAGCGCCGAGCACGCGTACTCCAAGGACGGCGGCCTGGCGGTCCTCCGGGGCAACCTCGCCGTGGACGGCTGCGTGGTGAAGACCGCGGGTGTGGACGAGTCCATCTGGACCTTCGAGGGTCCGGCGGTCGTCTGCGAGTCGCAGGAAGAAGCCGTCGAGAAGATCCTCAACAAGCAGGTGACCGACGGGGACGTCGTGGTCATCCGCTACGAGGGCCCCAAGGGCGGCCCCGGCATGCAGGAGATGCTCTACCCGACGTCCTTCCTCAAGGGCCGCGGCCTCGGCAAGACCTGCGCCCTGATCACCGACGGCCGTTTCTCCGGCGGTACGTCCGGCCTGTCCATCGGCCACGCCTCCCCGGAGGCCGCGTCCGGCGGCACGATCGCCCTCGTCGAGGACGGCGACCGTATCCGCATCGACATCCCGAATCGCTCGATCGAGTTGCTGGTCGACGAGGCGGAACTCGCCCGCCGTGAGCAGGCGTTGAACGGGGCGTACGCCCCGAAGAACCGCGAACGCAAGGTCTCGGCGGCGCTGCGGGCCTACGCCGCGATGGCGACCAGCGCCGACAAGGGCGCGGTGCGGGACGTCAGCAAGCTGGGCTGACCTTCACGTCGAAGGGCCGCCTCCTGCTGGTGCGGGGGCGGCCCTTTTGCTGTGCACATTCGCGGAGCCTGTTCGACGCGCCTTTCGCGTACGGCGTCACCAAGCTGCGGGGTCGTGGCCGTCGACGGCGAAGACGGTGCCGTCGGGCGCGCTCGCGTAGACGTGGCCGTCGGCGAACACGGGCTCGGGCAGGTCGGCCGCCACCCGGTCCGAGTTCGGGCCGAGCCGGGGCGGCGTCTGGCCCAGGAGCCGGCCGTCGCGGGCATCCACCGCGAGCAGCCGGCCGTCGGGGGCCGTGACGTACACATGCCGGCCGTCGGCGACCGGCGATGACGTGCGCAACAGGGACGTCTCCAGGGTCCACAGCTGCCTGCGCGCCTCCATGTCGACGGCGACCAGCGAACCGTCGCCGGCCACGAGATAGACGACGTCCCCGTGCACGGTGCCGCGTGCCTGCAGGAGCGGGAGGGGCAGAGTCACGCGCCGCGAGGTCCGGTCGGTGGGGGAGTAGCGGACCACGGCCTTCGTGTCGCTGTAGATCCCCTCTATGGAGGTGAAGAAGGCCGACCCGTCCGACGTACCGATGAGCTCCAGCGCTCCCTTCAGCCGGGCGTCCCAGCGCACGTCACCCGTGGCCGGGTCCACCGCGGTGACCCGGGTGCTCGAATCGTCGTCGGAGGTGGTCGTCGTGTACGCCAGTGGATCTCCGGCGAAGGACACGAAGAACGGCGCCCGGTGACCCGGTAGGGCGCGGCTCCACTTCGTGTCGCCCGAGGCGCCGTCCACGCCGGTGACGGTGCCGTCGGCGCCGGTGAGCAGCAGCATGCCGCCGGCTGTCACAGGTCCGCTGTGCGCGGGCATGTTCTGCTGCCAACGCGCCTTGCCGGTCGCGGGATCGAGTGCCTCCAGCCGGTTGCCCTGCCCGGACGACGGGTGCACGAGGCCGCCCGCCACGGTCGGTGCTCCGTCCACGTGCGACGTGTCGACCGGGTGCCGCCACAGCAGTCGGCCGTCCAGCGGGTCGAGCGCGAAGACGAGCCCGGTCTGGGCGCACAGCACCTTTCCCGCACCGTACGAACACTGGGGCGTGCCCTTCGTGGGCGCCGGTGCCGCCGCCCATGCGCCGAAAGCGGCCGACGCGGTCCGCGGGCTCTCGTGCTCCGGCGTCGGGTCGCCACCGCCGAGAAGCTGCACGGAGGCCAGAGCGACAACCGCGGTAAGCCCGATGGCCCCGGCCCCCAGAGCCAGCAGTCTGCCCCGGCGCCTTCCGGGGGGCGGCTTCCCGGGCTGCTTCTCCCCGACACGCGCCCCTCGCGCCGCCTGCGGCTCTTGGCCGAGCCCCTGACCGAGCTTCGGATCGAGCCCCTGACCGAGCTCCGGATCAGGCTCCGGCTTGGGCGGCGCTGCGCCGGCCCCGGCCCGCTGCGCCGGAATGAACGCCTGCGTGTCGTACGACGCCGCCACCGACCGCAGTTCCCGCATCAACTCGTCGGGCGTGGGCCGGTCCTCGGGCTCCTTGGCCAGACAGCGCACCACGAGCGGAGCGAGATTCCCCGGTACGCCGGTCAGGTCCGGCTCGTCATGGACGACCTGGTAGGCGACGACGTACGGACTGTCCGAATCGAACGGCCCTCGTCCCGTCGCCGCGTGCACCAACACGGACCCGAGCGCGAAGATGTCGGCGGCCGGTCCGACCTCCCGTGGCCGCCGGAACTGCTCGGGCGCCATGAAGGGCGGCGTACCGATCAACTTCCCCGTCTCGGTGCGCAGTTCGCTGTCCTTTGGCCGAGAGATGCCGAAGTCGATGACCTTCGGACCGTCATCGGCGAGCAGCACATTGCTCGGCTTCAGATCCCGGTGCACGACGCCCACCCGGTGAATGTCGCGCAGCGCCTCCGCCAGTCCGGCCATCAGCCGCCGCAACTGCGCCGGGTCCATCGGCCCGTTCCGCTTCACCTGGTCGGCAAGCGTCGGGCCGGGTATGAACAGCGTGGCCATCCAGGGCCGTTCGGCCTCCGGATCGGCGTCGACCACGGGCGCGGTGAAGGCACCGCTCACCCTGCGCGCCGCGCCCACCTCCTGCCGGAACCGCCCCCTGAACTCGGGATCCCTCGCGAACTCGGCATGTACGACCTTCACCGCGAGCTGCATGCCCGAAGTGCTCCGCGCCAGATGTACGACGCCCATGCCCCCGGACCCCAGGCGCGACTCCAGACGGTAGTGACCGGCGTACTCCGGAAGTTCCGCTTCCGCGCCCGCTCCGGCGTCCTGCTGTGGCGCCATGGGACCACCCCCGTGCTGTTCGTCCGCGCGCGCGACGCTCGGAGCCTAGTCGATGACTCGTACGAGACAGAGGCGGCTTGCTAGCCTCCGTGTTCCAAACACGCACATGTGTGCGTGGCGTGATTTAGGGGAATCAACGGGGCCCCATGGCTGTCATGGGGATCAACGGGGGAGGTTTTCATGTCTGCAGACCGCGCTGAAGAGGTCAGAAGAGCCGAAGAGATCGACGGCGGCGGCGAAGAGACCGTCACAACGACTGCGGCTACGGCCACTCTGGCGACGACCACGGCGTTGCGCTACTACTCGGTCGCCCCTGGCGTCCGCCTGAACGTCCGCCGGGGCCCCGGCACCGGCTACGCCCTCGTCCGCGTGCTGCCTGAGGGCGCCAAGATCCCGATCTACTGCCAGACGCCCGGCACCACGGTGGCAGGCCCCTACGGCACGTCGAACATCTGGGACAACATCGACGACGGCGAGTTCGTCTCGGACGCCTACGTGAACACCGGCAGCGACGGCTACGTCCGCCCACGCTGCTCCTTCTGATCCGACCTGCGATCGGACCCCTGAGCTGATCTCCGATCCGCTCTCTGATCTGATCTGATCTCCGATCCGCTCTCTGGTCCGGTTCACCGGAACCCGTACGGAGCCCGCGGCCACGCCGGAGCCATAATCGACGCGTGAGCGAGAAGAACGGCACCCCGGCCACCCCCGCGGGCTCCACGGGCCCCCGCCCCGAGCCCTTGCGCTTCTTCGGCACGACCTGGGTCGACCACGCCAACGGCTACACCGCCCGCCGTATCGCGGTAGCCGTCGGCTCCCTCGCCACCACGGCCGCCTCCTGCCTGGTCCTGCGCTTCGCCTACCAGGGGCTCCAGATCGCCGAGGTCGGCAGCTTCGTCGCCGTCCTGGTGGTCGTGATGTTCGCGGTGTGCAGCGCCCTCGCCTTCCGCCACACCTGGGACGCCTTCACCAAGCGCCCCGACCCCGACCGCCAGGCCTCCCTCCGCGGCCTGCTGGCCATCGGCTTCGTCGGCTCGCTCCTCGCCTACTCCTTCCGATCCCTCACCGAGGCCCCCGGCGAGAAACTCCACCGCCAGGAATACGAGGCGGCACGCCAACAACACGAGACCCGCACGACCCGCCGCACAGGCAACCCGGCAAAGAAGCGCCGCCGCGCGTAGCCAGAGACGCACCGACGACACCTGGCCGGTCTGCGCGGAACGCGGCAGGGTCGCTTCTCGACCTGCCGCAGACTGCCCGATCCCCCCCGACATCAAAGCCCGGCCCGCGGCCGACCTGGGCGCCTGCCCACCGAACAGTGCCCCAGCCCGGGACACGCCCACCCCCCAACTGGCCCAGGCTGCCCCAACCCACTGCCCCGACTGTGCCGCCCACGCCTCACCACACAGAGGGAACCGCCACCCCCTCGGTACGCACGGCAGTCGCCGACCCCCGCCGAGCCCAGTGCCCCCCGTAGGCCCACCTCCAGGCAAACTCGGTGCACCCCGCACCCACCACCGCCACCATGGCCGTATGACGGCCCCTTCCCACACCGACCGAGCCCGTTCCTTCGACGCGGCCGCGGCCCAGTACGCCGCGAACCGCCCCTCCTACCCGCCCGCCCTCTTCGACGCGATCGAGGAACTGGCCGACCGCCCCCTCACCGGCGCGCGCGTCGTCGACGTGGGCGCGGGCACCGGCATCGCCACCGCCCTCCTCCGCGCGCGCGGCGCCGACGTCCTGGCCGTGGAACCCGGCGACGGCATGGCAGCCCAGTTCCGCGACACCAACCCCGACATACCGATCGTGCGCGGCAACGGCAATGCCCTCCCCGTCGCCACCGCCTCCGCCGACTTCGTCACCTACGCCCAGGCCTGGCACTGGACCGACCCCGCCCACTCGGCCCCGGAGGCCCTCCGTGTGCTGCGCCCGGGCGGCACGCTGGCACTGTGGTGGAACACCACGCCCATGGACATCCCGTGGCACAGGGCGCAGGCGGGCCGTATAGAGCGCCGCTTCGGAGCCCACCCCGCCGTCGAGCAGAACGGCAGCGGCGCCCGAGCCGCCCTGACCGACCCCACCGGCAGCCTCGCCTTCACCACCCGCAGGGTCCGCTGGAGCCGCCGCGTCCCCGTCGACACACACCTGGCGAACATCGGCAGCCACTCGATCTTCCTGGTCCACGGCACAGAGGCGAGCACCGCCTTCCTCACCGAGGAGAAGCAACTCCTCCTCACCGCCTTCCCGGACGGAATCATCGAAGAGACCTACGACGTCGACCTCCTCGTAGCCACCACCCCCTGACATCCCACGCCCTCCCACGACGGCCCACCGCCAACGCCCCCTCACGCCCGCCCTCCCCATACGGCCCCGGACACCTGGCACAGAGCCGAGCCGAGGAAGGCGGGCGTAGTCGGCCCGAGCACCCGGGGTACCCGAGCCGCCGCCCAGCCCCTCGCTCGCGGGTACCGCCCACGCCGTCGACGCGCCTCACGCCTGCCCTCCTCGACGCTTGACGCCGCAGTCCCGTCGGAGCATTATTCATCGTATGATGAATTACCCGTCCGCCCGATCCGACCCTCCCGACGACCCCGCTGTCCGAGCCGAGACCCTGAACGTCGTCCGCGGCACCCGCCAAGTACTGCACGACCTCGACTTCAGCGTCCCGCGCGGCCAGATCACCGGCCTGCTGGGCCCGTCCGGCTGCGGCAAGAGCACCCTGATGCGGGCCATCGTCGGCACCCAGGCCAAGGTCACCGGCACCCTCGACGTCCTAGGCCGCCCCGCCGGCCACCCCACCCTGCGCACCCGCATCGGCTACGTCACCCAAGCTCCCTCCGTCTACGACGACCTGACCATCCGCCAGAACCTCGCCTACTTCGCCGCGATCCTCGACCCGGGCCACGCGGCCGCCGACCGGCGACACGAGAACGTCGCCCGCGCCATCGCCGACGTCGACCTCACCAGCCACGCCGACGCCCTGGCCGGCAACCTCTCCGGCGGCCAACGCAGCCGCGTCTCCCTCGCGGTCGCCCTGCTCGGCACCCCCGAACTCCTCGTCCTGGACGAACCGACGGTCGGCCTGGACCCGGTCCTGCGCCGTGACCTGTGGAACCTCTTCCACGACATCGCCGCCTCCCGCGGCGCCACCCTCCTCATCTCCTCCCACGTCATGGACGAGGCCGAGCGCTGCCACCGCCTCCTCCTCATGCGCGAGGGCCAGGTTCTCGCCGACGACACCCCGGACGCCCTCCGCACCCGTACGCACTCCGAGACGGTCGAAGCGGCCTTCCTGCACCTGGTCGACGAGGCGACCGCGGCCGCCCGCGCGAAGGAGACCACGCGATGACCACGACGACGAGCCCGACCACGACGCTCCGGCCCGCCCCCACCGGCGCCCTGAACCTGGCCCGCACAACCGCCACTGCCGCCCGGGTCCTGCGCCAGCTTCGCCACGACCCGCGCACGATCGCCCTGATGCTCCTCGTCCCCTGCGTGATGCTGTTCCTGCTGCGCTACGTCTTCGACGGCAGCCCGCGCACCTTCGACAACATCGGCGCCTCCCTCCTCGGGATCTTCCCGCTGATCACGATGTTCCTGGTCACCTCCATCGCCACCCTGCGCGAACGCACCTCGGGCACCCTCGAACGCCTCCTCGCCATGCCCCTAGGCAAGGGCGACCTGATCGCCGGCTACGCCCTCGCCTTCGGCACCCTCGCGATCATCCAGTCCGCCCTGGCGACAGGACTCGCCCTCTGGTTCCTCGGCCTGGACGTCACCGGAAGCCCGTGGCTGCTCCTGCTCGTGGCCCTGCTCGACGCGCTGCTCGGCACCGCGCTCGGACTCTTCGTCTCGGCCTTCGCGGCCTCCGAATTCCAGGCCGTCCAGTTCATGCCGGCCGTGATCTTCCCCCAGCTCCTCCTCTGCGGACTCTTCACTCCCCGCGACAACATGCACCCCGCCCTCGAGGCCATCTCCAACGTCCTCCCCATGTCCTACGCCGTCGACGGCATGAACGAGGTCCTCAAGCACACCGACATGACCGCCAACTTCGTACGCGACGTACTGATCGTGGCGGGCTGTGCCCTGCTGGTCCTGGGCCTGGGCGCGGCGACTCTGCGCCGCAGGACGGCGTGACCACCGCAGCACCCCACCCATCCCGCCCACCGGACACACCACGTCGAGAGCCGCCCTCGGTGCGAGGATGAACCCGGACGACGCAACCCCCGGAGGGCACCCCAGCCATGACCCAGAAAGTCGCAGTCCTCGGCACCGGCAAGATCGGCGAAGCCCTGCTCAGCGGAATGATCCGCGGAGGCTGGGCTCCGGCCGACCTCCTGGTGACGGCCCGCCGCGCGGAACGAGCCGAAGAACTCCGCACCCGCTACGGAGTCACCCCGGTCACCAACGCGGAAGCCGCCAAGACCGCCGACACCCTGATCCTCACGGTCAAGCCGCAGGACATGGGCACCCTCCTCGACGAACTCGCCCCGCACGTCCCCGCCGACCGCCTGGTCATCAGCGGAGCCGCAGGCATCCCCACCTCCTTCTTCGAGTCCCGCCTCGCCGCCGGCACCCCGGTCGTCCGAGTCATGACGAACACGCCCGCCCTCGTCGACGAGGCCATGTCCGTCATCTCCGCCGGCAGCCACGCCAGCGAAGCCGACCTCGCCCACGCCGAGGAGATCTTCGGCGCCGTAGGCAAGACGCTCCGCGTCCCCGAGGGCCAGCAGGACGCCTGCACCGCCCTGTCCGGCTCCGGCCCGGCGTACTTCTTCTACCTGGTCGAAGCCATGACCGACGCCGGCATCCTCCTCGGCCTGCCCCGCGACAAGGCCCACGACCTGATCGTCCAGTCCGCGATCGGCGCCGCGACGATGCTCCGCGACAGCGGCGAACACCCCGTCAAGCTCCGCGAGAACGTGACGTCCCCCGCCGGCACCACCATCAACGCCATCCGCGAACTCGAGAACCACGGCGTACGAGCCGCCCTCATCGCCGCCCTCGAAGCCGCCCGCGACCGCAGCCGCGAACTCGCCTCCGGCAACAACGCCTGACGTCCCGGCCGCCCCCTGCCTCAGGGGGCGGCCCAGCGCACCCCTAAGCAGTCACCGCGATATCCGCAGCCGCAGCCGCCGGCAGCAACCCGATCGCCCGATACGCGGCATCCACGGTCGGCCGGGCCATCGCCCGAGCTCGCTCCGCACCATCCCGCAGCACCCCCTCCACATAGCCAGGATCCGCGCACAGCTCCCTGTGCCTCTCCTGTACGGGCCTGAGGACCTCGACCACGGCCTCCGCGGTGGCTGACTTCAAAGCGCCGTACGACTCATATACACCGCTCAGCTCCGATGGGTTCCCACCCGCGCAGGCAGCCAGAATCTCCAGCAGATTTGCCACCCCCGGCTGCGCGGCCCGGTCGTACACGACCTCCCGCCCACTGTCGGTCACGGCCCGCATGACCTTCTTGCGCACCACATCCGGCTCATCGAGCAGATAGACGATCCCCGGCCCGGCGTCGTCGCTCTTGCCCATCTTCGACGCCGGATCCTGCAGATTCATCACCCGAGCCGCCACCTGCGGATGCGTGGCCCGAGGGACCACGAACGTATGGCCGTACCGCTGGTTGAACCGCACCGCGAGATCCCGCGTGAGCTCCACATGCTGCGTCTGGTCGTCCCCGACCGGCACCTCGTCGGCCCCGTACGCCAGGATGTCCGCCGCCATCAGTACGGGATACGTCAGCAACGACAGCCGCACACTCCCGCCCCGCTCCCGCTCGCGCACGGCCTTCTCCTTGTACTGGACCATCCGCCGCATCTCGCCGTCGGTGGCCACGCACTCCAGCACATACGACAGCCGCGCGTGCTCATCCACGTGACTCTGTACGAACACGGTGCACAGCTCCGGATCCAGCCCCGCCGCCAGCAGCAACGTCGCCGCCTGCCGACTCAGCCTGCGCACCCGCGCCGGATCGTGGTCCACGGTCAGCGCATGCAGATCGACGATGCAGAACAGCGCTTCGGCCTCGTGCTGATCCACGGCAGCCCACCGTCGCATGGCTCCCAGGTAGTTCCCCAGCGTCAGATGCCCCGTCGGCTTGACCCCACTGAAGACCCGAGTCATCTCTTCTCCATCTCCTGGTCGAGGCCGCCGTCCCGGTCGGCCGACCCTCTGGAGCTCTGGAGGGAGATACGAGAACGGCCGCCGAGGCGGCGGCCGTTGAGTGCATACGTGACTACGGCCGCCGTCAGGCGGCCCACCACAGCTGGGTGCACGTACGCGTCGTCATGCGTCTCAGGCTACGCCCCTGGGGTGTCACTTGGAGCGAAGTTGACACGCCCCGAGCCGATCCGTACTGTTCTCCGAGTTGTCCGACGTGAGCGCCGACTCCGGTCGGTCCCCGGACAGCCATTCCGCAAGTACCAACCAACATTCGACGACAGTCGATCTGTCTGCCGTCGTGTCATTGGCATGCGTATTTACGTAATGAGGAATCCGCGTTCGAAAGAGCGCAGCCCCCGATTAGCTCGGGGGGCAGGAATCCGCTAAAGTCTCACTCGTCGGAACGGCCCAACAGCCGCGAAGACAAGCCCGCTGACTGGGAGTCAGGCCCGAAAGGATCTGATAGAGTCGGAACCGCCGGAAAGGGAAACGCGAGAGCGGGAACCTGGAAAGCACCGAGGAAATCGGATCGGAAAAAGATCTGATAGAGTCGGAAACGCAAGAACGAAGGGAAGCGCCCGGAGGAAAGCCCGAGAGGGTGAGTACAAAGGAAGCGTCCGTTCCTTGAGAACTCAACAGCGTGCCAAAAATCAACGCCAGATATGTTGATACCCCGTCTCCGGCCATCAGGCTGGGACGAGGTTCCTTTGAAAAAACACAGCGAGGACGCTGTGAACGGCCGGGCTTATTCCGCCTGGCTGTTCCGCTCTCGTGGTGTCGTCCCGATTACGGGAAAACATTCACGGAGAGTTTGATCCTGGCTCAGGACGAACGCTGGCGGCGTGCTTAACACATGCAAGTCGAACGATGAACCACTTCGGTGGGGATTAGTGGCGAACGGGTGAGTAACACGTGGGCAATCTGCCCTGCACTCTGGGACAAGCCCTGGAAACGGGGTCTAATACCGGATATCACTTCCACTCGCATGGGTGGTGGTTGAAAGCTCCGGCGGTGCAGGATGAGCCCGCGGCCTATCAGCTTGTTGGTGAGGTAATGGCTCACCAAGGCGACGACGGGTAGCCGGCCTGAGAGGGCGACCGGCCACACTGGGACTGAGACACGGCCCAGACTCCTACGGGAGGCAGCAGTGGGGAATATTGCACAATGGGCGAAAGCCTGATGCAGCGACGCCGCGTGAGGGATGACGGCCTTCGGGTTGTAAACCTCTTTCAGCAGGGAAGAAGCGAAAGTGACGGTACCTGCAGAAGAAGCGCCGGCTAACTACGTGCCAGCAGCCGCGGTAATACGTAGGGCGCAAGCGTTGTCCGGAATTATTGGGCGTAAAGAGCTCGTAGGCGGCTTGTCACGTCGGGTGTGAAAGCCCGGGGCTTAACCCCGGGTCTGCATTCGATACGGGCTAGCTAGAGTGTGGTAGGGGAGATCGGAATTCCTGGTGTAGCGGTGAAATGCGCAGATATCAGGAGGAACACCGGTGGCGAAGGCGGATCTCTGGGCCATTACTGACGCTGAGGAGCGAAAGCGTGGGGAGCGAACAGGATTAGATACCCTGGTAGTCCACGCCGTAAACGGTGGGAACTAGGTGTTGGCGACATTCCACGTCGTCGGTGCCGCAGCTAACGCATTAAGTTCCCCGCCTGGGGAGTACGGCCGCAAGGCTAAAACTCAAAGGAATTGACGGGGGCCCGCACAAGCAGCGGAGCATGTGGCTTAATTCGACGCAACGCGAAGAACCTTACCAAGGCTTGACATACACCGGAAACGGCCAGAGATGGTCGCCCCCTTGTGGTCGGTGTACAGGTGGTGCATGGCTGTCGTCAGCTCGTGTCGTGAGATGTTGGGTTAAGTCCCGCAACGAGCGCAACCCTTGTCCTGTGTTGCCAGCATGCCCTTCGGGGTGATGGGGACTCACAGGAGACCGCCGGGGTCAACTCGGAGGAAGGTGGGGACGACGTCAAGTCATCATGCCCCTTATGTCTTGGGCTGCACACGTGCTACAATGGCAGGTACAATGAGCTGCGATACCGTGAGGTGGAGCGAATCTCAAAAAGCCTGTCTCAGTTCGGATTGGGGTCTGCAACTCGACCCCATGAAGTCGGAGTTGCTAGTAATCGCAGATCAGCATTGCTGCGGTGAATACGTTCCCGGGCCTTGTACACACCGCCCGTCACGTCACGAAAGTCGGTAACACCCGAAGCCGGTGGCCCAACCCCCTTGTGGGGAGGGAGCTGTCGAAGGTGGGACTGGCGATTGGGACGAAGTCGTAACAAGGTAGCCGTACCGGAAGGTGCGGCTGGATCACCTCCTTTCTAAGGAGCACTTCTTACCGATCCCTTCGGGGTGAGGTCAGAGGCCAGTACATCAGCGAATGTCTGATGCTGGTTGCTCATGGGTGGAACGTTGATTATTCGGCACCGTCAGTCATCTCGGGCTGTTAGTACTGCTCTTCGGAGCGTGGAACGCTGATCACGAGTGGCGAGGGTGTCGGGCACGCTGTTGGGTATCTGAGGGAATGAACCCCCTCGTGATGCCGACCCCAGTGAACTTGCCTCAAGGGGCAGGGTGATGGGTGGTTGGTCGTTGTTTGAGAACTGCACAGTGGACGCGAGCATCTGTGGCCAAGTTTTTAAGGGCGCACGGTGGATGCCTTGGCACCAGGAACCGATGAAGGACGTGGGAGGCCACGATAGTCCCCGGGGAGTCGTCAACCAGGCTTTGATCCGGGGGTTTCCGAATGGGGAAACCCGGCAGTCGTCATGGGCTGTCACCCATACCTGAACACATAGGGTATGTGGAGGGAACGCGGGGAAGTGAAACATCTCAGTACCCGCAGGAAGAGAAAACAACCGTGATTCCGGGAGTAGTGGCGAGCGAAACTGGATGAGGCTAAACCGTATACGTGTGAGACCCGGCAGGGGTTGCGTATGCGGGGTTGTGGGATCTCTCTTTCACGGTCTGCCGGCCGTGAGACGAGTCAGAAACCGTTGATGTAGGCGAAGGACATGCGAAAGGTCCGGCGTAGAGGGTAAGACCCCCGTAGTCGAAACGTCAGCGGCTCGTTTGAGAGACACCCAAGTAGCACGGGGCCCGAGAAATCCCGTGTGAATCTGGCGGGACCACCCGCTAAGCCTAAATATTCCCTGGTGACCGATAGCGGATAGTACCGTGAGGGAATGGTGAAAAGTACCCCGGGAGGGGAGTGAAATAGTACCTGAAACCGTGTGCCTACAAGCCGTGGGAGCGTCGGAATGTGCTTGCACATTCTCGTGACTGCGTGCCTTTTGAAGAATGAGCCTGCGAGTTTGCGGTGTGTTGCGAGGTTAACCCGTGTGGGGAAGCCGTAGCGAAAGCGAGTCCGAATAGGGCGGTATAGTAGCGCGCTCAAGACCCGAAGCGGAGTGATCTAGCCATGGGCAGGTTGAAGCGGAGGTAAGACTTCGTGGAGGACCGAACCCACCAGGGTTGAAAACCTGGGGGATGACCTGTGGTTAGGGGTGAAAGGCCAATCAAACTCCGTGATAGCTGGTTCTCCCCGAAATGCATTTAGGTGCAGCGTCGTGTGTTTCTTGCCGGAGGTAGAGCACTGGATAGGCGATGGGCCCTACCGGGTTACTGACCTTAGCCAAACTCCGAATGCCGGTAAGTGAGAGCGCGGCAGTGAGACTGTGGGGGATAAGCTCCATGGTCGAGAGGGAAACAGCCCAGAGCATCGACTAAGGCCCCTAAGCGTACGCTAAGTGGGAAAGGATGTGGAGTCGCAGAGACAACCAGGAGGTTGGCTTAGAAGCAGCCACCCTTGAAAGAGTGCGTAATAGCTCACTGGTCTAGTGATTCCGCGCCGACAATGTAGCGGGGCTCAAGCGTACCGCCGAAGTCGTGTCATTGCGATATGTACCCCCAACGGGGATCGTGATGGGTAGGGGAGCGTCGTGTGCCGGGTGAAGCAGCACCGGAAGGTAGTTGTGGACGGTTCACGAGTGAGAATGCAGGCATGAGTAGCGATTCACACGTGAGAAACGTGTGCGCCGATTGACTAAGGGTTCCTGGGTCAAGCTGATCTGCCCAGGGTAAGTCGGGACCTAAGGCGAGGCCGACAGGCGTAGTCGATGGATAACCGGTTGATATTCCGGTACCCGCTGTGAAGCGTCAAACATCGAACCGGGCGATGCTAAGTCCGTGAAGCCGCCCCGGAGCCTTCGGGCAAAGGGGAGTGGTGGAGCCGACGAACCAGACCTGTAGTAGGTGAGTGATGGGGTGACGCAGGAAGGTAGTCCATCCCGGGCGGTGGTTGTCCCGGGGTAAGGGTGTAGGCCGAGTGGTAGGTAAATCCGCTGCTCATCAAGGCTGAGACCTGATGCCGAGCCGATTGTGGTGAAGTGGATGATCCTATGCTGTCGAGAAAAGCCTCTAGCGAGTTTCATGGCGGCCCGTACCCTAAACCGACTCAGGTGGTCAGGTAGAGAATACCGAGGCGTTCGGGTGAACTATGGTTAAGGAACTCGGCAAAATGCCCCCGTAACTTCGGGAGAAGGGGGGCCACGCTTGGTGAGAGGACTTGCTCCTCGAGCTGGGGGTGGCCGCAGAGACCAGCGAGAAGCGACTGTTTACTAAAAACACAGGTCCGTGCGAAGCCGTAAGGCGATGTATACGGACTGACGCCTGCCCGGTGCTGGAACGTTAAGGGGACCGGTTAGTGCGCTTTCGGGCGTGCGAAGCTGAGAACTTAAGCGCCAGTAAACGGCGGTGGTAACTATAACCATCCTAAGGTAGCGAAATTCCTTGTCGGGTAAGTTCCGACCTGCACGAATGGCGTAACGACTTCTCGACTGTCTCAACCATAGGCCCGGTGAAATTGCACTACGAGTAAAGATGCTCGTTTCGCGCAGCAGGACGGAAAGACCCCGGGACCTTTACTACAGTTTGATATTGGTGTTCGGTTCGGCTTGTGTAGGATAGGTGGGAGACTTTGAAGCGGGCACGCCAGTGTTCGTGGAGTCGTCGTTGAAATACCACTCTGGTCGTGCTGGATGTCTAACCTGGGTCCGTGATCCGGATCAGGGACAGTGTCTGATGGGTAGTTTAACTGGGGCGGTTGCCTCCTAAAGAGTAACGGAGGCGCCCAAAGGTTCCCTCAGCCTGGTTGGCAATCAGGTGTTGAGTGTAAGTGCACAAGGGAGCTTGACTGTGAGACCGACGGGTCGAGCAGGGACGAAAGTCGGGACTAGTGATCCGGCGGTGGCTTGTGGAAGCGCCGTCGCTCAACGGATAAAAGGTACCCCGGGGATAACAGGCTGATCTTCCCCAAGAGTCCATATCGACGGGATGGTTTGGCACCTCGATGTCGGCTCGTCGCATCCTGGGGCTGGAGTCGGTCCCAAGGGTTGGGCTGTTCGCCCATTAAAGCGGTACGCGAGCTGGGTTTAGAACGTCGTGAGACAGTTCGGTCCCTATCCGCTGTGCGCGTAGGAGTCTTGAGAAGGGCTGTCCCTAGTACGAGAGGACCGGGACGGACGAACCTCTGGTGTGCCAGTTGTTCTGCCAAGGGCATGGCTGGTTGGCTACGTTCGGGAGGGATAACCGCTGAAAGCATCTAAGCGGGAAGCCTGCTTCGAGATGAGGACTCCCACCCACTTGATGGGGTAAGGCTCCCAGTAGACGACTGGGTTGATAGGCCGGATCTGGAAGCACGGTAACGTGTGGAGGTGACCGGTACTAATAGGCCGAGGGCTTGTCCTCAGTTGCTCGCGTCCACTGTGTTGGTTCTGAAACCACGAACAGCCCCATGCCAGGTCACGGTGTGGTGCGGCTGGATAGTTTCATAGTGTTTCGGTGGTTATAGCGTGAGGGAAACGCCCGGTTACATTCCGAACCCGGAAGCTAAGCCTTACAGCGCCGATGGTACTGCAGGGGGGACCCTGTGGGAGAGTAGGACGCCGCCGAACAAATTTTGAGAAAGCCCCCGGCCGGGGATACCGGCACGGGGGCTTTCTGCATTTTGGGGTCGATTAGGGTCTGGGTATGCGCTATGACCTCGTCATCTTCGACAACGACGGTGTGCTCGTCGACAGCGAGCCCATCTCCAACAGGCTCCTCGCCGGCTATCTCACCGAGCTCGGGCATCCGACCTCGTACGAGGAGTCCCTGCGCGACTACATGGGCGCCGCCATGCACCGCGTACACGATCTGGTGGAGGAGCGGACCGGGCGGAGGTTGCCGGAGGACTTCGATGACGTCTTTCATGGGCGGGTTTTCGCGGCCTTCGAGCGGGAGTTGGAGCCAGTGGCCGGGGCCGTCGAGGCGCTGGAGAAGTTGGCTGCTGACGGGGTGCCGTACTGTGTCGCGTCTTCCGGGAGTCATGAGCGGATTCGGGTAGGGCATCGGAAGACCGGGCTGGAGCGGTGGTTCGATGACCGGCGGATTTTCAGTTCGCAGGATGTGGGGCGGGGGAAGCCGGCGCCGGATCTGTTTCTGTATGCCGCCGAGCGGATGGGGGTCGCGCCGGACCGGTGTGTGGTGATCGAGGACAGTCCGTTGGGGGTGCAGGCGGCTGTCTCGGCCGGGATGGATGTGTACGGGTTCACCGCGATGACGTCGGCCGAGAGGCTGGTGGCGGCCACTCAACTCTTCTCTGACATGGGGGAGTTGGCTGACCTGCTGGTCTGACATTGGTCAGTGGCACTGGGCAGGCCGATGATGACCGCCGGTCTGAAGCCGTGGCTGGTCCAAGGGCGACGAGATGCGGGAGGCCGCCTGGGCGCGGCTGCAGAGCGGGTCAGCGGACTTCCGTCGAGCCGAGCGGGTGTTCTCCGTGGTGTGGGGTGTGGTGCTGCTCGGCGAGTGTGTGGTGCCGATCGTGGGGGCGTACACGCTGGCGGTGGACACGATGGTCTGGCTGGGCACCGTCATCGTGATCGTCGCCATGGTTCTCGGGTTCCTCGTCAGCGGGGCCCTGGCGGCCGGGCCGAGGGCGGCCATGCTTGCCAGGGAGGTGTGCGGCAAGGGCACGGACCACTCGGCCGTCGGCCCTGTTCCCGTGGCTGCGGGGGCCGTTGCCGAGTGAGAGAAATTAAAGCTGAGGAAAATTCATCTTTGGCTGGATCTACCCACCAGTACGCCGGGGCCCTACGCTCGCCGCCATGACTGATGTGCTGCGGCGCGGTAGGGCCTCGTTGGCGTTGAGCTTCTTCGCTCAGGGTGTTGCCTTTGCGCTGCTCGTGACCCGGATTCCGGCCATTCAGGACCGGTACGGGGTCTCTGACGCGCTGCTGCCCGCTTTCCTCGCCGCCGTCCCCATCCTGGCCGGCGTCGGGAGTGTGTCGACCGAGCGGCTGGTGAAGCGGATACCGCCGAGCCGGCTGCTGCGGTGGTCCCAGCCCGTCGTGCTCCTGGCGCTGCTCGGGGTCGGGGCGGGGCAGCGGATGGTCGAACTGGGGATCGCGCTCGCCGTGTTCGGGCTGGCCGTGGGTGTGCTCGACGCCTCGATGAACATGCTCGGGGTGAGTCTGCAGCGGTCGTACGGGCGCAGCATCATGCTCAGTTTTCATGCGGTGTACAGCCTGGGTGGGATTGTGGGGGCCTCGCTGGCCTGGGTGGGAGCGCACTGGGATCTGGCGCTGGTCGTGTCGTATCTGCCGGTCGTCGTGGTGTTGCTGCCGGCCGCGCTGGTGGGGAGTCGGTGGTACGTCGACGGGGGGTCCGTGCGTGTGGCGGGCGAGGTCGGGGGTGAGGGGCCGTCCGTCGCCTTCAAGGCGCTGCTGCCGCTGTGTCTGGTGATGACCTTCGCGTATATCGGGGACTCGACCGTCTCCAACTGGAGTGCGAAGTATCTGCAGGACGTGCTGGGGAGTTCGGAGCAGTTGGCGACCGTGCCGTACAACGTCTACATGGTGACCACGTTGCTCGGGCGGGCCATCGGGGACTTCGGGGTGCGGAAGTTCGGGGCTGTCGCGGTGGTGCGGGCAGGGGCGCTGGTGGCGGCCGGCGGGTTCGCGGTGGTGGCGGGGGCGCCGGGGGCGTGGGTCGGGATGTTGGGGTTCACGCTGCTCGGGCTGGGGTTGTGTGTGCTGGTGCCGCAGACGTTCGGGGCGGCCGGGCGGCTTGCTTCTGAGAAGTACGGGCCGGGGGCTTCGGATGCGGCCATTGCGCGGCTCAATGTGTTCAATTACGTGGGGTTTTTGATCGGTTCGCCCTTGGTGGGTGCGCTGGGCGATGCGTGGAACTATCGCGGGGCCATGCTTGTGCCGATGGTGTTGGTGCTGGTGACGCTTGTGTACGCCCGGTCGTTCGCCGCTCAACCGGCCCGATACGGTGACGGGCATGAGCGGCCGCGCACAGCTGATGTGGGATGAGGCAGTAACGGGCTATGACTTCGGCCGGGACCATCCGATGGACCCGGTTCGGCTTGCCCTGACCAGGAGACTCGTCGATGCCTTCGGGCTGGACAAGGACGTGGACGTCGTCGCGGCGCAGCCGGCCGGGGAGTCGACGTTGCGGCTGGTCCATCGGCAGGACTACATCGAGGCCGTGAAGGCAGCCTCGGTGGATCCGGGGGCGGCGGACCAGTCGTACGGGATCGGGACGCTGGATGACCCTGCATTCGTGGGGATGCACGAGGTGTCTGCGCTGATCGCGGGGCAGTCGGTGGGGGCGGCGGAGGCCGTGTGGCGGGGGGAGGCGCTGCATGCGGTGAACTTCGCGGGTGGGTTGCACCATGCGATGCCGGGGGGCGCTTCGGGGTTCTGTATCTACAACGATGCCTCGCTGGCTGTCGCTCGGCTGTTGGAGCTGGGGGCCGAGCGGGTCGCCTACATCGATGTGGATGTCCATCACGGGGACGGGGTGCAGGCGGCGTTCTGGGAAGATCCGCGGGTGCTGACGGTTTCGCTGCACGAGCATCCTCGTACGTTGTTCCCGCAGACCGGATGGCCGGAGGAGACCGGGGCCGAGTCCGCGGAGGGGACTGCCGTGAATGTGGCGTTGCCGGCCGGGACCGGGGACGCGGGGTGGCTACGGGCGTTCCATGCCGTGGTGCCGGAGCTGATCGCTGACTTTCGGCCGCAGGTGTTGGTGACCCAGCATGGGGCCGATACGCACTTCGAGGATCCGCTTGCGCACCTTGCCGTTTCGCTGGATGCGCAGCGGGCCGTGCAGGTGGCGTGTCATGACCTGGCGCATGAGTACGCCGACGGGAAGTGGGTCGCCCTGGGTGGGGGCGGGTACGCCGTGGTGGAGGTCGTGCCGCGGTCGTGGACGCATCTGGTGGGGATCGCGGCGGGGCGGGCGATCGAGCCTGAGGCGATGATTCCGGAGGGGTGGCGGCAGGAGGTCTTTGCGCGGACTCGGCAGTTGGGGCCGGCGCGGATGACTGATGGGCGGTGGCCTGTCTCGTGGGCTGGCTGGGAGGCGGGGTACGACCCTGCGGATCGGCTGGATCAGGCTGTGCTGGCGACTCGGCGGGCGGTGTTTCCGTTGCGGGGGATGTTGGCGTAGGTGGGGTGGGGGGCGGGCTGGGAGTTTTCTCGCCCCCGCCGCCCCTACCCGTCCCATCCCCCAGGGGCGCTGCCCCTTCCACCCCGGTCCCTGGGGGCCTGCGGCCCCCAGACCCCCGCTTCGGCCCTGAACGGGCCTCGTCCTCAAACTCCCCCAGAGGGGGCACCCCCAGACGGGCTGAATGATGCCGACCGGCTCTGCGAAGCGACCGGCAGTGACGAGAGGCGAAGCCCCCAGCGGGTGGGTGGGGGCTAGGGATGGTGGGGTGTCGTCCTCGGATGCCGGACGGGTCGAGATGCGCGTGCTGGCGTTGAGAGGTGAAGGCCCTCTGCGGGTGGGTGGGGGATAGGGGTGGAAGCTCTCCGCGGCCTCATTAGCCCAACTGTGCGGTGTTTTCCCGTTCCCCCGCCCTCGTGCCCTCCGGTCCGTCACCATCGCTCTCGTGTTGAGTACCGGAGCCCTTCGCGCCCATCTCCTGGCCGCTCGGCTTGCCGGGACCGTGGCTACCTCTCGGGAGGAGAGCCTCAGGAGTTATCGGCTTTTTGCTGCTCGCGATCCCCGTGTGCTCATCGGGCTCGATCCGGAAGGGGCTTGGCGGCAGCGGGATTTGATTGAGTTGATGGCGGCGAAGTGTGGGGTTTCCGCCGATCCTGAGTGTGTTTCCGGCCGGGATGTGATCGATCCGGAGCGGACTTTGACCGCTCTGGATGCCTTCGCTGACCGGGTCGCCGCTGCCGCCCAGCGCAGCGAGCCCGTGCTGTTCGGTACCGGGCATCCGCATCGACTGCTCGGTTTCTACGCCGCCTTGGCGGACGCGTTGTCGGCGGCGGGATGTGCCGTCCTCACCCCCGCGCATGGTCGCTGTGTCGACATAACGACCCGGTTCGGCCTACGCACGTACAACCTTGACTACGTACGAGGAGTCGCGTTGGTGCGGGAAGCCGGCGCTCCGAGCACCGGGCGTGAGCCCGGCGCACACACGCACTCACCGCTCCCGGTTCGTACCGTGCTGGCTGCCGCGGCGGAGGCCGACGGGCCGTTGCCGAAGCTGGTGATCGGCGACCACGGCTGGGTCTGCGGGGCAGGTCAGCTGGGGTTTGAGGCCATTGGTCTTGCCGATACGAATGACCCCGCGCTCTTTGTGGGGGAGGCCGAGGGGGTCGTGTCGGCCGTCGTTCCACTTGATGACGCTGTGCGGTCTGATTACTACCAGCCGCTTACCCGCTACGTACTCAATCGAGCGTGTCTGTCACAGTAGGTCGCCGATGGCTGCACCTCTTCCCCACTCGCATCACCCGCCCCTACATTGGGGAGTGAGCACGCAGCGACGAAGAGTCACCGGAAGGGGAAGCCGGTGGCCGTCGAGTGCGGAAGGTTCAGGTGTGTCATGGCTGCAGCTGGCGAGAGGCCTCTGAACGAGGTTCAGTTCCTTACCGTGGCGGAAGTCGCCTCGGTGATGCGAGTGTCGAAGATGACCGTGTACCGGCTGGTGCACAGCGGTCATCTGCCCGCGATCCGGGTCGGGCGTTCGTTCCGTGTCCCGGAGCAAGCGGTTCACGAATACCTCCGCGAGAGCTATGTGGGGGTGGAAACCGCCTGACGGCAGTGGGCGAGGGGGGATCCTCAGGGCTGTTCAGGATTCCCCCGAGCCACCTCGATTACGACCTCAGCGCTCGGGCGGGTAGGCTAGCCCCTCGTAGGTCGTGTGGGCCCATGGCGCCCAAACACCGAGTGATGAGAAGTGAGCGAGGGTAGTCGTGGGCTCTGTTATCAAGAAGCGGCGCAAGCGGATGGCCAAGAAGAAGCACCGCAAGCTGCTCAAGCGCACGCGCGTTCAGCGTCGCAACAAGAAGTAAGCGCGCGCGCCGCGAAAGTGGCGTGCTTTGTGGCCCCCCACCACATCCGGTGGGGGGCCACACGTGTATCGAGGTCCTTGTGCGAAGTTGTGCGAACGGTCGAACGCTGTGCATATGACTGGACAGAGGTGTGAGCCGTCCGGTCGTACGCATGGAATTCTCGTCACTTCATGCATTGGGCGGTCATCACAGCGCAACACCGACCCGCTAAGTTGGCCGCACACGGGGAACTCGGCAGGTGTACGAGTGCTGGAAGGAAGGCGCTGATCTTGGGCAAGGTCGTGCTCGTGACCGGAGTGGCCCGTCAACTGGGGGGCCGGTTCGTACGACGGATCCAGCGTGACCCACAGGTGGACCGGGTGGTCGCCGTGGACGCGGTTCCCCCTGAGCATCATCTGGGCGGTGCCGACTTCATCCAGGCCGACATCCGGCAGCCCACCATCGCGCGGGTGCTGGCCGAGAGCGGCGCCGACACCGTCGTACACATGGACGTGACCGGAACCGCGCTGGGCAGTGGCAGCCGGACCACGGTCAAGGAGACCAACGTCATCGGGACGATGCAGCTGCTCGGCGCCTGCCAGAAGTCCCCCAACGTCAAGCGGCTGGTGGTCAAGTCCAGCACGAACGTCTACGGGTCCGCGCCTCGCGACCCGGCCGTCTTCACGGAGACCACGCCGCCCAAGTCGCTGCCCAGCGGCGGGTTCGCCAAGGACGCGGTCGAGGTCGAGGGGTATGTGCGCGGGTTCGCGCGGCGTCGGCCGGACGTCGCCGTGTGTGTGCTGCGGTTCGCCAACATCCTCGGGCCGACCGCGGACACGCCGCTCGCCTCGTACTTCTCGCTGCCGGTGCTGCCGACCGTGTTCGGCTACGATCCGCGGCTGCAGTTCGTGCACGAGGACGACGTGATCGAGGTGCTGCGCATCGGCTCGCACGAGCCGGAGCGGGGCACGCTCAACAGCGGCACCTTCAACATCGCCGGCGACGGCGTCCTGCTGCTCTCGCAGTGCTCCCGGCGCCTCGGCCGCCCCACCGTGCCGCTCCTGCTCCCCGCGGTCACCTGGGCGGGCTCCTTGGTGCGTACGCTGGGCATGTCGGACTTCTCACCCGAGCAGATTCGGCTGCTCACGCACGGCCGGGTGGTGTCGACGGACCAGATGCGAGAGACGCTCGGATACAAACCGAAGTACACGACGGCGGAGACGTTCGCGGACTTCGCGAAGAGCCGCGGTCCCGGACTCCTGCCGCCGGAGGCCCTTGCGGGGGCCGTCGACCGGATCGCCGCGCTGCCCGTCCTGGGCGGCGGCCACCTCCCGACGCAGAGCGCCAACTGAGGAGCGCATCAACGATGGCGGACGCCAAGGTCATTCCGTTCGACGACGACCGGTCCCGTGGGAGCGCCGTGCAGCGGCCGCAGCGGCGCCGGAGTGCGGGGAGCCGGCGCAAGAACGGTGAATCCGCGCTGGTACGCGAGGTCCAGCCCCTCCCCGGACGGTCCTTCGCGCAGGATGATGTTCCTGTGACACGTGAGGAACAGCCGCCCCAGAAGCCCCAGGACGAAGGCGGCCTGGAGCGGCGCATCGCGAGCGGCCTGGCCTTCCTGCGCCGCCGCCTCACCGGGGACTACGACGTCGACGACTTCGGGTACGACGAGGAGCTCACCGACCAGGTCCTGATGTCCCTGCTGCGCCCGGTGTACGAGAACTACTTCCGGGTCGAGGTGAAGGGCGTGGAGAACATCCCGTCCGAGGGCGGCGCGCTGATCGTCGCGAACCACTCCGGGACGCTGCCGCTGGACGGCCTGATGATGCAGGTCGCCGTGCACGACCACCACCCGGCGGGCCGGCATCTGCGGCTGCTCGCCGCCGACCTGGTCTTCATGCTGCCCGTGGTCAACGAACTCGCCCGCAAGCTCGGCCACACCCTGGCCTGCGCCGAGGACGCCGAGCGGCTGCTGGGCCAGGGCGAGCTGGTCGGCGTGATGCCGGAAGGCTTCAAGGGCATCGGCAAGCCCTTCAGCGAGCGCTACAAGCTCCAGCGCTTCGGCCGCGGCGGCTTCGTCTCCACGGCGCTGCGCAACGGCGCCCCGATCATTCCGTGCTCGATCGTCGGCGCGGAGGAGATCTACCCGATGATCGGCAACGCGAAGACCTTGGCCCGCCTGCTCGGTTTCCCGTACTTCCCGCTGACGCCGACCTTCCCGTGGCTGGGTCCGCTGGGCGCGATTCCTCTCCCGACCAAGTGGACGATCCAGTTCGGCGAGCCGATTCCCACGGATGGCTATCCGCCGGAGGCTGCCGAGGATCCGATGCTGATGTTCAACCTGACCGACCAGGTGAGGGAGCAGATCCAGCACACGCTGTACAAGTTGTTGGTGCAGCGGCGGTCCGTCTTCTTCTGACGCTTCTCCCGACGTACCCAGCGTGGGTACGACGACGGGGCGCCCCTGATGCGAGGGGCGCCCCGTCGTCGTACGACTCGCTGCTCTGCGGGCGCTAGTTCGCGTCCTCGCCTTCGATGCCCAGGCCGGGGAGGAGGCCCGGGAGGAGTGGGGGCAGGGTGACGGCGGGTTCGGTGCTCGGGGTCGATGTGGAGGGTGAGGTGCCGGTGCTGCTGGTGTCCTTCGGCGGGTCGAGCAGGCCGCCGGTGTTTCCGCCGAGCAGGCCCTCGCTCTCGCTGCCGGAACTCTCGGCCGAATTGCTGGGGCGGCTGGACCGGTTGCCGTCGGAGGAGCCGCTGCCGCCAGCGCTGGGGTGGGCCGACCGATCGGAGCCCGATGTACCGGTGGACGCCGAGCCGGAACCGCCCCGCTGCTTGCCGTCCCCGCCCTGTGCCGGAGTCGGCGGGAGGAGGGACTCCAGGGGGGCGACCTCTTCGTCTATGGCGTCGAACACCGACGAGACCTGGTCACTGACGTCCCCGAGCTGGAGGGGAAGCCGCTCGCGGAGGTGGCCCCAGACTTCACGGTGGGAGCGCGAGAAGGCGGAGAGGGCCTGGATGGGCCCCAGGGAGCCCGGATCGCGCTCGTACGCCTCACGGAGCAGGCGATGCCCCTCCGAGGCGTCGTGGCGCATGCCGGACAGGGCGCGGCGGATCTCGCCGAGCGACTCGTGGTCGAGCTGTCCGCCGCGATCACGCTCCATCAACCTACGGGCCTCGCTCAGCCGGGTGGAGGCCTGGTCGAGATACGTTCGCCCGCGCTCGTCGTCGCCGTCGGCCATGACATTGAGCTTGAAGTCCTCGATGCCGCGCTTGAGGGGATAGAGAGAGTCACCGGGCAGCGCGTCGGAACTCGCCGCGGCCACTCCACCGAAGGCTCCCGCGGCGACACCGACGCTGAGCCCGCCCGCGGCCAGGCCCTTGGTCAGCCGCGAACGCGGCCGCAACTTCCCCAGCGGGGATGCCCGGTGGGCGCCCGGTGCCCGATTCGAGCGCTGCCCGGGTACCGCGGGATCCGCATCGCCTCCCACCGTGCCCTCCTGCAGCATGGCCTCCATCGCGGCGACGAGCTGGGCCCGCTGAACGACCTTGACCTCGGGGTCGAGCACGGGCTTGGGCAGTTCGTCGAGACTTGCGGTGACGGCCAACAGGCGCCCCTGCTCGGTCTGTTCCGCAGCAGCCGATGCTGGTGCCGATCCATCGGACTGCTCGGCCTGCTCGGCCGCCGAGCCCCGGTCGGTCAGCTCCTCCAGGGCCTGGGCGAAGGCGTTCGCCCGCCGGTGCGCCGATACGTTCGCGATCACTGGCGGCACCTCCTCTCGTGATGACGGTCGACTCCCCAGGGGGTCCTGAGGGTTGCACGCCCTGACCAAATCCACACGATCGAGTGATCGGAGTCGGCCAGGGAGTGACCACAGGGAGCCTGCATCCCGCACAACGAGCGGCGCGGCACTTGGGTTACGGACGGCGGATGAACGGACCGCGAAGTCAACAGACTTTCACCGACGGTGAGTTGATGGTTGCGGAGAGTGCCGATTGGGGGCGGTGACGCGTTCAGCGCGCGTCGTCGGGGAGTAGCCGGGCGAGGGTGCGGACGGCCCGGTACTGGAGGGTCTTGATGGCGCCCTCGTTCTTGCCCATGACGCGGGCGGTCTCGGCGACGGAGAGGCCCTGGAGGAAACGGAGGGTGACGCACTCCTGCTGTTGTGGGTTGAGTCGCCGTACGGCGTCGAGGAGGGCGGCATTGGAGAGGGACTCGAGGACGGAGTCCTCGGGGGAGCGCTCGACCTCGTTGGCGTCGAGCATCTCGCCGGTGGTCACCTCCAGCCGGAAGCGGCTGGACTTGAAGTGGTCGGCGACGAGGTTGCGGGCGATGGTGACGAGCCAGGCGCCGAAGTCGCGGCCCTGCCAGGTGAAGGTGCCGATCCGCCGGAGCGCCCGCAGAAAGGTCTCGCTCGTGAGGTCCTCGGCGGTGGCCTTCCCTCCGACTCGGTAGTAGATGTAGCGGTAAACGGTGTCGCTGTATTGGTCGTAGAGCCTTCCGAACGCGTCGGCCTCGCCGGCCTGTGCGCGTTCCACGAGATCCATCATTCGAGCGCTGTCGCTGTCCGCGGCAGGCCGACGAGCGGTTGCCGCACCGGCCGAGCGTCCCCGTCTGCCGACGGCGGCGCTGCCGTCGGCGAGCGCGTAGCACGGGCCTACGGGCGCGGTGGTTACGGCGAGGGCGGGGACGGCGTACGCGGTGGGGACGAAGCCGCGCAACAGGTCTTTGACCGTTGCGCGCAGCGTAGCCAGGCCCGAGGCGTCAACCCCGACGTGTGGGTACACGGGACTCCCAGAGGCAGAGCTTCCATCACGTGCAGTGCGGGACCGTTCACCCGTCGTAGCGACGGAGGGGTACCGGTTTGCGTCTGAGGAGAATAACGCTTCGTGCAGGCACTGCTACGCCCAGTTGCTCAAATCACCGATTGCGTCTCTTCTGTAACCGATTGACGCCCGATCAAGTGCCGCAGAGTGACCGTTTGTTGATCGAAGTCGTCCGTGTTCCGGCTGACTCCGGGGCGTGTTGTGGCCGTGTGCAGCCAAGGGGACTGGACAGGGGGTTGTGGGGGTATGGGGTGCGGATTGGCTGTTCGGCCGGGCGTGGCCCAAGAGCAGTCCTCGCCCCCGCCGCCCCTACCCGTCCCATCCCCCAGGGGCGCTGCCCCTTCCACCCCGGTCCCTGGGGGCCTGCGGCCCCCAGACCCCCGCTTCGGCCCTGAACGGGCCTCGTCCTCAAACTCCCCCAGAGGGGGCACCCCCAGACGGGCTGAATGATGCCGACCGGCTCTGCGAAGCGACCGGCAGTGACGAGAGGCGAAGCCCCCAGCGGGTGGGTGGGGGCTAGGGATGGTGGGGTGTCGTCCTCAAGTGCCGGACCGGATGGAGTGCCTGGACCGGTGTCGAGGGTGACCGTTCGCAGCGTGTGCTGCCCCCAGTGGGGTGAGGGTTCGAGATGGCGTCGGATGGGGCTGGGATTGCGGATTGGGCCGGTGCCTCCACCGCCCGCAGTCGCGTACGGCGGGAAGGGGACGTGCCGGGGGTGTCCGCCCGCAGCGGTCGGCGTCAACACACGGCACGCTTCTGAGGAACCGAGCCGCCGGACTGAGGACGGACACCCCCCGGCACGGCCCCGACCCACAACGCACCCGCAGGCGCTACGCGCACCCCCAACCACCCCGCACAGGCCGCCGCAGGCACCCCTGCCCAACCGCCGGAGGCTACCGGCGGCGTCGGTGCAGTGCGATCGCCGCAGCTGTCCCCCCGGCCACTGCCCCTACTCCCGCGGCCGCCGGGATGCCGACCTTCGCTGCCTTTCGGCCCGTGCGGTAGTCGCGTAGGCGCCAGTCCAGCTTGCGGGCGTGTTTGCGGAGCTTGGTGTCGGGATTGATGGCGTAGGGGTGGCCGACCAGGGAGAGCATCGGGATGTCGTTGTGCGAGTCGCTGTACGCCGCGCAGCGGGAGAGGTCCAGGCCCTCCGCCGAGGCCAGGGCGCGAACCGCCTCCGCCTTCGCCGGGCCGTGGAGGGGTTCGCCCACCAGCTTGCCCGTGTAGACGCCGTCGACCGACTCCGCCACCGTGCCCAAGGCGCCGGTCAGGCCGAGGCGGCGGGCGATCACCTGGGCGATTTCCACGGGGGCCGCCGTCACCAGCCAGACTTTCTGGCCCGCGTCCAGGTGTGCCTGGGCGAGGGCACGCGTGCCGGGCCAGATGCGCTCGGCCATGTACTCGTCGTAGATCTCCTCGCCGATCGACTGGAGCTCGGCGACGCGGTGGCCCTGCACGATCGACAGTGCCGAGTCGCGGGCCTCCTGCATGTGCTCGGGGTCCTCGACCCCCGCCAGCCTGAACCACGCCTGCTGCCAGGCGAACTTGGCGAGGTCGCGCGTCTCGAAGAACTTCCGCTTGTACAGGCCCCGCCCGAAGTGGAAGAGGGCGGCGCCTTGCATCACGGTGTTGTCCAGGTCGAAGAAGGCCGCGGCCTTCTCGTCGCCGAGTACCGGGAACTCCGGCTCGGCGTCGGAGACCTCCGTCGCTTCCTGCGACGACTTGCGCGCTGCCTCTGCCGAGGCTTCGCCAGCCAACACGCTCCGCGCCGTGGCGGAGCGCCTACGGGGAGTGAGCCATCCAAGAGCGGCCATGACCGTGAGCATAGCCAGTTTGTTCGGTGCTTCCGGAGTCGAGAGGTTTGAAGGTTGTGAACTCTCCGCGACCGCGCAGTTAAACAGCGTGGTGGCGCATCCGTTCGGCCCTCGCGCGCCGGCGCGCGAGAATGGCTGACATGAGTCCCCTCTTTCGTCGCGCCGCGGCCAAGTCCCCCCAGGACCGGCTCGTCACCCTCATCGGAAAGCCGGACTGTCATCTGTGTGATGACGCACAGATCGTCGTCGAGAAGGTCTGTGCCGAGCTGGGGGTTCCGTGGGAGCTGAAGGACATCAACCAGGACCCTCAACTCCACGACCAGTACTGGGAACAGATCCCTGTCGTCCTCGTCGACGGCGCCCAGCACACCTTCTGGCGCGTGAACGAGAATCGCCTCCGCAAAGCACTGACTGAGTAGTCCAACTGGTCCGGGAAGTCGCTTAGGATCGACGGCGACTTGGTCTGGGGGGCGGGGATCGTTGAGGAGAGTGTGCGGTTTTGCCCCCAGGAGCAGAGGAACGGTGGTGCGAATGCGCCGGTTCCACACCAGTGCGCCGGGCGTGCGTGAGCCCGGTCACGTTGGGCGGGCAAATCGGACACCATCTTTGTGCACGCGTTCACAAAGACATAGCCTGCTTTCGACGGGGCGGTCTGGGGACGACTGACCGCCGGCAGTCCCGCTCTACCCGCAGGAGCACCGTGGCAACTGGCCGAACTCACCGACCGGCGACCCGCAGCCGAGGGATTCCCGAGGCCACCGTCGCCCGGCTTCCGCTGTACCTCCGAGCCCTCACGGCGCTGTCGGAGCGCTCGGTACCCACGGTCTCGTCCGAGGAACTCGCGGCCGCGGCGGGGGTCAATTCCGCGAAGCTGCGCAAGGACTTCTCGTACCTCGGGTCCTACGGGACGAGGGGTGTCGGCTACGACGTCGAGTATCTCGTCTACCAGATCTCCCGCGAGCTGGGGCTCACCCAGGACTGGCCGGTTGTGATCGTCGGTATCGGTAACCTCGGCGCCGCGCTCGCCAACTACGGCGGATTCGCCTCCCGGGGCTTCCGCGTCGCCGCGCTCATCGACGCCGATCCGGCGATGGCGGGCAAGCCCGTCGCCGGGATTCCCGTGCAGCACTCCGACGACCTGGAGAAGATCATCCAGGACAACGGCGTGTCGATCGGCGTCATCGCCACCCCCGCCGGTGCCGCCCAGGCGGTCTGTGACCGGCTCGTGGCCGCCGGTGTCACCTCCATCCTGAACTTCGCGCCGACCGTGCTGACCGTCCCGGACGGCGTCGACGTGCGCAAGGTCGACCTCTCCATCGAGCTGCAGATCCTCGCCTTCCACGAGCAGCGCAAGGCCGGCGAGGAGGCCCACTCCGACGGCACCGGACCGGCCGCCGTCACCCGCGAGGACTCCGACGCATCCGCCGACCAGGGGCCCGACGGGGACGTACCCGCCGTGATGCCGGCATGAGTCTCCTCGTCGTAGGGCTGAGTCACCGCAGCGCCCCGGTCAGCGTCCTGGAGCGGGCGGCGCTGAGCGCGGACGCCCAGATCAAGCTGCTGCAGGACACCGTCGCTGCGGAACCGGCCACTGAGGCCGCGGTGCTCGCCACCTGCAACCGCATCGAGCTGTACGCCGACGTCGACAAGTTCCACGCCGGTGTCGCCGAGCTGTCCACGCTGCTCGCCCAGCACAGCGGGGTGGGGCTGGAGGAGCTCACGCCCTACCTGTACGTGCACTACGAGGACCGGGCCGTCCATCACCTGTTCTCGGTGGCCTGTGGGCTCGACTCCATGGTCGTGGGGGAAGGCCAGATCCTCGGGCAGATCAAGGACTCCCTCGCCAAGGCGCAGGAGCTGCACAGCGCCGGGCGACTGCTGAACGACCTGTTCCAGCAGGCCCTGCGCGTCGGCAAGCGCGCCCACTCCGAGACCGGGATCGACCGCGCCGGGCAGTCCCTGGTCACCTTCGGCCTGGAGCAGCTGTCCTCCGGCAGGCCCGTCGAGGACTGGGCCCGCGGCAAGAAGGCCCTGGTCATCGGCGCCGGTTCGATGTCCTCCCTGGCCGCCGCCACGCTCGCGCGCGCCGGGGTCGCCGAGATCGTCGTCGCCAACCGGACCTTCGACCGGGCTGAGCGGCTTGCCGCCCTGCTCGGGGAGCAGTACGGACAGGGCCTGAGCCAGGCCGACGGCACGGACGTGCTGGCCCGCGCGGTACCGATGGAGTCGGTGCCGGTCGAGCTGACACGTGCCGACGTCGCCGTCTCGTGCACCGGCGCCACCGGGCTCGTCCTCACCGCCGAGGAGGTCGCGGGTGCGGTCGAGGGCCGTACCGGGCGGCCGGTCGCCTTCGAGGGGGCCGAGGGCAGCGGTCGTACGGCGGCCAAGGCGCCCGCCGCCAGGACCCACGCCGGCAGCGGGGACGTACGGAAGACTCCGCTGCCGCCCACCAGCGTCGGCACCGACGAGGACTGTCCGCTGGACCTGTCCGCCGTGCAGGGAGGCTTCTCCGTGATGGGGGAGGCCGCCGTCGCCGGAATGGACGCGGCCACGCTGGAGCAGCACGCGGCCTGGGCGGCCGGCAGTGCCGTCGACCGCCGCGAGGCCGCCCGGCGCAGCCCCGAGGCCGACGCCGAGCTGATCACCGCGCTCGCCGCGACCGTGGCCACCGTCGGCCGGATCCCCGAGCGCCGCAAGCCCGAGCCCGTCGCCGAGGCGCCCCGCCCCGCGCCGGTCCTCGCCCTCCTCGACCTCGCCATGCCGCGCGACATCGACGCCGCCGTGCACCGGCTGGCCGGAGTGCGGCTGGTCGACATCGAGTCGCTGGCGGAAGCTTCCGCCGACGCTCCGATGGCGGCCGACGTCGACCAGGTCCGCCGTATCGTTTCCGACGAGGTCGCGGCCTTCGGGGCGGCGCAGCGGGCCGCGCACATCACGCCCACCGTCGTCGCGCTGCGCACGATGGCCGCCGATGTCGTGGCGAACGAGATCGCCCGTCTGGAGGGCCGTCTGCCGGGCCTCGACGACAAGCACCGCAGTGAGATCACGCAGACCGTGCGGCGCGTGGTGGACAAGCTGCTGCACGCGCCGACCGTGCGGGTCAAGCAGCTCGCGGCCGAGCCCGGCGGCGCCGGGTACGCGGACGCGCTGCGGACCCTGTTCGACCTCGACCAGGAGACGGTGGCCTCCGTCTCGCGCGCCGAGGACAGCACCGAGAAGAACCGAGGCCCACGATGACTCAGCAGCCACTACGGCTCGGCACCAGGCGCAGCAAACTCGCCATGGCCCAGTCCGGGCAGGTCGCGGACGCCGTGAGCCAGGTGACCGGACGGCCCGTCGAGCTGGTCGAGATCACCACGTACGGCGATGTCTCCCGCGAGGCGCTCGCGCAGATCGGCGGCACGGGCGTGTTCGTCACCGCCCTGCGCGACGCGCTCCTCAAGGGCGAGGTCGACTTCGCGGTGCACTCCCTGAAGGACCTGCCGACCGCGCAGCCCGAGGAACTGGTCCTGGCGGCCGTTCCCGAGCGGGAGGACCCGCGCGATGTGATCGTCGCGCGGGACGCACTGAAGCTCACCGACCTGCCGCGCGGGGCGCGCATCGGTACGGGTTCGCCGCGCCGGATGGCGCAGCTGAACGCGTACGCGCGCAGCCACGGGTTGGACATCGAGACGGTTCCGATCCGCGGGAACGTGGATACGCGGATCGGGTACGTGCGCGATGGCGAGCTGGATGCGGTGGTGCTTGCTGCGGCTGGGCTGCAGCGCATCGGCCGCATTGACGAGGTGACTGATTTTCTGTCAGTCGACACGGTTTTGCCCGCCCCCGGCCAGGGGGCCCTGGCGATCGAGTGCACCGCGGACAACGCGGACCTCGTCGCCGCGCTCGGCGAACTCGACGACCCGTTCACGCGGGTCGCCGTGACCGCCGAGCGATCACTGCTCGCCGCCCTGGAGGCCGGCTGCTCCGCCCCTGTGGGCGCGCTGGCCGACCTGCTGGCCGACGGGCAGATTGTCAAGGAAATGCGCCTGCGCGGCGTCGTCGGCACGACCGACGGCACGCGGATGGTGCAGCTGTCCACCACCGGTCCCGTGCCCGAGACGCACGACCAAGCGCTGGCGCTCGGTCGCGAACTCGCTACCGAGATGCTTGCCCAGGGCGCGGCCGGTCTGATGGGGGAGCGAGCACAGTGAGCCCCACCACTCTTCCCGCCGGCCTTGAACACGGGCACGTCACCTTCCTCGGTGCCGGACCCGGGGATCCGGGGCTGCTGACTCTTCGCGCCGTCGAGGCGCTGGCGAACGCGGACGTACTCGTCGCCGAGCACGAGGTGCTCGACGTCGTACGCCAGCACGCCAGAGCCGGTGTCGCCGAGGTGCATACGGACCCGGGTCCCGATTCGGACCCCGTTCCGGGCACAGGCACGCCCCAGCTAGCGGTAGTTGACGGCGCGTCAACGACCGCTGCGCTACCCGCGGTGCGGGATGCCGCACATCTTGTCATGGAGGCCGCGCGCAGCGGCAGGCGGGTCGTACGTGCGGTGTCCGGGGACCCCGGGCTCGACGCGTACGCCGCCGAGGAGATGCTCGCGTGCGCCGCGGCGGGCGTGCCGTTCGAGGTCGTGCCGGGTGTTGCCGCGGCCGTGGGTGTGCCGGCGTATGCCGGTGTGCCGTTGCGGGACGCGCAGGGCGCGGACGTGCGGTTCGTGGACGCGCGGACGGCTTCGGACCGGTGCTGGACCGAGGTCGGGGCGTCGGACGGGACGGTGGTCGTCTCGACGACGCTGGACGCCGTGGGCGCGGCTGCGGGTGAACTGGTGTCGGCGGGGCGTAAGCCCGATACGCCGATGACGGTCACTGTCGCGGGTACGACGACGCGTCAGCGGACGTGGACCGCGACGCTCGGGACCGTTGCGCAGACGCTGAAGCAGGCCAAGGTGCTGCCCTCGCCCGAAGGCGGGCGGCCGGTGATAGCCGTGGTCGGTGAGCGTTCTGCCGCTGCTCAGCGTGAGCAGTTGTCGTGGTTCGAGTCCAAGCCGCTCTTCGGGTGGCGGGTGCTCGTGCCGCGCACGAAGGAGCAGGCGGCGTCGCTCTCCGACCAGTTGCGGTCGTACGGGGCCGTGCCGCACGAGGTGCCGACGATCGCCGTCGAGCCGCCGCGGACGCCTCAGCAGATGGAGCGGGCGGTCAAGGGGCTTGTCACCGGGCGGTACGAGTGGATCGCGTTTACGTCTGTCAACGCGGTCAAGGCTGTGCGGGAGAAGTTCGAGGAGTACGGGCTCGACGCTCGGGCGTTTGCCGGGATCAAGGTTGCCGCGGTGGGGGAGCAGACCGCCAAGGCGCTGATTGCCTTTGGTGTGAAGCCGGATCTGGTGCCGAGTGGCGAGCAGTCGGCTGCGGGGCTGCTTGAGGACTGGCCGCCGTATGACCCCGTTTTCGATCCGATCGACCGGGTGTTCCTGCCTCGGGCGGACATTGCCACCGAGACGTTGGTGGCCGGGCTCATCGAGCTGGGCTGGGAGGTCGATGACGTCACGGCTTATCGGACCGTGCGGGCTTCGCCGCCGCCGGCCGAGACGCGGGAGGCGATCAAGGGGGGTGGCTTTGATGCCGTCCTCTTCACGTCGTCGTCCACGGTGCGGAATCTGGTGGGGATTGCCGGGAAGCCGCACAACGTGACGGTGATCGCTTGTATCGGGCCTGCTACCGCGAAGACTGCTGAGGAGCATGGGCTTCGGGTGGATGTGATGGCTCCGGAGCCGTCTGTGCACAAGTTGGCTGAGGCGTTGGCGGACTTCGGGATGCGGCGGCGGGCTGCTGCGGTGGAGGCCGGGGATCCGGTTACTCGGCCGAGTGAGCGGCGGCCGGGGGCTCGGCGGCGGCGGTCCACTACGTAGGTGGGGCGCGCGTGGGGGCGGTGGCGTGCGGGCTGGGAGTTTTCTCGCCCCCGCCGCCCCTACCCGTCCCATCCTGAAGGGGCGCTGCCCCTTCGGCCCCGGTCGCTGGGGGCCTGCGGCCCCCAGACCCCCGCTTCGGCCCTGAAGGGGCCTCGTCCTCAAACTCCCCCAGAGGGGGCACCCCCAGACGGGCTGAATGATGCCGACCGGCTCTGCGAAGCGACCGGCAGTGATGAGAGGCGAAGCCCCCTGCGGGTGGGTGGGGGCTGGGGATGGTGGGGTGTCGTCCTCGAATGCCGGACGGGCTGGGATGCACGGGCCGGCGCTGAGGGTTGATTGTGTGGGGTGCGTTACGCCGTCACCGTGTGGCCGAAGCGGAGCAGGTTGGATGGGTCGTAGGTGGATTTGTCCTGGCGTAGGCGGTTGTAGACCTCGGGGGTCCAGGCTCGGGCGCGGTCGGTGGCGTCGCCCGGGGTGCCGTGGATGTTGACCATCGTGTAGCCCGTGCCGTAGGGAGTCATCGCTGCGTGCAGGGCTTTCGTGGCCTGTTCTATGGCCTCGGCTGCTGGTGGGGCGGCCAGGACGCCCACTGTTTCCAGGAGGTAGTTCGCGTCTCGGGCGCAGATGGCGTCCTCCTGGCGGGCGGGGCGGGAGAGGGCGCCGCCCATGTGGCGGATCTCCACCAGGAGCAGGGGGCAGTCGGGGGTCTCCGGGCCTACCTGGGCGAGGAACGTGCGGATCGCCTCCGGGGTGAGGTCGCGCAGGAGGGCGCAGGACTCCCTTGCGGGGAGCGGGTCCTGTGGCTCCATGTAGATGCGGTCCACCTCGGCATACGGCATTTCCTCCACCGTGTCGACCGTCACCGGGGCGGCCGCGCGGATCGGGGCCAGGAGGCGCTCGCCCTCGGTGGGGCCGGCGGTGTAGGCGACCGCCACTCGGGCCCAGAAGCCGCCGCGCAGGGGCTCGGGGATCTGGGGGATGGGGGGCAGGCGGAGGAGGGAGAAGGCGCTGCACATTTCCTCGGGGACCTGGTGTGTCCAGTCGGCCCAGGTGGTCAGCAGCGCTTCCGCGTGCTCGCCGGGGCAGTAGATGCCGCCGCCGAGGATGGTGGGGAGGGGGAGCAGGTCGAAGGTCAGGGACGTGACCACGCCTACGTTGCCCTTGCCGCCGCGCAGTGCCCAGAACAGTTCGGGCTCGTGGTCCGGGTCGCACTCGCGGAGCGTGCCGTCGGGCGTGGCGACCTGGAAGGAGCGCACCAGGTCGGCCGCGTAGCCGTAGGTCCGGCCGAGTACCGGCAGACCGCCGCCCAGGGTGTAACCGACCACGCCGGCGTCCGACGCGGAGCCGTTGAGGGCGGCGAGGCCGTGGGGGGCGGCCGCGTCCAGGACGTGGCGCCACTTCGCGCCCGCCGCGACGGTTGCCACGCGCTGGTCCGGGTCGATGCGTACGCCGGTCATGCGGGTCGTGTTGATCAGCAGGCCGTGGTCGATGGGGAAGTTCGCGCCGTGACCCGTCGCCTGGACCGCGACCGGGGTGCCGGTGGCCGTCGCCCAGCGCAGGGCCGTCACGATGTCGTCGGCGCCCGTCGCGCCCACGACCAGGTCGGGCGTGTGCAACGCGGCCAGATTGAAGCCCGTGACCTCGTCGGCGTAGCCGTCGTCGCCGGGGCGCAGGACCGGGCCGTGGAGGTCGGAGAGGGCGAAGAGGTCGGGGGTGTTGTGGCGGGTGGCGGTCATCGCGTCCTCTTCCGTGGGGTGCGTATGTACGGAGGGACGGCGGCGGCGAGGTGGGGAGGGGGGAGGGGTGAGGGGGAGGGGCGGGGTCGTCGGGTCCTTGCGTTCGGGGGGCGGGGCTTTTCTTCAGGATGGACCCGGGGTGTGGGGGTGCGCATGCGGGCCGCCGGGGGGCGCGCTCCCGTGCCGACTTGACGTCGGCAAAGGTGCTGCCGGGGCGGGCGTAGCGTAGGTGGCATGACGACGTACGGATCCTTCCCCGGCACGCGGCCGCGGCGTCTGCGGACCAGCCCCGTCATGCGGCGCATGGTCGCCGAGACAAGGCTGCACCCCGCCGACTTCATCCTCCCGGCCTTCGTGCGCGAGGGCGTCAGTGAGCCGGTGCCCATCGCGGCCATGCCGGGCGTGGTTCAGCACACTCGGGACAGCCTGAAGAAGGCGGCTGCGGAGGCGGTGGCGGCCGGCATCTCCGGGATCATGCTCTTCGGGGTGCCCGAGGAGGAGAAGAAGGACGCTCTGGGTACGCCCGGTACCGATCCGGACGGGATTTTGCAGGTCGCCATCCGGGACGTGCGGGCCGAGGTCGGGGACGAGCTTCTCGTCATGTCCGACCTGTGCCTCGACGAGACCACCGATCACGGGCATTGCGGAGTACTCGACGCCGAGGGGCGCGTCGACAACGACGCCACCCTGGAGCGGTACGCCGAGATGGCGCAGGTGCAGGCCGACGCGGGCGCGCATGTCGTCGGGCCCAGCGGGATGATGGACGGGCAGATCGGCGTCATCCGCGACGCGCTCGATCAGATCGGGCGGGAGGACGTCGCGATCCTCGCCTACACCGCCAAGTACGCCTCCGCCTTCTATGGGCCCTTCCGGGAGGCCGTCGCCTCCTCGCTGCAGGGGGACCGCAAGACGTATCAGCAGGATCCGGCGAATGCGCGGGAGTCCCTGCGCGAGCTCGCCCTCGACCTGGAGGAGGGCGCCGACATGGTGATGGTCAAGCCGGCCGGGCCCTACCTCGACATCCTGGCGCGGGTCGCCGACGCGGTGGATGTGCCGGTCGCCGCCTATCAGATCTCCGGCGAGTACTCGATGATCGAGGCCGCCGCCGAGAAGGGCTGGATCGACCGGGACCGGGCGATCTTCGAGACGCTGACCGGCATCAAGCGGGCGGGTGCGCGCAACATCCTCACCTACTGGGCTACGGAGGCGGCGCAGAAGCTGGGCCGCCTCCAGTAACGGGCGTACGAGGGCCGAAGGTTGGTCACGGTCGGTCGGACGGTGTCTTCGACGGTGTCGTGGGAGCCGTGGCCGTGGGGCTCGTCGGGGTGGACGGGCCCTCGTCGCGCAGGCCCTGGCCGTCCTCGCACGCGGTGAGCGTGAGCGCGGTGATCGCCACCAGGGTGGCGGCGAGCAGCCGGGCGCGGGGTCGGCGGGCGGGGGGTGCGGACGCGGACATGGGGTGGCCCTCTCCTTGGGTGGGGGTTGGGGTCGCGGCTCAGCCTGCGTGATCATCCGTCCCGGCCGCCACCTTCGGCCGGGAATTCGGGACGCCTGAGTGATGGGACCGGGGCTGACCTGCGGGGATGGTACGTCCCGACGGCGTGTTGTGGGACGCCGGGAGCAGTGAGATCCGGCTGTGGGCGCCATCAATTACCGCCGGGAGTCAGGTTGTTGACCTCGGTTGGATCCCCTCCAGAACGCCCAACACCGTTCACCGGGACATCGACGATGTGACGGACGCGGACATCGACGTCCACGGGGCGGTGGGGTCCGTATCCTGAAAAGCTGGTTGTAGGCGACACCTAATTCTCTAGGCTGCCCGACGTCGTACGGCACGAGCCGTCACCCATCACCCGTCACCCTCGTCCTGGCAGCCGAAGGAGCCGTGTCATGACCGTCATCCAACCCGCGCCCCACCACGCCCCAGCCGTCGTGCCGCCGCTTGCGGCGCGGGCCCGGTCGGTCGGAGGTTCGCCGCTGCGGGACATCCTGGCCGTCACGGCCCGCCCCGAGGTCATCAACTTCGCGGGCGGCCTGCCGGCGCCGGAGCTGTTCGACCGGGAGGGTATCGCGGCCGCCTTCCGCGACGTACTCGCCGAGACGCCGGCGCAGGCACTCCAGTACGCCACGACGGAGGGCGAGCCCCGCCTGCGCGCCGGGCTCGCCGCCCGCATCTCGGCACGCGGGCTCGCGACCGACGCCGACGACGTGCTCATCACCACCGGCTCCCAGCAGGGCCTGTCCCTCCTTGCCACCGCGCTGCTGGACCCCGGGGACACGGTCCTCGTCGAAGACCCCTGTTACCTGGCGGCACTTCAGGCCTTCCGCTTCGCGGGAGCGCGGGTCGTCGCCGTGCCGGGGGACGCGCACGGGGTGGACGCGTGGGCGCTGGAGGAGTTGGTCGTGCGGGAGCGGCCGAAGTTCTTCTACACCGTGCCCACCTTCCAGAACCCGACCGGCAGAACCCTGCCCGCCGAGCGCAGGTCGGCCGTCGCGGAGGTCGCCGCGCGGTGCGGGCTGTGGATCGTCGAGGACGACCCGTACGGCGAACTCCGTTACGAGGGAGAGCGGGTGCCCTGGATCGCCTCGTACCCGGGCGCGGAGGACCGTACGGCGCTGCTCGGCTCCTTCTCCAAGGTGATGGCGCCGGGCATACGGGTGGGCTGGCTGCGCGCGCCCGCTGCCCTGCGGCGCGCGTGCGTGGTCGCCAAACAGGCCGCCGACCTGCACACCCCGCCCCTCAACCAACTCGCCGCCGCCCGCTACCTCACCGGCCTCGACGCACATGTGGCCCGCGTTCGGGACGTCTACCGCGAACGCCGCGACGCCATGCTGGCGGGCCTGCCCGGGGCCCTCCCGGAGGGCTCCACCTGGAACCGTCCCGAGGGCGGCATGTTCCTCTGGGCTCGCCTGCCGGAGTCGTACGACACGACGGCCCTGTTGCCGAAGGTGGTGCAGCAGGATGTCGCTTACGTCCCTGGCGCGCCCTTCTACACAGGTGAGCCCGACCGGTCGACGCTGCGGCTGTGCTTCGTGACGCAGAGGCCGGAGGAGATCGGGGAGGGGCTGGAGCGGCTGGGGAGGGGGCTGCGGTCATAGGCCCTACGCCCTAGGGCCAAGGATCCAGGACGGGTCGGGCCACGGACGGCAGACGGGGCAGGGCGTGTGTTCCTAAGGTGAGGCCATGTCCGACACCATGCGGTTCGACCTCGACGCGTATCTCCGGCGGATCGGTTGGGAGGGGGAGCGGCGGGCCGACGCGGCGACGCTGCGGGGAGTGCACCTGGCGCACATGCGGGCCATTCCCTTCGAGAACCTGGACGCCCTCAGGCGTACGGCTCCGTCCCTCGACCCGGCCGACCTGATGGCCAAGCTGGTGCACAGTCGGCGCGGCGGCTACTGCTACGAGCACAACACGCTGTTCGCGTGCGCGCTGGAGGCGCTGGGCCTCACGGTGACGCGACTGGCCGCGCGGGTCGTCGTGGGCGCGGACCGCATCGAGAGCCGCCCACGCACCCACATGGCGCTGCTCGTCGAGGCCCCCGGCGATCCGCAGCCGTATCTCGCGGACGTCGGCTTCGGCGCGATCGGCGCCCTGCTGGAGCCGGTGCCGCTGACGGCCGGTGTCGAGTTCCGGGACGCGGAGCGCCGGCACCGGCTCGCCCACGCGCCGCACGACGGGCCGCTTGAGCTGTGGCTGCTCCAGGCCCACGACCGGGCGAAGGACGACTGGGCCGACCAGTACGCGTTCACCCTGGAGCCGTTCGAGAAGCCCGACTTCGAGGTCATCAACTGGCACATCGGGACCAACCCGCGCTCGCCCTTCACCCAGCGCGTCTACGTCCAGAGCGTCACGGCCGAACGCCACCTCCTCCTCAACGGCCGTCTCCTGACGGACACGCGCGTGGACGGGACGGCCGTCGAGCGCGAGGTGACCGAGGAGGCGGAGGCGCGGCGGCTGCTGGAGGAGGAGTTCGGGATCGACGTGCCGGAAGGAATGCGGCTGCTGCCGCAGTGAGGGACTCGGTCAGTCCCACCAGAAGTGCCAGGCAGGCTGCCCCAGGATCTGGTTCTCGGCGTAGGCGCGGAGGGTCGTGTCGCTGCCCTGCCAGATGTTGTCCGGGCAGAACGCGAAGTGCTCGGCGGCCAGGGCCTCCGCCTCGGCGAGGGTGGTGGGCGGTGCGGCGACGGACACCAGCAGGGTGTCGAAGCCGAGGGCGACGGTCCGTATGCCGAACCGGTCCTCCCAGGAGCGGAGCACCGCGGACAGACGGCCGGTGTCGTTCTCGTGGTTCGCCGGACCCATCCAGCCGATCGCCGTGGGGATGTCCGCGCTGCGGCGGGCCGGGACGAGGGCGAGACGGGGGTCCTTGAGGGGGCCACTGCCGTCGAGGAGGGAGTCGACGACGTCGGAGGCAACGGATTCGGGGTCCGTGGCGGGGACTTCGGGGCCAGGGGCGGAGTCGGTGCGCTCGGTGTCGGCCAGACCGGGCCAGTCCACGTCCTCCTCCGCGTACTCGTCCCAGAACTCCTCCAGCACCTCCTCCGCGTCATGATCCCCGGGGTACGACATCTCGGCGGGCATCAACTCCCACAGCTCCGGCCCGCCGTGCCCGGCGCCGACGTCGAGGACGACCGGGAGCAGACCGAGGGCCGGTGCCGTCCGCCGGAGCGCGGCCCAGTCGCCAGGAGCCGCCGGGCCGTCCGCCAGCCACAGCAGCGGCTCGTGCCACGGCCCGTCGTCAGTCGCGTCGACCAGGGTGCCGGGCGGGAGGTGCAGACCGAGGGACGCGAGCCTCGGCAGAGGGTTCGGAAGTGTCGCCATGTCGGTGAACTGTAGGCGGCGGCACTGACAATGAGCAGCGCCCTCACTTGGCCACACGGGCCTCGAAGCAGTCCCCCTCGCCGCCCGCCGCCGGTCGGAAACAGGCCCGGACGACGGTTCCGGGATGAGCCGCGGTCATGGGGGTGTAGACGTAGGAGTCCGCGTCGATGGTGTTCTGGACCTCGGCGCTGCGGGCGACACCCGCACGGCCGTCACGACCACCCGCCGTCATCTCGATCCGGTCGCCGACGCGCGTCCCCCACATCCGGGCCCAACTCGTCCCGCACTCCACGCTGTAGCGCAGTTCCATCCAGGCGCCGCCGGCGGTGCGGTGCGCGGCGAGGGTGGCCGGCTCGGCGGCGCACTGCATCTGCATCGGGCTCTTGCCCTCGCAGCCCGCGCCCTGGCAGCGCGGCCCGGTCGCGGACGGGGCCGGGGCCGGGGTCAGCGACGACCGCGGCTCGCCGTCCCGGTGCGGCAGCAGGAGGGCCACCGCCGCCACACCTCCGACGGCCAGGGCACAGACCGAGGCGAGCACCGCCACGACCGCGGCACTCCCGGTGTGCGTGGCCTCCTGAGGCACCGGAGCCGGACCCGGAGCCGCTGTCGGTGTCCGGGCCGAGATGGGCGTCGGAGCCGCAGCCGCGGTCGGACGTGGCGGCGAGGACGACACCGTCACCAGGGACGCGGTCGGCGATGAAGATCGCGGCCCCGGCGCCGCCGGCCCGCACCGTCCGCTCCCCTCCGACTCCGCGATCTCCCACAGGGCCAGACAGCGCCCCTCCGGCTCGCCGGCGAGGCGGCACAGCTCCTGCACCGCGTCGCGCGGTGGCAGCGTCCTGCCGTTGAGGTAGCGGTCCCAGGACGACTTGCTGAACGCGGTCTTCGCCGCGAGGCCGGCCAGGCTCAGGCCGGTGCGTGCCTTCAACTCCCGCAGGGCGGCGGACAGTCGGGTCCGTTCCGGCGACGGCGCCGTCATCCCCGTAGGGCCTTCCAGGTGTGCGGCCCGACGATGCCGTCCACGACCAGCCCCGCCCGCTTCTGCACCTGCTTGACCGCGCGCTCCGTCACCGGACCGAAGATCCCGTCGATGCCGCCCGGCGAGATGCCCGCCCTGCGCAGCAGACACTGCGCCTCGGCCACCTCCGGCCCGGCGTGGCCGTTCGCCAGGATGGCGTCCTGAGTGCGGCTGTTGCCCGCGTACCAGCGGCCGTCGATCCGCTCGACGCGGCAGGTGTACGCGGGTGCCGACTGCGAGGCCGACTGCGAGGCCGACGCGGCTGCCGACGCGGCGGTCGCGGCGAGGGGAGCCGTCGGTCGTTCCTGCTCGCCGCGGGCCAGTCGTACGACGAGGAAGACGGCCGTGGAGACGGCCAGCACCAGCGCCACGGCCCCCGACACCAGCGCGACGCGCAGGGACCGGCCGGGCGACCGTCTCGCGGTGGCTTCAGCGGCCTCGGTGGCCTCGGTGGCCTCGGTGGCCTCGGCGGAGAGGATCTCCGGCTCTGCCGTCGCCGCGTGCGGTGCGGGCGCCTTTGCCGTGACGGTGTCGGCGCGCCTGTTCCCCCACACCTCCGTGGCGACCTCGTGCAACGCCAGTAAGCGCGTCGGATCCTCACCCACCACCCGGGCCAGCGCCTCGACGGCCTCCCGGGGCGGCAGCGACCTGCCGCCCAGATACCGTTCCCACGACTTCGGGCTGTACCCCGTCCTCGCCGCGAGCTGCCGCAGGCTCAGCCCGCTGTGATCCTTCAGGCGGCGCAGCCGCACCACCAACTGCCGCACGCGCGGATCCAGTTCCGCGGGCAGCACTGCCCAACGCGACATGTTCCCCCCACTCGCGTTCACGGTCCGGGCCCGCAGTCCGTGGTCGGCGTCCCCCGAGCCCCGTCGCATTCTGCATCAGCATCCACGGCCCGTACCGGAAGCCGGTTCCCGCACCGGTACGGAATCAGCCACCGGCCGCCGCAGGCGTCCCGCCGCAACGTCCCGGCGGACGGTTTTCATGCAGGTCAGCGGATGGGACGTCCCGCGATGACGTCACTTCCGAGGCAATAGTGGCAGGTGCCGCCGCCCGCACCGCACTCTCGTTGCCGAGCCGGTCGCCACGGTCGGTTCAACCATCGCACGCATCGGAGGGGAAAGTATGCGAGCTCTGACGAGGACAGTCGTCAGCGTCACCGCGGCCGTCGGAATCGCCGCCGGAAGCCTGGCGGGTGCGGGCACCGCCTTCGCGGACACCGCACAGACCACGAAGCCGGCGGTGAGCGCCCAGGACATCTCCGTCCTCGCGGTGAACAACCTCGGCCTGAGCAGCCAGCAGGCCAAGAACACCCAGTGTTTCCTCAGGACGGCCCCCGCGCGCTACACCGGTGCCATCGACGGACTGCTGGGCACCGAGAGCTGGAAGGCGATGCAGCGCTGGCTCAAGGAGTACTGGCGCTACAACGACAGCATCGACGGAATCGTCGGACCCAACACCATCATGGCGCTCCAGCGCATGCTGGCACACGGCTGGGACTACAACGGCGACATCGACGGGATCGCCGGATCGGGCACCAAGAGCGCCTTCAAGCGGTTCGCCAACGAGATGAGCGTCTTCTACCCCTGCTGATCCGGATCGTCGCCCGGTGAGTCGAAGACCGCGGCCCGTCCTCCCTGCGGGGGAGAGGACGGGCCGCGTGCGTGTCTTCAGGCGCTCAGAGCCGCTCGGGCGTCCGGATGCCCAGCAGGGCCATGCCCTGGTGGAGCGTCCGGGCCGTCAGGTCGCACAGGAACAGGCGGTTCTCCACCTGTTGCGGCGACTCGGCCTTCAGCACCGGGCACTTGTCGTAGAACGACGTGTACAGCGACGCCAGCTGGTACAGGTACGCCGCCAGCTTGTGCGGGGCGTACTCCGCGGCCGCCTCGAAGACCGTGTCGCCGAACGCGTCCAGGTGCAGACCGAGCGCCCGCTCCGCCGGGGCGAGTTCGAGCTCCGGGTGCGCGGCCGGCTGCGTCTCGCCCGCCTTGCGCAGGATCGACTGGATCCGGGCGTACGCGTACTGCAGGTAGACGGACGTGTCGCCGTTCAGCGAGACCATCTGGTCCAGGTCGAACTTGTAGTCCCGGCTCGGCGACGTCGACAGGTCCGCGTACTTCACGGCACCGATGCCGACCTGCGTGGCCCGCTCCTGGATCTCGTCCTCGGTGAGGTCCTGCGCCTTCTCCCGTACGACCTCGGCGGCCCGCTGCACCGCCTCGTCCAGCAGATCCTCCAGTCGTACGGTCTCGCCCTCACGCGTCTTGAACGGCTTGCCGTCCGCGCCGAGCACCGTGCCGTAGCCCATGTTGTGCGCCGTGACCTCGTCGCCGAGCCAGCCCGCCCGGCGGGCCGTCTCGAAGACCATCTTGAAGTGCAGCGACTGGCGTACGTCCACGACGTACAGCAGCGTCGTCGCGTGCAGGTCGACGACGCGGTTGCGGATCGCGGTCAGGTCGGAGGCCGCGTAGCCGAAGCCGCCGTCGGCCTTCTGCACGATCAGCGGGACCGGCTGGTCGTCCTTGCCGCGGATCTCGTCGAAGAACACCACGAGCGCGCCGTCGGAGCGCACCGCGACGCCCATCTCCTCCAGGAGGCGGGCGGTCTCGGGCATGCCCTCGTTGTACGCGGACTCGCCGACGATCTCCTCGTCGCGGATCTCCATGTCCAGCTTCTCGAAGACCGAGTAGAAGTAGACCTTCGACTCGTCCACGAACTGCTGCCACAGCTCGAGCGTCTCCTTGTCACCGGACTGCAGGGCGACGACCCGCTTGCGGGCCCGCTCCTTGAACTCCTCGTCCGAGTCGAAGACCGCACGCGAGGCCTTGTACACCCGGTTCAGGTTGCTCATCGCCTGCTCGCCGTCGACGTCGGCCGCGGGGGCCAGCTCGCCGGGGTTCTCGAACAGGTGCTGGATGAGCATGCCGAACTGGGTGCCCCAGTCGCCGATGTGGTGCCGGCCGATCGTCTTCTCGCCGGTGAAGTCGAGCATGGAGCGCAGGGCGTCGCCGATGACCGCCGACCGCAGGTGGCCGACGTGCATCTCCTTCGCCACGTTCGGCTGGGCGTAGTCGACGACCGTGATGCCCGGGTTCTCCTTCAGCGGCACGCCGAGGCGCTCGCCGTCCGCGTGCCGCGCGGCGAGGTTCTCGGTGATCGCCTTGTCGGCGATCGTGATGTTGAGGAAGCCGGGGCCGGAGACCTCGACGTCCTTGATCACGTCACCGGTGACGATGTTGCCGACGACCTGCGTCGCCAGCTCCCGCGGGTTCGACTTGGCCTTCTTGGCGAGGGCCAGGATCCCGTTGGCCTGGAAATCGGCCCGGTCGCTACGTCGCAGCAGCGGGTCGGCGTCGGCCTCCGGCCGGGTGGCCGACAGGGCGTTCGCGAGACGCTGCTGGACTTGATCGGTGAGCGACGTGACCGAGGTCATGGGATGGGTGCCGTTCTCCTCGTGGGAATCGATAGACACGCTCAGTATCCCATGGGGGGTAAAGCGGTTTTCCCGGGCGCGATGCCGTCTGGGAGAATGGGACGCCAGCCGTTGACCGTACGGCTGCCCTGGAGAAAGAAGGACGTGCCGATCGTGGCTCAGAGCACCGAGACCACCGACTGGGTCTCCCGTTTCGCGGATGAGGTCATCGAGGAGTCGGAGCGTCGGGCCCCGGGCAAACCGGTCGTCGTCGCGTCCGGACTCTCCCCCTCCGGACCCATCCACCTCGGCAACCTGCGCGAGGTCATGACCCCGCACCTCGTCGCCGACGAGATCCGGCGCCGCGGACACCAGGTCCGGCACCTGATCTCCTGGGACGACTACGACCGGTACCGCAAGGTGCCGGCCGGGATCGCCGGGGTCGACGAGTCGTGGTCCGAGCACATCGGCAAGCCGCTGACCTCCGTCCCGGCGCCCAAGGGCTCGGCGTACCCGAACTGGGCCGAGCACTTCAAGGCGGCGATGACCGAGGCGCTCGCCGAACTGGGTGTGGAGTTCGACGGGATCAGCCAGACCGCGCAGTACACCTCCGGCGTGTACCGCGAGCAGATCCTGCACGCCATGAAGCACCGCGGCGACATCGACGCCGTCCTCGCCCAGTACCGCACCAAGCCCAAGGGCGGCGCCAAGAAGTCGCAGAAGCCCGTCGACGAGGCCGAGCTGGAGGCCGCCGAGGGCTCCGGCGCCGCGAGCGAGGACGACGGCAGCTCCGGCTCCGCCGGGTACTTCCCGTACAAGCCCTACTGCGGCAACTGCGAGAAGGACCTCACCACCGTCACCTCGTACATCGACGACACCACCGAGCTGTCGTACACCTGCAACGAGTGCGGCTTCGCCGAGACCGTCCGGCTGAACGAGTTCAACCGCGGCAAGCTGGTCTGGAAGGTCGACTGGCCCATGCGGTGGGCGTACGAGGGCGTCGTCTTCGAGCCCAGCGGCGTCGACCACTCGTCGCCGGGGTCGAGCTTCCAGGTGGGCGGCCAGATCGTCGGGATCTTCGGCGGCAAGCAGCCCATCGGGCCCATGTACGCCTTCGTGGGGATCTCGGGGATGGCGAAGATGTCGTCCTCGCGCGGTGGCGTGCCCACGCCCGCCGACGCGCTGAAGATCATGGAGCCGCAGCTGCTGCGCTGGCTGTACGCCCGGCGCCGGCCCAACCAGTCCTTCAAGATCGCCTTCGACCAGGAGATCCAGCGGCTCTACGACGAGTGGGACAAGCTGGACGCGAAGGTCGCCGACGGGTCCGCCCTTCCGGCCGACGTCGCCGCGCACTCCCGCGCGGTGCGCACGGCAGGCGGTGAGCTGCCGAGGACCGTGCGGCCGCTGCCGTACCGGACCCTCGCCTCCGTCGCCGACATCACCGCCGGGCACCAGGACCAGGCGCTGCGGATCCTCTCCGAGCTGGACCCGGAGAACCCGCTGGGCTCGCTGGACGAGGCCCGCCCCCGGTACGACAAGGCCGAGGCGTGGATCAACACGCAGGTGCCCGCCGACCAGCGGACCATCGTGCGCGACGAGCCCGACGTCGAGCTGCTGAAGTCCCTCGACGAGGCGTCCCAGCAGTCGCTGCGGCTCCTTCTCGACGGGCTGGAGTCGCACTGGTCACTGGACGGGCTGACCCACCTCGTCTACGGCGTGCCCAAGGTCCAGGCCGGGTTCTCCGCGGACGCCACGCCCAAGGAGCTGCCGGCCGAGATCAAGACCGCCCAGCGGGCGTTCTTCGCGCTGCTCTACCACCTGCTGGTCGGACGCGACACGGGGCCGCGACTGCCTACGCTGCTGCTGGCGGTGGGGCAGGAGCGGGTGAGGCGCCTGCTCGGCGAGTAAGCGAGCAAGCCGGCAAGCGGTACGGGAAAGGGGCCCTCCGGCGAGGGCCCCTTTCTGCTGCACGTCTTCCTGCTGCACGTCAGGCGATGTGGTTCTCTTCCAGCTCCGCGTTGTACAGGTTCGTGAACCGGGTGACCATGCGCTTGGCCTCGTCCGGCAGGAGCGCGGTACCGAACTCCGCCTCGACGTTCTCGCTGAACTCGCGCGGGGTCGGGTAGCCGGTGCCGCCTATCGACTTCTTGAAGACCTGGTAGTAGTCCTCCTCCGTCGGATCCGCCGGCTCCGGCGTGCCGCCGCCCTCGCCGAGCTGGCGGGTGCGGTTGGGGTTCACGGGGATCGGGAAGGTGCCGGTCTCCTCCGGGGAGGGTTCCTGGACGGGGGGTTCCTCCTGGTACTGCTCCTGGTACTGCTCGGCCTGGAGCTGCTCCTGGTACCACTGCTCGTACTGTTCCTGCGGGTTGTACGCGGGGTTGTAGCCCCCCTGGTACTCCACGTTGCGGGGCGTGTTGAACCAGTCCTGTACGTAGTCCGCCTGCTCGGGGTCAGGAGCGGCGACCAGCTCGGGGCGCTCCTCGCCGGGAGGCGCCGCCTGCTGAGGTGCCGCCTGCCGTGCCGCCGCCTGCTGAGGTGCCGCCTGCTGGGGGACGGGCGCAGCCACAGCCCGCGCCACGTCCGCCACCGGCGCCGCGCCCAGGGCCTGCTTCGGCGCCGGCGGGAGCAGAGCGGGCTCGATGCCCGCCGCCGCCAGCCCCGCCGGAGCCGTCTCCGCCAGCGGGACCCCGTACCGGGCCAGACGCAGCGGCATCAGCGACTCCACCGGCGCCTTCCTCCGCCACGCCCGGCCGAAACGGGAACGCAGGCGGGCCTGATAGACCAGGCGCTCCTGCTCCAGCTTGATGACCTGCTCGTACGAGCGGAGCTCCCACAGCTTCATACGGCGCCACAGGAGGAACGTCGGGACCGGGGAGAGCAGCCAGCGGGTGAGGCGTACGCCCTCCATGTGCTTGTCGGCCGTGATGTCCGCTATGCGGCCGATCGCGTGCCGGGCCGCCTCCACCGCCACCACGAACAGGATCGGGATCACGGCGTGCATGCCGACGCCCAGCGGGTCCGGCCAGGCCGCCGCGCCGTTGAAGGCGATCGTCGCCGCCGTCAGCAGCCAGGCCGTCTGACGCAGGAGCGGGAACGGGATGCGGATCCACGTCAGGAGAAGGTCGAGGGCGAGCAGGACACAGATGCCCGCGTCGATGCCGATCGGGAAGACGTAACTGAAGTTCCCGAAGCCCTTTTTGATGGCCAGCTCGCGGACGGCCGCGTAGGAACCGGCGAAGCCGATGCCGGCGATGATCACAGCGCCGAACACGACCACACCGATGAGAATGCGGTGCATCCGAGTCAGCTGCAGTGGCGCGGCCACTCGTACTCCCCTCCCAGTGCATGTTGTTGCGCGCAACAGAGTGGCACATCCGTGCGGCGTACGGATTCACGTACGACAGGAGCCCGGTCCCTGGAGGGGGCCGGGCTCCTGCAACAGACGGGGCTGAGCTGCGCGTTGTGACGCAGCGGTGGGGCAGGTGTGACAGTCAGCTCTTCTTCGACGCTGACTGGGACGGGGAGCTGGACGCCGCCTTCGAGGCGCTGGCCGAGGGAGACTTCGACGGAGTCTTCGAGGCCGACTTCGAGGGGGTGCTGCTCGGCGTGCCCGCGCTGCCGCTGCCGCTGGTGTTCGCCTTCGTCACCGCGGCCACCGCCTCCTTGGCCGCCTTCTGCGCGAGCTTGTTCAGGGTGTCCGAGCTCGGGGTCTTCTCACCGGCCAGACCGGCGCCGTTGTAGTCGAGCATCACGACGACGTTCTCGACCCGGGCCACGACCGTCTCCTGCTTGAAGGAACCCTCCTTCTTCTTCAGGTCGTAGCGCACCGCCGTCGCCTCATCGCCCACCCCGGAGACCGGCTCCGACTTCACGTTCTTCGCGCCGGACACCGAACGGGCGTCCTGCACCTGCGTCTCGTAGTACTCCTGCGCCAGCTTGTCGCCCGACCCGCGCGTGACGTCCGAGTCGAAGCGCAGCAGGGAGACGTTGAGCCAGCGGAACTGCGAGCCCTTCACGCCGTTGTTGTCGAGGCTGCTCCAGGAGCAGGAGCCGCGCGTCGACGCGTCGTCCGACGAGCCCTCCTTGCCGGACTTGGCCTTCGGGACAAGGTCCTCCAGCGTCTTCTTCGCCAGCACCTTGCACGGCTGCGGAAGCGCCTTGTACGCGGCCGCCTGCACCGTCGGCGACGGACTCACGGACGCGGACGCCGACGGCGAGGTCTTCGCACCGTCCCCGGCTCCGTCGTCCGAACCGGAGTCCGAGGAACAGCCCGTGGCGATCAGCATCACGGGCACGGCCGCCGCGCAGACAAGGAATCGGTGAAGGCCCTTCACCCGCTGCTCACGCTGGTCACGCCGGTCACGCTGCTCTCGCTCTGCTGCTCGCTGCATGGTTCCTTCACTCATGACTGACACTCGTGGTTCCTGCGGTCGGATCGGGTCCGAGGGGCCACGGTACGCGGTGAAGAAGGTGTGTGGTCTCGTTTCGGTTACGTCGCACGCGGGCGTACGGGGGTGACCGAGGGGCGTCACTCCGACAGTGCGTCCGCGAGCCGCGCCGCCAGTTTCTGGGCCCTGTCCTGCATTTCCTCGCTGTCCGGGACCGTGCCGACCGTCGTCGGCTGCTCCTCGTACTCGATCCTCACGATCACGTTGGACGTGCGGAACACCACAGTCACCGTGCGCTGCTGAGCCGTCGATCCGGAGCTGCTGAGCTCGTCGTCGAGGAAGGCCTCGTCGCCGAGGTCCTCAAGGACGCGGGGCTGGAGCTCCTCGGGGATCGTCCCGTCCGTGGAGCCGGAGCCGGAGCCGGAGGGGGAGGCGGAGGACGAGGCGGACCCGGACCCGGACGCGGACCCGGACGCCGAGGTCGAGGGCGAAGAGGAGGGGGAGGGCGAGCCGCTCGGTTCGGTGGTGGACGTGCCCTCGTCGCCGCCGCCGGTCTCGGAACTCGTCGGCTCGGGAAGGTCGGCCGCCTCCTGCTGGGTCGCGAAGAGCTCCTGCGCCTCGGTGTCGTCGCTGACCGCGCCGTCGTACGACACCACACGCTCGAAGTCGACGAAGAGATGATCGGTGGCCTCGGCCGACTCGACCTTCCAACGGCAGCCCACCTTGCGGTCGGTGTCGAAGGTGAGCGTCGGCGTGCCCTCGTACGCCTTCTCGCGCTGCTCCTCGTCCGTGAGCTCCTGCACGCCGGGCAGGAGCGAGTCGAGGGTCTCCTCACCGACCACGTCACAGGGGTCGGGGAGCGTGCGGTACCGGCCGGGCTCGGCCACCGCGGTCGCCGTACCCGAGTCGCCGGGGTTGGCGTCGTCGGTCGTGCCGCCGCTGTCGGAGCTGCCGGTGCAGCCGGCCAACAACGCCGCGAGGAGCGCGGCGACGCCGGATACGTACGCCTTCCGCTGCACGGTCAGGCTCCTCTCGACGGTGCTGTGTGGTCGGTCCGTTGCCGGTCTTGCAGCGTCCCCGCTGGTTATTCGCTTGCCGCGCGGGGGCGCTCCCTGGAGACAATGTGTATCGCACGCACCGCCGTGGACGCCGGTCCGCTGTCCCATTTCAGCGACCTTGGCGCCGGTTTTGCGATTTCAGACTTGTATTTTCATTCCGGGGGATAGAGGACGATATGTCGTACGTGGAGATGCCGGGCGCGAAGGTTCCCATCCGCATGTGGACCGACCCGGCGACGGTCGAGGACGTGGCGCTGCAGCAGCTGCGCAACGTCGCGACGCTGCCGTGGATCAAGGGGCTGGCGGTCATGCCGGACGTCCACTACGGGAAGGGTGCGACCGTCGGGTCCGTCATCGCGATGCGGGGGGCTGTGTGTCCTGCGGCGGTGGGGGTGGACATCGGGTGCGGGATGTCGGCGGTGAAGACGTCGTTGACGGCCAATGATCTGCCGGGGGATCTGTCGCGGTTGCGGTCGAAGATCGAGCAGGCGATTCCGGTGGGGCGGGGGATGCATGACGATCCCGTTGACCCGGGGCGGCTGCATGGGTTCGCCACGGCAGGGTGGGATGACTTCTGGGGGCGGTTCGAGGGGGTTGCCGATGCGGTGAAGTTCCGTGAGGAGCGAGCCGGGAAGCAGATGGGAACCCTCGGCGGGGGCAACCACTTTGTCGAAGTTTGCACAGATACGGACGGTTCTGTCTGGCTGATGCTGCATTCCGGCTCCCGGAACATCGGCAAGGAACTCGCCGAGCACCACATCGGCGTGGCCCAGAAGCTCCCGCACAACCAGGGCCTGGTCGACCGTGACCTCGCCGTCTTCGTGGCGGACACCCCGCAGATGGCGGCGTACCGGAACGACCTGTTCTGGGCGCAGGAGTACGCCAAGTACAACCGCACGATCATGATGGCGCTCCTGAAGGACGTGATCCGCAAGGAGTTCAAGAAGGCGAAGCCGACCTTCGAGCCCGAGATCAGCGCCCACCACAACTACGTGGCCGAGGAGCGCTACGACGGCATGGACCTGCTCGTGACCCGCAAGGGCGCGATCCGGGCCGGCTCCGGCGAGTACGGGATCATCCCGGGCTCGATGGGCACGGGTTCGTACATCGTGAAGGGCCTCGGGAACGCGAAGTCCTTCAACTCGGCCTCGCACGGCGCGGGTCGGCGCATGAGCCGTAACGCGGCCAAGCGGCGATTCTCGACGAAGGACCTGGAGGAGCAGACGCGAGGCGTGGAGTGCCGTAAGGACTCCGGTGTCGTGGACGAGATCCCGGGTGCGTACAAGCCGATCGAGCAGGTCATCGATCAGCAGCGGGACCTCGTGGAGGTCGTGGCGAAGCTGAAGCAGGTCGTCTGTGTGAAGGGCTGACGCTGGAGGCCCCCGGTGAAGACCGGGGGCCTCCCTCATGTCTACTCGCTCATGTCTACTCGGGCAGCTTCTCAAGGAGCGTGCTGCGCAGGGTCGTTGAGAGTGCTCCGGGGTTCAGGGACAGGGCGTCGGAGACGTAGCCCTCGATTCCGCCGTACTCGGTCGTCAGGGACGACAGGAACAGGCTCATCACTTCCGGCGGCGTCCTGTTGAAGCCCGGCCAGGTGGGCGTAGGGCCGTTGTTGAGGGCCTTCCATTCGGCCAGGAAGGCGGGAGCCGCCAGTTCTGTGAGGGTGAAGTCCTCGATGATGGTCTCGTCGGGGACGCCCAGGAGGCCCAGGATCAGTGCCGCCAGCAGGCCCGTGCGGTCCTTGCCCTTCGCGCAGTGGAAGACCAGGGGAGTGTCCGACTCCGCTGCTTTCGCCACGAGCTCCAGCGTGCTGCGGATCTCCGCCGTGCCGTCCTGGGCCACCTCCAGGTAGCGCTCGGCGAGGTAGGGGCCGGGGGCCACGTCGGCGGTCAGGGCCGCCTGGTTGTACGGGCGGTGCTCGATGCTGAGGTTGTGGTACGTGAACGACGGGTGGTCCGGGATGCGGCCGCTGTTCTCGATCTCCCACGGGTAGCGCAGGTCGATCACCGTGCGGATGCCCAGGGAGAGGAAGCGGGACCAGTCCGGGGTGTCTTCCGTCAGCTTGCCCAGGGAGTCCGTGCGGTAGAGGCGGGCGGGGCGGATGCGGTGGCCGTCCGTCGTCGTGTAGCCGCCCAGGTCGCGGAAGTTGTGCAGTGCGTCGAAGCGTATGTGTCTGTCCACGGGCTGTGACCATAGGCGGTCGCAGCCCTCTCGCACCTGTGCTTTTACTTCGGCGCGTGTGTCACCGCGTAGATCATGACGAACGCCACGATGTGGATGCCGAAGAGGAAATAGCCGAGCCACCACCACATCTGGCGTTCGTTATGGAGTTCTTTGGGGCCTTTGGGGTCTTTGCCTGTTTCCTTGTCGCCGTCGGCCATTACAGCTCCCTGTGGACCTTCGTGTTGGACGCCTGGGCGCGTGGGCGGACGACCAGGAGGTCGATGTTGACGTGGCTGGGGCGGGTGACTGCCCAGGTGATGGTGTCGGCGACGTCGTCTGCCGTCAGGGGGTCGGCCACGCCCTGGTAGACCTTCGCCGCCCTTTCCTCGTCGCCGGCGAAGCGGGTCAGGGCGAACTCGTCCGTCTTGACCATGCCGGGCGCGATCTCGATGACCCGCACCGGGCGGCCGACGATCTCCAGGCGGAGGGTCTCGGCGAGGACGTGGGCGCCGTGCTTGGCGGCGACGTAGCCCGCGCCGCCCTCGTACGTGCCGTGGCCGGCCGTGGAGGAGACGACGACGATCGTGCCGTCGCCGCTCGCCTCCAGCTTCGGGAGCAGGGCCTGGGTGAGGTTCAGGGTGCCGATGACGTTCGTCTCGTACATCGTGCGCCACTCGGCGGGGTCGCCGGTGGCGACCGGGTCGGCGCCGAGTGCGCCGCCCGCGTTGTTGACGAGGACGCCGATCGTCTTGAAGGCCATCGCGAACTCGTCGACCGCGGCGCGGTCCGTCACGTCCAGCTGGTAGGCCGTCGCCGAGTGGCCGGCCGCGTTGATCTCCTCGGCCAGCGCCTCGATGCGGTCCTTGCGGCGGGCGGTCAGGACGACCCGGTAGCCGGCCGCGGCGAGCTGTCGTGCCGTGGCGGCGCCGATTCCGCTGCTCGCACCGGTGACGACGGCGATGCGGGAGGCGGCGGACGGTGCGGCGGTGGGCATGGCTGCTCCTCGTGCGTGGTCGAAAGCCTGTCCGGCCAGGATAGGCGGGCGCGGCGTCCGGGCGGTTCGTGGTCTCGCTCTGCGGTCGGCCCGTCCGGGGCGGCGGTGGGAGAATGAGGTGGGTGATCCTCCAGCGCAGGAGGTGGACCATGGGACAGGCGCGTGAGGTCATGGACCGGCTGACCGAAGCGATCACCACGGCGGACCCCAAGACCATCGCCGAGCTCTACGCGCAGGACGCGGTCGCCGTCACTCCCGACGGCGGCGAGCTCCACGGGCGCGACGACATCGCCGCGTACTGGCGCCAGATGACGGAGATGGTTCCCGAGGGCACATACGAGCCCGTGCACTCGTACGAGGTCGGCAACACGGCCATCGACGAGGGGTTCTTCAGCGGACGGAACACGGGGCCGATCCAACTGCCCACCGGGGAGACGCTGCCCGCGACGCAGAAGGAGATCAGGATCCGCGGGGTGGACTTCGCCACCGTCGACGACAGCGGACACATCGTCGACTACCGGCTCTACTTCGACGAGATGGAGTTCCTGGGGCAGCTGGGGCTGCTGCCGCCCACCTGACCCTCGACCGACCCTCGACTTCAGCTGCCTCGCGGCGCGTACATGATCACCGCCATGCCCGCGAGGCAGATCAGCGCGCCCGTGACGTCCCAGCGGTCCGGGCGGTAGCCGTCCGCGACCATGCCCCAGGCCAGGGAGCCGGCGACGAAGACACCGCCGTACGCGGCGAGGATGCGGCCGAAATCGGCGTCGGGCTGGAGCGTGGCGACGAAGCCGTACGCGCCGAGGGCCATGACGCCCGGGCCGATCCACAGCCAGCCGCGCTGCTCGCGCACGCCCTGCCAGACCAGCCAGGCGCCGCCGATCTCGAAGAGGGCGGCGACGGCGAAGAGGGCGGCGGAGCGGAGGATGAGCATGCGGGCAGCTTGTCACCTGTTGGACGGCGCCTGGCGGCCGCTCCACGTGGGATACATCCGTCGACCACGGTGGAGTGAGGAGCGGGCGGTATGCGGCGGATGCGGGTTGCTGGGGTGTGCGGTGCGGCCGTCGTGGCTGCGGTCGGTGGGGTGGCTCCCTATGCCGCGGCCGTGGATGCCGGGGCGGTGGGCGCCGGGGCGGTGGGACGTCCTGAGGCTGGTCTCGCCTATCACGGTTCCGCCGCCCTGTCCGGCGGCCAGGTCCACGTACGGTTCACGCCGCACAACCACGGGCCGAGCGCCCTTCCGGCCTCGGCGGTACGGCTGCGCTGGTCGGAGCCGCTGGCGGACCGGCAGACGCTGCCGGAGGGGTGTGGGCGGGCGGGGGAGCGGACGGTGATGTGCCGGGTCGGGGCGCTGGAGGCGGTCGGGGCGGGGAAGCAGGTCGAGCTGCGGGTGGGGCTGCGGGGTGCGCCGTCGGAGGTGCTGCTGGAGTTCGGCACGGTGCGCAGCGGTGGTGCGGCGGACGGTGACGGGGGGAGGGGGCGGCAGCGGGTGCTGGTGCTGGACACGGGGGACACGTACTACTTCTGACGCCTGTTTTGCCTGCCGGGGCCTATTCGTCGGGGTTCTCGGTGTCGTAGCGCTCGCGGGCCTCGTGCACCTCGTCGAAGTGGGTCTCCGCCCAGTCCTTCACCGCGGTCAGCAGCATGGCCAGGTTGTGGCCCAGGGGGGTGAGTTCGTAGTCGACGCGGACCGGGACGGACGGGGTGACGGTGCGGGTGAGGATGCCGTCGCGTTCCAGGGAGCGCAGCGTCTGGGTCAGCATCTTGGGGCTGACGCCGGCGATCTTGCGGCCGAGGTCGCTGTAGCGCAGGGGGCCGGGGGCGAGGGCGGAGACGACGAGGCTGACCCACTTGTCGCTGATGCGGTCCAGGAGCTGGTTGGTGGGGCAGCTCTTGAGGAACGCGTCGTACTCGATACGGGCCTGTTCGCGGCGCTGGGCCGCCGTCGTGGTGGCCATGGCTCACCTCCGGGGTACATACGCACTCTCAGGTACCTACTTACGAATCGATAGTAGCTCTTCCTAGGGTTGTTGCAACGGGCGGGAGAGGATCCCAGACCCTTGCGAACCTGACAAACCAAGGAGAGCTGCTGTGCGTGCTGTTGTGGTGAACTCGTTCGGTGGGCCGGATGTCGTGGAGGTCGTGGAGACCGAGCTGCCGGAGCCCGGTGCGCGGGAGGTACGGATCAAGGTCGCGGCGGCCGCGCTGAATCCCGTGGACGCGGGGGTGCGGGCCGGGGTCTTCGGGGGTGCGGGGAAGCGGATCGGGCTCGGGTGGGATGTGGCCGGGACCGTGGACGCGGTGGGTGTGGCCGCTGCCTGGAATGTCGGGGACGAGGTGGTGGCGCTCGACTACGGCATGGTCGAACCGCTCGGCACCCACGCCGAGTACGTGGTCGTCCCCACGGACGCCGTCGCCAAGGCGCCGGCCACGGTGGACGCCGTCCACGCGGCGACGCTGCCGCTGAACGCGCTGACCGCCGAACAGGCCCTGGGTCTGCTGGAGCTGACGCAGGGTCAGTCGCTGCTGGTGACGGGCGCGGCGGGCGCGGTCGGCGGGTACGCCGTCCAGATCGCCGCGCACCGGGGGATATCGGTCACCGCGCTGGCCCGGGAGGCGGACGAGGAGCTCGTACGGTCCTTGGGGGCGGCCCGCTTCACCGCCGGTGCCATCGAGGCGGGGAGCTTCGACGCCGTGCTGGACGCCGCTGTGCTCGGGGAGCCGGCGCTGGAGTGGGTGCGGGACGGGGGCCGGTACATCGGCGTCATCCCGCAGGCGGAGCCCGCGTCGGTGCGTGGGGTACGGACCGGGGCGGTCGAGGTGAGCGCCGACGGGGCGCAGCTGGCGGAGCTGGTGCGGCTGCTGGACGACGGGGTGCTGACGACACGGGTGGCCGAGACGTTCGCGCTGGACGATGCCGCGAAGGCGCATGCGCGGCTGGACGAGGGCGGCGTGCGGGGCCGGTTGGTGCTCATTCCCTAGCGGTGTCGCCGGGGGCGCCGCCGGACCGCGCGTCCGCCGCGTACGCCGCCGGCGGCACCCCCACCGTCGCCGTGAAGTCCCGTACCAGATGGGCCTGGTCGGCGTAGCCGAGCTCGGTGGCGAGGGTGGCCCAGTCGACGTCGGTGCGGGTGCCGGCGTGTTCCAGGGCCTCGTGGATGCGGTAGCGGAGGATGACCCACTTGGGGCTGACGCCGACGTACGTGGAGAAGAGCCGTTGCAGCGCCCGCACCGACAGGCCCTCCGCCCGGGCGAAGTCGCCGACGCGGCGGACCGTGCGGTCGGTGCGGATGTGCTGGACGAGGCTCATGGCGAGGTCGGCCTGGGGGTCCGGGGTGCAGGGGAGGGAGTGGAGGAAGGTGTCGAGGGCGGCCACCCGGGCGTGGTCCTCGGCGGGGGTGACGATTGCGTGCGCGGCGTCGCCCGTCGCCTGCGGGAACACCTCCTGGGCGGGCAGCGCGCGGCCCGTCCACCCGGACACCGGCGCCTCGGGGGCGTACGGCCGGAAGCCGCCGGGCCGGAACTTCACCCCGCACACCCGGCCCCGTCCGCTCAGCTTCCGGGTGTACAGGCCGAGCGCGACCCCGGTGACCTCGGCGTACGGCGGGGCTTCCGTCTCGTCGGCCCCGTCCCACTGGAAGGTGAGGTTGACGGCCGGGTGCGCGACGATGTGGGAGGCGTAGGGCGCGGGCAGGTCCCAGTCGATCAGCCAGTACCACTCGACGTACCGGCGCAACGGCTCGGCGGGCTCGTGGCGGCGGAACCGTACGCGGTTCAGCAGCCCGGACGGGTCGACGATCCCGCGGGTGTCGTGGCGGGGTGCCTCCATGGCCGGATCGTACGTCGCGTTTCGGCGGGCGTCGCGTTTCTTCAAGAAGGGCGAGGGGTGGCTTTCCTACGGTCGAGTCATGGATGCGAACGAGGCGAAGACGTACGGCGTCGGTGAGCTGCTGGCCATGGCGCGCGAGCGGGCGGTTCCGGTGGTGCGGGGCATTCCCGAGGCGGCGCTCGCCGCTCCCACTCCCTGCGCCGAGTACGACGTGAAGGCCCTGGTCAATCACCTCTTCCAGGTGATCGTGCAGTTCCAGCGGCTGGCCGTGAAGGAGGCGTCGGACTTCGGGGAGACCCCCGACCGGGTCGCCGAGAGCCCCGAGTGGCGTGAGGGGCTCGTGGCCGAGGCGGACCGGCTGGTGGCCGCCTGGTCCGCGCCCGGCGCCGAGGAGGGCAGGACCGGCGGGATGAACATGCCCGCACGGCTGGTCGGCTCGATGGCGCTGCTCGATCTGACCGTGCACGTGTGGGACCTGGCGCGGGCGACGGGCCAGGACTACCCCGGTGTCGACGAGGCGGTCGTGGCGGAGCTGGCCGGCGCGGTGGACGAGCTGGCGCCGACGGCCAGGAAGATGGGGGTGTTCGGGGAGCCGGTGCCGGAGCCGGAGGGGGCGTCGGCGTTCGAGCGGCTGCTTGCGCGGACGGGGAGGAACCCGCACTGGCAGTGAGGAACCCGCACTGGCGGTGCGGAATCCGCCCGGGGAATAGTCCCCGGCAGGTCCCCGTTCTCCAGCTATAGTTGAACGTTGAACGGTCAGTACCTGGAGGGTGAGCGACCATGCAGTTCGGGATCTTCAGCGTCGGCGACGTCACGCCGGACCCCACCACCGGACGTACACCGACCGAGCGCGACCGCATCAAGGCCATGGTCGCCATCGCGCTGAAGGCCGAGGAGGTCGGGCTCGACGTCTTCGCGACCGGGGAGCACCACAACCCGCCGTTCGTGCCGTCGTCGCCGACGACCATGCTCGGCTACGTCGCCGCGCGCACCGAGCGGCTGATCCTCTCCACCGCCACCACCCTCATCACCACCAACGACCCGGTGAAGATCGCCGAGGACTTCGCGATGCTCCAGCACCTGGCCGACGGCCGGGTGGACCTGATGATGGGCCGCGGCAACACCGGCCCGGTCTACCCCTGGTTCGGCCAGGACATCCGGCAGGGCATCAACCTCGCCATCGAGAACTACGCCCTGCTGCACCGGCTGTGGCGCGAGGACGTCGTGAACTGGGAGGGCAAGTTCCGTACGCCCCTCCAGGGCTTCACCTCCACGCCGCGGCCGCTGGACGGCGTACCGCCGTTCGTCTGGCACGGCTCGATCCGCTCCCCGGAGATCGCCGAGCAGGCTGCGTATTACGGCGACGGTTTCTTCCACAACAACATCTTCTGGCCGGCCGACCACACCAAGCAGATGGTCGAGCTGTACCGCACGCGCTACGCCCACTACGGGCACGGCACGCCCGAGCAGGCGATCGTGGGGCTGGGCGGGCACGTCTTCATGCGCCGCAACTCCCAGGACGCGGTGCGCGAGTTCCGGCCGTACTTCGACGTCGCGCCGGTGTACGGGCACGGGCCGTCGCTGGAGGACTTCACCGCCCAGACGCCGCTGACCGTCGGCACGCCGGAGCAGGTCATCGAGAAGACCCTGGCCTTCCGCGAGTACGCGGGCGACTACCAGCGCCAGCTGTTCCTCGTCGACCACGCCGGGCTGCCGCTGAAGACCGTCCTGGAGCAGATCGACATGCTCGGCGAGGAGGTCGTACCGGTGCTGCGCAAGGAGTTCGCGTCCGGGCGGCCGGCCGAGGTGCCGGATGCGCCCACGCACGCTTCCCTGCTGGCCAAGAAGGGGTCGGAAGAGGTGACTGTCGCATGAAGCTCGTCGTCGTGTCGGCGGGGCTGAGCGTCCCGTCGTCCACGCGGTTGCTGGGTGACCGGCTGGCGGCGGCGGTCGGCAGGCAGGTCGACGTGGACGTCGAGGTCGTCGAGCTGCGCGACCTCGCCGTGGAGATCGCGCACAACTTCACCAACGGCTTTCCGGGCCGGAAGCTGGCCGCCGCCCTCGATGCGGTGACCTCGGCCGACGGCCTGATCGTCGTCACTCCCGTCTTCTCGGCGTCGTACAGCGGCCTGTTCAAGTCGTTCTTCGACGTGATCGACAAGGACGCGCTGGCGGGCATGCCGGTGCTGATCGCCGCGACCGGCGGTACGGCCCGGCACTCGCTGGTGCTGGAGCACGCGCTGCGGCCGCTCTTCGCGTATCTGCGGGCCGTGGTCGTGCCGACCGGGGTCTATGCGGCCTCGGAGGACTGGGGCGCCGCGGGGCTGGATGGGCGGGTCGAGCGGGCTGCTGGGGAGCTGGTCGGGCTGATGGCCGGACGACCTGCGAAGAAGGGCGCGGAGCCTGGGGTGGTGCCGTTCGAGGAGCAGCTGGCGGCACTGCGACCGGCCGGGTGAGAGGCCAGTAAGAAGGCACCCGGTGAGCCGCTCATCACGTCGTACGACCGCGAGGGCTTGGCAGTATGAACCCGTGCCCCAGACTGTGCTGCTCGCCGAAGACGACCGCGCCATCCGCAACGCCCTGGAGCGGGCGCTGACCCTGGAGGGCTATCAGGTCACCGCGGTCGCCGACGGGGTCGAGGCGCTGGCGCAGGCCCACCGCACGCCGCCGGACGTGCTCGTACTGGACGTGATGATGCCCGGCATCGACGGCCTCCAGGTGTGCCGCGTGCTGCGCGCCGAGGGCGACCGCACCCCGATCCTGATGCTGACGGCGCTCGTGGAGACCCAGGACCGCATCGCCGGCCTGGACGCGGGCGCCGACGACTACGTCGTGAAGCCCTTCGACGTCGAGGAGGTCTTCGCCCGGCTGCGCGCCCTGCTGCGCCGCACCAGTGAGGCGAACAACGCCCCCGTCGACGTACCGAAGCAGGCCCCCGATGCTCCCGCGACGTCCGGCCGGCTGATCGAGGCGGCCGGCCTGCGCATGGACCCGCAGGCGCGGCGGGCGTGGCGGGGCGCGCGGGAGCTGGAGCTGACGCGGACCGAGTTCGAGCTGCTGGAGCTGCTGGTGCGCAACGCCGGCATCGTCCTCGACCACTCCACCATCTACGACCGCATCTGGGGCTACGACTTCGGCCCCGGCTCCAAGAACCTCGCCGTCTACGTCGGCTACCTGCGCCGCAAGCTCGACGAGCCGGGCGTGCCGCAGCTGATCCACACGGTGCGCGGCGTGGGTTACGTGCTGCGGGAGGACTGAGTGGGCGCGGCCCGCCGTCGGCTCGGGCGGCTGCTGACGGGGCGGCGCAGATCGGGACTCGGCACCACCTTCGCGGTGTCCTTCGCGGCCGTGACCGCCGTGGTCACCGTCCTGGTCGGGCTGCTGTCCTACGGTGCCGCCGCCCGGCTGGTGCGGGTGGACCAGGAGTCGGTCTTCGACGAGGTCGTGCAGGATCTGCGGGGCGAGGTGCGCCAGCGGCCGATGACGCCCGAGGACTTCTCGTCCTCCGCGCCGGGGCACGATCTCGTACGGCCCGCCCGTACGGATGTGCAGGTGCTCGGCTCGGACGGTGCCGTCGTCGACCCGGGGCGGCCGGGGCTGCCGGTCACGGCCGCCGACCGGCGGATCGCGGCCGACGGGACGGCCGGGCGGATGGTCCAGTACAAGGACGTCGGCGTCGGCAGCGACGTCTACCGCGTCGCGACCGTCGCGCTCGGCGGCGGGCGGGGCGCGGTGCAGATCGCCCAGGAGTTCAGCGACACGGAGGACCTGCTGCGGGCGCTGCAGCAGCGGACGCTGCTGCTGATGGCGGCGGTGGTCACGCTCGCGGGACTCTTCGGCTGGTGGCTGGCTCGGCGCATCACGCGCCGCCTGGTCGTCCTCACCGCCGCCGCCGAGGACGTCGCCCGCACCCGGCGGCTCGGCATCCAGGTGCCGGTCACCGGATACGACGAGGTCGGCCGCCTGGGCCGCGCCTTCGACCGCATGCTGGGCCGGCTGGCCCAGTCGGAGGAGGACCAGCGGCGGCTGGTGCAGGACGCGGGCCACGAACTGCGTACGCCGCTCACGTCGCTCCGTACGAACATCTCCCTGCTGCGCCGCATCGACGAGCTGCCGCCCGCCACCCGCGACGAGCTGGTGGCCGACCTCGGCCAGGAGGCGCGCGAACTGACCGACCTGGTCAACGAGTTGGTCGACCTGGCAGCCGGGCAGTCCGACACGGAGCCGGTCCAGCGGGTGGACCTCGCCGACATCGCCGACGAGGTCGCGGGGCTCGCCCGGCGGCGCACGGGACGGCGGATCACGGTCCGTGCGAGCGGCGACACGTCGACGGACGGGCGGCCGGGGATGCTCCAGCGCGCGGTGACCAACCTCGTCGAGAACGCGGCGAAGTTCGACCGCGAGGGCACGGCACCGATCGAGATCAACGTCGCCGGGCCCGCCCGTCCCGGGACGGTGCGTGTCGAGGTCCTCGACCGGGGGCCGGGCATCGCCGAGGACGACCTGATCCGGGTCTTCGACCGCTTCTACCGCGCCGCCGACGCGCGGTCGCTGCCCGGCTCCGGGCTCGGGCTGTCGATCGTGCGGGAGGTGGCGCTGTCGCATGGAGGAGCGCCGTTCGCCTTCCGGCGGGAGGGGGGCGGGACGGTGATCGGGTTCACGGTGGGCGGGTCCGGCTGAGAGGCTTCCCGCCGGGCCCCCTGTCGTGTGGCCCTGGGGGCGACCGGGGGCGACTGGGGACGACTGGGGAGGGAGCGTCATCGTGCTGAACGACGTGGAGGCGGCCGTCCTGGCGAAGATCGACGAGGCCGCGATCGGACGGACGCTGCTGGAACTGATCGCCGTGCCCAGCGTCACCGGGAGCGCTGCCGAGTCGGAGCTCCAGCATCTGCTGGCGGGGCGGCTGGAGCGGCTCGGGCTGGATGTCGACCTGTGGTCCATGGACCTGGACGCGTTGCGCGCGCATCCCGGCTTCCCGGGGACGGAGGCGGAGCGGGAGGAGGCCTGGGGCCTGGTCGGGGTGACGGAGGACGGCGGGGACGGACCCACCTTTGTCCTGCAGGGGCATGTCGATGTCGTCCCGCCCGGGGATCTGGACGCCTGGGCCGGCGATCCGTTCGTGCCGAGGGTGGTCGGGGATGTGGTCCACGGCCGCGGTGCCTGCGACATGAAGGCCGGCCTGGTGGCCCACCTCGCCGCGCTCGCGGCGATACGGGCCGCCGGGGTGCGGCTGCGGGGGCGGGTGGGGGTGCACTTCGTCGTGGGGGAGGAGGACGGAGGGCTGGGCGCCTTCGGCACGCTGCGGCGCGGCCACCGGGGCGACGTCTGCGTCATCACCGAGCCGACGGGCGGGGCGCTGGTCACCGCGAACGCCGGGGCGTTGACCTTCCGGATCACCGTGCCCGGCAAGGCGGCCCACGGCAGCGCACGGGACCAGGGGGTGAGCGCGATCGACGCGTATGTGCCGCTGCACCGGGCGCTGGGGCGGCTGGAGGCCGAGCGGAACCGGGACCCGCACTCGTTGATGGCCGAGCACCCGATCCCCTACGCCCTGTCTGTAGGCACCGTGCGCGCCGGGGACTGGGCGAGCAGCGTGCCCGATCTCCTGGTCGCGGAGGGGCGGTTGGGGGTGCGGCTGGGGGAGGATCCCGCGGAGGCGCGGGCGGCCTTCGAGCGCTGCGTGGCGGAGGCTTGCGCCGGTGATCCGTGGCTGCGTGAGCATCCGGCGATCGTGAGCTGGCCGGGCGGGCAGTTTGCGAGTGGGCGGTTGCCGGAGGGGCATCCCCTGCCCGGGGTGATGCGGGGTGCGTACGGGGATGTGACGGGCGGCGGCGGGGGTGCGGGGCGGTTGCCGGAGCAGGGGGCGCCGTACGGGAGTGATCTGCGGTTGTACACCGGGGCGGGGATTCCGACGTTGCAGTTCGGGCCGGGGGACATTCGGGTGGCGCACAGTGCGGGGGAGCGGGTGTCGGTGGGCGAAGTGGTGGGGGTGGCGCGGGTGTTGGCGGTGAGTGTGTTGCGGACGGTGGGGACGAAGTAAGCGCCCCTGCGTCCGGAGTGCACGTGGAGCCTATTGCCAGCCAGCCAGCCATTACGTGCCGCGCGCGACGCTCAGATTCGCACGCGCCCTTTCCGTCACGGGGTGGTCGTACCCGAGAACGCGTGCGCTGTCGGCGAGGTTCTGCTCGTACAGCAGGATGCCCCGCGTCAGGTTCCCCGCCAAGCAATACGCGCTCGCGAGGTTGTTGCGGGAGGCCAGCGTGTCGGGGTGGTCCTCACCGAGCACCCGGAGCCGGTCGGCGAGGTTCTGCTCCAACAGCAGGATGCCTCGCGTCAGGTTCCCCGCCGAGCAATACGCGCCCGCCAGGTTGTGCCGGGAGGTCAGTGTGGTGGGGTGGTCCTCACCAAGGACCCGGATCAGGTCGGCGAGGTTCTGCTCGTACAGCGGGATGGCTTGCGTCAGGTCCCCCGCCGACTCGTACGCGTACGCCAGGTTGTTGCGGGAGGTCAGTGTGTTGGGGTGGTCCTCACCGAGCAGCCGGAGCCGGTCGGCGAGGTTCTGCTCGTACAGCGGGATGGCTTGCGTCAGGTTCCCCGCTGACTCGTACGTGCCCGCCAGATTGTTCCGGGCGCGCAGCGTGTCGGGGTGTTCGTGCCCGAGGACGCGTTCGCTGTGGGCGAGGTTCTGCTCGTACAGCGGGATGGCTTGCGTCAGGTTCCCCGCCGACTCGTACGCGTACGCCAGGTTGTTGCGGGAGGCCAGCGTGTTGGGGTGGTCTTCACCGAGCACACGCCGGTCGATGACATGAGCCCGGAGAAAGTACGTGATGGCGAACTCTATTGCGCCATGGTCCTCTCGGAACGCGGCGGCTCTGTCCAGCACATGCGACATGTTGAGCGTGTCCTGCTCGGGCGTGCTGTGCTTGGCCAGGGCATCGACGTGCGGCAGCAGCGCCTGGCACTGGGGCCAGTGCTCGGGCGAATCAACATCGGTGGGGAACACGCTTCTCAGTCGGCGCGTGGCCTCCTGGCGGCCGTGGGCGATGTCGTTGTCCTGGCGGTGGGGGTCGTCATCTTGGGGAGTCCGGGCGAGCGCCTGCACGAGCCGGTGGACCGAGAGGGTGCCGTCGGCGTTCTCCGTGATCATGCTGTACGCCGCCAGCCGCCCGACGGCCGCCGCGAGCACGGGCGGTGGGGCGAGGCCGTCGAGCAAGGTGCGCGGGATGTGGTCGGGGGCGTACCAGGCCAGGATCCGCAGCAGTTCTCCGGCGAGGGGCAGGTCCGCGAGGCGGTCCAGGGTGATGCGCCAGATCCGTGCCACCGTTCGCCCGGCGTCGGTACCCGCAGGGCCGAGCGCGTACGTCTCGGTCGGCCACTGGCGCAGCATGTCCAGATAGGCGCGGGGCGTGGTGCCGCTCTCGTGGCAGAACGCGGCGGCCTGCTCCACGGCGAGCGCCAAGTGCCCTAGCTCGTCGCACACGGCACGCGCGCCGTCGGTCTCCCGCGGCCCGTCGTGAGTGAGGATGCGGGTGAACAGCTCGACCGACTCCTCCGGGTCGAACACGCCCAGGCGAAGCGTGGTCGTCAACCGGTGCCAGCCCGTCGCCCGGCGCGTGGTGACCAGGACACGGCCCCGATCGGGGACCCGGTCCAGCAGCGGGCCGATGTGGTCGGGGTGGTCGACGTTGTCCAGCACCAGTAACCAGTCCCCGTGACCGGCCAGCCACGCCAACGCCCGCTCCTTCTGCAACTCCACCGGCAACCCGGCCAGCCCCGGCTGCAGCGCGCACGCCAGTTCAGCGAGACCGGCGTCCACGGCGGCAGGGCTGTCGGCGGTGATCCACCACCGCAACCGAGCCGTGGCCCGGTGTGCGGCCCAGCGGGCGGCCAGTGTGGACTTGCCCACCCCGCCCAGGCCGCTCACCGCCCGCAACACCACCCCGCCCGGAGCGGCGAGCGCCGCGTCCAGCTGATCAAGCGCGGCGTCCCGGCCGACGAACAGCTCTGTCAGGGGGATGTTCGACACCCCGCCGGCCACGGCATCGTCAGGGATCGGACCGTAAGCCTCCGCGGGCAGCGCCTGCTCGGCATGCACCGCCACCGAGTTCACGACATCGCGCCCTGCGGCATTGGAGCCCGAAGAAGCCGACACCGCGGGCGCCATGGTCGGTTCGCTCGGCACGTCTGTGCCGGGTTGACTCCTGGGTTTCCTCATCGCTGAATCACTGACCGTGCCGCGCCGTCGACCCGTCGATGTCTCCACCAGCCGCGTTCGATCCGCCAGTTGCTCGGATCCCGGGGCCGCCGTTCGGCGATGTGCCCGCGCCCGGCGCTGTGTCTTGCGCCCGGGCGTTGCGAATGCTGCCGCGTGCCGCGTTCGAGCCCGCCTCAGCCTGCACCGGCTCCACAGCGGAAGGTGAGCTTGCCGCCGCGAGCCTTAACTGCCACAGCCCGACCCCCAACGCCGCGATCCCGGCCACCGAGCCGATCACCCCCGCGGCCTGGCTCGACTGTTCCAGATCCGCCGTCGACACCCACACCAGCAGCACGACCGCCGCGACGGCGCCCACCACGGTCAACGTCCACCAAAGAGCCCTCTGCCAGCCAGCCATGAGGACATCGTGGCCCTGCTCGCAAGATCAAGCTGACGCTTCCCTCAATCTGCCTTCAGGACGGTGGTCAGGGCGTGCAGGGCGGTGGGGGTTGAGGCTATGCAGTGGGGCCACGGCCCCGCCGTGCCGCACGGCAAGGCCGTCTGGTTCGGCCTCGCCCTGGAAGGTTCCTGCGCCATGGGCCTCGCGCTGATCGACGGGGCATGACTCGGGGGTGCGCGAACCCATGAGCGAGACTCGCGCGCGTGGCTTACTGTGCGTGATCGATTACGGACTGTTTGGATGGCGCCGAGCGGCGCCGCCCCCGGTGCCCTCTCTCGGACAAGGAGAGAAGTGCAGCATGAAGATCACGAAGGTTCTGCTCGCGGGCGGGTCCGTGACGTCGGTCGCCGTCCTCACCACCCTCACCACCGTCACCGCCCTCACCGTCCTCGCCGCCCCCGCCGTCGCGCAGGAGTCGCCCGGCTCGGCGGCGACCCGGTCCGGCGCCACCGTCCACGTCCAGGCCCGCGACAACGTGGTGAACGGCATGAGAGTCGGCATCGACCCCCGCAACGGGCACCTGATCGTCGAGGATGACGCAGGCATCGCCGCGGGCCAGGGCTGCATGCCGATGTCCGGCACCGACGGCACCGCCGTCGACTGCGGCCCCGCCACCGGAATGGGCGGCGTCACACGCCTCAATGTCTCGATGGGCAACTTCGGCGACAGCTTCTTCTCCACGGCCCCCGTCAACACCTCCGTCGACGCCGGGTCCGGCGGCGACTTCGTGCGGACCGGCGCCGGCAACGACTCGATCAACCTGCGCGACGACGTGCGCGGCAACGACGCGGTGACCTGCGACAGCGGCGGCAACGACCAGGTGGTCGGCGAAGCCGGCGACACCATCACCGCGGACTGTGAGCGCCAGGGGCGGTTCTAGGCGGGCAACAGCGGCTCTTGCTTCTTCCCGCCGACGCCCGGGTGGTGCGTCCCCGGCAGTTGCCAGCAGTCAGTCTGTCGGGGGCTGCGTGCGTCGGGCGTAGGCACGGGCCGCGCGGGCGCGGTCGCCGCAGCGGGTGCTGCACCAGTGGCGGCGGCCGTGCCGGAGCAGGTAGCGGTTGCAGGGCGGGGAGCCGCAGGCCGTGAGGCGTTCGGCGTCGGGGGATGTGAGCAGGTCGGCGGCGTCGGCGGCGAGGGTCGCCAGGGCGTGGTCGACGATCTCGGTGGTGGGGTGCGGGGCCGCGCGGTAGGGGCCGTTCTTCTCGTCCCACTGCAGGAGCGGGGCCGTGGGAACCCTGGTCAGCGCGTCGTTCACGGCGGCCAGGGCGGCGGGGAGCGCGGGCAGCGCCTCGACCCGCGAGGCGAACAGCGCCCGGATCTGTTCCCGCAGGGAGCGCAGCTGTGCGGCACACATGTCTCGCATGCCGGCGTCGACCGGAGCCAGGCCGCGCTCGGCGAGCCACCGGTTCGCCGCGGCCGGGGTGCCGATGAGGTCGACGAACTGCCCACCCGGCACCGCGATGACGCTGTTGACGAGAGCGAGTGACGGGTACTGCTCCGCACCCGGCGCGGGCGGCAGCGGGGGCTCGACGGTCGCTGTCTCCTTGGTCGCGGTGTCCTTCACGGCTCTCACGATACGGCCCACCGAGTTGTATGACGGTCGTTATAGAGCGGGTGTAGTCTGCCGTCCTGCTGTTCTCTATAACGACTGTCATAAGGGGTCGCCATGACGATCATCACCGTGAACGCGCCCAAGGGGCGCCTGAGCCTCGAGCGGCGCCGCGAGCTGGCCGAGACGCTCACGGACGCTGTACTGGTGCCCGAGGTAGGCCAGTTCGCGCCGGCCGCCCGGGTCGGATTCCAGGTGCACTTCGTCGAGCGCGAGCGCGACATGATGGCCGTCGGCGGACGGCTGTTGGTGGATGCCGGGAGCGAGCTCGACGTGATGGTGATCGACGTGGCGGTCATGGACGCCGCCTGGCAGCCGGACGTCCGGGCCGAGGTCATCGAGCGGGTGCTGGCCGCGCTGGCGGCGGCCTGCGGGACGGAGAAGCCGTCGCCGACGTGGTGGGTCAACTTCCGTGTGATCGACGAGGGCAGTTGGGGCGCTTCGGGCGGCGTGCTGTCTGTGCTGCCCCTGCTCGACAGTGGTGTGTTCACGGAGGAGAGGGCCAAGGCGGTTCGAGCTGCGCTGGGTGGATGAGGGCGGCTGAGTCGGACGCCCCTTCCGATCGGTCCGACGCCCCTTCCGACCGGTCCGACCGCCCTCCCGGTCAGTGCTTGATCGCGGTGAGGATGAGCGCCTGCAGCTGCTCGGCGGTCCGGTCGAGAGGCTGGGTGCTGCGCTTGGCGCGGCACATGGCCACGGTCCCCTCGACCGCCGCGACGACGAGCGTCGCGAGCTGTGCGGCCTGCTCGGGCTCGGTGCCGTGCTCGCGCAGGGAGGTGGCCAGCAGCTTTTCCCACTCGTCGAAGACCTCGGCGGCGGCCGTCAGGGCGGTCGGCGTCTCGTCGGCGGGGGGCTCCTCGATCGAGACGGCGAGGACCGGGCAGCCGGCCCGGAAGTCGCTGTCGACGACGATCTTGCGCCACAGGCCGAGGAACGCGCGCAACCCGGCGACCGGCCCGGCTTCGAGTTCCTTGCGCAGGCTCCGGGCGACCCACGCGCCCGTGTGGCGGACGGCCTCGGTGGCCAACTGCTGCTTGCCGTCCGGGAAGTAGTGGTACGTCGAGCCGAGCGGCGCCCTGGCGTGTTTGGCCGTCTCGCGGATGCTCGTCGCGTTCAGGCCGCGGCGGCTGATCATGTCGGCCGCACCGGCGATGATCCGCTCGCGCACCGTCGGGCTGGGCTTGGTCACGTACGCGGTCCCTTCTGACCCCACTGGCTATAACGGCCGTCATAGTCTAGCGTGACGCCCGTCTATAACGACTGTCATAGACGGGCGTCGCCGTATGCGACGACGAAGAAGCCGTAGGGGACGAAGGAGAAAGACAGAGGTGCTCCCATGCCGATGATCCGGCTCACAGCTCCGGCCGGTGCCCTGACCGACCAGGGTCGCCAGAGCGTTCAGCGTGACCTCGCCGCCGTACTGCTGCGCTGGGAGGGCGCACCCGACACCGCGTTCTTCCGCGCCCAGGCCTGGAGCTACCTCGTCGAACTGCCGGACGGCGCCCAGACCACCGCCGAGGACGACGCGCCGCGCTTCCTGGTGGAGGTCACCGTCCCGCAGGGCGCCCTGTCCGAGCGTCGCAAGGCGGGCCTGGTCGAGGAGGCGACGCGGACCGTCCTGTCCGCCGCCGGCCTCGCCGCCGACGAGGCTCTGCGGGTGTGGGTGCTGGTGCACGAACAGCCCGACGGCACCTGGGGCGCGGGCGGCTCCGTCATCCGCTACGCCGACCTCGTGGCCCTGGCTCAGCAGGGCAAGGGGAGCACGGCCGATGCGTGAACTCACCTACGTGGCCCGGCGCACCGTCGAGTGGCGTGAGGCGCCCGACCCGAAGCTCCAGTCGGACCGGGAGGCGATCGTCGCCCCGGTGGCGGCCACGCCCTGTGACGTGGACTCGTCCATCCTGGCCGGGCATAGCTTCATCGACCCGCCCTTCGCCCTCGGCCACGAGTGCGTCGCCAAGGTCGTCGAGACCGGCGACGCCGTCACCGCCGTAGCCCCCGGCGACCTGGTCGTCGTCCCGTGGTCCATCAACTGCGGCACCTGCGACCGCTGCCGGGCCGGCCTGACCGCGCACTGCACCGCCGTCCCCTACATGGCGATGTACGGCGCACCGATCGGCGGCACCTGGGGCGGGCTCTTCTCCGACCTGGTCCGCGTGCCCTACGCCGACGCCATGCTGGTCCCGCTGCCCACCGGCCTGGACCCGGTCGCCATGGCCTCGGCCAGCGACAACTGGTCCCTGGCCTGGCGCCTGGTCGCCCCCCACCTCAAGTCCCGCCCAGGCGCCCGGGTCCTGGTCGTCGCGCGCGGCAGCATCGGCCTGTACGTGTGCGACATCGCCCGCGCGCTGGGCGCCTCCGACGTCCTCTACGTCGACCCCGACCCCGAACACCGCGCCTTGGCCGGCACCTTCGGAGCCGCCACCGCCGAATCCCTGGACCCGATCCCACAGGGCTTCGACATCGCCGTAGAAGCCACCGGCCGCGTCGACCAACTCGCCCTGGTCGTCAAGTGCCTGTCCCCGGAGGGCATCTGCGAGAGTGCGGGCAACCACTTCCGCCCCGGCGAGCTGCCCCTGCTCGACATGTACCTCACCGGCGTCACCCTGCGCGTCGCCCGCGACAACGTCCGCGCCCACATCCCCGACGCCCTCGAACTCGCCGCCTCCGGCAAGGTCGCCCCCGAACGGGTCGTCTCCCATGTCATCGACTGGGAGGACCTGCCGACGGCACTGCCGGAGAAACACCTCAAGCCGGTGTTCGTACGGTCCGACACTTGACCGCGTCTGCCGGACCCCGCCCCACCGCACTGCACCCCCACCGCACCTCACTACACCCCGCCGAGAAACCTGATGCACACCTCCCGGACCGACCAGCCGCCCACCGACCCCACGTCACCGACATCCAAGTCATCCGAGATGTCCGAGACATCCGAGGGACTGGAACACCAGAAGGCCGCCATCACCGGCCTCGGCCACGAACTGCGCGCTCTCGTGGAAGCCACCGTCCGCACCGCCGCCTCCCCCGACACCCTCCACCAGGTGGCGGACGGCGTTCGTCACCTCACCGGTCAGCTGACGGGGCGACGGCGCGCGAGGGCGGAGATCCCGGAGGTGGACGAGTTCCCCGCGGGCGCACGGATGTACAGCCCCGTCACCGGCCCCGGCAGCCCGCTCGCCCCGCCCCTCCACATCACGCCCGAAGCCGACGGCCTGGTGGGCCACTGCACCCTCGGCATCGCCCACGAAGGCCCGCCCGGCTACGGCCACGGCGGCATGAGCGCCATGCTCTTGGACGAACTCATGGGCCGCGCCTGCGCAGCAGCCGGCATGGCCGGTCTGACCGTCTCTCTGCAGATGCGCTACCACCGCCCGGTCCCGCTGGAGACACCCCTGCGGGTCCTCGCCCGCGTCACCGGCACGGGCGACCGCAAGATCTTCGTAAGCGGGTCGATCACCACCCGGACGGACCCGGACGCACCCCTCGTCACGGCCGACGGGGTCTTCGTCACCCCCGACCCCGACCGCGCTCGCGCCCTGTTCCCGGGGCTGCGTCCGCAGCGGTGAGTCAGGCGGGATACGCGTGCGTCTGGGCCGCCTTGACCGTCGCCCAGACCGTGGCGCCGGGGCGGAGGTCGAGTTCGGCGGCGGCGACCGTGGTGAGGTCGGCGGCCAGGGGGAGTTCGCCGGCGAGGGCGGCGCGGATCTGGTCACCGTGGGTTTCCAGGCCGGCCACCTCGCAGCGCCAGAGGTTGCGGGCACTGGAGCCGGTGGGGCGGTCGCGGTGGAGGGTGACCGCGCTGGGCGGGAAGGCCACGAAGGCCGGGCCGGTGAGAGCCTCCGTGGTCGTGATCGTGACCGACGAGGTGTCGTCGACGCGGACCGTGTGTCCCTCGGCCCGCCCCCGATAGAGGTTGAGGCCGACCAGGTGGGCGATGTAGTCGGTGCGCGGGTGGCGGGCGATGTCGGCGGGGGTGCCCTCCTGGACGACGCGGCCGTCCTCGATGACGACGAGGTGGTCGGCCAGCACCATGGCGTCCAGGGGATCGTGCGTGACGAGTACGGCGACCGCTTCGAAGTCGGCCAGGTGGTGGCGGAGTTGGGCGCGTACGTCGAGGCGGGTGCGGGCGTCGAGGGCGGCGAGGGGTTCGTCGAGGAGCAGCAGGCGGGGGTGGGTCGCCAGGGCGCGGGCGAGGGCTACGCGCTGGGCCTGGCCGCCGGAGAGGCGGCGGGGCTTGGCACCGGCGTGGCCGGCGAGACCCATGCGCGCCAGCCACTCGGCGGCCTGGGCGCGGGCCTCCGCCTTGGTCGCGCCGTGGCAGCGCGGCCCGAAGGCCACGTTGTCCAGTGCGGTCAGGTGGGGGAAGAGCAGGTAGTCCTGGAAGACGACGCCGACCGGGCGGGACTCCGGCGGCGTACGGTCCAACTCCGCGCCGTCCAGCCGTAGATGGCCGTCGGTGAGCGGGACGAGCCCGGCCAGGGCGCGCAGGGCGGTGGTCTTGCCGGCGCCGTTGGGGCCGAGGAGCGCGACCACGTCGCCGGGGGCCGCGGTCAGCGCCACGTCGAGGCGGAAGGAGCCGCGCTCGACCACCAGCCGGGCGTCGAGTCCCTCACCGGCCCGGCCGGGTGCGCCGGCGGTGTCCTGAGCGGTCTTCTCGAGGTCGGTCATGAGGCGGTCATCCAGCGGTCACGCAGCCCCGCCAGGACCGCGACGGACACGGCGAGCAGGACGAGGCTGAGGGCGATAGCGGCCTCCGGGTCGCTCTGCAACGCCAGGTAGACGGCGAGCGGCATGGTCTGCGTACGCCCGGGGAAGTTGCCGGCGAAGGTGATGGTCGCGCCGAACTCGCCGAGCGCACGGGCCCAGGCCAGTACGGCTCCGGCCGCGATGCCGGGCGCGATGAGCGGCAGCGTGACCCGGCGGAACGCGGTGAAGCGGGAGGCGCCCAGGGTGGTGGCGGCCTCCTCGTAGCGGGGGTCGGCGGCCCGCAGGGTGCCCTCCACGCTGATCACGAGGAACGGCATGGCGACGAACGCCTCCGCCACCACGACCCCGGCGGTGGTGAACGGCAGGGTGATCCCGAACCATGCGTCCAGCCACTTTCCGATGACACCGTTGCGGCCGAGCGCCATCAGCAGCGCCACACCCCCGACCACCGGCGGCAACACCAGGGGCAGGGTGACGAGGGCCCGTACGATCCCCCGCCCGGGGAACTCGACCCGGGCCAGCAGCCAGGCCAGCGGCACCCCGATCACCAGGCTCACCGCGGTCGCCGCCGTCGCGCAGACCAGCGACAACTGGAGCGCCTGCCACACCTCCGTGCTGGTCAGCAGGTCCGGCATGCTCCGCCAGGGCGCCCTGATCAGCAGCGCCACGAGCGGGAGGGTCAGGAACGCCAGGCCGATGAGGGCGGGCAGGAGGAGCGGCAGCGGAGCGCCCCCGCGGACGCGGACGCGGCGGCGCCGCGGGCCAGCGGCCAGGGTGTCCGCGGCGCCGGCCTTGTCCAGCGAGGACGGGGACGTCACGGCTTGAGGAACCCGGCCGCGTTCAGGACCTTCTGGCCCTCGGCGGACTGCACCAGCGCGATGAACGCCTCGGCGGCCGCGGCGTTCGGCGCGTCCTTGAGCAGGGTGATCGGGTAGTCGTTGATGGCGTCGGCCGACTCGGGGAATTCCACGCCCTCCACCTTGTCACCCGCGGCCTTCACATCGGTCTTGTAGACGACCGCGGCGTCGGCCTCCTTCAGCACCACCTTGTTCAGGGCGGCCTTGACGTCCTCCTCGTAGGAGACCGGGGTGAGCTTCAGCTTGCTCGCGTCCAGGGCCTTCTGGGCGGCGGCGCCGCACGGGACCGCCTTGTCGCACAGCACGACCTTCAGGTCGGACTTGGTGAGGTCCTTCAGCGAGGCGACCTTGTCGGGGTTGCCCGGCAGGGTGGCGATCTCCAGCTGGTTGCGCACGAAGGTGGCGGGCGTGCCGGAGGCGCCCCCGGCGTCGGTGACGATCTTCATCGTCTTGGGGCTGGCCGAGGCGAACACGTCCGCCGGGGCGCCGCCGGTGATGCTCGCGGCGAGCGCGTCGCTGCCGCCGAAGCTGAAGGTCACCTCGGTGCCCGGGTGGGCCTTCTCGAACTCCTTGCCCAGCGTCGTGAAGCTCTCCTTCAGCGAGGCGGCGGCGAAGACGGTCACCTCGCCGGACAGCCCGGCCGAGGCGGAGGAGCCGGACTTGGCAGACGAGGAGCCGTCCGAGGAGGAGCAGGCGCTCAGGGCCAGCAGGGCTGCGGCGCCTACGCCGGTCACCTGCAGCGTCCGACGGGTCCGGCGCACGGAACGGGTCATCACGGGTCCACTCCCTCTGGTCCTCAACGGACTCCCTCTGGTCTCCAACGGACTCACGCTGGTCTCCAACGGACCTCACGGCGTAGGCGCCGACACCGAGCAGGGCGCCCGCGTCACCGATCCGGTGGTGTGCATGCGCAGAGGATACTGCCGCAGGTGCGAGGGAAAAGTCTCCTGTCGCATCGCATGAGCCGGATCATCTATCTACCAGCATGGCATGTGCGTTTGTACGGAGAGGGGCTTCGGGTGCGGTCACCCGGCAGACGTCGCCGAAGTGTTCCTCAGTCCCCGAGCGGAGTGGCGCCAACCTGATCAACACGGCCCAGGCGAAGATCGTCGACCGTGACGCGGTGGACCGCGCCCTGTACAGCGGCCAGTTGGCGGGCTGCGCGGGCGACGTCCGGCCCCCGCCGGCCGCCAAGTGACCGCGGAGGCCGCCGCCCGGCCCGCTCAGACGCGGTCGATGTGCACGTTCGTCGACTTCACCCGGGCGGTGGCCTCCATACCGACCTCCAGCCCCAGCTCCTCCACGGCCTCCCGCGTGAGCAGCGACACCAGCCGATGCGGCCCGGCCTGAATCTCCACCTGCGCCGCCACGTCCCCGAGCTTGATCGCGGTGACGATGCCGGGGAAGGCGTTGCGGACCGAGGTGTAGGAGGCGTCCTCCTCACCGCTCCCGCCCTTGGCGAGCTCCACGGAGAAGGCGGCCAGGTCCTTCCCGTCGATGAGCCGCTTCCCACCCTCGTCACGATGGGTCGCCACCCGGCCCGCATCCGCCCACCGCCGCGCGGTGTCCGGACTCACGCCGAGCAGCCGAGCCGCCTGACCGATTGTGTATGACTGCATGGGCGCCAACATAGGGCAGGGGTGGGAAGAGGGCCGCAAGAGCCGGGTCACGTCACTTGTGCGGACCACTCACGGCCACACCAGGCAGTACGGCTGATGCCCCGTGCCCCGCCTGGATGTGCCCTCGGTCGAGAGCCGACGGCGGTCGGGTGAGGGATCCCACAAGCGGGTCGATCGGTGGCGCGCGGATGGCAAGAGGGCTATCGTCGAGAGGTAGAACGACCGGTCTTCCTGCCTCATGGCGGGTGGTCTGTTCCGGCCTTCCCGGCTGGGCTGCCTCCAGGCGGATTCCTGCCGCAGGTCACCGGTGCACATCGAGAGAGATCAAAAAGGTTCCATGAAACCAATCCGCGCCCCGGCCCGGCCGGTGCCCCGCACAGAGCCGCTGCTGCACGCGGTCCCGATGGGGTCAGCCTCCCGACCGGATCAGTCGGACCGCGTCCAGCAGGGTCTTGTGGGCGGCCGTCGAGTCGTCCAGGTAGCCGGCTGCCATCGCGCCGTCGTACAGCATCAGCAGTGCGCCGGCGGCCGACTCCGCGTCGGTGTGGCCGAGCCGGGTGAGCAGTTCCTGGAAGAGGGTGCGGATCCAGTCCCGGTGGGACGTCACCAGGGCGCGGACCGGGTGGTCGGCGTCCGGGTACTCGGCGGCCGCGTTCAGGAACGGCGATCCGCGGAAGCCGCGCTCGCGGGCGTGCTCGGCGATCGCCTCGAAGATCAGGTCGATCGCCTCCGCGGGCGGGTGCGCGGCGGCCAGCGGTTCGGCCACTTCCTTGTAGTAGGCGTCCTTGGTCAGCAGATAGGCCACGACCAGGTCGTCCTTGGCGGCGAAGTGCCGGTAGAAGGTCGCCTTGGTCACCCCGGCCTCGGCGATCAGCCGCTCCACGCCGATCGCGCGTACGCCCTCGTAATAGAACAGCCGTGACGCGGCCCGGACCAGGCGTTCGCGGGGAGGCAGCTCGCCGTCCTCCTTGGTCCCTTGACGCGTGGTGTCGGTGGTCTTCTGCCCGCTGATGCTCACTTCCCCATTGTGCCTTCGGCTCAGTCCTGAGCGGCCTGCACCCCCATACGGCCCACACCAAGAGGGCCATCTCCTCCCATCCCGTACGGCCCGAGCAACGTGGCTGTTCATCGAAAGGCTTGAACCATGACTCGTCGTCTTGAAGGAACCGTCGCCCTGGTCACCGGGGCCTCCAGCGGTATCGGCCACGCCACAGCCCTGGAGCTGGCCCGCGAGGGCGCCTCCGTGGCCCTGGTCGGCCGGCGTGAGGACCGACTCACCGACCTCGCCGCGGAAATCTCGAATGCGGGCGGCAAGGCCCTGGTCGTGCCCGCCGACATCACCACCGCCGAGGCCGCCGCGGAAGCGGTCGAGCGGACCGTCGACGGCCTGAGCCGCCTGGACATCCTGGTCAACAACGCCGGCCTGATGCTGCTCGGGCCCGCCCCCGGCGCGGATCTGAACGACTGGCGGCGCATGATCGACATCAACCTCATGGGCCTGATGTACACCGCTCACGCGGCTGTCCCCCACCTGGTCAAGGCAGCCGCCGAGGGGCCGCGTCAGGTCGCCGACATCGTCAACATCGGCTCGCTCGCAGGCCGCAACGCCTACGCCATGTCCGCCGTGTACAGCGCCACAAAGTTCGGCGTCGGCGCCTTCAGCGAGGCGCTGCGCCAGGAGCTGGCGCGCCAGCACGTCCGCGTGTCCGTCGTCGAGCCGGGCAGCGTCGACACCGAACTGCGCACGCACAACCCCGACGTCATCCAGCAGCACATCGTCGCCGCCCTGGGCGACATCGACCGGCTGCAGAGCCAGGACATCGCCGACACCGTCGGCTACATCGTCACCCGCCCCCGGCACGTGGCCGTCGCCGAACTGCTCGTACGCCCCACCGAGCAGGTCTGAGCGCCATCCCCGTAGCCAACTCCGAGACAGGCCAAGGAGGCGTGATGGCGGCCCGCACCCCTCTCACGCCGGCCGACACGATCGTCCGTGTCTGCCTGCTGCTGGCAACTGCCATCGCGCTCGGAGGCGGCATGGAGCAGTTGGCGCAGGGAGCTCCGGCGGGCGGGGCGGACGCGGACAACGTGTACCGCTTCCTGGCAGGCGTCCACATCGGCTGGGCTCCCCTGTTCGCCTCGCCTCCGCCCTTCTGGAGCTCGTCCTCCCGATCGTCATCGTCTGGGCGCACTCCACCGCACTCAGATCCAGACAAGTGCCGACCGTCGCATAGTTGGCCGAAAAGGAAGCGTGAGAAAAGTGAGACGGAAAAAGATTCTGGCGGTGGTGACAAATCAGGCCACCTACGGGGCGAGCAAGCACCCGACCGGCCTCTGGCTCGGTGAACTCGTCCATTTCTACGACAAGGCGGTCAAGGACGGCCACACCGTGGATGTGGTCAGCCCGACCGGCGGCGAGGTGCCCCTCGACCCCCGAAGCCTCGGCCGCTTGTTCGCCGACCGGACGGTTCGCACCTATCGAGCCGACCCGGCCTTCATGACCTCCTTGAAGTCCACCGCTTCCATTGCCGACGCAGATCCGGACGACTACTCCACGATCTTCTTCACGGGTGGGCACGGCACCATGTGGGACTTTCCCGACAGTGCCGACCTGCGGGGAACAGCCGAGGCCATCTACGCCGGGGGCGGCATCGTCTCCTCGGTCTGCCATGGCGCCTGCGCCCTCATCAACCTCCGTGACACCGACGGGAATCCGCTCGTACGGAACCGCACTGTCACAGGCTTCGCGACGGTCGAGGAAAGACTGGCCGGCGTGAAGGGCAGGGTGCCGTTCCTGCTGGAGGACGAACTGCGCGCGAAGGGCGCCAAGTATGTGCGCTCCACCGTCCCGATGACGCCGCACGCCGTGCGCGACGGCCGCCTGATCACGGGCCAGAACCCGGTGTCCACCAAGGCCGTCAGCGACTTGATCCTCACTGCCTTGGCCGAGACCGAGTAACCGGTACGGAGACCTGAGGCGAGCCGTGGGCCCCGAACGTGGTCGTCGACCGCAACCTGGTCACCGGTCAGAACCCCGCCTCCGCCGGACCCGTCGCAGCCGAAATGCTCAACAAACTGTCCTGACCCACGAATCCAGACCGGCGCCACGCGGGCCGCGGCCGCGCTGACCTCCGCCCGGCTGCCTTCGCATGCGCTGGACGCCACCAGACGGCGCACCGGATGGCCGGCGTCCGGCTACTCGGCGGCCGCGTTCATGAACGGCGATCCGCGGAAGCCGCGCTCCTGGGCGTGCTCGGCGATCGCCTCGAAGATCAGGTCGATCGCCTCCGCGGGCGGGTGCGCGGCGGCCGGCGGTTCGGCCACCTCCCGGCGGCAGGCGTCCTTGCCTTGCCCGTTCACGCCGACACGACCGACCACCCGCACTCCCCGACAAGGGCATCGACATGACCACCAGCACCGCGCACCGAACAGCCCGGCCCTGCCGTCTCTGCAAGCCCTCGCAGGAGCCGAACGACTACACCCTGTTCCTGCGGCAGTGGGTGCGCGCACCGGCCCGCATGGGGGCCATCGCGCCCAGCTCGCGGCGCCTGGCCGAGGCGGTCTGTGCCCCGGTGCCCGAACGTGGCGAGCCCGTTGTGGTGGAACTGGGTGCCGGTACCGGACCGTTCACCGCCGAGATCCAGCGCCGGCTCGGCGGGCGCGGCCGCCACCTGGCCGTCGAGATCGATCCGCTCCTCGCCCAGCGCCTGCGTGGCCGCCACCCGGGGGCGGAGGTGATCCAGCGCGACGCCGTACACCTGCGCCACCTGCTGGATGAGCGCGGCATCGAGAGCGCCGACGTGGTGGTCAGCGGCCTGCCCTGGGCACTCTTTCCCTCCGCCACCCAACACCGGCTCATGGAGGCGGCAGCCGCGGTGCTCGCCCCGGCGGGTGCGTTCACCGCGTTCACCTACCTCCACGCCGTTCCCCTCACCCCCGCTCGCCGGTTCCGCGAGCTGCTGACCAGCCGCTTCGAGGAAGTCGTCCCCAGTCGCACCATATGGCGCAACACACCCCCGGCCTTCGTCCTCCACGCCCGCAGACCCCGCCCATGACCCTCTTCCGTCGTGATCGACGCTCTGCGGCGAGGGCGACAGGTCCGGTACCCGGGGCACATCCGTGCCCCGGCGACACCCATGTGCCCTGGCGGCCTGACGGCCGCTCTCCGCACATGACGAGGGCGGGGTCTTGGAACCCCGCCCGAAAACCAACGAAACCCCAGCTCAGGGCCACACAAGGCAGTACGGCTGATGCCCCGCCTCATGCAACCGATGGCTGAAGTCCTGCCACTCGTGCAGCGAATGGGAGGGGTGGGGTGCTGACCGGGGGTTTCTCGGTGAAATGTGAGTTGACCTGCGGAAACTCTCCTTGGTAGTTCTCACGGGTCAACGCCGTTTCTCAGGCTCATGTGCCCTGGATGTGCCCTCGCCTCGCTAGCCGCACGAGTCGGGGAGTGCCTCTTGGCCGCCACCTTGGTCGGCGCTCACATGAGGCCGTCTTGCCCGCGGATTCTGGCCCTGGTCACATGTTCACTGGTCTGATGGCAGGGCAAAACGGGGGTGGTTGTGAGCGGTTTACAGGTCTCCGCGTGGAAGCGTTACGGACATGACCGGCTATACGTGAATCGGGCTGATGGGGAGAAGGTCGCTTGGTTCGACCGTCGCACGGGGTATCTGAAGCTTCTAGTTGAGGATCAGCGGGACGCGGTACTTGACGCGCTTGCTCCCTATCTCGTTGCGTCGCCCGTACCTGCAGCGCACAAAGAACTGCGGTCGGAAGATGACCTGGCAGGGAACCGCCCGGGAGATGCGCTGCAGATGAAGGTGGATGAGCTGACGCCCGGGTTCTGGCGGTGGGCTTTAGCCAGGCTGTCCGGCCGGAGTCTGGAGGTGGACAGCTGGCGCACTGGACTTGCTGGGGAACGGCGCGTGGGAGCGGAGTTAGAGAGGCTTGTGCGGCAGGGGTGGCGAGTGCTCCATTCCATACCGCTGGCCAGCGATGTCGACATCGACCACCTCTTGATCGGGCCGGGAGGAGCCTTCTGCTTCAACACGAAGTGCCACCGCGGGGCGCGCGTCTGGGTAGGCGACGACTCAGTACGCATAGGTGGTCAGTCGTACCCCTACGTGCGGAAGAGTAGAGCTGAGTCGCGGCGGGCCTCGGCCGCGCTAACGCGCGCATGCGGCTTTGCTGTCGAGGTACAGCCGGTGCTTGCCTTCGTTGCGGTGGCAGAGTTGATAGTTGTGCCGACACTTCGGGACGTACGAGTCCTCCGGGAGCAAGACATCACAGTGTTCAAGCACCTCAAGGCCGAATGGGCATCTGGCAAGGCCGAACTCGTCTACCAGGCAGCGCGTAGCCGTCAGACGTGGACCCGTTCCTGATTGGTTGGCTGTATTGCAGCCAACTTTCACGGAATGTGGCTGATTTGTGTCATTACTCGCTAGTTCTTGGTTGAAGGCGCAGCTTCTCTCCCGCATCCTGAAAGGCTTTTCGTCGAGCCATGGCCTTGGGGGATAGGTGTCTCTTCACGCTGGACTCCGCGCGAGCAATGCGGAGGCGGTCCATCACACTCGCCAACTCATCGAATACATGCGCGAAATCGTACGGAGTTCGCACAAGCCCGTGCGGGACTGGCAGAAGTATCCAGAGGTCCTTTGGCTCTCCGGTCTGCCGGACGACGAGCTTCGACGACGTCCAGATGGGTACCGGACGCTGCTCAACGTGGAGCATCGTCCGCCCCGTCCAGCGCCTGTCCTGCCTGCCGTGCTGGAGGGGTGGGTCGATCCCGAGGCTGCTGTCACCGCGGCGGAGGAACCCCCGCCGCTGGCGGACTCGGGACCAGGCCAGGGGTGGGAGGAGGATGAGGACGGAGATCTGTTCGAGGTCTTCGAGATACGCCGGGAGGATGCGCAGGACGTGCTGCGCGCCTACACGCGGTGGGTCGCAGCGTGGCGCAAGTGGTCGGAAGGCGAGCGCGCAGAACAGCCGTACCGGGAGCTCCATCAGCAGCTGTATCGGATGGCGACCAGGATTCAGCAGGACGGCGAGGAATACGAAGCCGTACTGGGCGCCGGCTTCCTGACGATCGGAGCGGCACGTCCGTCGGGGCGCGTCGCCCGGCACATTTTGACGGCGCCCCTCATCCTCACCGTGAACCCTGAGGACATCTCCGTCAAAGTCGTCCTTGCACCAGGCGACCCAGCACGCCTGGAAGACAGCGAGTTCCTGGACGGAGACGAGGGCTACAGCGCACGCTTGCTGGGCTCGCTGCGGGAACGAGTCAGCACCGAAGGATTCCATCCGCTGTCCGCCGACGCCCTGGAAGTGCTCGGCGGCTGGTCAGAGAGGGCGTTCGGCACCGATCGCGCGGTGGGGTTCCACCGTGGCTGGGGCCGCCCACCTGCCGATCTGGCACTGCCTGTACCCACCCTGGGTTTTGCGCCGGCGATCATCCTTCGCCAGCGGGGCCAGGGCGCCCTCGTGAACTTCTACGACGGTATCGCGAACCGCCTCGCCCAACCCGGTGCCATCAGCCCGTTGGGCCTGGCTCAGTTGCTGTACCAACTGGAACCAGAAGACCGCAGGGCGTGGGGCACGACGGGGGGCTACGAAGTGCAGCCCGCCCTCGGTCCTGACCCACTGTTTCCGCTGCTTTCGAACGACGCACAGCGAAATGTTCTGAGGCGCCTCCAGACGGATACCGGTGTCGTCGTCCAAGGCCCGCCCGGTACGGGGAAGACACACACCATCGCCAACCTGGTGTGCGCCCTACTGGCCGATGGCAAGCGGGTGTTGGTCACCAGCGAGAAGGGGCAGGCCCTGAAGGTCCTGCGCCAGCAGTTGCCCGACAAGCTGCGCAGCCTGTGTGTCCTGCAGGGCGATCGGCGCCATGACGGCAGCGACGACCTGGAGCAGTCTGTTCGCGCACTGTCCCAGCTCAGTGCCACACAGTCGCCGGAGCGTCTCGCTGAAAGGATCAAGAGCCTGGAGGCGGCCCGCTCGGAACTGTTGAGCAGCCGCGCAAGGCTACGTGACGATCTTCGTGCCGTTCGTGAAGGCGAGTGGTACGAGCACCTCGACGTGGCCCCCGGTTACAGCGGGCGGCTTGCCGCGATCGTCGAGAAGGTTACGGCCAACGCATCGAAGCACGACTGGATGCCCGCACTGCCTGCTGCGGCACCGCGAGAGCCCTTACTGAGCCAGGACGAAGCCCAACGTCTGCTTGGCCTCGTGACCAGGCACGGGGCTGTGGTGCTGGACGAGCATGCGGCTCGTTGCCCGGACCCTTCGGACTTCATCGCACCCATTCTCTTCGAAGAGGCGGTCACTGACCTGGACGCTGCCGTGCGCGCTTGCGCCGAAGCAGCGTCCGATGCGCTCGCCCTTGAACTCGCGAATCAGGGCAGCGAGCTGATCACGACGTTGGTGGGGCTGCTGGACGCTGCGGAACACGCGCTTCAGAGCGAGGGGCTGCCAGGCGACCCCGCTGCCTGGCCGCCCGAAGAATGGACCACCCGGGCATTGCAGGACGGAATGGCCGGGCAGCGGCAGCAGTTGTGGGATGGAGTGCGCCGGTCGGCCGCTCGCGCCGAGGAAGTGCAGAGCACTCTTCGTGACATTCCCTTCGCCGTCCTGGACGTGCCGGAGGTGGCCCTTGCCGAAGAATCACGTCTCATCGCTGCCGGAAGGGACCTCGAACAGTTCATGCGCGGTGGCGGCAAGCTGCGCAAGCTGGCTCCGAAGGCGGTACAGAAGGAGGCTCAGGGTCTTCTCCAAGGCTGCCGGGTGGACGGGCGACTGCCCAACACACCGGAAGAGATTGTTGCACTGGTGGCTCACCTGGCGGCACGCCAGTGCGTTCGGCAGCTGAACGAGCGGTGGCAGGGCGTCGGAGTGCCCGCGGCCGAAGGCTCCACCGAGGTGGCTCTGTCGGAGCTGTTGGACAGGATGCCTACCCTCCGCGCGGTGGACGAGTTCACCCAGTCCGTGCGGACGGTTCACGGTGTCCTTCTCAAGGCCCGAATCAAGGCCACGGTACGAACGGCAGAGCAGTGGGACGACGTACGTACGTCCGCGACCGGAGCGGAACGGCTGCTCCATGCCCGCCAGGCGGAAGAGAAGCTGCGGTCCATCGCTGAGCAGTTCCCGCGGCCCGATGCCCGTGGAGTGGCCGAACTGGCGGAGGTGCACCGGGCTGTCGCGGCTCGTGACCCGCAGGCGTATGCGTCCGCGATCGACGCTCTGACCGAGGCGTTCCATCGTGAGGCTGATCGCCGGGAGGCACGCAAGCTCCTTGAGCGATTGGCCGAGGATCATGCCGAACTGGCCCGGCATTTCGCCGAATCTCCCACCGAGCCAGCCTGGGAAACCCGCCTCGTGGACTTGGCCGGGGCATGGGCCTGGCGGCAAGCGCGAACCTTCCAGGACACGATGCTGACACCCGGAAGGGAAGCCAAGCTGGAGGGGGAGCTGGAAGCAGTCGAGGCTCGGTTGACGGACACGGTGACGCAATTGGCCGCCGACAGAGCGCTGCTCCACTGCCTGTCTCGGATGACGGTCGGCCAGAAACAGGCACTCAGCGCCTATGCCTCGGCCACGGCGAACGCCGGCAAGGGAACAACGGGACTCAGCAAGCGGCACCTGAAGGCGGCCCGTTCCGCGATGCGTGATGCGCGTGGGGCAGTCCCGGCCTGGGTCATGCCGATCAAGCAGGTCGCCGAAATGATCGACCCCGAGCCGGACGCCTTCGACGTCGTCATCGTGGACGAGGCGAGCCAGGTCGGCCTGGACGGACTGATGCTGCTGTGGCTCGCTCCGAGGATCATCGTCGTGGGTGACGACCGGCAATGCGCCCCGTTCTTCACGGGCGGCAAGCACGACCGCATCAACGAAAGCCTCGACACACGCTTGCCTCATCTCACTGACTGGCAACGGGACGGGTTCAACCCCAAGTCGAACCTGTACGACCTGTTGTCCGCGCGCTTCAGCCAGACGATCCGGCTCACTGAGCACTTCCGGTGCATGCCGGAGATCATTAAGTGGTCCTCCGCCCAGTTCTATCCCGACAACGAACTCGTGCCGTTGCGGCAGTACGGAGCAGACCGGCTCAAGCCCCTCGAAGTCGTCCATGTCCACGAAGGTCACTGTGAGGGGCATCGAGAGCGTCTGGTGAACCGCCCCGAGGCTGAACGTGTCGTCACCAAGCTGCGCGAACTGTCGGAGGACGAGGCGTACGCGGAACGGAGTTTCGGAGTCATCGTGCTCCGTTCCGGCCACCAGACGCGGCTGTTGGAAGATCTCATTGATACGGAGATCGACGCGGCGGTCCGGGAGCGGCACAACATACGTGTCGGCACGGCTGAACAGTTCCAGGGGGATGAACGAGACGTCATCCTGCTGTCGCTGGTCATCGACGCCGACAACAACCGGGCACTGACTGGCAGGGCTGACGGAAGGCGCTTCAATGTGGCTGCCAGCCGGGCCCGCGACCAGATGTGGCTTTTCACCTCCGTCACACCGGACCAACTGCGTAGCACGGACCTGCGGCACTCCCTGCTCACCTACATGCAGTCGCCGCCGGAACTCCAGGGCGCTTCTCCCAGCCTCTCCGCCGTTTCGCCAGACGAACTCTGCCGACCGTTCGACTCCCTGTTTGAACAGCGAGTCTTCATCAAGATCAAGGAACGCGGCTACCACGTCGTCCCCCAGTGGGAAGTCAGCGGCAAACGCATCGACCTCGTCGTCGTCGGAGAGACGGGACGCCTCGCCGTGGAGTGCGACGGCAGCCCCTATCACTCCACCCCTGACCAGATCCGTGACGACTACGAGCGAGAGCGGGAACTGCGCCGGGCCGGCTGGCAGTTCTGGCGCATACGCAGCAGCGAGTTCGCCCTCTCTGCGGAGGATTCGCTGACTCCGTTGTGGAAGCGTCTTGACGCTCTGGGAATCCGGCCTGGAGTCACCGAGGAAGTCCAAGGCGACTCGGGGAGCACTTGGTCCCCAGTCGAGATGGACGATGCCGACCTCACCACCGATGAACTCGACGCCATGCTCGATGAGGATGCGTCCGTCTCTCTCGAAGGAGCCTGATGTGAACGAGATCTTCGACGACAGCACGCTGACGGAGATCGCCCACCTGATCTGTGGGGACGAGACGCCGCTGCTCTATCGGAAGGGGTACGAGATCGCCGCGTTCTTCCAGCGGGCGGGCTGGGACGACGTTCCGGAGTACGACGGCACTCCGAGGCACAAGTGGGCTCGGGAACTCCTCAAGGAGCGGCAGGAGGACGGCACGGACGACGCCGAGCGTGCAATCCTGCGTCTGGCGAACCGCCTTGAGTACTACAACCAGCAGCAGGAGTACCGCGCCACGCTGAAGCGGCTGAACGAGATACTCGTGCTTGACGGTCGTCGGATCGGAGAGGACGGAGGCCAGCCGGTCTTCGTCCGCTGCGAAGCCGGTTTCGAGGACGAGGTGCGGCAGCTGCGGCGTGTCGAGCTGAAGGTCTCCGTGACGGAGGTGGTGAGCGACCCGAAACTTGCCGCCACTGTGCAACTCCGGCTGGACGAGGCACGCATCTGCTACGAGCACGGCGCCTACACGTCAGCGGTCATCATGCTGGGCAGCCTCCTGGAAGGGGTGCTCGCACATGCCGCGCAGACGCGCGCCGCAGGCGTACGCATGCCGAAGCCGATGCGGAACATGGGACTGAAAGACTTCCTGGACTTCGCGTACGAAAACAAATGGATCGAGCACGATGCCAAACTGGCCTCGGAGCTAATCCGGCAGTGCAGGAATCTCGTCCATCCCCTGGCGGAGAAACAGAACGGACACAGCCCGAACCGTGACACGCTCGACATGTGCTGGCCGGTGGTGAATGCCACGCTGAATGATCTCGCGGCGACAGCGACGGCGCCCCCTGCCCCGCCTTCTCCGCGTGCGGCCGCTGATCGAGGTCGTGGCCGCAACCCCAATGCCTCCGCACAACGCCCAACGCCGGCCTCTGTCGCTCGTCGCCGTCCGGGCGGTGGAACAACCGCGGGCACATGAACCGGGGGTGCATTCGATCCAGCGTGGGCGGAGAAAGTGCGGAGCGTCTGACGGCGCCTCCTCCGCCAGCGCAGAACATAGAACGCTGAGCCTGAAGACGGGTTACGTCGATGCGTCCGCAGTGCTCGTGCTGTTCCTCAAACGCAATAGGCGCATGGCCAGGACTGTTCCGTCTTCTTGGATCGAGACAGGGCCTCCCCATTTCGGATCCCACGTTTGCCCTGGCCAGGTGCCGCGCCTTGCGTAAATTTCGCTGCGGTACTCCTCGGCCTTCCCAGCGGAGAGGAGGGCGAAGAGATCGGCTGCGACTCCGGAGAATGCCTCTACGCGCTTGTTGTTCAGCCGGAAGACGTGATCCGTGCCGACGAAGGGGATGCCGAGAAGCCTGTACGCCGCGTCCTGGACACTTCCTGAGGCCGCATGCGCGATACCGGCGTCGTAGCGTCGACTCCCCTGGTCGGTGGTGAGGTAGCGAGCGGTTGTAGCGCCGTCGCCTGAGAAGGCAGCTGTTCCGGCGGTCGCTGTCCGTGCCACGACCTGCTGGAACCACGCCGAGTCCTGGGACTGGACATGAAAACCGGGCTCGGACTGAGGAACGCCGTCACCGTGGGCGGGAAGCTGGATGCCTGGCACGATGTTTCTGTTTTCGGCTGGACTGTTCAAGCTCCGGAGCGGATTCTCGGGCGAGCCGTATAACCAGCCGTCCTCTCCACGTGCGTGCAGGACATGGACTGTGACGGGTCCTTCCGAAGGGAACTCCGTACTGAAGACAAGGCACGGTGTTTCGTTCCACGCGCCGATGTGCATGGCTTCGACATGGGCCGAGCGCGCAGCGAGTTGGGTGTAGGAAGGTTTGGGCCCTCCATGGTGCCCCGCGGTCGCGATCGGGAAGACACGTGACGGCTCACCCGGTTTCCAAACCTCGGCGAAGAAGTCGGGGCGGTAGGGGTAACCGGCTGAGCCCTTGGACCATCCAGCGCGTATGACTACATCGGCGCTGACGAAAGACACGAAGCGATCTGGATAGCGACGCCCGAGGGTGTGCCGTGTTAGGGCAAGGGCGAAACCCTGTCCCAACTCTCGCGACTGCAGACGCTTGTAGTCTCGGGCTATCCCTTTGGCTTCGGCGGACAACTGTACATAGCTCTCCGCTACGGCATCGAGAGCCTGGCTGTACTTGAGGCTTCCCCAATGTTCGGCGAGACCGCGCCCAGCGCCTTGTCGAGAGAGGGAGAGAGCCTGAGCGAGATCGTGCAGAACCTGCCATGGAGCCAGCTCTACTGACTGCCCAAGTTCCGCCCTTGGCAGGGCCTCCAGGCGGCTCTTCCGCCGGAGCGAGGTGCCTTTCTCTGCACGCTTCTTGTCATCCCTTGCCACGGCCGTCTCGACGCTGCCGACCAGCGCCACGTCCGACTGAACGGCTACGTTCGACGGCTGCGCGAGGTCCCGTAACACGCCTTTCGTCACCCTTGGTTTCGCCTTCAACCTGCACGCCCCCAGTGTCCACGCGATCTGTACACGTCAAGGTGGAAAGCTATGCCCCGAGTGCGGGGCGCACGCAAGTGCGCATGCCTGCGTAACAGAGGCATGCGAGCTGGCTGCTCTGCGTCGGTGGTCAGGCGCTGAACTCCGCTTCGGAGGAGCGGATCTCGGCGGTGAGCCAGTGGCGCCTTTCCAGTAGCCGGCGGCTAGGCGGGCGACAGTCCCGCCCCGAGTGGCCAGCCCATTGGCGAGCGTTTGCAGGTGTTTGACGTGGGTCAAGTAATGGGCTGGCGGAGGGCGTCGCCGTTGCACCATCGGGTGGGGTCGGCTCACTGTGTTTGCGGTGCTGGAAGGATGTTTGGCTCTGCCGCCTACTTGCCTCTGTAAGGTGTATACAGAGGCGAGGGTTTTCTGGAGATCATCCATCCATGGATTCGCTTGTCCGGATGGCAGTGTAGATGTACTGCCACCTTTCCTTCGTTCGAGGGGGCTCGCCTCTAAACTGGATCTGGCTCAGCATTCTTACGTCCGCTTCAGGGAGATTCTCCTGATCAGCGAATTCACGGAGGCTGTCTGGGATTTCGACGCTAGGGGCCGAGAGGAGCTTGCGCCCGAGAAGATCGGACATTGTGACGCCTAGCGCCTTGGCGATGGCGTAAAGCGTTTCGGCTGAGGGGCGACGGGCTTCGGGGTTGTTCTCAAGGCTGGACAGGTACCCCTTGCTGACAGAGGCCCGTTCCGCCAGTTGGCTCAAGCTGAGGCTGCGTTCCAGCCGGTATCGGCGGATCCTCCCACCGGCCCCGCTGTCGCTTTCGTTCGTCGCACGCGAACGCCCCTGTGCCTCAGGCGGCATGGTTCGACCTGCGTTTGCGAGTGGGTGTGATCAGCGCAAGTACACGCATGTGCTGCTCCCCTTGGTTGTCAATGTAGGGATAGAGGCGGCTGCTGACATGGACTGGGCATGTCGAGGCGCTGGTCAAGCCCTTGAGGGTAGCCGACTCTTCGACGCGCTCTCCGTTCAGGGCCCGGCCGAAAACACTGCTCTCAGGGACGGACTTGTGCTTGGGCACGAAAGGCCAGGAGCCGCTTGTGTTGGTGTAGGCCCACTGGACCCGCAGCGCCGGCTGAGCATTGGGCTGTGTCGGTTTGCACGCCGGCTCGAAGCCGACGAGTAGCGCTGGCTCGGGATACAGCGTCACTAGTCGGCGCGCTGTGGCTTCAAGGCTGGCGTCGTAACGGATCGCGAGGCGTTCGATGAGATCGAGAGTCGGCTCGTTGCCAGCTAGATCGGCGGAGAACCAGCTGCGAGGAAACAGCAGCTCTGCGGCGCCGACATCGCAGAGTGCTTCCAGACTCGCGTTCCGCGGCGAAGTCTCGGGTGGAGGTGCGGCCGGGTCGCACCGGTACTGGGGCACCGACCGGAAGCCTGGCATGAACGTGTGCTTGATCTCGTGGAAAGCCGTGAAGCGCTGTTTTCCATGGCTGTCACCGGCTCGCAGGGTGATCGCAAGCCCCTCCTCGCCAGGGACGAGGCAGCCAGCCCAAGGTATCTCCGCCTCATCGATGCTGATCACGTCGCGCATCGAGGCGACGATGTCATGACTAATGGGCGGCTCGAGACCCAGCTCCAGGAGGAGCTCCTGGGCGAGTTCCACCACTAGCTGGGAGTCGGGCGTCCCCGGAGACTCCAGCCGAGCCAGTTCTAGGGCGGAAAGCGGCGACAGACGCATGTTCACGGTTGAGAGTAGCGCGTTCCCGACCGAGAACGCTACGATCGTTCTCGGTCGGGAACACTCCTGACTCTCTAGTGAACAGGAGTCTCCTGTGACGACAGACAAGGGAACCGCTGTGGATGTGCAGACGGAGGGCCGAGGTCACGACCGCACGCGCGTCGTGACCATCGACAACAAGGACAGCGGTGACACCATCAAGCTCCGCCGTGAGGTCACTGACACGATCGAGTCGATCATCGCCGCGATGTATGAGGAGTTTCGGCGGGTACGGGACGCCGAAGACCGGCTGACATGTCGGCGGAACGGGGAGGACGTGTTCCAGTTCGCTTCGCTGACGCTGGAGGAGTATCTCCGACAGGGGCACTGCCAGGACCTGCACTGGTCCTTCGTCGGTGGAACCGGCGGGGCGTGATGTCCTCACCGTCTCCGGCTGATCCGCAGATCGCGGCCGCAGTGTTCGCGGATCATGTTGAGCGGGCGCTGGTGAGCGAGCTCGCTCGGAGGGATGGTTGGGCCTTTACCTGGCTCGACCCGCTGCATGTCGTGGCCGAGATCAAGGCGGGCCGAATGGGCGGCGACGGAGATCGCTTCTACGTGAAGCTGGGAGCCGAGTACTACGACCTGCACCCACCGACCACGGCCTTCGTATGTCCGCCGGAGCCGGAGGCGACGGGGACAGTCGCACCGCTTGCCTGGTCCTCGGCGCCAGCTGGCAGCCGCTGGCTTCCGGCTCTGGAACCCCTGCCGTGGTTCGCGATCCATGCCGCCTACGGCTATGCCGACGGATCCCGGCAGTTGGTGTGCTGCTCGATGACGTTCGAGTACTACATCACAGGTCATAGCCCCACCGCGGGCCAGCAGTGGCAGCAGGGGCGACACACACTGATGGCAACGCTCAGTCGTATCCAAGACGCCCTGGATAGCCCGAACTACAAAGGGCCTGCCGATGCTGTTCATCCCTGAAGCGGTCTGGGGGGAACTGCTCGATGCCTTCGCGCTGGCTCCGCCTCACCATGAGCGAGTGGCGTACCTCGACGGCGCGCGTCTCCACAGTGATGACAGCGTCCTCCACGGGATCGCAACCACCGTGACTGTTCCCGATGCGATCACCAGCCCAGGTCGTTACCAGGTGACCTCAGCGGCCATGAACCAGGCCGGCGCACACTTCGAGCGCCTCGGTCTAGTGAGACTGGCTCAGGTGCACACCCACGGCAATCACCACGTCCAGCACTCATGGGTGGACGACCAGAACGCCTACAGCCAGATGGATGGGGCGCTTTCCCTCGTACTACCTCACCACGCCGCCCGACGTCCCACGCCACTGCAAGCAGGCATTCACCTGCGCGGTCCTGAGGGGTGGTGCTGGATATCTGGGGACGAGATCCACCAAGTGCTGCGCTTGGTGCCCAGCCTCATTGATCACAGGAGCACTCAGTGGCACGCATCTCAGACCGACACGAAGGCGACCTCAAAGGCCAGCTCACTCCGTTCACGGATCTTCAGCCGGTGGCCGTGGCGGTAGTCGTTGATCCGTGCTCGGCCCACATTGTCGCTCACCAGCACACGGCCTGGATGTTGATCAACCTCCTGGCTCGCGCGGATGGCGTGATCCAGGCCGTTCACGTTGTGTGCCCGCCGGACGTGCCTATGGCCGGACGCGTTGTGCCACTTGCCCGACGGGATCTGCCGCTCGACCAGGCCCTGGTACGAGGAGGGCAGGCGATCGGCGCAGTCCCCGTGTCCTCGGCGCGCACTGCAGCGCCAGCGGACACCCTGATCGTGATCGGGTCCCAGCGCCGCGATGCGCACCCTAATCTGCGGTTTGTTGCAGGATACGGATGGTGGGGCGGCGTCAGCAATCATCCGATTCCTGTCCGCGAGGCGTCAGGCCCGTTGCCTTTCGGCCCTTACGTTGCCGCTGCGCTAGCCGCCGCCGAGGTCTTCTTGAGCGTCCGTCTGCCTCGATACGGTGACGCGCCCACCGAAACGTACGGCTGGGACTGCTGGGGCCAGAGGTTGAGTACTGTCCCCGCGCCGGATGCCCCAAACGAACTTGCCGAGCTGGACCTGACTGGAACCGCCCTTGCGGGTGTGGGCGCGGTCGGCAGCACCTGGGCCCATGCCTTGTGGGCAGCTCCGGGACTTGGTGGGGAAGTGACCTTGGCCGACGGGGACGAGGAAGGGGTCACGACCACGAACCTGAACCGCTGCCCGCTGTTCGGCCACGACCATATCGGCTTGCCAAAGGCGGAGTGCGCGGCCGGTGTCGCAGCAGATGCAGATATTCTCTGGCGACCGCACAACGCCCGCTTCGAGCAACTGGGGCTGACCCCAGGCCAGTTGGTTTCTGCCGTCGATACGAACCGCGCGCGCGGCGAGCTCCAGAACCGTTACGCGCCCAGCATGCTCTCGGCGAGCACCTTGGATCTGCGAGCAGAAGTCCTGCGCATCGGACCGCCGGGTGTCGGGGCGTGCCTGCGTTGCTTCAACCCGCCTGAAGCATTCACCGGTGACGACGAGCTTCGCGACCATGTCCGAGCAGGTGGAAAGGAAGCTGCACTGGCCCTCGCCGCAGACGTCGGCATTTCCAGGTCGGAGGTTCAACGATGGCTCGATCGCGGAGAATGCGGTGAGGTCGGGACACGGCTTCTCGAATCGTTGCGCCGACAAGCTGAGCCTCATCAAGCTCGCTTCGCGGTCGGCTTCACCTCCGCGATGGCGGGTACCCTACTTGCCGCCGAAACGATCAAGTTGCTCTTGGGTCAGCCCATGCATCCGGGCGAGCCGGACCACAACAACGTAACGTTCCAGTTCCTCAAGCCCACAGCTCTGGTCAATGCAAGTAGCCGTCTAGCACGTGATCCGCAGTGTCCTGCGTGCGCGCCCACGAATCGTGCCCTGGGTGTGTGGCGGCGCCGCACGGCATCAGCGAGGGGAGGGTCATTCACTATGCCGACGGCCGGTCCAGATGATACTGCGTGAGAACTGCGGCTGTCCGCACCACTGAGTTGGGCTAGTCGCCCAGATCGGCCGTCGTTCAGTCGCTGTTGGGGCCGGAACCGATGACGTTGAAGATCTCCGCTGTCGGGCTCATGCCTTGGGCTCTGGCGCGAACTCTTGATCGCAGGACGTACCGAGCCGTATCCACGACGAGTGCGAACGCCTTGTCCGCGCCGGCTTCGATAGCCGCCTGGCCAGAGCCTGAAACCGGCGCTGTTCAGGCGAAGACGAGAGAGCGGAACTCGTTGCGGACGCGGGTGAGTGGTTCGCGGTCCCGGCTGTAGTAGAGCTTGTTGGTGAGCAGAGCTGCCCAGCGGTCCTTCCTGGGGGAGAGCCACATGCCGGTGCCTGTGAAGCCGTAGTGCACCCAGACGTCGTCGGCTTCCGACGTCGTGCCTGGTGCGGGGTGCCAGAACAGGCCCCGGGGTGGGTTCAGTTCACCAGTGTGGATCTGGAGAGATTCCTTGATCCAGTCCGCGCCGAATCCGGGTGAAGCGTTCAGTCGGTTCGGATCGAGGAGATAGCGCAGGAACGCGACGAGGTCGTCGAGGACGGAGAAGGCTCCCGCGATGCCGCACACCCCGTCGAGCAGACGAGCGGAGAAGTCGTGGGCGGTTCCCTTGAGATGGGTTCTTGTGCCGTCGTCGAGTTCGGTCGGTGCGCAGCGGGCGGCCACATCGGGGCTCAACGGCCCGAAGCAGGTCTGTGCCATGCCCAGCGGGCGCCAGACGCGTTCTGCTGCGAGCGCGTCGAGCCGCTGACCGGAGAGGTGCTCGGCGAGGTAGCCGAGGATGAGGGCGGCGCGGTCGGTGTATTCCACGGCCTCACCAGGCGGCCGGTGCAGGGCTTCACGGAGGACGCCGTCGCGGACGTCCTGCAGGTCGGTGCCGTACAGGTTCTTGAGGTTGGCCCGGAGCGGTACGCCGGCGGTGTGGGTGAGCAGGCGGCGTGCGGTCACCTGAGCCAGTGGATGTCCGCTCACTTCCGGCCACAAGTCGCCCAGTGGCGCGTCGAGTTGGAGCTTGCCGTCCTCGACGAGACAGCCGATGGCCGACCACACAGCGAGGATCTTGGTCAGGCTGGCGACGTCGAAGACCGTGTCGCTCCGCATCGGCTCGTCGGGCCGCTCGGGATCCAGGACGCCTGTGGTGCCGCTGGCCTGGGTTCCCCGGCCGTCACCGACGGCCCACACGGCTCCCGGGTAGATCTTGTCGCCTGCACCGTCGTGGAGGAGTCGGTGGATGCGGTCGGTGTCGAGGTCGAGCGCCATGGTCTCCCGATCGATCGTGGGCCGTGAGATGTCCCGGTGGTCAGCGTAGTGAGGCGGCCGGTACGGAACCGGCTGCGGCACGAACAGGTCAGATGAGCTGTTTGCCGAGGTCGGCCAGGGCAGCAGCGGTGGCCGAGAGGGGATAGCGAGCGGCGTTGGCGCGGCCCGCAGCTTTCAGGGCCGCCAGTAGGCCGGGTGTGCAGCGGAGCCGGTTGAGGTCTTGGGCGACGGTGGCTGGGTTGGTGAACTCGGTTGCCAGGCCGGTTGCGGCGAGCGTGTCGCTCAGCCCTGGAACGGGTTGGTAGACGACCGGTAGTCCGCAGGCTTGGGCTTCGAGAGCGACCAGGCCCATGGCTTCGAGGGTGGTCGAGGGCATGACGAGGACGTCGTGGTCGGCGAAGGCTCTCCACAGCTGTGGACGGCTGAGCCAGCCGAGATAGCGGACGTGGACCTTGAGCTGGCGCAGAAGTGGGGCCAGACCATGGAACTGGTGACGAGGCGCTGCGATGCTCAGTTCAACCGCTTGGGCTACGGGCATCGCGCGTAGGAGTGCCTCGATGCCCTTCTCGGCGGTGAGGCGTCCTGCGTAGAGCAGCCGGAGGTGTCCGGTCGGTCGGCGGGCCGGGCGCGGCGGTGGGGTGGTGAGCAGATGGTCGGGGATGCCCCAGGGAATCTTTGCGATCTTCCTGCGCTCCGTGGTGGGCGCGAGCTGAAGGAGCCGATCCGCCATGGCGCCGGTCGGGACGACGATGGCGTCCGCGAGACGCGCGGTTTCCTGCAGGACACGCAGCTGGTCGCGGTGGGATTCGGCGAACAGCAGGTCGGTGCCGTGGACGAGCGCGATGCGAGGGTGTGCGGGTAGGGCGCGGATCAGGGCTGGAGTTCCGCCGAAGGTGAGGTGTTGGAGGTGGAGGACATCGACGCTGGACGGGTCGATGCGCTGCGTCAGGGACCGGCGCAACGCGTTGACGTACGCCGTGAATGGAGGCCCGGAGAGGCATTTACCAGGTACGGCCACCAGCTCCAGCTCCGCAGGTAGGTGGGGCGGAGGCGCTTGCGGGGCGAGCATGAAGGCGCTGGCCGAGATCGGTGGGTTCTTGCCGGTGTAGAGGTCGAGGAAGAGTTCGACACTGCCGCCGGCGCTGCCGAAGGGCAGGTCGAGGACGGTCGCTACCCGTGGACTCACGTGGCACCTCCGGGGAGCTCTTCGTAGAGGTGCGAGATGTCGATGCCTGCGGTCGCGGTGTATTTGAGGCCGTACTGTTGGTAGCTGGCCGGGGTGCCGAGGCTGTGGAGGAAGACGAGCTTGCCGAAGGTCATCCGTGGATAGACGCGGACCGGTCTGGCGGCGCGGATCTCCAGGGTCCAGCGGATGGCGTGGCCTTGATGCCCGAGTGGGGCGGAGACATGGACCCAGATGCCAAGCGCGCCGATGGTGCGGTCGCCGTTGAGGAATTGGGCGTACATCTCCGATCCGGTCGTCTCGTGGGTGATGCCGAGGTAGAGCACGCCGGGGTGCAGGACATATCCGGAGTCCGGGATGGCGGTCTCGGCGTACGGAGTCGGAGAGGCCGCGTCCAGATCGGCGTCGCAGATGCGCAGGGTGTCGCCGAGGCGCCAGTCGTAGGCATTGGGGGAGAGGCGGGCCGGGTCGTACGGTTCGATCACGATCTCGCCCGTGGCTTGAGCGGCGGCGATCGCGAGTCCGGTGAGGATCACGAGGCCACCGCCCGGAGCTTGGTCACGTCGCGCCAGTAGGCGGAGGGCTGCGGGCCGGTCGCAGCCTGGTACTTGCCTGCGTACGGCGAGATGGGGCCGGTGGAGGCGAAGAACATGATCTGTCCGATCCGCATGCCCGCGTAGACGCGAAGGGGGCGGATGGGTGTGAGCATCAGGGTCCATTGGCCGTGGAAGCCTATGTCCCCGATGGGGGCGGTGATCTCCACGAAGAGGCCGAGCCGTCCGACGGAAGACCGGCCGAACAGCAGCGGGACGAAGACGTCGGAGCCCACCTCTTCGAGGGTGTGGCCGAGGTAGAGCTCGCCGGGTTGGAGGACGTACCCGTCCGGTCCGATCGTGCACTCGGTGGTGGCGTTCGGCTGGTAGGCGTCCAGGACGTCGGCGGTGTAGGTGAGCAGGATCGGGCCGAGGCGGACGTTGTAGCTGTTGGGATTGACCTGTTCGGAGGCGAAGGGCGTGATCCGCAGGCGGCCGTCGTGCGCGGCGGCGGTGATTTCGGGGCCGGTGAGGATCATCGCGTGCCTCCGTCGGCGGGCGCAGTGAGGACGTGCTTGAGGGCCTGACCGAGGAGCAGCCCTGCTGCGTGTGAGCGGCCGGCCAGGTAGTTGTCTGCGAGGTAGTCGGTGGTCAGCACCGTGGTGATGCCGTCCGGCAACGGGTCCGGCGACGCGACGAGAGGACCGGCCTGTTCCGTGAGGGCGGTCAACAGGCCGTGAACGTCCTGACGGAAGTGTTCTGGGATACGGGCGTGAACGAGCTGGTTGCCGAAGGGCTCGATGGCGAGCAGGTCGCCCAGCGTGAGGATGTCGTCGAGCGGGACAGGCCGCAGCGCGGTGTGGTTGAGGATGACTGCGTCGACGCCGAGTCCGCTCCGCAGACGCGTGGCCAGGTCGAGGAGCAGGCCGCGGCGATCGGGTGTCTGGTGGCTATACGCCCGAGCGACGGGGCCGAGGCCGCTTGCCAACTCCTTCCCGACTCTCCCGATTTCTTTGATCGCCTCTGACAGTTCGGCTGGAACAGCGGCTGGTTTCCGGTCCGGGAAGCGAGTGGTGCCGGCGCCCCAGCCCGGCCCGATCGGCGTGGCAACCGCGTACCCGTCGGCGAGTTCCCGTCCTTTGACGATGAGCGTGTCGCCCACCCGAGCCGGGCCGGATTGATCGCTGTGGCAGTGCCCGGCGAAGATCACGTCTAGAAACGGGCATGCAGCCGCCAGCTTGAGGTCCTCGTCGAACCCGGAGTGGCTGAGCAGGATCCAGCTGTCCACCTCATGGTGGTGGGCGAGCATCAGCTGGCGCAGCGCCTGGACAGGATCGGTGACGCGGTGTTCGGCGCGCTGGCCGACGGGAATCGAGTGGAAAGCCTGCCGACCGATCACCGCGGTGACGCCGACGCGTCGGCCGTCGATCTCGACGACCCGCACGCGGCAGAAGAGCGTGTCGCCTGTGTCGGCATGGACGGCGTTGGCGCAGACGGTGAGGCAGTGGAGGTCGGGTTCGAAGTGGTGCAGCCACCCGTGGTTGCCAGGCGCCAGGACGTCGTACAGCTTGAGCAGGATCTTGCGCTCGATGGCGCCGTGAGCGAGGCGGTAGTAGCCCGAGCCTTCGAAGAAGTCGCCGCAGTCCACGACGAGCGAGGTTGGGCGGAGAACGTGGAGGTGGGTCAGGAACGGGGCGGCGTGGTCGAGGGTGGAGTGGACGTCGGTGGTGGCCACGATCTGGCGCAGGGTGCGGGTGGCGGTCATGGGGTGACCTCGCAGATGTCGGCACCCAGCGCCCGGAGCTTGCCGGGGAGGTCGGCGTGACCACGGCGGAGTTGGTCGAGGCCGCCGACGGTGGTGACGCCTCGCGCGGTGAGGCCGGCGACCATGAGGGCGGAGCCGGTGCGGATGTCGGTTGCCTCCACGCCCGCGCCGGTCAGTCGTTGGGGGCCGGTCAGACGGCATTCGGTGGGGGAGATCTCTTCGATGCCGGCTCCGAGGCGGGCCAGTTGGGGCAGCAGGTTGCCGTGGCGGCCGGGATTGATCGCGTCGGCGAAGAGATGGGTGCCGGGCAGGCCGAGGGCGAGTGCCATGAGGGGCGGTTCGAAGTCGGCGTCCAGGCCGCCCGGGCTGAGGGAGGCGATGGCGCGCAGAGGGTGCCCTGCCGGCTTCGCGTCCTGGGCGCGGACAGAGAGCGCATCGCCCTCGACGTCGGCAGGAATGCCCAACTGCGTGAGAGCCAAGACCAGTGGCTCCACATCCCTGCCGCCTACGCCCCTGATACATGCTTCGCCACGCGTGGCGGCGACGGCGCAGGCCAGGGTGCCAGCCTCGATCTTGTCTCCGGGTACCTCCCACACCGCGGTGTCTCCCTGCCCGGAAGACGGTGGCGAGAGGGTCAGAACATCCTCGTCGACCCGGATCTCCCAGCCCACAGCGTCCAGCGCGTCCAGCACGCACAGGACCTCCGGTGAGAGATTTGGGCCACCCAGTCGCAACGGGCGACCGGTCGTCACGGCGCGGAGGACGGCGGCCACCGTGGCCCCACGGGAGCGGAACGGCAGCACCAGAGAGACCGTGCCGGTGCGCGGCGTGACGGCCTCGACGCGGTAGCCGGAGTCGTCTAACGCGCTCCGGTCGCCGAACGCCTCGTAGACCTTGAAGTGCAGTTCCATCCCGCGGGCGCCGATCCGGCAGCCTCCCGGCCAGGGCAGGCGGGCCTCACCGTGGCGGGCGAGCAGAGCGGACACCAGGTAGTACGACGCGCGGATGTGGGCGGCCTGAGCCAGGTCGGGATGTGTGTGCCGACTCTCCGTCGGCAGGACCACTGCGGTCGTCGGCTCGCCCGCCGGATGTGCGACGTGCCAGCCCGCCTGCTGCAACAGCGCCTGCATGATCTGGACGTCTGTGTTCGCCGGGATGTTGCCCAGTCGCACCGGGCGGCCGAGGGCTGCCGCGGCGGCCAGCAGGGGCAGAGCGGCGTTCTTCGAGCCGTCCACGGCGACGGCGCCCGAGAGCGGGGGACCGGGGCGTACGGCGATCACCTCGGCTGCGACAGCCGGGGTGCGGGTGGTCGGCATCATCAACTCCTCTGGAGGGGAAGGGAGACGGCGATTTCGTGGTCCGGGCCGGTGGTCAGGGCGATCTCGGCCCAGCACCGTTTGCCCGTGGGCGTCGGCTCGGCGCCGTACCGGTCGGTGAGAGCGGCGACGAGGAACAGGCCCCGGCCGTTCTCGCTGTGCTCGTCCGGGAAATCGGGCCGAGGCAGCACCGGACTGGAGTCGCACACCTCGACGCGTAGGACGGCCTCAATGAGCCGCACCCCCATGGAGACCTGACCACAGCCGGCGTACCGGACGGCGTTTGTGACCAGCTCGCTGATCACCAGCTCGGCGGTGTGCACCACCTCGTCGCCCAGATCCGCTTCCCAGCCCTGTATCGCCTCTGCGGCCTGGTGCCGGGCGGAGGCGACCGCGGTGGGGGTAGCGGGTAGGGACAGGTTGAGCTGGTGCGCTGCCATGAGCGGCCTCCCGAGGTTGGTGCGGCCACTTCACGCAACCAGCTGGTCGCGGCGAGTGGTTAGCCCAGGTGCTGGCGCTGCATCGGTTATGCAGGAGCTGCATCACGGCGAAGTACGGCTGATCTACCCTCGGTTGAGCAGGCAGGATCGGCGGCGGCGGAAGGGGCCGTGGCAGATGGCCGAAGCACACAGCGAAGCGAGACGGATCGGTGAAGTGATCCGTCAGGCAAGGGTGTTACAGCGACGCTCGCAGAAGGACGTCGCCGCCGCGCTCGGCTACCACCAGTCCAAGGTCAGTCGCCTGGAAGGTGGCCGGGGCACAGAGGACATTCGCGTCCTGCGTGCCGTCGCGCAGGAACTCAAGATCCCACCTCAGCAGTTGGGCCTCGCCACTTCCGAAGCCTCCGCTGCCGATCCCGAAGCAGACGACATGCACCGCCGTACGTTCCTTGCTGCGAGCATCGCCGCGCTCGCAACCCCGGCCACCTCCGCTGCCGCCCACGACGATCTCGTCCAGGCACTCCTGCCCGGCCTGAGCCTGGCGGGCACAGATGCCCCCTTGGACACAGCGGTTCTCCGGGAGCGGGTCGGGGCTGCTCGCAAGCTGTTCTACACCTGCGACTATGCGGAGCTGGAGCGCATCCTGCCCGGCCTGATCGCTGACCTCAGGCTGGCTTCCAGCAGCACGACGGACAGTGATGTGCTGTCCGCGCTGCTGGCCACGACGTACCAGACTTCCACCAGTCTCCTGCTGAAGCAGCACGACCAGGGCAATGCCTGGCTCGCGGTCGGCCGTGCGATGGCTGAGGCCGAACGCTCCGGCGACCCGGTGGTGCTGGCCTCCAGCGTCCGCGTGCAGGCCCACGTTCTGGCCCGCGAGAAGCACACAGCCCAGGCCGTCACCCTTGTCCGCCACACTGCTGATCAGCTCACCGGTTCCTACGACCGCCGCTCTCCGAAGGACCTCGCGGCTGTCGGGCTGTTGCTGCTGCGTGGCGTGACTGCAGCAAGCGGAGGTGGCGACCGCGCGGCCACCGAGGAGTTCCTCGCTGAGGCCAAAGAGGTGGCCCGGTACGTGTCCCTCGACCGGCCCGATGCCTGGGCCAACTTCAGCCCCACCAACTTCGCCCTCCACGAACTCAGTGCTCTGGTGGCCTTCGGCGACTCCGGCCTCGCACTCCAGGCCGCCCGCCCACTCATGCGCCGGCACATCCCGGTCCCTGAGCGCCGGGCGGCCCTGTGGGTGGAGGCGGCTCGTGCCTACAGCCAGCAGGGACGCCTCTCCGACGGTTACCAGGCCCTGCGCATCGCCGAGACCTGTGCCGCCCAGGACGTACGCCGACCCGCCGTCCGCGACCTGGTCGCCGACATGGCCGCCCGCGACCGTCGCCGTACCCTGCCGGAACTGCACCACTTCAGCCGCCAACTGGGAGTTCCTGCGTGAGTGAGCCAGCCGCAACGGAGAAGAAGCCCTTCCTGTACGTCGTAGTGTGTGCCTGCGGCATCGCTGGTGACGTCGGCAAGCTGATCACCGCTGCGCAGGAGCGGCACTGGGACGTCGGCGTCGTCGCCACTCAGCAGGGCCTCGGCTTCCTCGACGTAGAGGCGATCGAGGCACAGACCGGCTACCCGATCCGCTCTGCCTGGCGCACGCCCGGTGAGGCCCGCCCTCTGCCGCCCGCGGACGCCATCGCGGTCGCGCCGGCCACCTTCAACACGGTCAATAAGTGGGCTGCCGGCATCTCCGACACCCTCGCGCTGGGCATCCTGTGCGAGGCGTACGGCATGGGCATTCCCACCGCCGTCCTGCCGTACCTGAATGCGGCTCAGGCCGCCCACCCCGCCTACCGTCGGAGTCTGGACCAGCTGCGTGAGATGGGCGTCCTGATCGGCTCGCATGAGCCCCACAAGCCCAAGGCTGGCGGAGGCGCCGACCGATTCCACTGGGACGAGGCACTGGATTTGTTGGAGCCCAAGTTGAAATAGCTGTGCAGGAACCCCAGCCAGGATCTCTGGGAGGAGCTGCTCCTCCGCCACTATCCTGATGCGATGGTCGATGTGGGGGTAAGCGAGCTGCGGCGAAGCCGCGAGCGGCTCGCGAAGCAGGGAGAGGCCGCAGAGCAAGCAGGGGATGGGGCAAGCGGCGGGCTACTGCTCTTCTATGCTGCCGAGTGCGGGTTGAAGGCTGAGGTGTTGCGCTGGATTCTGCAGCGCGAAGACACATCTGCCCTACCCAGCGACCTGCGATCGCACGATCTGCGCCGCCTGGCCAAGGCACTGAATCTGCAGGACCCTACCCCCGGGCAAGACCCATTGCGCTGCCGTCGCCACAAGGACAGTACTTGGATCGAGAGCCATCAGCTGCATGAGGCATGGCGCTATGGTGCAGAACTGCGCGCAGATGATCAGAAGGCTGCGCTGGAAGCATTGAAGTCACTGGTGAAGGACGCCAGGAAAGGATCTTGAGCGTTATGGCTGGCAAGCTCTTCACCTGGGTGGACATCGACTCTCAACTGGCGTTGGCAGCTGTCGAGGGCCGGTGGCCCCAGTGGTTGCTTGAGGTCGACGCCTGGTGGGACGCACTGGAGCTGACGGTTCGGCCGGGTACTGAGAACGCGGCCGTCCGCGACTGGCTGGACAGCCAGTTCGGCCTCGGATCAGCCACTGAACCAGGCGCGGGCCTGGAACTCGCCCTGGACCGTCCCAAATCTCACACCCCCCAATCGCTGCCTGTACGCCTGGTTGAAGCGATCGATTCCGGAGCAGCCCCACGCCGTCCAAAACTCAGTGAACGTCGTGTCACCTCGGCGCTGGGGGACGCGCTGCCGCGTCCAGAGAATGCTCAGTTCGTTAGCGACAAGCAACTCATCGCATTCCACTCCTTCAAGGGCGGCGTGGGGCGCACGTTGCACGCCGTGGCGCTGGCTGACTTCCTGGCCTCCCAAGGCCAGCATGTTCTCCTCGTGGACGCTGACCTGGAGGCCCCCGGCATTACCTGGATGTACCAAGCGCAGGGTGGGCGTTGTGATATCGCGTACGAGGACGTGCTCGCCCTCCTGCACGCTTCCAAGCAGGGCGACCCTACCCAGGCCGTGGAAATCGCTGCCGCGTACCTTCCTAACCAGCGTGTCTCGCGCTATCCGGGGCCAGGCCGTGTGACCGTGCTACCCGTCAGCCGACGTGTCCGGCTCGGCCCACCCCGCATCGGTCCCACCGACCTATTGACCGAGGATCGTTCACCGTACTTTCTCAGTGAATCTCTTGCGGCCCTCGCTGTCGCGGCTGAAGTCGACACCGTCGTACTGGACTTGCGTGCCGGAGCATCTGAGCTGGCGGCGCCCATCTTGCTGGACCCCCGCGTTACTCGGATCTTCGTCACTACAGTCAGTAGCCAATCCCTTCAGGGGACCGAGACCATGATCCGACAATTGGGGGCCCAGTCTCCGGCGGTAGCACGAACGGATCCGACCCCCGGCGCGATCGTGACGCAGTACCGACTCGACGTCCATGACCTGCATGCCGAGGAAGCACGAAGGGGCCTCTCCGCAGCGCTGTCGTCGGCCATTGCCGTGGCGGCCACTGATGAGTACACCTCAGAGGATCTCGCGGTTGACGAACAAGTCCTGACCAAGCCGCTGCTGAGTCCATTCCGCGAAGAGCTGCTCGCGCTGCCGCAGAGCTGGGACGCAGTTGTGGAGGTCATCCGGCGCTGTGGTCTGCCCGGCTTGCTCAGTGAGTTCGCACCAAGCGTCAAGCGGGCAGGACCGACGTCCGCGGACCAGCCGTCAACCCTGGACGAGCGTCGACGTGCGCTGGAAAGCACAGCAGGTCGTCTCGTCTTCGCTGAGCGACAGGGTATGGATTCCAGTCTCGGTTTCCTCACAACCGAGCCGGTACGTCGCCTGATTGCAGATCACAGCACCGACCTTCCAGTGGCGGTCGTCGTCGGCGCGAAAGGCGCAGGAAAGACATTTACGTTCGCCAGGATGTGCACTGCGGGGACATGGGATGCTTTTGCGCGCGAGAACGATCAGAGTGTCGAGCGCACAGCAATGGTCGTCCCTGTCCTGGACCCGGCCAACATCGCGGAGCCGCAAACTGGCGGGTTGTCACCGCAGTCGCTCCGAGACCGCGCGGCAGATGGGCGAGGCGTCACCGCTGATGAAATCCGAAGCCATCTAAACGCCGGCCTCGGGGATGCCCGTGCCCATGACACAGAGTTCTGGAGGTTGCGCTGGCTGGATTGCTTGGCCTGGTCAGCCGGTGCTGCACAGGAAGATTCTGCCGAAGAATTTCTAATCCGCCGGACCCTGGACACGTCCGGAGCCTGTCTTTTCGTGATCGACGGCTTGGAGGACTGGCTGGATTCCCTGGATTCGGAGCCTCGGCGTATCGCCCTTCGAACGCTATTGATTGAGGTTCCAGCCTGGCTCCGGCGCCTTCGTAATCGCTCGCTCGGCCTCGTGGTATTCGTGCGTCAGGACCTGGTTCGCGCGGCGATCAAGCAGAACCTCGGGCAGTTCCTCGACCGCTATGCGCCCTACGAGCTCCGCTGGGACACCGAAGACGCACTCCGACTCTCGCTGTGGATTGCGTCAAGTGCCAGCGCAGTAAGTACGCCAGAGTCGCCGATCGCGGACATGTTCTTCGAGGAGATCGTCCAGGCGCTCCTTCCCCTGTGGGGCGCGAAGCTCGGCACCGAGAATTCGCGTGAAGCGTGGACAGAGAGGTGGGTCCCTGCGGCTCTTGCGGACTTCAATGAACAGATCCAAGCCCGCGATGTCGTCCGTTTCCTGCGCGAGGCGGCTGCCGCGTCCACCGGCGACGAGCGCTGGTCGGACCGCGTGTTGACCCCTGCGGCCATGCGTCGTGCATTGGGTGCGTGCAGTCGTGCAAAGGTGGAGGAGATCAACCAGGAGAACCCTCGCCTCGGGAAGCTCTTGCGGCACATGGCAACCTTCTCGGACTCCGTCAAGATGCCCTTTGATGCAGCTGACCTGAACCTGACCTCGGATGACGTCGATGCCCTGGAGCAGTGGGGCGCGCTGGCCAGAGACGCCGACGGCCGCTACCGAATGCCTGAGATCTACCGACATGCGCTCGGATTCCGCACACAGGGCAGGGCACGCGTGGTTCGAAGTCTGTGAAGCCCGGAACACCGTTATCTTCTGGCGACAGAGACGACTACCTCTTCCACTGAGTCAACGTGCGCTGCGACGGCACCGTTCGGGAATGCCTCGACGCCCACGCCGCTGTCGTCGGATGCCCTGACTGAACGGCTCTTGACCAAGGCCGACTTGGGTGTCGACTACCCCCGTAAGGATCTGAGGGGCGAGCGGTGGAGCCACCTGCTTTAGTTGCCGGTTAGCACAACGTCGTCAAACAGGAGGCGATCTGCACTGGCAACGTCCTGGCGATGGTCTGCGGCTCGTGGACGCCAACCTGGGAGAGATGTTTGCCAAGCCCCAGGTCTCTCTGCTCCTGGCCCCTCTGCCTTGGCAGAGGGGCTCGGTGTAAGCGCCGAATCATCGGGCCCTGCGGGCTTGATTGTTACGGCTCGCCGAAGGCCGGGCAGCGCGACCGTTGCCCTTGGCCGCGGCGGTGGTGGGTTCGGACATCAGGGTCGCGTCGGCGGACAGGGCGGCCATGCGGCGCAGTCGCCACACCAGCACATCGCTGACTGAGTCCGCCGTCTGCAACTCCTTCTGTCTGGCAGCCTCGACCAGAAGATGGGTCGGGTCATATCCGGCAGTCTCCGTGTCTGAGAGGGTGGCTGCGAGCGCGTACCAACCCGGTTCGGCCAGGATCCGTTCCGCGAGTTCCGGTACTGCCTGACGCAGATGGCTAACCTGCTTGTGCCGCAACGGCTGAGACAGGCATCGGCCCCGCTGATACAGGATCCCCAGCGGGATGTCGGCGGCGGTCCGGTAGGCGGCGCGCAGGTGCTCGGCGGCCTGGCGGGCGGCAGCGGCCTGCTGGGCATGGTCCTTCTTCGCATGCCAGTGGGCGGCGGCGGTCACGAGGAAGAACAGCATGTCGATCGCCATCGCGGTGGCGGCACCGTCTTCCCCGCGGCCGAGTGCGGGCCCGCTGCACACGAGATCGCGCGCAGCCTGATGCAGGGCGCGGTCGTGCCCGAGCTCGGCCTGAACGTGGGAGCGGGTGGCCCGCTCGAACACGAAGGCCGCCTCACGCAGTTCGGCACGGGTGTGGGCGGCGGAGGTCTTGGCGAGCGCGTCTAGGACCTCCCCGGCGGCAGCCATGTGCGCGGCGACCTGGGCGTCCTCGCCGTGATCGATGACCAATAGCGCCTGCCATGCGGCCGTGGCCGTCCGGCGCCGCGCTGTGGCCGGCCCACTCGGTGCTTCGACGGAGGGCGTATCTGCGTTCGGGCTCGGGGTGTTGCCGGAGAAGCGTTTGCGGATGCGGGGCAGAGACAGGTCGGGGGCGAGTGTGGATCCGGCGTAGTAGACCGGCTCCTTGTCCCCGTTGCGGTCGTCGGGCAGGGCGACCTTGTAGCCCTGCAGCTCGCCGGAGGGCAGCACCTTGGTGCGTACGAGAAGTCCGGCGTCCTTGAGGCGGCCGAGGAACTCGTCCGTGGAGGTGGCGCCAGCGACCGCGCGACGCACGGTCTCGCGCAGTTCCTCGCGTGCGGTGCGGTCCCGGCTCTCGCGTTCGGCCTTGTGCCGTTCGGGGCTGGTGGGTGGCTTGGCGGCGGTGCCGTCGCCGGGCGCGACGCGGCGCAGGTTGTAGTCGACTTCGATGAGGCGGCATTCGGCCTGGGCGCGACGGGCCTCGTTGTGCAGGCGGGGCCGACGGCCGTCGTCCCGGACCAGGGTTGCGATGATGTGGATGTGGTCGTCGGCGTGCCGGACGGCTGCCCACCGGCAGGCTTGCTCGTCGCCGTCGGGGGCGATGCCGGTGGCGGCGACCATGCGGCGGGCGATGGCCGCCCAGTCCTCGTCGGACAAGGTCGGGTCCTCCGGGGCGGCCCGCACGGACAGGTGCCACACGTGTTTCTCGGGGCGCTTGCCGACGGGCAGGGCGTTGACGGGCTGGTCGAGCAGGCGCTGAAGCTGCTCATAGCTAGCCTTCGGGTCGCGGCCGGGGTCGGGGGTGAGCGGGTCGAAGGTGGCTACCAGGTGCGGGTCGATGTGCTCCTCTGCGGTACCGGGGCCGTAGAGGTAGTTGATGAGCCCGATCGTCTCGCTGCCGCGGTCGTGGATGCTAGGGATCACTCAGCGGCACCGCCATCGCGGTGGGCGAGCAGGGCATCGACGGCATCCTCCATACGGCGGGCAGCGCTGCGCACGGCCTTGGCACCCGTGTCCAGATGGGGTGCGTCGGCGCCGGAGTTGAGGGCCCTGGTGATCTGGTTGAACAGGCCGTGGATGCGGCCGAGGTGCCGGCGGGCGGCGAACAGCTCGTCGATGACGTGCCGTTCGGTGGCGATCTCGGCGGCGGTGCGGTTCAGGTCGCGGGCGGCCTTGTCGACGGCATAGGCGAGGAAGGCGGCATTGGACATGTGGCAGTGGGCGGCGGCGTCGGTGAAGCGCTGGAACTCGGTGTCGTTCATGCGGCAGCTGGGCTGGTGCAGACGCTTGCGTGAATTCGGCTGACGAGCGCGCTGACGTCTCTTCGAGACGGACTCGGTCGGCCGTTCCCCTCCCTGCTGCGGTCCGCCCTCGGTCGCAGCCTGAGGCTCCGGTGCCCCCTGGCGCTGGGCTGTTCCCGCCACCCCTGGGGCGGGAATCCCGGGAGCATTGCTCCCGGGACAACTTGCTGCGCTGTCTGGGGCTGAGGTGGTGTGCATCTGCTCCTGAGCTGTGGGCAGTTCGTGCATGGTGGTGCTCCGGTGCTCCGGTGCTGAGGGGGCGGGAGGCGTGTCACGTGCGTCGCATCCGTCCCATGCCTGGTCAGCACAGGTACGGACGCTCGGGCAGGTACGGAGGTGTCCGTCCCGGTGAGGACATCCGTCCCCGCGCTGACCTGCGCGGGGACGGATGCGACGCAGTGATACGGACCGAGGGGGAGGCGGGTCAGCGGGCGCGTTTGGGGCCGGCGGTGCCGCCGGGCGGGCCGATGGGCAGCTGGCCTGCCGGGGCGGCGGGCGGCTTGCCCTGAGCCGCCCGGTACGCGGGCGTGGCGTCGTGCGCGGGTGCGGGCGCCGTCTCGGTGAGGTCGGGGCAGTGGCGGGCCCAGCTGTCGAGGAACCGGTTGCGGGCGTACCCCTTGGCCTGCCTGCCCTTGTCGAACCGGTAGTTGGCCGGGCGGATGTCGAAGTCCCGGAGCATTCTGCCCAGGTGGTAGGCGTTGAGCCCGTTGGTGCCGTGCTCTGCCCAGGGGGCGTCGGGGTCCTGGAGCAGGGCGGTGACCAGATCCAGGGAGGACAGGGCTTCGGGGTTGCCGTGTGCCTCGAAGACGTGGTGGATGTCGCGCAGCAGCCGCGTCTTCAGGTTGGTCTGCTCGTCCTGGACGGCCTCGAAGCGGGTCATCGCCACACAGGCCGCACGGGCGCTGGCTGGCCAGTGGCCGCCGGCCAGGTCAGCGATGATGACCAGCGGCTCCCAGGTGTCCGCCGCCCGGTCCTCCACCGGCATCGTCGGCGCCATGCGGCCGGCTGTGCCGCGCAGCGGGCCCAGCCAGGCGGCCAGCTTGTCCCGCAGCGCGTTCAGTTCCGGTGTGGCGTAGCGCGAGCGGAACGGGGTCACCTTCTCGCCCGGCTTGCGCTTTTGCATGCGGAGCACGACCGCCCGGTCGGTGATCGTGTCGGGTAGGTCGCCGATCGAGGCCAGCGCGGCCATGGCGAAGGTCGGATACGGGGTCGGCTTGTGCTCCGGCCCGGAGATGCGCCAGGCGGGCCGGTTGCGCTGGTGTCCGGCGTTCAGCAGGCCGCGCAGTTCCTCGTTCTCGCCGGCCTTGCTGAAGATGGTGTCGGCCTCGTCCACCAGGATCGTGCGCGGGTTCTTGCCGATGACGCGGAACAGCACCGCCGTGGACATGTTCACCGTCATGATCGGCTGGTGCACGGTCTCGTGGAGCACGTCCAGTACCCGGGACTTGCCGCAGCCCTTCGTCGGGCCGACGACCGCCAGACGCGGCGCGTGCTGCAGAGCGGTCTGGATGTGCGTGGCCGCCACCCACAGGGTTACCGCTGTCAGCGCCTCTTCACTGGGCAGCACCACGTACTTGCCGATCGCCGACCGCAACTCATCCAGCAGTTCCGCACCGTCACCGGAACCCCGTTCCCCACGGGCTGCCGGTCCCCCAGGAGGCCGGGAGCCGGTCCCGTGATCCGGTCCCCGTGCGTCGACGGGACCGGTCCCCTCCTGCTGGCCGGCTCCCGCCACAGGGTTGTCAGTCCCCAGCGACTGGCGGGGACCGTGATCACCGTCCCCATTGCGGTCCCCAGGTGCAACTGCAGCCTCTTGGGGACCGGTCCCCATTATGGTGCCGCTGACCTGCGGGTTTGCGCCGGATGTTGATACGGGGACCGGGACGTGCGGGGACCGAGCAGCGGGCACATCGCGGGGACGGTCCCCAGCAGCGGTATCAGGAGACGGCTGGGGACGGTCCCCGTGTGCTTCCGCATCCGCCGAGTACTCGACGGTCCCCGACGCCGGGGACCGTGTCTCCGCCTGATCCCTGCGGCGCCGGGGGACGCCCTCGCCGGGGACCGCGGGAGTGGGCCAGTCGGTCGGGGAGGTGTTCGTGGAGCTGGGGGACGTAGGGTCCTCCATAGGCGTTCCTCTCCGGTGAGAGGCAGGACGGGCAAGGTCCCGCCCCTCACCAGGTCATTCGTTCAGGGATGCGCGATCAGTTGGGAAGTCTTCGGCCCTCGGCGCTGGCGCGCCGGGGACCGCTTCGTTGTCCGCGCCAGACGCGGGGTCAGGCCGTGAGGTCGTACGACGTCTGGGCATCCAGCCACGCGTCCACCTCCCGCCAGCGGTAGCGCAGGTGGCGGCCGACCTTGTGGACGCTGGGGCCGATGCCCCGGTACTTCCACTGGTAGAGGGTCTTGACCGGTACCCCGAGGTACGCGGCCACGTCGGCGGGAGTGGCGAGCTGGTCACGCTGGGCGCCGGCAAGGCGCGGGGAGTGGTTCGGCAATGAGGTCTCCATATCGGCATCAGGGTTTTGGATGGCAGGCGTGGGCAACACGGCCACACCGCCTGGGAAGCGTCCAGAGTGAATTCTGAAACCCCCGGTTACTTCCCTCGGCGTCGCCGGGGAAGACCAAAACAGTAAGGGCGGATCGCCGGTTGCCGAAATCGCTCCCGCGGAAGCCGAAATTTTCTGCGGCGAAGCAACCGGCCGAGGTGCCGGAATCCGGTACCCCAGCAGCTCAGAGGCGGCGTACAGCAGTCAGAAGTGACGCGGCCAGCCCGCCGGACACCTCATCCAATAGGTGCTCAAATCGCCCAATTCTTTGACGCGGAGGGAAGGTAGCACAACCTCCCCGCTGAAACGGCTCGTGATGTGCCGGAATTCGACGAGACGAACACCACTTCGCCTCCGGGCGACTTTTGGAGAGTTTAAGAACTAACTCTTGCCGTGACGGTCGACTGCAAGTTACAGCTATTTGTCATGCCCAACCGACCTGTCGAAATAGGCCCCGCTGGCCTCCACGCCGTCAAGCACCCACGCCTTGTGCTGACCTGCCCCAGCACCAGCTCGCCGCCCCTCCCGCAGCCCTACTGCTCCCGCGGCTGACGCGCGCCGCTGCGACCCACGCCACCCCCCGTCCCCAAACCCCATCCAGGAGGCCCTTCTTGGCTGACGTGTACGACCGCTGGCACAAGTCCCACCCCAAGCCTGCCGAGGCCGAGTGCGGCGAACACAAGAGCCGTACGAAGCGGATGGTTCCCACCGCCGACCACGGCATCGGCAAGCGCTGGCAGGTCCGTTATCGCGACCTGGATGGCCATCAGCGCAAGGAGAATTTCCACACGAAGGCCGAGGCGGACAACCGCGCCGCCGAGGTCGACGTCGAGATCCGACGCGGCTCCTACGTCGTCCCGGCCGAGACAAAGCAGACGCTCAGCGCCTACGCGCAGAAGTGGCTCGACGCGAACTCCGTCGGCCCGACGACCGCGCTCCGCTACGAGGCGACCGTCCGCAACCACATCGTCGAGCACCTCGGCCGGCGCGAGCTGCGGTCCCTCAACCAGCCCTCGATCATACAGGGTTGGATCCGCACCCTCCAGGACGCTGGCCTTGAGGTGTCAACGATCGAGGGCATCTTCGACATCCTCTCCAGCATCCTCGGCACGGCTGTGGAGGACGGGCTGCTGCCGAAGAACCCCTGCAAGGCGAAGTCGGTCAAGCTGCCGACCGCGACCAAGAAGAAGATCATCCCTTGGTCGCTGGAGCGCGTCCGTGCGGTCATCGCCGCACTTCCAAAGCGCTTCCAGGGCGGCGGCAGACTCGCCTTCGGCTGCGGTCTGCGGCAGGGCGAGGTGTTCGGCTTCGCCGTCGAGGACATCGACTTCAAAGGCGGTTGGATCCACGTCAACCGCCAGGTACGGCTCGTCGGCACGAAGCCTGTCTTCGCCCTGCCCAAGGGCAACAGGATCCGGTCAGTGCCCCTGTCGGCTCAGCTGGCCTCGGCCCTCAAGGCTCACATGAAGGAGTTCCCGCCGGTCGAGGTCACCCTGCCCTGGGCCAAGCCAGATGGCGAGCCGAAGACCTTCCGCCTTCTCTTCGTCGACGAGAAGAAGCGGGCCTACAACCGCAGCGTGTTCAACATGGGCGCCTGGAAGCGCGCCCTTGCCGCCGCCGGCGTCATACCTCCCCGCGAGCGCGGCGCGCGCTACCTCCAGGCGGCCCCGGAAGACGGGATGCACGCCCTCCGGCACGCCTACGCGTCCGTACTCCTGGACGCGGGGGAAAGCATCAAGGCGCTCTCCGAGTACCTCGGCCACTCGGACCCGGGCTTCACGCTGCGGACGTACACGCACCTGCTGCCGTCCAGCGAGACCCGCACCCGCAAGGCGATCGACGACGCCTTCACGGAAACGGAAGCCGAGGCGGAAGGCAACGACGACCCACCCGCAGCCCAGGGCACATCAGCACCCCCAGCAAAACCAATGTGCCCTCAATGTGCCCTGGCCGCCTGACGGCCCCTCCCCGGCACCAAAAAGGGCGAGGCCCGAAGACCCCGCCCGAAACCACCGAAACACCAGGTCAGGGCCACACCAAGCAATACGGCTGATGCCCCGCCTCATGCAACCGGTGGCTGAAGTCCTGCCACTCGTGCAGCAGTTGGTACACATTGAACGCATCCCGAGGCCCACCCCGGTCCGGCACCGTGGACCAGATGAAAGCGGCCGCGCCGACCGCTTCCTCTCCTATACCCCGCAGCGGATCGACCACCGTCATCGGCAGCTTGACCACCGCGTAGTCGGGATGCAGGACCACCAGCTCCAGCGGGGGCACCTTGTGCAGCGGGACGCCCTCGATGCCCGTCAGGACCATCGCGGCCATCGTCTCCGGCTTGATCTTGGTGAACATGCCGTTCATGCCGAGTTCGTCGCCGCCGAGTTCCTCGGGGCGCATCGAGATCGGGACGCGGGCCGCGGTCGCACCGTCGGGCGCGCCGAAGTACTTGTACGTCACCCCCACCCGACCACCATTCCTGCTCGCCCTCAGCCGATCAATGTGACGGTCGGCCCGCTCTGACTCGTTCGGTACACCCGGCATATCTGGTACTACGTGTCCGTGACGTGCTTCGTTCGAATCCTCCGCGTCGCGCCGGTGCCTTCCCCGCCGGGCACGTCGAGGACCCAGGTCATCAGTCCCCTCGCCCAGTCCGCCACCGCGATGCATATCTCCACCCGACTGCTTTTCTAGGACGCGTGACGCCTGCCGCGCAACCCGATCATCGTGTCAGTGACCTCCCCCACGGCCGCCCGCCGAAACGTGCGTTGAAACACCTGTCCGCAGGATCTTTTCAGTCCCCGACCATCACGCCCCGCATGAGCTGTGTGTATCACGTCCAGTCTCGCAGATCGCGGGGAGGTGGCGGGGGGTGCTCGGGGGCGAGGGGGCGTGATGGGGGGAGCGGAGGGGAGGGAGGGGAGCGGAGACGGGGGAGGGATGGGGAGGTCACCGACGCTGGTCCCGCCCGGTCGAGTCGAGCAGCGCCCCGCTGCCCCCGCCGCCCCCTGGCCTACCCTGAGGAGGTCACTGGCAACCGGAGTCCGAGATCATCGGAGTAGGTCACAGAAGGTCGGAGTAGTCGCAGGTCATGAGCGAAGCGCCCTCTTCAGGAACGCCCTATCCATACGATGCGCCTGCCTCGCAGGCTCTGTTCGACCGTGCGGCCGCCGTCACGCCGGGCGGCGTGAACTCCCCGGTGCGCGCCTTCCGGGCCGTGGGCGGTACGCCCCGGTTCATGGTGTCCGGCACGGGTCCGTACCTGACCGACGCCGACGGGCGCGAGTACGTCGACCTGGTCTGCTCCTGGGGGCCCATGATCCTCGGGCACTCCCACCCGGACGTCATCGCCGCCGTCCAGGACGCCGTCTCCCGCGGCACCTCCTTCGGTACGCCCGGTGAGGGCGAGGTCGCGCTCGCCGAGGAGATGGTCGACCGGATCGAACCGCTCGAGCAGGTGCGGCTCGTCTCCAGCGGTACCGAGGCCACCATGTCCGCCATCCGGCTCGCCCGCGGGTTCACCCGGCGGTCCAAGGTGATCAAGTTCGCCGGGTGTTATCACGGGCACGTCGACTCGCTGCTCGCCGCCGCCGGGTCGGGGGTCGCCACCTTCGCCCTGCCCGACACCCCCGGCGTCACCGGCGCCCAGGCCGGCGACACCATCGTCCTCCCCTACAACGACCTCGAATCCGTACACGAGGCCTTCCACCGCTACCCCGGTGAGATCGCCTGCGTGATCACCGAGGCCTCGCCCGGCAACATGGGCGTCGTCCCGCCCCGCCCCGGTTTCAACCAGGGACTGAAGGACGCCTGCCAGAAGAACGGCGCCCTCTACATCTCCGACGAGGTCATGACAGGGTTCAGGACCAGTCGCGCCGGGTGGTACGGCATCGACGGGGTCAAGCCCGACCTCATGACCTTCGGCAAGGTGATGGGGGGCGGCTTCCCGGCCGCCGCCTTCGGTGGTCGCGCCGATGTGATGGCCCACCTCGCGCCCGCCGGGCCCGTCTACCAGGCCGGCACCCTCTCCGGGAACCCGGTAGCCACCGCCGCCGGCCTCGCCCAGCTGCGGCTCCTCGACGAGGCCGCGTACGACACCATCGACGCCGTCTCCGCGCAGATCCAGTCCCTCGTCACCGAGGCCCTCGCCAAGGAAGGCGTCGCGCACCGGCTGCAGACCGCCTCCAACATGTTCTCCGTCTTCTTCACGGACCGGGACGTGCGCAACTACGAGGACGCCAAGCGGCAGGAATCCTTCCGCTTCACCGCCTTCTTCCACTCGATGCTGGCGCAGGGCGTCTATCTGCCGCCCTCGTCCTTCGAGTCCTGGTTCGTTTCCACGGCGCACGACGAGCAGGCCGTCCAGCGGATCGCCGACGCCCTCCCGGCGGCGGCCCGAGCGGCGGCGGAGGCCACGGCGGCATGACCGACAACGCCATGACCAACAGCAGCGACGTCACCGTCGTCCACCTCATGCGGCACGGCGAAGTCGCCAACCCGGACGGGATCCTCTACGGCCGTCTCGCCGGGTATCACCTGTCCGAGCTCGGACGGCAGATGGCCGACCGGGTCGCCGAGCACCTGGCCTCCCGCGACGTCACGTACGTCTGCGCCTCCCCGCTGGAGCGGGCGCAGGAGACCGCGACGCCGATCGCCAAGGCGCACGGGCTCGACCTCGCGACCGACGCGCGGCTCATCGAGGCCGACAACGTCTTCCAGGGCAAGACATTCGGGGTCGGGGACGGGGCCCTCAAGAAGCCGGAGAACTGGAAGCATCTCGTCAACCCCTTCAAGCCGTCCTGGGGTGAGCCGTACGTCGAGCAGGTCATCCGCATGATGGGCGCGCTCGACGCCGCCAAGGACGCCGCGCGCGGGCACGAGGCCGTGCTGGTCAGTCATCAGCTGCCGATCTGGATCGTGCGGAGTTACGTGGAGAAGCGGCGCCTGTGGCACGACCCGCGCAAGCGGCAGTGCACGCTCGCCTCGGTGACGAGCTTCACGTACCAGGGCGACAAGATCGTGTCCGTCGGTTACTCCGAGCCCGCCATCGACCTCGTCCCCGCCCATCTGCGCGCAGGTGCCAAGCCGGTGAAGGGGAAGGACAAGGCCTTCGGCGCATAGCAACGTCCGACAACGTCCGTTTGGGGCGCTGTGACAGTCCTGTTGCATTTGTTCCGAAACGTGTGCGATTAGACGGAACCTCCCTGTTCGTCGCGCCCTCTGACTGGGTGACCACCAGAGGATGCGACGGACGGGAATGGAATGCGCGACTTCAACCGAAGGGGACTTCTCGGGCTCGGAGCCGGAGCGGCCGCCGCCCTCGGACTCGCGGGATGCGGCACCCTCACGCCGTCAGACGGGTCGAACGACGTTGGAGGTTCCGGAAACGACTCGGACAACAAGCCCGGCACCCAGGCCAACCGCGCGCGTCCCATCGGCGACGGCTCCACCTCGTACACCGGCAAGCAGCCGAACCAGCCCGGCGCGCCGAAGCCCCTCGAACCCGGTGAGACCCCGCCGCAGTTCGTCATCTTCTCCTGGGACGGCGCCGGCGAGGTGGGCAACGGCCTCTTCCCGCGCTTCCTCGACCTCGCCAAGGAACACGGCGCGCACATGACCTTCTTCCTCTCGGGGCTCTACCTCCTGCCCGAGTCGAAGAAGCGGCTCTACGAGCCCCCGAACAACCCGCGCGGCGCCTCCGACATCGGCTACCTCACCGACGAGCACGTCAAGGCGACGCTCGCCGGCGTCCGCCGCGCCTGGCTCGAAGGGCACGAGATAGGCACCCACTTCAACGGCCACTTCTGCGCCGGCACCGGCACCGTCGGCAACTGGACCCCGCAGCAGTGGCGCAGCGAGATCGAGCAGGCGAAGGCCTTCGTGAAGGAGTGGCGGACCAACAGCGGGTGGACCGACCTGCCGTCCCTGCCGTTCGACTACGACAAGGAACTCGTCGGCGGCCGTACGCCGTGCCTGCTCGGCCAGGACAACCTGCTGCCCACCGCCCGCGAGCTGGGCTGGCGCTACGACGCCTCCTCGCCGGGCGGCCGCCAGGTGTGGCCGCAGAAGAAGCAGGGGCTGTGGGACCTGCCGTTGCAGCAGATACCTTTCCCCGGCCGCTCGTTCGAGGTCCTTTCCATGGACTACAACATGCTTGCCAATCAGTCGGTCAACTCGACGAACGCGCCCAGCTACAACTACCCGGCCTGGCGGAAGCAGTCGGCACAGGCGTATATCCAGGGATTCAAGCGGGCATACGAGACAAACCGGGCCCCCTTCTTCGTCGGCAACCACTTCGAGCAGTGGAACGGCGGCATCTACATGGACGCCGTCGAGGAGGCGCTGAAGCACATCGCGCGGGAGAAGGAGAAGGGCGAGGACATACGACTGGTCTCCTTCCGGCAGTTCGTGGACTGGATGGACGTACAGAAGCCGGAGGTGCTCGCGCAGCTGCGGACGCTCGACGTCGGGCAGGAGCCCGTCGGCGGCTGGAAGAGCTTCCTGAAGGGCAGCTCCACGGGATCCCCGCAGAGCACCTCGAACGCCGCCTGAAATGCGGGTCTACGTCCGGGAGGGGGGTGCGCAAGATCCCCAGAACGGGCATGCGAAACTTTTCACATGAGTGCCGCCAGCCGTGCCCCCCTGCGCTCGAACCGCAGCCGTGCCGTCCTGCTCACCGCGACAGCCGTGGCCGCCGCGCTGACCCTGTCCGCGTGCAGTTCCGGCGGTACGTCGGGTGGCGGCGGTGACACCAACTTCGTCACCGGCAACAACGGCATCGACACGGTCGCCAAGAGCGCGCGGACGCCGGCGCCGGCACTGTCCGGCGAGACCATCGACGGCAAGCAGCTCACCACCGCCGACTACAAGGGCAAGATCCTCGTCATCAACGTATGGGGATCGTGGTGCCCGCCCTGCCGGGCCGAGGCGAAGAACTTCCAGACCGTCTACGAGGACCTCAAGGACCAGGGCGTCGAGTTCGTCGGCCTCAACACCCGGGACACCAGCACCACCCCCGCGAAGGCCTTCGAGAAGGAGTTCGGGGTCACCTACCCGAGCCTGTACGACCCCACGGGCAAGCAGATGCTCCGCTTCAAGAAGGGCACGCTCAACCCGCAGCTGATCCCGTCCACGCTGGTCCTCGACCGCCAGGGCAGGATCGCGGTGCGTGCGCTCCAGCCGCTCAGCGAGGACACGCTGCGCGGCATGATCAAGCCCGTCCTCGCGGAGAAGTGACGTGACCGCAGTGTCCACGCTCGCCGAGGCCGTGGTGGGCCGCAACGAGACGGTGCTCAGCGGTGCTCTGCTGCTCGCGCTGCCCATCGCGATGCTCGGCGGCCTCGTCTCCTTCTTCTCCCCGTGCGTCCTGCCGCTCGTCCCCGGTTACCTCTCCTACGTCACCGGAGTCAGCGGCACCGACCTGGCCGAGGCCCGGCGTGGCCGCATGGTCGCCGGTGCCTCCCTCTTCGTGCTCGGCTTCACCGCGGTGTTCGTCTCCGGCGGGGCCCTGTTCGGCTACTGGGGCTCGACCCTGCAGGAGAACAAGGACGTCCTGACGAAGATCCTGGGCGTGCTCATGATCCTCATGGGCTTCTTCTTCATGGGCCTGATGCCCTGGCTCAGCCAGCGGGAGTTCCGCTTCCACACCAAGCCGGCCACCGGGCTGGCCGGCGCCCCGGTGCTCGGCGCGCTGTTCGGCATCGGCTGGGCGCCCTGCATCGGCCCGACCCTGTCCTCTGTGCAGACGCTCGCCTTCAACGAGGCCAGCGCCGGACGCGGCGCCATACTGACCGTCGCCTACTGCCTCGGCCTCGGCCTGCCTTTCGTGCTCGCCGCGGTCGCCTTCCGTAAGGCGCTCGGCGCCTTCGCCTGGGTCAAGCGCCACTATGTCTGGGTGATGCGCATCGGCGGCACCATGATGATCGTGACCGGTGTGCTGCTGCTGACCGGCGCGTGGGACCGCATCGTGCAGGAGATGCAGGTCTGGTCCGACGGCTTCACTGTGGGGATCTGATCCATGAGCAACACCAAGACCAGCGCGCCCGACAACACCCCGGGGCCTGCCGAGGACCAGGACCTGGGCGCCGCCGGCTCCCAGCTCTCCACCGCCCCCACCGAGGAGATCTCCCATCTCCCCTCCCTCGGCGTCATCGGCTGGGCCCGCTGGTTCTGGCGGCAGCTCACCTCGATGCGGGTCGCGCTGCTGCTGCTCCTGCTGCTGTCGCTCGGCGCGATCCCCGGCTCGCTCATCCCGCAGACCGGCATCGACGAGACGAAGGTCGCCGAGTTCCGCAAGGCGCACGAGACGCTCGCGCCGATCTACGACAAGCTCGGCCTCTTCCACGTCTACAGCTCGGTGTGGTTCTCCGCGATCTACATCCTGCTGTTCGTCTCCCTCATCGGCTGCATCGTCCCGCGCACCTGGCAGTTCGTCGGCCAGCTGCGCGGCCGTCCGCCGGGTGCCCCGAGGCGCCTGACCCGGCTGCCCGCCTACACCACCTGGCGCACCGAGGCCGAGCCCGAGCAGGTCCGCGCGGCCGCGCTCGCCCTGCTGAAGAAGCGCCGCTTCCGCGCCCATCTGTCCGGCGACGCCGTCGCCGCCGAGAAGGGCTATCTGCGCGAGGTCGGCAACCTCGCCTTCCACATCGCGCTGATCGTGATGCTGATCGCCTTCGCCTGGGGCCAGCTGTTCAAGTCCGAGGGCAACAAGCTGATCGTCGAGGGCGACGGCTTCTCCAACACCCTCACCCAGTACGACGACTTCAAGTCCGGCAGCCTCTTCAGCCAGGACGACCTCGACCCCTTCAGCTTCACCCTGAAGAACTTCAAGGGCACCTACGAGACGACCGGCCCCAACCGCGGCACCCCGCGCACCTACGAAGCCGACCTCACCTACAGCATCGGCGCCTACGGCAAGGACAAGAAGACCACCGTCAAGGTCAACGAGCCGCTGGAGATCGGCGACTCGAAGGTCTACCTCGTCAGCCACGGCTACGCCCCCGTCATCACGGTCCGCGACGGCAAGGGCGACGTCGTCTACCAGGACGCCGTGCCCCTCCTTCCCCTGGACGGCAACGTCACCTCCACCGGCGCCATCAAGGTCATGGACGGCTACCGCGACGCCAAGGGCAAGTGGGACCAGCTCGGCTTCCAGGCCTTCTTCCTGCCGTCGTACGGCGGCTCGGGCACCGCGGTGGTCTCGCAGTTCCCGGCACTGCTCAACCCGGTGCTGAACCTGGAGGCCTACCACGGCGACCTCGGTGTCAACTCGGGCCTCCCACAGAGCGTGTACCAGCTGAACAAGAAGAACCTGAAGGGGTTCAAGGACTCCAAGGGCGCGCAGCTCAGGGAGAACCTGAAGCCCGGCGAGACCATGAAGCTCCCGAACGGCGCCGGCTCGATCACCTTCGAGAAGGAGGTCAAGGAGTGGGCCGGCTTCCAGGTCGCCCGCCAGCCCGGCAGCGGCTGGGCGCTCGCCGGTTCCGTCGCCGCGATCTTCGGCCTCGCCGCCTCCCTGTTCATCCAGCGCCGCCGCGTGTGGGTGCGGGCCACCACCGGCAGTGACGGCGTCACGGTCGTCGAGATGGCCGGCCTCGGCCGCAGCGAGTCCGCCAAGGTGCCCGAGGAACTCGGCGACCTCGCCGGGATCCTGTACGAGCAGGCGCCGGGGGCACCCGACGGCACGGGGGCGGAGCCGGACGGTGTGTCCGACTCCGACGCCGCATCTGCCGAAGGGGCTGAGAATTGAATCCTCTCCCGTGCGGAACAAGGGAGATTCCTGGCTCTCGCCGCCCGGCGGACCAGCGGCCCTCCGGGTCTTCCACGATCAACGCCAGCCGGGTTGAAACCAGCCCGGTAACACGACCGCAACTCTTCTCGCAGACCTCACCGCCCGACCGCAAGTCGCCGGGATATTCACCCGAAGGAGTGCTGAGGTGACTCTCGCCGCCGCAACCGATCTGGCCGCCGCCACCAACGAAAACCTCGCGAGCATCAGCAACACGCTGATCTACTCGTCGATGGCCGTCTACACCCTGGCCTTCTTCGCGTACATCGCCGAATGGCTCCTCGGCAGCCGCAGCAAGGTCGGCCGTACGGCCGCCGCGCTCACCCCGGCGAAGGCCAAGAAGGCCGACGCGCCCGCCGTCACCGTGAAGCAGAGCGGCTCCACCGCCGTACTGGAGCGGCCGAAGGTCGTCGTGCGGGCCACCGCCGGTCAGCGGGACGTGCCGGACGGGCCCGGGGCGCACGGCGGGGACGCGCAGGGCGACCTCTACGGGCGTATCGCCATCTCCCTCACCGTCCTCGCCTTCCTGGTCGAGTTCGGCGGTGTGCTCGCGCGGGCTCTGTCGGTGCAGCGGGCGCCGTGGGGCAACATGTACGAGTTCAACATCACCTTCTCCACGGTCGCCGTCGGCGTGTACCTCGGGCTGCTCGCGCTGAAGAAGAACGTGCGCTGGCTCGGGCTGTTCCTGATCACCACGGTCCTCCTCGATCTCGGCCTCGCCGTCACTGTCTTGTACACCGCCAGCGACCAGTTGGTTCCCGCCCTCCACTCGTACTGGCTGTACATCCACGTCTCCACGGCGATCTTCTGCGGCGCGGTGTTCTACGTGGGCGCGGTCTCCACGCTGCTCTACCTCTTCAAGGACAGTTACGAGAACAAGCTGGCGAACGGCGGCACCCCCGGCCGCTTCGCGAACTCCGTCCTCGACCGGCTGCCCGCCTCGGCGTCCCTCGACAAGTTCTCCTACCGGGTCAACGCCGCCGTCTTCCCGCTGTGGACGTTCACGATCATCGCGGGCGCCATCTGGGCGGGTGACGCCTGGGGCCGCTACTGGGGCTGGGACCCCAAGGAGACCTGGTCCTTCATCACCTGGGTCGCCTACGCCTGCTACCTGCACGCCCGTGCCACGGCCGGCTGGAAGGGCCGCAAGGCCGCCTACCTGGCTCTGATCGCCTTCGGCTGCTGGCTGTTCAACTACTACGGCGTCAACATCTTCGTCTCCGGCAAGCACTCGTACGCCGGGGTGTAACTCACCTACAGGCCCGTTACGTTGAAGGCCGGTTCCTGTGACTCAGGTCATGGGAACCGGCCTTCGCCGTGCGGACAGGTAGCAGGATGTGGATACGAATCTGCGGAAACGCATCCGCGCGGGGGACCACAACGCTTTCGGTGAGCTCTTCGACGCGTACGCACGCTCCGTCTACAACCATGCCTTCCGGCTCACGGGGGAGTGGTCGACGGCCGAGGACGTCGTCTCGCTGACCTTCCTGGAGGCCTGGCGGCTGCGCGAGAGGCTCGACGAGGAGGGCGGCTCGCCGCGCCCCTGGCTGCTCGGCATCGCCACCAACGTCACGCGCAACACCCGTCGCGCGGCCCGACGGCATGAGGCCGCGGTCGCCCGCCTGCCGCGCGACGAGACCGTACGGGACTTCGCCGACGAGGTCGCGGACCGTATCGACGACGCCGCGCAACTGGCCGTCGTGCGGACCGCGTTGGCCAGGCTGAGACGGGCCGAGCGCGAGGTGCTGGCGCTGTGCGTGTGGTCGGGGCTGGACTACCGGGCGGCGGCGGACGCCCTGGGGGTGCCGGTGGGGACCGTACGGTCACGGCTGTCGCGGGCGCGGACGAAACTCGCGAAACACATGGAACCACCCGAGCGGCGCGGACAGATGAGAGGTGACCGCACCACCGCGGTCGGGCCCCTGAGGGAGGGAAGCCGATGAACCAGCTCCCGGAGCTTCCGGAGAGAGACCTTCCGCCGGGCCGTCACCGACTCCTCAAGGAGCACCTGATGACCGAGATCCGGCAGGAACCGTCCGAAGCCCCCGTGCGCAGGCGCTTTCTGCGCACCGCACTGGTCGTGGGCGCCGTCGCGGCCGTCACCGCCGTCACCGTCACGCTCACCGTCCCGTCCGGGCAGGCGGAGCGGGCCGCGACGCCGGACAAGCGAGCCGGGACGAACGACGCCGCCCGGCTGCTGGAGGACATCGCGCTCGCCGCCGAGCACGCGAAGGCACCAGCCGACATCCGGGACGACCAGTTCGTGTACATCAAGAGCAAAGTCGGCTGGACCACGCAGACGAACGACGAGCCCGCGAAGCTCCAGCCGATCCACGAGCGCGAGGTGTGGAAGTCGGTGGACGGCCGCCGGAAGGGCCTGCTGGACGAGCCCTACCAGGGCTTCGACGACGAGCCTCTGGACGCGGAGCTCGCCGGCATCCCGTCCAACACCAACTACCGCCACCTCCAGACCCTGCCGACCGACCCCGAGAAGATGTACGCCTGGCTGAACAGGGTCAGCGAGGGCAGCAACAGCAAGGACGAGGCCAACTTCGTCCTCGTCGGCGACCTCGTCCGCGAGTCCCTGATGCCGCCCCCGCAGGCCGCTGCCCTCTACCGGGCCGCCGCCAGGATCTCCGGGGTCTTCGTGATCGACGACGCCGTGGACGCGGCCGGCCGACACGGCGTCGCGGTCGCCAGGGTGGACCGCGGGCAGCGCTTCGAGCTGATCTTCGACAAGAAGACCAAGGAGTTCCTGGGCGAACGCGAGGTGGCCGTCGAGGACCTGCCCTGGGGCTTCAAGAAGGGCGACATCACCGGCCGTGCCGCGATCCTGGAGCGCACGGTCGTCGACAAGGCAGGTCAGCGCCCGTAAGGGGTGCATATCGTCCCCGGCGGGGTCAGGCTGGTGTCATGACCGGTTCCGTAGAACAGGGCATCAGCCAGACCCACGGGAACACGCACATCCTGCACTTCCTGGTGCGGCTTCCCCGGCCGATGGAGACGGTCTGGACGGCGCTGAGTACGCCGGAGGGGCTCGCGGCCTGGTTCACCGCCGCCGACGTCCTGGAACCCCGCCTCGGCGGTGCGGTCACGCTGCGTGACCTCGGCTCCGGGCGGGTCACCGCGTGGGACGTGGAGCGGGTCGCCGAGTACACGCTGGAGGGCGGCGGCCGGATCAGGTTCCATCTGGAGCGGGACGGCGACCAGGGCAGCGCCCTGCGCTTCACCCATGAGTTCCAGGGCGGGGTGGAGTCGGAACCACGGTGGCGAGCGCGCTTCGAGCGGTTGATCGACGTACTCGAAGCGGGCGCGTGACCTCTACACAGCGCCTCCTGACCGGCTACGACGTCGTCCGGCGAAGAGGGCTCCGTGCCCGTGCGGCCGTCTGACCACCCGCACCTTCCCCCCCCGTCCGTTGGGTTACGAGACTGTCGACATGATGATGTCCCGAAGCCGCTCCACATACAGCCGCATGTTCTTGTACGCGATGTCGGTGTCCGGGTAGCGGCACGTGAACCACAGGCCCTCGTGGAGCCGGTTGAACCACACGTACACCTTGTCGCCGTACGCCACCCTGCCCAGTCCGTACACCTTCAGATCGGTCCACCGCGCCGAGCCGGGGACGTCCCGGGCGTCGAGGAACGAGACGACCGAGTACAGGTCGGGCGACGTCGGGCGGAAGTCCGAGCCGAGCAGGTCCAGGACCCGGGCGAGAGGGATGCGGGCCAGCGGCCGGTTGGTCCGCAACTCGGCGCGCACCGCTTTCAGGGCGCTGGTGAAGTCGGGTACGGAGGCCACGGGAATCTCGATCGGCGCGGCGCCCACGAACCAGCCCACGGAGTCCGACCACTCGGCCCGGTCCCGGGTGTGGAACGGCACGACCGTGCGGTAGACGGGCGCTCCGCCGATCTCGTGCACGACAAGGCCGGTGGCGGCCAGAACCCCGACCAGGCTTCCGCCGTAGGGACGGCAGTACGCCTCGAATGCCGCGGCGGCGTCGGCGTCCACGATCATCTCGCGCATGAGTTTCTGGGTGTGCAGGCCGCCGGGATCGATGCCGAGCTCGACGGGGAAGTTCGGCAGCTGTCCCTCGCAGCGGTCGATGAACTCCCGCCAGCGAGCGACGATCACGTGGTCGTCGGCGATCCGATCCGCCTTCTCCCGCTCGATCTCGCAGAAGTCGACGTAACTGGCGACCGGCGGCTCCTGCACAGGGCGGCCCTCGACGGCTGCCGCGTAGAGATCGTGGATCTCGGCGGGGATGCGCATGATGGAGTAGCCGTCGACGTTGCTGTGATCGAAAGCCATGTACACGCTGGTGCAGTCGTCCCGGACAACGGCCGCGTAGATGAAGTTCGGCCAGCGGAGTGCGTACGCCGCGGCGTCGAAGCGGTCCTGGAGGTACTGGACCAGCTCCGCCGCGTCGGGGAAGTCGCCGACCACCTCGCGCAGGAGCGACACGGTCTCGGCGTCGACCGTGAACCGGTGCATGTCGCCGTCGGTCCAGCGGAAGCCGCTGCGCAGCGTCTCGTGCCGGAGCGTCCAGCCGTGCAGCGCCTCCTGCAGCGCGTCGAGATCGACCCGGCCCGGGACGTCGAACGCCGTGCCGAGCCAGGTCGGCAGGAACAGGCCGTCCTCACACACGGAGTGGACGGTTTTGAGATGGGACTCCTGGACGTACGCCGGCGGCCTGGAGTCCGCCGGCAGGCCCGTCGCCGTCGCCACCGTCGCCGGACTGAGCGTCCATTCGACGAGCCGTCCGGGCCGGACCTCGCAGCGCTGGATGTCAGTCATTCGCACAGGCGGCTCCATTCGGGGCGGAGGACACACCCAAACGGGTGGTATCTCGCCCAACGAGGCAACCCTTACTCAGAAACGGCCGCCGCGATCAGCCGACGGCGACCCGGCGACGGCGGCCAGGCGACGGCGACCCGGCGACGGCGGCCAGGCGACGGCGACCCGGCGACGGCGGCCAGGCGACGGCGGCCAGGCGACGGCGACCCGGCGACGGCGGTCAGTCGACCGTGATCGAGTCCAGCTTCTCCCGCAGATACACATGCGAGTCGACGGGCTCGTAGGCCACTCGCCCCACCGGTGCCGGGACGGACTCGACGAGCGTTCCGGGCGTGCACTCCCCGAAGTAGACGAGGGACATCAGCTCCTCGGCGGGAGTGTCGGCGGGCGGCGGCAGCACCCGGTGGCGGCCCGACCGCCAGCGGTCACCGGTCCAACGCGCCATCAGATCACCGATGTTGATCGTGAAGGCGTCCGGGTCGTACGGCGCGTCCTCCCATCCGCCCTCGTCCGTGTAGACCTGCAGCCCGCCCTTACCCGCCTGCCGGTCGAGGATCGTCACCGTCCCGAAGTCGGTGTGCGGCCCGATACGGAACTGGCCCGGCGCCGGCTCCCCGATGACCTCCGTACCCGGATACCAGTTGATGTTGAAGCCGTACGTCGGATGGTCCATGTGCCGTGAGAAGAAGTCGGGTTCGAGGCCGAGGGCCTCGCCGAGCAGCGAGAGGAGCTGCTTCTCCAGCTCGCCCATGCGCTCCAGGTACTCCTCGCACAGCGACCGGAGTTCGGGCACCTCCGCGGGCCACACGTTGGGCGCGTACCACTCGGCGTTGACGACGGGGTCGTCGAAGGGCTCGTGGGTCGCGAACGTCAGCGACTCCTTGAGGTCCGGCGGGGTCTCGGTGCCCTCCGCGTACCCGTTGGCCTCCGCGCCCGGCCCGAGCCAGCCGCGCCCGCCGACCTTCGCCTCGTAACGCTGCTTGACCTCGACGGGGAGCACGAAGAAGGTACGGGCCGCCGCCCGGATCCGCGCGCGCAGCGCCGGGTCCACCCCGTGCCCGGTGACCAGGAGGAACCCGGCGGTCCGCAGGGCCTCGTCGACGGTACGGGCGATCGTCCTGCGCGCCTGGCCGTCACCTTCGAGCCAGGGCTTGAGGTCGATCGTGGGGATGCGTGGCATGTGTGGCATGCGTGGCTTACTCACCGATGTCCTCGTTCCACAGTGCCGGATGGTTCTTGATGAAGTCGCGCATCATGCCGATGCACCCGGAATCGTCCAGGAGCACGATCTCCACACCGTGCTCGGCCAGCCAGTCGTGCCCGCCGTGAAAGGTGACCGCCTCGCCGATCACCACCCGGGAGATCCCGAACTGCCGGACCAGGCCGGAGCAGTACCAGCAGGGTGAGAGCGTGGTCACCATGGTCGTGCCGCGATACGACCGCTGCCGTCCCGCCGCCCGGAAAGCGGCCGTCTCCGCGTGCATGGACGGGTCGCCGTCCTGGACCCGCCGGTTGTGCCCACGCCCGAGCAGCGCCCCGTCGGCCCCGTAGAGCGCGGCCCCGATCGGGATGCCGCCTTCGCCGAGCCCGGCGCGGGCCTCCTCGACGGCGGTGGCGAGCCACGTACGGGCGGTCGCCTGGTCCAAGAGCTGCATGCCTCTCACTCTCCTGTGGGCGGAACACGAAGGGCAACGTGCGGAAAGTACTCTCCCCGGCGGCCGCCCGCGGACGAACTGTCAGCGCCCTGGAGGTCCCCGTGCCCGCACTCCCCCTCCGCGAGGTCCTGACCCTCGACCCGGTCCGGGCCGCCGGCCTCGCGGTGGAGTTCCCGCCGGCCTCCCGGTGGAGGTCGGCCGCTCCCTGCCGCACATGCAGGCGGCGGTGATCGACGAGGCCCGCCGGGGTTCCGTCACACGGCCACGGGGCGACGACCGTACGGCGGCCCTGGCGGGCTCCCCCCCCGGGCCGGGCGGGCTGCGGGCCGCCTTCCCGGGGGACGTGCCGGCACTCCCGGGGCCACGCCGACCGGGAACGCCTCGCCGGGATCACCCACCCGTACCGTCGCCCTGCTCCACATCGGCCGGCAGTCGCTCTACCGGCGGCTGGAGCGGATCGAGTCGCTGCTCGGGCTGGAGATCGGCGATCCGCATCTGCTGGGGGAGCTGCCGGCGGCGGCCCGAATCCCGTTCCCCGGCGGCACTCCGGCGTTTCGTGTACCGCCACGCGGCGGTCGCGGCGGCCATGACTGCCGCCGTCGCGAGCTGAGCGGGGAGCTCTGTGAGCAGTCCGTGTGCAAGGAGGGACAGCACGTGATTGAGTTGGCCTGTCATGGGGGGACTCCTCCGGATCGTGGGATCGCCGTCGTATGAGCCGTGGTCGGCTGCGGACGGGCTGTCGAGCGACACATTCAGCGTGCTGATCGACTACTCCCGGCTCCACTAGTCCAGGAAGTCCTGTGTACAAGTGCGGACAAGTACGGGGTCGTCAGCGCGGTGAGTGGACAGATAGGCGACCCGGACAAGGGCGCGGGCAAGGGCCGCCGGACGCGCCCATGGGCGCAGACCCGCGGAAGTTCGAGCGAGGCGGACGAGCTGGCGGGGCTCCTGCGGGAGTGGCTGGACGATGCCGGCCTGCGACTTGACGATCTGGTGGGGAAGTTGACCCCCGATCACTTCAACAGCAAGGTCGTGCCTGGCCGGTCCACCGTCGCCGGCCGCCTGGCCGGTGTGAATCTGCAGTGGGACTTCGTCGAAGCGGTGGCCGATGTCTGCTCCCGTGACCTGGTGGAGCGCAAACGGCGGACGGACCGCGCACGGCCGCTCTTCGACGCGGCGGAGCGCGCCAAGCGGTCGGGGACCGAGCCGCGCGGTGCGAAGCGGTCACGGACGGGCGCCGGGGCCACCGGGGAAAGCAGGGCCGCCGCCGTGACGGCCGAACTCGTCGGCGTGCAGAGGCAGTCGTTGGAACTCTCGGACCAACTGCTGCGCGCGCTGGAGCGGGCCGCCGAACTGGAGAAGGCGCGCAACGACGCCAACCAGATGGTGCTGATCCTGCTCGCCCTCGTCGACAAACTGCATCGGGACATCGCCACGCTGACCGCACAACGAGACCGCGCGCCCGCCCGCCCGGCGGCCCAGGACGCGCTCGACGAAGTCCGCAAACGGCTGCACCACAGCGAAGCCCAGCGCACCCATGCGGAAACCGAGCTCGTCAGGGCCCGCGCCGAGCGGGAGAAGGCCGACCGGCTCGCGGAGCAGTCGGCCGAGCAGGTACGCCGGCTCACCGAGGAACTCGCGCGGCTGCGCGGCACGCACGAGGGGCTCTCCGCCGAGACGGACGAACTGCCCGAGGCGGACCCGCCCGTGCCGGCGCCGGCGTCCGCTCCCCTCGCGCCCGACGACATCGACGTAGCCCTGATGAAAGCCTCGCGGATCCTGGACGTCGGCGCCGAACGCCTGGAACAGCTCGCGGAGGAACTACAGGACGAGCCGGACGGGTTGTCCAGCCCGGACAACCCCGTGACCGGCGACGACGTTCCTCATCCCGGCGTGGACAACTCGGCGGACAGCGCCCCGTACGACAGGGCGGACCCGGTGGACAACTCGCCGGACAACTCCGTGGCCGACTCCCGGGGCGAGTACGTCCACGATCCACTCGTCGGCGAGATCCTGGACGCCGTGAAGGAGCGGAGACCAATCCCTCGGACCGTGTCGCGCGTGCTGGCCCAGGGCACCGAGCCGAGTCGGTTCCTGACCGCGCTCGAGTCGTTGCGTGCGATGAATGCGCCCGTGGCGGCCGCGCACATCCTGGTCGAGGCCGGCACGGGACGCCCTGCTCACACACTCGTCGACGTCCTGTCCCGGCTTTCTTCGGACGACGCACGTGTGGTGGTGTCGGCCATCGGCGCCACCCGTGCGACAGGTCCCTTCCTGGACGTGGTCGCAGCGCTGCGGGCGGCCGGTCTCTCGCACCTGACCAACCAGGCACTGCTGGAAGCCGGACGCCTGCGCGACATCGAACGGCTTCCGCTTCTGCTGTCCCCGGTGCGGGTGGGCAGCGCGGACACGGTCGTGATCCTCAAGGGCGCGTGCTCCAGGCCGCTGAGCGACGTCGGGGGCGTGGTGCGGCACCTGGCCGCGGCCGGAATGCGCCAGGAGGCAGCCTTCGTGCGCGTCGCCTCCGCCTTGACAGGGGGCACGGACGCGGACGGCGATCCACTCGGCCGCTGGGGCCACATGCGGTGGTTCGAGCACCCCCGGCGCGGCCTGTCCGCCCCGCCTGCCGCTACGCCTTCCACCCTCACCACTCGCATCCGCATCAACATCCCCGGAACCCGCCCGATCCCACCCATCGTGGTGCGCAAACCGGTGCTGGAGGAAGAGGCGTAGGGGTTGCCGAAGCCGGTGTGCCAGAGCGGTCACTGGCGCTGCCAGACGGTCGCCGTGACGCGCATGCTTTCGCCGTCCGGGATCGAGATCACCTCGACGTAGGCGACACGGCCGTCCCACGTACCGACGCAGGCCCGGTCACCCACCTGGACGTCCAGCGTGTGCCGGCCGGGATTCGTGTTGAGGAGCGTCGCGCACTCATCGTGCGTCGGTGCGCCGGAGCCTGGCCAGGCGACGAGCGCGGCGTCGCTGTAAAGGACGCTGGAGCCCTCGGTGTACACGTCGCCGTTCACCGCGCTCCCGGGCGGTGTCCGGTCGAGCCACCAGCCCCTGGTCACCCTGCCGGGGTCGAGCTCCAGCGTGCCGTGCCAGCGCACCCGGCTCTGCGGCGCGGGCGCTGGGGCCGCCGACGTGGGCGCAGGGGTCGGAGAGGGGCGCGGAGGCGAGGGCGTGGGAGAGGCCGACGTCTCGGTGGGGTCGGGCCGTGGCCCGGTGGTCGTAGGGACCGGGGGCGTGCGGTCCGGGGCGGGCGCCGGGGTGGTCGGCGTGGGGGAGGGGGCCAGGCTGTCGCTCGGGCGCGTCACTGCGACGAGCAACGTCACCGTGGCCGTGATCAGGGCGGCGGTCACCGCGAAGACGCCCCCGATGACCGCTGCCTTGATCGGGGTCTCCTGGCCGCGGAACCAGTTGAGAAGCCTGGTCATGACGCCCCTGTCCGTCCCGTAGGGACCGTCAACTGTACGGTCGTAACCGCCCGTTGGCGATCAGGTGGACGGCAGCGCAGAGGTCTTCGGCCTCAGGCGCCGATCACTCGGCGGTGTCAGCCGCCGGACGACCTGGCCGCCCGCTGCTACTGCCCGCCCAGCAGCCCGAGGATCTTGTTGACCGCGTCGAGCACCGGCTGGCCGACAGCACCGACCGTCGCGGCGATTCCGGCGATGGCCATCAGCGCGCGATGGCGGTCCTGGGCGGGCACGGTGCCGTCGGGGCTGATGGCGGGAAGGGAGTCGTCGATGGCCTGCGCGCTGGCCGCCGGGACTTGGGCGCGCAGCTCCTCGACCAGCCGCAGCAGTTCCTGGACCGCCGACAGCATCTCGGCGGACGCGGGCGACGTGTCGGCGGACGTCACCTGCTTCTTGTCGATGCCGATGTTGTTCTGGCCGCCGTTCATGGTCACGCTGTCGCCGAAGTGGTAACTGTCGCCGCTCATGCCGAAATCCCCACGTTGCCTGTACCGCCGTACATGTTGACGTTGTCGCCGAAGTGGTAGTGCCTCGGGGAGACCGTGATGCTCTCCACCGTCACCTGGAACTCGGCCTCCGGGTTCTCGATCGCGTTGACGATGTAGCCGACGAGCTGGTCCAGGTGCGCCGGGTTCGAGCTGGTCACCACCGCCATCGACGGACCCGATGTCTCGGCGGCCAGTACGTAGTACGACTGCGCCGACAGCACCGAGATCAGCTGCCCGACGCAGTAGATCAGTGCGGCCGCGGCGGCGATCCAGACGAACGTGATGATCCCGCTGCCCGCGCTCTCGCTCCCGAGGGTCGTCACGGCGCCGAGGATGGTGAGGGCGAACGCGATCGACAGGATGATCCCGATGTTCTTGAAGAAGCGCACCGTGGCCTCCATCCGTCTGGGATGGAGGGTGTAGGTGTACACGCGGGTGATGTTCGCCAGGGGGTAAGCGGCCCTGCCGACCCAGAGCAGTCGCTTGTCGACACGCAGATCGACCTGGGCCCCGCGTAAGAGCGGTGGTGGCAGGGGCGGAATGTCGGGTGGGGTGTTCCACGGCCGTTCTGTGGGTTCCGTCATCTCCATGCTCCTTCTGAGGACGAAGTCGACTACGTAGCGTTTCATCACTCGCACGCCGTCGACAGGGCCAAGTGTGGTGCTGTTGTGGAGAGTTCGGCTGCGATGGAGACGAAGACGACCGGTCCCCGAGGCGTGCCGTCAGGTACTCGTGCGGCGTACGGGACCGGAGCCGGCGCTCGACCAGCACCACCCCCAGCCACGGCCCCACCCAGTACCCGCGAGGCGGAGGGGAGCGGCGGCAGGCCCGTCAGCGTGGTGAGTGCGAAGGCCGTGCTCGTTCACCCCCGACGGCAGCAGATTGCCCCGTTAGCCGAAGGAGAAGCGGCCGATCGCCATCTGCGGGACGCCGAACCGCGGCCCGTCCAGCGACAGGGTCCCGTGCGTCACCACGCCCAGGGGCGTGCTGTCAGCCTGGACGGTGGCTCGCTGTCAGGGCTCGTCGTGCTTCGGCCCGTCGTCCTTCTTCTCGTCCCTCTCATCCCTCTTGTTCCTCTTGTCGTCGTCCTCGTCCAGGGACTTCAGGAACTCGGGGTTGTCGTCGGGGGCGACCCACTGTTGGCGCTGCCGGTCCCGGACTCCGGACCAGCCGTCGGCGGCCGGGCTGCGCTTCTTGCCCGCGATCAGCCAGGAGATCGAGCCGACGAGCGGGAAGAGCAGGACGAGGATCGCCCACAGCGGCTTGGGCATGTGGCGGATGTCGTCCTCCTTCGTGCTGATGCAGTCGATGAACGCGTACACGCTCAGTGCCAGTGGCACGAGGAACATCAGCACCCGGAGCATGGGTCCTCTCCAGCGAAACGGTCGTCGGGCCGGGGGCACGGCCCCCGGGTTCAGGGTCAGGGTAGCCGCTCGGGGATACTTGACCCCATGGCTTACGACGATCTTCGTTCCCTGCTCAGGGCGCTGGAGCGCGAAGGCGACCTCAAGCGCGTCAAGGCTGAGGTCGATCCGTATCTGGAGGTCGGGGAGATCGTCGACCGCGTACAGAAGTCCGGCGGTCCCGCGCTGCTCTTCGAGAACGTGAAGGGGTCGTCGATGCCCCTCGCGATGAACGTCTTCGGGACCGACCGGCGGCTGCTCAAGGCCCTGGGCCTGAAGTCGTACGGCGACATCTCCGACAAGATCGGCGGACTGCTCAAGCCCGAGCTGCCGCACGGGTTCGTCGGGGTCCGCGAGGCCTTCGGGAAGCTCGGCGCGATGACGCACGTGCCGCCGAAGAAGGTGAAGTCGGACAACGCGCCGGTGCAGGAGGTCGTGCTGCACGGCGACGAGGTCGACCTCGACCGGCTGCCGGCGCTGTTCACCTGGCCCAAGGACGGCGGCTCCTTCTTCAACCTGGGGCTCACGCACACCAAGGACCCGGAGAGCGGCGTACGGAATCTGGGCCTGTACCGGCTGCAGCGCCACGACAAGCGCACGATCGGCATGCACTGGCAGATCCACAAGGACAGCCGGAACCACTACCAGGTGGCGGCGAGGAGGGGAGAGCGGCTGCCGGTCGCCATCGCCTTCGGCTGCCCGCCCGCCGTGACCTACGCCTCCACCGCGCCGCTCCCCGGTGACATCGACGAGTACCTCTTCGCCGGGTTCGTCTCGGGCAAGCGGATCGAGATGGTGGACTGCAAGACGGTGCCGTTGCAGGTGCCGGCGCAGGCGGAGGTCGTGCTGGAGGGGTGGCTGGAGCCCGGCGAGATGCTGCCGGAAGGTCCCTTCGGGGACCACACCGGTTTCTACACGCCGCAGGAGCCCTTCCCCGCCCTCAAGATCGACTGCGTGACGATGCGGCGGCGGCCGTTGCTCCAGTCGATCGTCGTAGGCCGGCCTCCGACGGAGGACGGACCCTTGGGCCGGGCGACGGAACGCTTCTTCCTCCCCCTCCTGAAGATCATCGTCCCGGACATCGTGGACTACCACCTGCCGGAGGCCGGGGGCTTCCACAACTGCGCGATCGTCTCGATCGACAAGAAGTACCCCAAGCACGCCCAGAAGACGATGCATGCAATCTGGGGCGCCCACATGATGTCCCTGACGAAGCTGATCGTGGTCGTCGACTCCGACTGCGACGTCCACGACCTGCACGAGGTCGCCTGGCGGGCGCTCGGCAACACCGACTACGCCCGTGACCTCACGGTCGTAGAAGGCCCCGTCGACCATCTCGACCACGCCTCCTACCAGCAGTTCTGGGGCGGCAAGGCGGGAATCGACGCGACGAAGAAGTGGCCCGAGGAGGGCTACACGCGCGACGGCGGCTGGCCCGACATGGTGGAGTCCGACCCGCAGACGGCGGCGAAGGTCGACCGCCGCTGGAAGGAGTACGGCCTGTGAGCAGCGCCTCCGCCGCGATTCCGCAGCCAGGACGCACGAAGGCGTTCCTCCGCCTCGTCATGATCGAGCACTCGGTGTTCGCGCTGCCCTTCGCGTACATCGCCGCGCTGACCGCGATGTTCCAGTGGGACAGGAACATCCACTGGGGCCGGCTGCTCCTGGTCACCATCTGCATGGTGGGCCTGCGGACCTTCGCCATGGCGGTGAACCGGATCATCGACCGCGAGATCGACGCGCGCAACCCTCGGACCGCCCACCGCGAGCTGGTGACCGGCGCGATGTCGGTCCGCCACGCCTGGACGGGCGCCCTGATCGCCCTGGTGATCTTCCTGGGCTCGGCGGCCCTGCTGAACCCCCTGTGCCTGGCCCTGGCCCCCATCGCGGTGATCCCGATGGTGGTCTACCCCTACGGCAAACGGTTCACGAACTTCCCCCAGGCGATCCTCGGCCTCGCCCAGGCGATGGGCCCGGTCGGCGGCTGGCTGGCCGTCACCGGCACCTGGTCCTGGGACGCGGTGATCCTCGGCCTTGCCGTCGGCATCTGGATCGGCGGCTTCGACCTGATCTACGCCTGCCAGGACATCGAGGCCGACCGCGAGACCGGCGTCATGTCGGTCCCGGCCCGCTTCGGCGTCCCGGCGGCGATCTGGGGAGCGCGCGCCTGCCATGCGATCACGACGGCCCTGCTCGTCTGGTACGCGCTCGCCACGGACGCGGGCGCCTTCTTCTGGCTGGGCCTGCTGATCGTGGCCGGCGCGTTCGTGTACGAGCACTCGATCGTCCGCCCGCACGACCTGTCCCGCCTGAACCGGGCGTTCTTCAGCGTCAACGGGTTCATCGGGATTGCCCTGTTCGTGTGTGCGCTGCTGGATCTTCTGGTTCGGGGTCTGACCGTCTGATTACGGTGCGGCCCATGACCCGCCTGCACACGCAGCTCAGCCGGTTCGAGGACGCCTTCCCCGGATTTCGGACGGAGATCGTCGAAGGCAGTGTCGTGGCGTGCCCGCTCAGGCCGCACCACGCCAGAACGATCTACGAGGCATGGAACGCCCTCGACCCGCAGCTCGGGCCGGTGTGGGACCTCGTCAGCGATGTCGTCTTCCCCTTCGACGAGGACAACGAGCTCTGTCCCGACCTGGCCGTGATCCCCGCGCCGGAGGTGAACCGGAACGAGCTCGCGTACCCGGTCGATGTCATCGAATTCGTCGTCGAGGTCGTCTCACAGGGCAGCATCCGCCGCGACTACGAGGTGAAACCCCGCTGTTACGCCTCCCGGGGCATCGCCAACTACCTGATCTTCGACCCGCTGAAGGGCCACTGCGTCACGATGTGGAACCCCGGCCCTGACGTCTACCGTGGCCGCGACACCATTCAGGCCCCTATGGCCCTGACCTGACCATCGACTCCCCGCTCGGCAAGCTGACCGTTCCCACCGCCGGCCTCCCCGTCGACCCTAAGTCGCGCCCCCGGCCCTGAGCGTGAGCGCAGTCGACCGGCGCCGCAGCAAGAACGCCGCCGCCACCCCCGCCACCAGCCCCACCAGATGGCCCTGCCAGCTGACGCCGGACTGGGTCGGGGCGAGGCCCGCCAGTATGGAGCCGCCCCAGACCGCGGCCACGAGCAGGCCGACCAGGACGCCGAGCGGGCGGCGCTCGACGAAGCCGGTGACCAGGAGGAAGCCGAAGAGGCCGAAGATCAGGCCGGAGGCGCCCGCGGTGTTGCTGCCGGACGGGGATATCAGCCACACGCCGAGGCCGTCGGCGACGACGATCAGGGCGCAGACGGCGGCGAACCGGCGTATGCCGCCGAGGGCGGCCAGGAACCCGAGGACCAGCAGCGGCACGCTGTTCGCGGCGACGTGGGCGAAGCCGAAGTGGATGAAGGAGGCCGGGACGACGTCCACCAGCTCGGACGCGGTGCGCGGGACGATGCCGAAGCCGTCCAGGGCGTGCCCGCTGAGCACGTCGGCCACTTCCAGCAGCCACAGCAGCGCCACCCAGCCCAGCATCAGCTTGGCGGCCGTCCGCGCGCGGTCACCCCGCGACCACTCGCGCTCCGCGCCCCACGTGTCCGACACCTCCGACGTACCCGCCATGGCCACCCCACCGTCCCACTCGTCCCTCCGGGGAACGCCCGGCCACCCTTGGTCGGTTCCCACCCCGCGACGCCGGATAGGCTCGGTGTCGTGAACCCAGTCAAGCCAGGAGAGACGCCGCGTGCGCCTTGGATCGTAGGGGTGTCCGGCGCTTCCGGCACCCCATACGCCGCCGCGGTGCTGCGCGCGCTCCTCGCCGCGGGGGAGAGTGTCGACCTGGTCGTCAGCCGGGCGTCGCGGCTGACGTTGCTCGACGAGACGGGCATTTCGTTCCGGGACGGGCACTGGCAGGACGACCTGCGGGAGTGGCTCGCCCGGGGAGCCGACGGCAAGCCCGGTACCTTCGAGGCCGACATCGAGGACGTCCGGTACTGGAACGCCGGGGATCTCGCGGCCGGGCCGTCCTCGGGGTCGTACCCGGCGAAGGGCATGCTGATCGTGCCTGCCTCCACCGCGTGCGTCGCCGGTGTCGCGCTGGGGCTGTCCAAGGACCTGTTGCAGCGGTCGGCGAGCGTGACCCTGAAGGAGGGGCGCAAGCTCGTCGTCGCCGTACGGGAGACGCCGCTGGGCGGGCAGACGCTGCGGCACCTGGTGACACTGGACGACGCGGGGGCGATCGTCGTGCCGGCCTCGCCCGCCTTCTACGCGGGGGCGACGCACATCCAGGACCTGGTCGACTTCGTCGCCGGACGCGTCCTGGACGCGGCGGGCGTCGAGCACCGGCTCTACCGCCGCTGGAAGGGCGAACTCGGCGGCGGCGCCCACCCAACCTGAGCGGCACGCGAGAGCATCACGCGGCAACAGCATCACGCGGCACCAGCAGTACTCGTCACTTCAGGAACTTGTCAGAACTCGTCAGACCTCTTCAGTGGAAGGCTTCGAATCGCATGGACGCGGTGGACAGGCAGCTCATCCAGGCCCTGAGGGAGAACGGCCGGGCCTCCTACGCGGAGCTGGGACGCCTCGTCGGCCTGTCGGGACCCAGTGTCACCGACCGCATCAACCGGCTGGAGGCGGCCGGCGTCATCACCGGCTACCGCGCCACCGTCGACGCCGCCTCGCTCGGCCTCGGCGTCACCGCCCTGATCGGCATCTCGCTCTCCGACGCCACCGACCACGAGGACGTGGCGGACCGGCTGCGGGACCTGGGCGAGATCGAGGACTGCTGGTTCATCGCGGGCGACGACTCGTACATGCTCAAGGTGCGCGCGGCCGACGTGGACGGGCTGGAGAAGATCATCCGGCGGCTCAGCGGGACCGAGGGCGTGTCCCGGACCCGTACGACGATCGTGCTCTCCACGAAGTGGGAGAACCGGGTCGGAGAGCTGCCCGAAGAGGAGTAGGCACGGAGCGCCGTATGGGGGTCCCCCCGCCCGAAAGGTGGGGGAGTACGGTTTACGAAGTCTGTCTGAGAGAGGTGTACGCATGGACGTCGGGCTCAAGCGCGAGCTGGAGGAGAAGGTCCGCTCCGGTGAGCGGCTGTCCCGCGAGGACGGCATCGCGCTGTACGAGTCGGACGACCTGGCGTGGCTCGGCGGGCTCGCGCACGAGGTGCGCACGCGCAAGAACGGCGACGTCGTGCACTTCAACGTCAACCGGCACCTCAACATGACCAACGTCTGTACGGCCTCCTGCGCGTACTGCTCGTTCCAGCGCAAGCCGGGCGAGAAGGACGCGTACACGATGCGCATCGAGGAGGCCGTGGGGCTCGCCAAGGCGATGGAGTCGGACAACCTCACCGAGCTCCACATCGTCAACGGCCTGCACCCGAACCTGCCGTGGCGCTACTACCCGCGTTCGCTGCGCGAGCTGAAGGCGGCGCTCCCGAACGTCTCGCTGAAGGCCTTCACGGCCACGGAGATCCACCACTTCGAGACGATCAGCGGTCTGTCGGCCTCCGAGATCCTCGACGAGCTGATCGACGCGGGCCTGGAGTCCCTCACCGGCGGCGGCGCGGAGATCTTCGACTGGGAGGTCCGCCAGCACATCGTGGACCACCGCACGCACTGGGAGGACTGGTCCCGCATCCACCGCCTGGCGCACGAGAAGGGCCTCAAGACGCCCTGCACCATGCTCTACGGCCACATCGAGGAGCCCCGCCACCGCGTCGACCACGTCCTGCGCCTGCGTGAACTCCAGGACGAGACGAACGGCTTCCAGGTCTTCATCCCGCTGCGCTACCAGCACGACTTCGTCGACATGAAGGACGGCAAGGTACGCAACCGCCTGCAGGCCAGGACCCAGATGGCGACCGGCGCCGAGGCCCTGAAGACCTTCGCGGTCTCGCGGCTGCTCTTCGACAACGTCCCGCACGTCAAGGTCTTCTGGGTCATGCACGGCGTCCAGACCGCCCAGCTCGCCCTCCAGCACGGCGCCGACGACATGGACGGCTCGGTCGTCGAGTACAAGATCACGCACGACGCGGACAACTACGGCACGCCGAACAAGCTCACGCGCGAGGATCTGCTGGACCTGATCAGGGACGCGGGGTTCCGGCCGGTGGAGCGCAACACCAGGTACGAGATCATTCGGGAGTACGAGGGTCCGGACCCGCTGCGTCGCGAGTCCCCCCAGCCGATGCGCGTGTGATTTCAGCGGGCGGGGCCGTGGTACTCGTCCGCCATGGTGAGCACGAAGGCTCCTGAGGACGCCTACACCGCGGAACCGTTCCTCCCCGACCGGGGCGGTCTCCCCGCCCTCCGTCGCGCCGCAGCCGAGTGCAGGGGCTGCCCCCTGCACAGGGACGCCACCCAGACCGTCTTCGGCGCCGGAGACAAGACCGCCCGCGTCATGCTCGTGGGCGAACAACCCGGCGACCAAGAGGACCGCCAGGGCAAGCCTTTTGTCGGCCCCGCGGGGAAGCTGCTGGACCGCGCCCTGGAGGAAGCCGGCATCGACCCGGCGGACGCCTACGTCACCAACGCCGTCAAGCACTTCAAGTTCACCCAGGCCGAACCCCGCAAGCGCCGCATCCACAAGGCGCCCACCCTGCGCGAGATGACGGCGTGCGGCCCCTGGCTGGCTGCCGAACTGGCCGTCGTGGAGCCAGAGTTGATCGTGCTCCTGGGTGCGAGCGCGGGCAAGGCGCTGCTCGGTTCGTCGTTCCGGGTCGGCGAGGTGCGCGGTGCGCTGCTGGAGCGGGAGATCCACGGCCGGCGGGAGAGGGTGGTGGCGACGGTGCATCCGTCGTCCGTGCTGCGGGCACAGGACGACGCGGACCGGAAGGCGGCGTACGAGGGGCTGGTCTCGGATCTGAGGGTGGCGGCGCGGGCGCTGTCGTAATGGTTACGATGGCACGGTGTCCCTTACTTTTACCCTGGACCCCGCCGTCACTCCCGCCCTGCGTGACGGCCTTCTCGACCTGTGGGCCGACGTCTCCAACGCGGGCGGAGCCGTCGGCTTCGTGCCGCCGGTGACGCGTGAGGCGATACGGCCGGAATTGGTGAAGCACTTCGCGGCGATGGCGGAGGGGCGCACCCGGCTGCTGGTCGGACACGACGACGCGGGCGAGGTGGCCGCGACGGCCTTCTTCACCTTCAACACGCACCGGCTGATGACGCACTGGACCTGGCTGTACACGGTGATGGTGCACCCCCGGCATCAGGGCAAGGGCTACGGCCGCGACCTGCTGACGGCCGCCGAGCAGGCCGCCCGCACCATCGACGGCATCGAGGCGATCCGGCTCACCTGCCGGGGCGGCCTCGGCCTGGAACGCTTCTACGGCTCCTGCGGCTACAAGGAGGTCGGCCGGATCCCGGGCGCCATCAGGGTCGCGCCGGGTGACGACCGAGACGACGTGATCATGCTGCTGCCGCTCGGCTGACCCCTCCTGTCCACCCGCCGACCCCCCTGCAAGATCGGGGGCTGCGCGTGCTTCACTGGACAGTGGCCCTTTTTGGAATCGGAAGAGTGGATTGAGATGCTCCGCTACACACTGATGCGCCTCGGAATCTTCGTGGGCTGCCTCGTGGTCGTCTGGGGTCTCGTCTACTCCGGCCTCGCTCCGCGCGGCCTCGGCGACTCCAACGGCATGTGGATCATCCTGCTCGCCCTGGTGATCTCGGCCCCCATCAGCTTCGTCGTGCTGCGCAAGGAGCGCGACCGCGCCTCCGTGCGGATCGTCCAGAAGGTCGACCGTGCGAAGGCCAACCTGGAGGCCAACCGCAGCCAGGAGGACGCCGTGCTCGACGAGGCGGCTCGGGCGCAGGGCCAGGCTTCTTCCCAGGCCTAGTAGGGCCCCCGTACGGTCTCTTCCGACCCGACAGTGATACCGATGGGTAACTGATACCGATGGGTAACTGTGCGGGTCACCCCCTTACCTTTGTCCGGATCATGATGTGGGATGACTGGAACCACATCGGGGTGACCGGTGTATGAGCAGTAGGACCCGCATCCAACGGGCAAGGGAATACAAGGGGGAACCGTGGCACGAGCGCGCGCCAAGCAGGGCGCACGACGCGTGGCCGAGGCCGTCGCATCCGGCACCGACCCGCGGACGGCCGCGCAGGAGGAACTGCAGCGGCAGATCGGCGGACGCGGGACACGCACGGACGGCGGCGAGGGCTACGACGCGCAGGGCCAGGGCATCGACCCGGCCGACTTCCCGGCCGCCCGCGAACAGGGTGGCTCCACCGCCACCGTCATGCGCCAGAAGACCGTGCCGCTGGACGAGGCCGGGGAGGCGCTCGGCCGTAGCGAGCAGGTGCGCGAGGGCACCGAGATGGTGCACGCCATCTGCCCGATGGTGATCCCCAAGGGCCGCTCGATCTTCTCCATGCTGCCGGTGCTGATGCTGTTCGTGCTGAGCGTGGTGGGCGCGGCCATCGTGGGGGCGTCCGGTGCCGACGTGCTGACCAACCCGCTGTTCGGCGTGCACTCCTGGCTCATCTCCTTGCTCGCCGTCGCCTTCGTGTGGTGGCGCCAGGGCATGGTCATGGTGCCGGACGGCTGCCAGGCGATGATCACCCGGTTCGGCAAGCTGGAGAAGGTCGTCGGCCCGGGCCGGATCGTGCTGCTGAGCCCGTGGAAGCGGGTGTCGTACATCGTCAACACCACGATCGAGTACCCGTTCAACGCGCCGGTGCGCGAGGCACCGACCAAGGGCGGCGTGAAGGCGTCGATCGACCTGTTCATCCAGTTCCGGATCAGCGACCCGACCGAGTTCGTCTACACGCTGGGCGCGGTCCGCGGCTTCGAGGAGAAGCTGAGCAACGCGGTGAGCGAGACGATCCGCACCCTCGTCTACGAGCAGGAAGCCGCCGGCATCTACGACATGGTCGGCGAGGACACCGGCCGGCTGCTGGACCTGCTCAACCAGCAGTTCCGCCCGGCCGTCGAGCTGACCAACGCCAACATCACCCACGCCGAGCCCTCCGACCAGCGCTACCGCATGGACCTGGCGGCGCCCGAGATGGTGCGGGTGGCCAAGGAGGCGTACACGCACGAGTACGCGCTCCAGCTCCGCAAGGAGCAGGACGAGGGCGACCTCACCCGTGAACTCGCCTCCAGCCACGAGACGCTCTCCGCGATCCAGGCCGACATCGCCCAGTACCAGGCACAGATGGACACCGCCGTGGAGCGCGAGACCAACCGCGCCCAGGCGCTCGCCCGGCAACGCTACGTCCAGGCCGAGTCGGAGGCGAAGGCGAACGCGGCCCTCCTGGAGGCGCAGGCCCTGGACATCCGCGCGGTGACCGCGGCGGAGGCGCCGGAGATCCTGGAGTACCGCTACCAGCAGCAGGTGCTGGACACGCTGGAGCAGGTCGCCGACCATCTGCCGCGGCTGGTGCGCATCGGCGGCACGGCGGACGCGGGCATCGACTTCCTGGAGCTGGCCCGCGAGTTGGTCGGCGAGCGGGGCACGGAACTGTTCACCGAGGAGGACACGGCCGCCGTACGGGCGCGTCTCGCCCAGGTGTCCGAGCGGATCGCCGCGCGCGAGGCGGAGATCGGTGCGCTGCTGGCCGCCGACCGGCCGACGGTGCTGCAAGTACCCGACCAGCCCGAATCGACCGACAGCTCCGACAGCTCCGACAGCTCCGGCAGCGTCGGCAGCTCCGACGTCTCCGAGGAGGCCGCCCAGTGAGCACCGCCCGTTCCTCCCACCGCCGGTCGGTCATCTCCGAGAAGGTCGCCCCCTGGAGCGACATCGCGCGACTGCTGCGCGGCGGCGAGGCCGACACCCTGATCCCGGTCATCATCCCCCGCCACCGGCGCCGCCTGTGGTGGATGCTGCCGCTGTGGCTCGGTGTCTACGCCCTGTTCATGGGCGTGATGCTGACGCTGGGCGCGGCGGACTCCGAGTCGACCGCCGGGGACCTCGCCTACAGCACCCTCGCCACCCTCTCCTACGTCGGCGGCGTCGTGCTCCTGCTGATCGGCGCGCTGTGGTGGTGGCGCTCCTCGATCGTCGAGATCGAGCAGGGCACCAACGGCGTGCTGACCCGCTACGGCGCCGTCGTCCGCACCCTGGACGCCGGCCGCCACTACCTGTGGCACCCGTGGTCCCGGGTCGACTTCGTCGTCGACACGGCCACCGAAATCCCGTACTCGGCACCGGTGATGGCCTGCCCCACGCAGGAGAACGTCCCCCTGCGCTCCATCGAGTTCTTCCTGAAGTTCCGCATCACCGACGCCGTGCTGTTCGTCCGCACCATCGGCGCGGGCAACTTCGACCTGGTGCTCTCCAGCGCCGTACAGGACGCGATCCGGCAGCGGGCACGGAAGATGCGCACCGAGCGGGCGTACGACCTGCGCGGCTCGGACGTGGCCGACATGCAGGAGCTGCTCAACCGCCAGCTGTCCGGCTACGGCGTGCGTATCACCGGCTCCAACATCCCCGACGTGCAGCTGCCGACGCAGTACCAGCAGCACCTGGCCACCCGGGAGCGGGTCGCCAAGGAGCGCACGGCGTACGAGCAGGAGTGGGGGCTGATCCGCAAGCGCCGTATCGACCAGCTGGGCATGGACATCGAGCGCGCCAAGAAGGTGCGGGACGCCCGGATCGTCGAGGTCAAGGCCGCGCTGAACCGGGCTCGCGAGGAGGTCGCGCAGCTGCTGGAGGAGCAGGAGACCAACGCCCAGCGTGTGCGGTTCGAGATCGAGACGCGGGGCCGCAGCGGTCTGATCGCAGCCGAGAACGAGGCCCGCGCCCAGCGCGCCCTCGCCACGGCCTACCGCGACAACCGCGCCGTCCTGCAGTACGAACTCGCCTGTCGCCGCCTGGAGGTGGGCGCGAAGCTCGCCGGCAAGGCACCGCAGCCGGTGGTCGTACGGACCGACGGCACGAGCGCCGACACCTCGGCCCTGTCCACCCTCCTCACCGCGCAGCTGCTGCCCCGGCTGACGGCCCTGCCGTCGGTCGACGGGCGGCAGTGGGCCAACCAGTTGGCGCGATTCCAGGACGACGGGAGTGGCGAGGAGTAGGACAGCGTGGTCGCGGGCCGGGTGGGATCTCCCTCCCGGCCCGTAGGCTGATGGGCATGGGTGCCGTGAAGACCAAGCGGATGCCGCGGGCCGTCCGTGAGCAGCAGATGCTGGACGCCGCTGTGCGGACCTTCGGCCAGCGTGGGTACATGGCCGCGTCGATGGACGAGATCGCCGAACTCGCGGGCGTCTCCAAGCCGTTGGTGTACCTCTACCTCAACTCGAAGGAAGACCTGTTCACGGCCTGCATCCGGCGCGAGGCGGCCGCGCTCACCGAGGCCGTCCGTGCCGGCGTCCGGCGCGAGGCGCCCGCCGACCGCCAACTCTGGGAAGGCCTCGGCGCGTTCTTCACGCACACCGCGCAGAACCCGGACGGCTGGTCCGTCCTGCACCTCCAGGCCCGCACCCATGGCGAGCCGTTCGCCGCCGAGGTCGCCGCGATGCGCGCGGAGATCGTCGCGTTCGTGACACAGCTGATCCTCGCGGCGGCCCGGGAGGCGCATCGCGACCCCGACCTCCCCGAGAGCGAGGTCGCCGGCCTCGCCGAGGCCCTGGTCGGCGCCGCCGAATCGCTTGCCGCCTGGGCCAACGCCACGCCGGGCGTGACGGCGAGACAGGCGGCGGCCACCTTGATGAACTTCGCGTGGGCGGGCCTCGGCAACCTCATGGACGGCCGGCGCTGGTCACCGCCGGGCGCCCTTCACGAGGCGAGCGGATAGACCTCCCCGGCCAGGTGGACGCGCTCCGACTCCCGGCTTCGCGCGAGCGGGGGCACCCCCGTCCCGCCGCCCCGCAGCTCGAACCGCCCGCCCTGTGCCGCGTACGTCACCGTCCCCGGCAGCAGCACCGGCGCCTTGAACTCCGCCCGGACCAGCACCGCCTCCGGTGTGCCGTGCGCGGCGAGGCAGCGGGCCACCGTCCACATGCCGTGCACGATGGCCCGGGGGAAGCCGAACAGGCGGGCGGTGAGCGGGTGGAGGTGGATGGGGTTCCGGTCGCCGGAAGCGGCACCGTAGCGCCGCCCGACGTCGGAGGCGAGCCGCCATCCGTCGACGGCGGGCAGGGGCTTGCGCTCCTCCCGCACGTCCTTCAGCCCGTCCTTCAGCCCGTCCTTCTGTACGTCCTTCACCGGCGGTGCCGCCTGACGGCCGTCGGTGCGGTGCCGGGCCAGATACGTGCTCCTGGACTCCCACACGACCTGCCCGCCCGACCGCACCGAGGTGACCACGCCGGCCTCCGTGCCCCGTCGATGGGGCGCCAACTCGTCCACGTACACGGCGAGTTCGTACTCCCCGGTGGCCGTCAGTGCCGTGTGCCGGGTGATCTCGATCGACGTATGGACGAGTCCGAGCAGCGGCAGCGGAAAGTCCCGGCCGCTCATCAGCCGCATGGCGAGCGGGAAGCCCAGCACATGCGGATACGTCACCGGCAGCGAGTCGTCGCCGGTCGGGAAGCCGCACACCCGCTCGTATGCGGCGAGCCGCGTCAGGTCGATGCGTACACCGGGCAGTTCGAGCCGGGTGCGCGGGTAGTCGGCGTCCGGGCGGGGCCGCTTGAAGGGGGACAGGAGCGCGCCCCGTGCGAGGAGGGGGCCGAGCGCCGGGGAACTGGTCAGGGTGGTCTGCATCAGGCCCCCAGCAGGCTCTGGCCGCACACCCGGACGACCTGCCCGTTGACCGCGCCCGACCCCGGATGCGCCAGCCACGCCGTGGTCTCGGCGACATCGATGGGCAGCCCCCCTTGCGCGAGGGAGTTCATGCGGCGGCCGGCCTCACGGATGAACAGCGGAACCGCGGCGGTCATCTTCGTCTCGATGAAGCCGGGCGCGACCGCGTTGAGAGTCACCCCGTGCTCGGCGAGCGCGCGCGGCGCGAGGGAGCGGACCAGGCCGACGATGCCCGCCTTGCTCGCCCCGTAGTTGGTCTGTCCGGCGTTCCCGGCCAGCCCCGCGATCGACGCCGTCGCCACGATCCGGCCGCCCCGCCTGAGCGTCCCGCTCGCCAGCAGCGCGTCCGTCGTGCGCAGCACGCTCGCCAGATTGATGTCGAGCACCGAACTCCAGCGCTCGGCGGGCATGTTGACCAGCCGCCGGTCGCGTGTGATGCCGGCGTTGTGGATCAGGACGTCCAGTCCGTCGGGCAGCGCGGCCGCGATGCGCTCGCCCGCGTCGGGGGCGGTGATGTCGAGCGCGAGGGCGGTGCCGCCGAGCCGGTCGGCCACGCGCCGCGCGTCCTGTTCGGCCTGCGGTACGTCGAGTACGACGACCCGGGCGCCGTCCCTGGCCAGCGTCTCGGCGACCGCCTCGCCGATGCCGCGCGAGCCGCCGGTGACGAGGGCGGTGCGGCCGGTGAGGGGGCGGCCGGGGTCAGGGAGGGGGCGGTCGGGGTCGGCGGGCGCCCCGCTCTCGTCGTAGGCACCGACCTCGATCACCTGGCCGCTGACGTACGCCGACTTGGGGGAGAGGAGGAAACGCAGGGTCGACTCGGCGGCGCGGGCGTCGGTCAGCCGTACGAGATTCACGGTCCGGCCCAGCCCGATCTCCTTGCCGAGCGAGCGCGTGAAGCCCTCCAGGGCGTGCTGGGCGGCGGCCTGGTGATGATCGGCGGCGTCGAGGGGCGCGCCGAGGACGACGATCCGGCCGCTCGCGGCGACCGACCGTACGACGGGGTGGAGGGCCGCGTGCACCTCGGCGAGCGTCTCGACGTCCCGGACTCCCGTGGCGTCCAGGAGAAGGGCGGCGGGCTTCTCGGAGGAGGCCGTCAGGTCGAGGCCCGCGTCCGTCAGCTCCAGGTCCGACTTGCCGGCCGTGAGGAGCAGCCGGTCACCCTCCAGGGCGGGCCGCTCCGGTGACCAGCGTTTCAGCGGTGCGGGTTGTGGCAACCCCAGACGGCGGGTGAGGAAGCGGCCGGGCGCGGTGCCGGTGAAGCTCAGATAGCGGTCGGCCATGTCAGTCCCACTCCCAGTGCGCTCCGTGCTGACTCCGGAGTAAGGTTACCCGAGGTAAGGCATGGTGGACGTGAGGAGTGGGTGGAGATGAGTCCCGTGAAACCACCGGCGGTCCGGCGCGTGGCGATCATCGGGGGCACCCGCATCCCGTTCGCCCGCTCCGACGGCCCGGACGCCACCGCCTCCAACCAGGACATGCTCACGGCCGTGGTCGACGGCCTGGTCGAGCGGTACGGGCTCGGCGATGCGGGCGCGGTCGGCGAGGTGGTCGCCGGGGCCGTGCTCAAGCACAGCCGGGACTTCAATCTTGCCCGCGAGACCGTCCTCGGTTCGAAGCTGGACCCGCGCACGCCCGCGTACGACATCCAGCAGGCCTGCGGCACCGGCCTCCAGGCCGTCATCGCCGCCGCCAACAAGATCGCGCTCGGCCAGACCGAGTCGGCGATCGCGGGCGGCGCCGACACGACGAGCGACGCGCCCCTCGGCGTCAACGACGAGCTGCGCCGCATCCTGCTTCAGGCCCGGCGGGCCAAGTCCCTCGGCGGGCGGCTCAAGGCGCTGACCCGCGTACGGCCCAGCCACCTCGTCCCCGACATCCCCCGCAACGCCGAGCCCCGCACGAAGCGCTCCATGGGTGAGCACGCCGCCGTCACCGCCCGGGCCTGGGGTTTGAGGCCCTGGCGTCAGACTCCCGCCTGCTCGGCGGCGTCTGGCACGCGCGCTCGCCGCGTTGCCGAAACGCCCACGTGGCTCCGCCACGAGGGCGCTCCGGCGCCTTGCGATCGCACGCACCAGACGCCGCCGAGCCCGCCCTCCGGGCGGACGGCGGGAGTCTGACGCCAGGACCTCTCCCGCGAGGCCCAGGACGAGCTGGCGGCGACGAGCCACCAGCGGCTGGCGGCGGCGTACGAACGCGGCTTCTTCGAGGATCTGGTCGTGCCCTTCCGGGGTCTGGACCGTGACCAGAACCTGCGGCCCGGTTCGACGCCGGAGAAACTCGCCGCGCTGAAGCCGGTGTTCGGCCTCGACCAGCCCGACCCGACCATGACGGCGGGCAATTCGACGCCGCTCACGGACGGGGCGGCGGTGGTGCTGCTGGCGAGCGAGGAGTGGGCGGCCCGCCGGGGCCTGGAACCCCTGGCGTACCTCAGCGCGTATGAGACGGCGGCCGTGGACTTCGTGCGGGGCGATGTGGCGGGCGATGCGGCGGGTGGCGGGGACGGGCTGCTGATGGCACCGGCGTACGCGGTCCCGCGCATACTGGAACGGGCCGAACTCACCCTCCCCGACTTCGACTTCGTCGAGGTCCACGAGGCCTTCGCGTCCCAGGTGCTCGCCACGCTGGCGGCATGGGAGAAGCGGGGGCTCGGCCCCGTGGACCGCGCCCGCTTGAACGTGACGGGCTCGTCCCTGGCCACCGGTCACCCCTTCGCGGCGACCGGCGCGCGGATCGTGGCGACGCTGGCCAAGTCGCTGGCCGAGCAGGGCGGTTCGGGGCGCGGGTTGGTCTCCGTCTGTGCGGCCGGCGGGCAGGGCGTGACAGCGATCCTCGATCGAAACTGAACGCCCCTCACATAACCCTCGACGTTGCACATACCTGGCCCCGGACCACCCCCGAACCCGCACAACCCCCACACGCGGGCGCCGTACGATCGCCTGCCTAACCAGCGGTAACCCTTTCCGCAGGCCTCGGCAGGTGAACGCCACGGTGCGCGAGGCACGTACGTCATGCAGCAAGCAGTTTCATCGCTGCACGCCCGCCGCAGGAGCCGCCCGTGTCCACCCCGCTTCCCTCCTTCGCCCCGTCGGCCGCCTTCGACGACGCTCCCGGACCGACCCTGATCCAGCCCGAGACAAGGCGACTGGACGGCGTCGTACGGGAGGCGTACGTACCGCCGTTCGCGCCGGAGGTGACCCACGGGTCGCTCGCCGACCTGCCCTTCGACAACGCGGGCGCGGCCCCGGACGCGGTGGTCCTCAGCCGTAAGGGCGAGAACGGGCAGTGGGCGGACGTGACGGCGGCCGAGTTCGCCGAGCAGGTGCAGGCGGTGGCCAAGGGGCTCATCGCCGAGGGGCTGATGCCCGGGGACCGGATCGCCGTCATGGCGCGTACGCGCTACGAGTGGACGCTCCTCGACTTCGGCGCCTGGGCGGCCGGCCTCGTCACGGTCCCCGTCTACCCCACGTCCTCCGCCTTCCAGACCCGCTGGATCCTCCAGGACTCGGGCGCGGTGGCCCTGGTCACCGAGACCGCCGCCCAGGCGGCCACCCTCGGCCCCGAACTGGACCGCGTGCCCGACCTGCGCCACATGTGGGTGATGGAGAAGGGGCACGTGGAGCGGCTGGCGGAGCTGGGCGCGCAGCAGCCGGACGGCGAAGTGGGCGTACGGCGCGGAATGCTGGTGCCGGACACGCTGGCGACGCTCGTCTACACCTCGGGCACGACGGGCCGCCCCAAGGGCTGCGCCCTGACGCACGGCAATTTCTTCGCCGAGGTGGACAACGCGGTCGAGCTCCTCTACCCGATCTTCAAGGCGAGGACGAGCGAGGAGGCGTCGGTGCTGCTCTTCCTCCCCATGTCGCACGTCTTCGGCCGCATGGTGGCGGTGGCCTGCATCCGGGCCAGGGTCCGCCTCGGCCACGCCCCGAGCCTCAAGGCGGAGCACCTGCTGCCGGACCTGGCGGCCTTCCGCCCGACCTGTCTGCTGACCATCCCCTACATGCTGGAGAAGGTCTTCAACAGCGCCCGCGCCAAGGCCGAGACGGGCGGCCGCGTGTCCTCCTTCGACCGCGCGGCATCGGTCGCCGAGCGCTACGGCGAGGCGATGGAGGCCCGGCACGCGGGGACGGGCGGCGGCCCGAGCACGGCGCTCAAGACGGCCCGCGCCTTCTACGACCCCCTGGTCTACCGCCGTATCCGCAACGCCATGGGCGGCCGCGTGAAGTACGCGATCTGCGGCGGCTCACCGCTCGGCCGCCGGCTGGCCGCCTTCTTCGCCGGCGCGGGCATCGAGATCTACGAGGGCTACGGCCTGACGGAGACGACGGGCGCGTCGACGGTCACCCCGCCCCTGAAGCCCCGTCTGGGCACGGTGGGCTGGCCCCTGCCCGGCACCCGGATCCGCATCGCCGCGGACGGCGAGGTCCTCATCGCCGGCGACCAGGTGCTGCGCGGCTACTGGGACCCGGCGGCGGGCGGCGTGGTCCCGGCCGCGGCGGACGGCTGGCTGGCCACGGGAGACATCGGCGCCCTGGACGACGAGGGCTACCTCACGATCACCGGCCGCAAGAAGGAACTGCTGATCACGGCGGGCGGCAAGAGCGTGGCCCCGGCACCGCTGGAGAACTGGCTCCGCTCGCACCCGCTGATCTCGCAGTGCATCGTCCTGGGTGACCGCCGCCCCTACGTCTCTGCGCTGATCACCCTGGACATGGATGGCGTCACCCACTGGCGCCGGATGAACGGCAAGCACCCCGTCCCGGCCGAACTCCTCGTGAACGACGACGAGTTGAGGGCGATCCTGCAGCGCGCGGTGGACGAGGCCAACAAACTGGTCTCCCGCCCCGAGTCCATCCGCCGCTTCACCATCCTGCCGACCGACTTCACCGAGATGGACGGCCATCTGACGCCGTCGATGAAGCTGCGGCGGGAGGCGGTCATGCGGGACTTCGCGGCGCAGGTGGAGGAGTTGTACGCCAAGTAGCGTGTGAGGCACGTCACTCTGCGGGGTGGAACTCGGCGGCGGGTGTCAGCGAACAGCAGGAGACCATGACACCCGGTCTTCGAGGGATACGACATGAACCACAGAGGTAGGACGTGACGCTCCTGCCGAGCGCGGGTGCCGCCTTCGCCATGGCGGCAGGCGCGAGCGGCAGCTCCGACGGCTCGGTCATCGAACGGTCCTGGGAAGCGCCCGACGCGTTCGCCGTGATCTTCGACCGCTACGCCGACGACATCCACCGCTACATCGCACGCCGCCTGGGCTCCGACACCGCCGACGACCTGATGGCGGAGACGTTCGTGATCGCGTTTCAGCGCCGTCGGCGCTACGACCTGTCACACGCGCACGCCCGGCCCTGGCTGTACGGCATAGCCACCAACCTGATCGGCCGTCACCGCAGGGAGGAGGCCCGTCGGCTGCGGGCACTGTCGCGGATGGCGGCCTTGCCTCCGGGCCGCGAAGACAGCGGTCCCGAGGACGCGGTCACCGAGAGGCTCGGTGCCGCAGGGACGGACGGCACCTTGGCCGGCGCTCTCGCCGAACTGCCCGCCCGGTACCGGGACGTGCTGCTGGTCATCGCCTGGGGAGAGCTCGACTACGAGGAAGCCGCGCAGGCCTTGGGCGTACCCGTCGGCACGGTGCGCTCCCGCCTGCACAGAGCCCGCACCAGGCTGCGGCGGGCACTCGGCAGACCGGCTCGCACCACCTCGACCGCATCTCGGAAGGAGACCGACCATGGATGAACTGACGAGAGTGCGCGCATGGGGCACCGACAGCAACGGCCCCTCCGACCAGGCCCGCGCCGCCGCCCGCACCCGCCTCCAAGCCGCCATGGACGAGGAGTCCCGCAGCGTCGCCTCCCGCGGCCGTGAACTGAGCCGACGCCTCATGTTCCGTGCCACCCTCGCCGGCCTGACCGCGGCGGCGGTGGGCGCCGCGATCGTCGTGGCACGCGGCGACGAGGACGAGGACGAGAGCACGCCTCGGCTGAGCACGGTCAGCGCGACGGAGGTGCTGCGCAGGGCCGCTGACAGGTCCCGCACCCAGGGCAGCGATCTGCCCCCGCCGCGCAATGACCAGTACTTCTACACCAAGACCTACATCTCGCGGACGCCGGTGAAGGGCGGCAGGACCAGAACCTGGACCGACGAGAGCTGGATGTCGGTGGACGGTTCCAAGCCGTCCCTGCGCGAGGAGTACGGAAAGGTCCACCACGACCCTCCGCTCGGCGAGCACGAGGTGAGATGGCCTCCCACCGTCTACTCCAAGCTCCAGAAGATGCCGACGGACCCCGACAAGCTTCTGCGCCAGTTCCGGGGCGTCGGCGCGGACTCACCCCAGGCCGACATGTATGCGTTCATGGAGGGCTGCATGCTGATGATGGGGCCGCGTGTGATGCCCCCCGGCCTGCAGGCCGCCGCCTTCGAGGCACTGTCCAAGCTGCCCCGGATCCGCCTGGACTACGACGACGTGGACGTCGTGGGCCGGAGTGCCGTCGGCGTCTCGTACCCCGGGGCGGGCTGGACCTTCCTCTTCGACCGCCGGACATACGACTACTTGGGCCTGCGCACCAAGGGCAGCGTGCCGAAGAAGGTGGGCAAGGACGACTGGGTGCAGACCGGCTGGTACTGGGAGACCAGGACCCTGCAGGACATCCAGGTGGTCGACCGCATCGGACAGCACGCCTGAGCCCGCCTGCGGCGCGGGCCGCCGCCTCCCGGCTCCGGCTCAGCCCGAGTGGTTCGCGGTCTTCGCGGTCTTCAGCGCCCTCTCCAACAGCCGGTCGGCCAGGTCCGTGAAGGCGGTGCTCAGGGACTTGTCCGTGGTCCGCTGGGCATACGACTGGAAGACCAGGGCGGCCGTTGCCTGGATGGCGGGGGAGACGCGCTGCGGGTCGACGACGAGCTGCTGCCGGAGCTGCACGGGCATGGGCCACTTCTTCGGCCAGGGCACCTTCGGCGGTTCGGGACAGATGTCGTCCCCGACCTCCTTGACGATGTCGCCGGGCTTGCGCCCCGCCAGACTGGCGGCGATCGTCGCCTCCGCCACCGAGACGGACATGTCACGGACGGCGTGCCACAGGCCGTTACGGGGCGGGAGCGGCTGCGGGTTGAGGCGTGCCCCGTCGCCGGCCGCCGAACGGAAGCCGATGCCGAGGCCGTCGTCGTGGATGGGGTGGGGCGGCACGTCCGGGTCGATGAGCTCCCACAACCGGGGGTCGAAATGGGCCAGCATCTCCATGACCTCGACGGTCAGCGCCGCACGGGAGGCGGTTGCCATGGTGGCTCCCTTCTCTGGATCTCGGGCTTCTCTGCATCTCGGGTCGTCCGGAACTCGGGTGACCGCGTGAGACCGTAGGGCGTACTGGTACGACAGTTCGGGCATTCGCCCTTCCGAGGGCGCGGTGGTCATGACCCTCACACCTGCGCAGTGATGATCATGGAAAACGGTTGCCGTCTCGTTACGACAACTGCTTGACGTGACATGGCAAATCCGCGTTGGCTACCGCCACCCGGGTAGTAACGCCGCTCATCGGCTCGGAAGGCACCACTAGTGAACGCTCGTACCCCCCACACCTCGGCCGTACGTCGCATCGGCATAGCCATCGCCGCGTCCTGTTCGGCCCTTTCGCTCACCGCGTGCGGTGTCATCGACGGTATCGGGGGCGGTGACAGCTCGGCGTCGCCTGAGAAGGGCGACGACATCACGGTGGGTCTTCTCCTGCCGGACAAGGACACGGCGCGGTTCGAGAAGTTCGACTACCCCCTCATCAAGAAGGAAGTCGCCGCCCTCACCGACGGCAAGGGCAAGGTCGACTACGCCAACGCCGAGGCGAGCACGGACAAGCAGAGCCAGCAGTTCCAGCAGATGATCGACGACCAGGTGGACGTGATCCTGGTGGACGCGCTGGACTCCAAGGCCATCGCGTCGGACGTGCAGAAGGCCAAGGACGCGGGCATTCCGGTCATCGCCTACGACCGGCTCGCCGAGGGGCCGATCGACGCGTACGTCTCGCACGACAACGAACTCGTCGGCGAGGTGCAGGGCCGCTCACTCATCCAGGAACTCGGCTCGAAGGCCGCGTCCAGCAAGGTCGTCATGATGAACGGCGACCCCGACGACCCGAACACGGCGCGGTTCAAGAGGGGAGCCCTCGACGAGCTCGAGGGCGAGGTGGACATCGTCAAGCAGTACGACACCGACAAGTGGTCGCCCGAGGTCGCCAAGGCGAACATGGAGAAGGCGATCAAGGCCGTCGGGCTGGGGAACATCGCCGCCGTCTACTCGGCGAACGACGGCATGGCCGGCGCCGTCATCGACGCGCTGAAGGAGGCGGGCGCCGCCAAGATCCCGCCGGTGACCGGGCAGGACGCGAATCTGGACGCGGTGCAGCGGATCGTCGCGGGCGAGCAGTTCATGACCGTGTACAAGTCGTTCCTGCTGGAGGCGACCAACGCCGCCAAGATGGCCGTGTACAAGGTCCAGGGACGCGACATCGAGTTCGACGCGCTGACCCAGGACTCGGTCGACAGCCCGACGCAGGAGAACATCCCGGCACAGCTGGTGTCGGTGGTCGCCCTCACGAAGGACAACATCGAGGACACGGTGATCCAGGACGGCGTCTACACCGTCAAGCAGATCTGCACCGCCGAGTACGCGGCGGACTGCGCGGCGATCGGCCTGAAGTAGCCGGCAGCGGACCGGGCCCGTCAGCGCCGCGCGCCCCGGCGGTGGCCCTCCACCAGATCCGCGAACGCCCGGGCCGGCGGGCTGAGCGCGTCCCAGCGGCGTACGGCCCAGCCGACGGGCAGGGGCCGTAGGGAGGGCAGGGGGATCAGGCGCAGATCGCGGTGGCCGTCGATGTCGCTGCCGCCGGAGACGGAGCCGGGGACGGGGACGGGGACGTGCAGTCCGGGCAGTGCGGGGACCACCGCCCGCCCGACCCCCAGCTCGGCCAGCAGCAGCGCCGTGTCCCAGTCGGCGACGCTCGTGTCGTGCGCGAACCGGACGCCCAACTCGGCACAGGCGGCGTCCAGATGAGCGGCCGAGGCGGAGTTCGGTGGCAGCCGGATCAGCCGTACGTCCCGAAGGTCGGCCTCGACATCGACGTACGGCCGCTCGGCGAGCGGATCGTCGGCCCGTACCGCCAGCACCCACGGCAGCTCCACCACCGGCCGCTGCTCGATGCCGCGCACCGGCGGGCCGAGGGTGATCCAGGCCAGGTCGAGCGTGCCGTCGGCCAGCGCGTCGAAGCTGCCGCGGCCCGAACTCACCGTGCGGAACTCCAGGTTGACCTTGGGATGCCGCCGCCGGTACGCGACGACCGCCTCCGACATGAAGTGCCGTACGGTCGTCGCCCCCGTCGCCACGCGCACGTACCCGCTCTCGCCGTCGACGAGATCCCGCAGCGTGCGTACCGCCAGATCCAGCCCGGATATCCCCTCGGCGGCAGCCGCCTCCAGGACCCGCCCCGCCTGCGTCGGTACGACCCCCCGAGGCTGCCGCTCCAGCAACGCGACCCCGGTCTCCCGCTCCAGCCGCTTCACATGCTGACTCACCGCCGACTGGGTGCACCCCAGCTCCCGAGCCACCGAACTGAGACTCCCGGCCCGGCACACGGCCACGAACACACGTAGGTCATCGAGGGTCACAACCCCCAAGCTAACACTTGGGGTTGCGCACAAATCCCAAGGATTGACTGCACTCTGCCCGCTGTACGACGATCCTGAGCGGGCCCGGGCGGCAACCCGCTCCACGCCCTCGCCGGAATCCGGACCGGTGCGGGGGAGGAGCGGGTGCCGACCCAAGACGACCGCGATCGCCGAAAGGACGGCAGTGTCGACTCCCACGGTTCGAGCCGAGTCCCTGCTGGAGGATCTCGGTGCCGAGACCATCCCGCACCCGGGCGGCACTCTCCTCGCCCACCTGCGCCGGGTACAGTCCCGCCTCGCCCTCTGGAACGCCCGCCCGGCGCTTCAACTCGCCGGTCTCTGCCATGCGTTCTACGGCACCGACGGCTTCCCGAAGCCCCTGCTGCCTCTCGACCGTCGGAGCGAGCTGGAAGGGATCATCGGCGCGGAGGCGGAGTCGATCGTGTACTTCTACGGTGCCTGCGACCGCAAGGCCACGTATCCGACCCTCGCGGACCAGGGCTCTGACGTCCGCGACCGCTTCACGGGCCGCTCCCGCACACCGGACACCCGCCTCCGTCGCGACTTCGCCGAGCTCACCGCCGCCAACGAACTCGACCTCACCGACCACGATCCCGCGTTCCGCGAGCGCTACGGGGCCGACCTGCTCGCCCTGTTCCGCCGCTTCCGGCCGTTGTTGAGCGAGGCGGCCTGGAGGGACTGCCTGACGCTTGACTTCACAGGGCAGTCGCGCCACATTCGCATTTCTGACACAACGTCAGGGTTGGCGGACGGGCCAGGCGGGAGCGGCGATCATGACCACTGACGGGAACCCCTCGCGAAGACACGTACTCGCCGCTGGCGCCGTGGGCACGGCCGTGGCCCTCGGGGTCGCGGGAGCGGCCCAACAGAGCGCCCACGCCGCCGACTTACCCCTCCTCGGCACGTACGACGTCGTGGTCGTCGGCTCGGGCGCCGCCGGCATGACCGCCGCCCTGACCGCCGCCAAGCAGGGCCTGAGCTGTGTGGTGCTGGAGAAGGCACCCACCTTCGGCGGGTCCGCCGCCCGGTCCGGGGCCGGGATCTGGATTCCCCACAACTCGGTGATCCTGGCGGCCGGCGTCCCGGACACGCCCGCGAAGGCCGCCACCTACCTCGCCGCCGTGGTCGGGCCGGACGTTCCCGTCGAGCGGCAGCAGGCCTTCCTCGCCCACGGCCCGGCGATGCTCTCCTTCGTCATGGCCAACAGCCCACTGCGCTTCCGCTGGATGGAGGGGTACAGCGACTACTACCCCGAGCTGCCCGGCGGCCTGGCGAACGGCCGCTCCATCGAGCCCGACCAACTGGACGGCAACCTGCTGGGCGCCGAACTGGGCCGGCTGAACCCGCCGTACATGGACGTGCCGACCGGCATGGTCGTCTTCAGCGCGGACTACAAGTGGCTGGCCCTGGCCGCGGTGAACGCCAAGGGAGCCGCCGTGGCGGCACAGTGCCTGGGGCGCGGGACGGCGGCGGCCCTGCGGGGTGAGAAGCCGCTGACCATGGGGCAGTCGCTGGCGGCCGGCCTGCGCCTCGGGCTGCGGTCGGCCGGTGTGCCGGTGTGGCTCGGCACACCGCTGACCGACCTGTACGTGGAGAGCGGCGCCGTAGCCGGTGCGGTCGTCACCCGGGACGGCAGCCCCGCCCTGGTCCGCGCCCGCCGGGGCGTGATCGTCGGCTCGGGCGGCTTCGAGCACAACGCGGCGATGCGCGAGCACTACCAGCGCGGGCCCATCGGCACGGACTGGACGGTGGGTGCGAAGGAGAACACCGGCGACGGCATCCAGGCGGGCGCACGGCTCGGCGCCGCCCTCGGCCTCATGGACGACGCCTGGTGGGGCCCCGCGATCCCGCTCCCCGACCAGCCGTACTTCTGCCTGGCCGAACGCACCCTCCCCGGCGGCCTGCTGGTCAACGCCGCCGGCGCCCGCTTCGTCAACGAGGCCGCCCCCTACAGCGACGTCGTCCACACGATGTACGACGTGCACGACACCAGCCCGGCCATCCCGTCCTGGCTGATCGTCGACCAGCACTACCGCGACCGCTACCTCTTCAAGGACGTCCTGCCGGCCCTGCCCTTGCCCGACGCCTGGTACGACTCGGGCGCCGCGCACAAGGCCTGGACCCTGGACGCGCTCGCCACCTCGATCGGCGTCCCGGCGACGGCCCTGCGCACCACGGTGGACCGCTTCAACTCCCAGGCGCTGCGCGGCGAGGACCCCGACTTCCACCGGGGCGACAGCGCCTACGACCACTACTACACGGACCCGTCCGTCCTCCCCGACTCCTGCCTGGCCCCGCTCTGGCTCCCTCCCTACTACGCCTTCCGGATCGTCCCGGGCGACCTCGGCACGAAGGGCGGCCTCCTCACGGACGCCCGTGCCCGCGTCCTGCGGGAGGACGGCTCGGTGATCCGGGGCCTGTACGCCGCCGGCAACGCGAGCGCGGCGGTCATGGGCCACAGCTACGCGGGCGCGGGCTCGACGATCGGTCCGGCGATGACGTTCGGGTACATCGCGGCGCGGGACATCGCCGGGAGCCGCTAGGCCCTGTCGTCAAATTCCCGCCTGCTGCGCGGCGCCTGGCACGCACTCCCCCAGAGGGGGCCCAGCCGCGTTGCCCGCCCTCCGGGCGGACGACGGGAATTTGACGACAGGGCCTAGAAGGCGGTCACCCGGAAGGCGGTCACCGCGGCTTGCGGGCGATCAGGAACGCCTGCGGGGACGTCTCGTCGAGCGCCGGGTCCGGTTCGCGGACCGTGCGGGACACGAGGGCGAAGCCTGCCGCCGTCAGCAGGTCGGCGATGTGTTCGGGGCGGCGGCGCTGGAAGGTCAGCGAGACCGGGTGGCCGAAGGGCCGGTCGTGGTGGCGGTGTTCGTCGCCGGCCTGGAAGGCGACCAGCAGGGGCGCGCCGGGCGCCAGCACGCGGTGGAACTCGGCGAAGAGGGCCGGGAGCTGGTCCACAGGGGTGTGGATGGAGGAGTAGAAGGACAAGGCGCCGGCCAGCGCGCCGTCCGGGACGTCCAGCTCCAGCATCGAACCCTGCTCGAACCGCAGCCCCGGGTTCTCGCGCCGGGCGATGGCGAGCATCGACTCCGACAGGTCGAGCCCGAACACGTTCAGCCCCAGCGAAGCGAGGCGAGCGGTCGTCCGACCGGGACCACACCCCAGGTCGGCCACCGGGCCGTCGCCCTCGACGAGTTCGGCGAACACCCCCAGCACCGCCCGCTCCAGGGGCCTGTTCGCGAGCTCCTCCCGGAAGAGGTGCGCGTAGTCCTCGGCGATGGCGTCGTAGAAGGTGCGGGTGGTGGTGAGGAAGTCGGCTTCGGTCATGGCCGGGGACCCTAGCGAAGCCGGTCTCTACTCGCCTTCGTTTTCCTGCTCGTCCGTCCGCATCCCGCCGTATCCGATCGCGACGCCGAGGCAGGTACCCATCCCCATGCCCAGGGCGAGCCCGACGCCCAGGTTGTCGAAGACGGTCATCCCCAGCAGGAGACCGATGCTCGTGCCGAAAGCGAGCCCGACCGACAGCCCCATCGCCAGGTTGTTGTCGGCGTTCTTGTCGGTGTTTTTGTCGGTGTTCTTGTCGGCGGAAGACCCGCCGTCTTCCCCGTTGTTGTTCTCTTCACCGCTGGTCACCAGGCAATTCTCCCATGGGGCTCTTCATGCCACCCCCATCGCCCGCAGTACCGCGGTAGCCCCCGCCGCCCCCAGCACCACCACCGGGAACGGCGTCCGCCGCCACGCCAGTACGCCGCCCACCAGCACCCCGGTCGGCCGGGCCCACCCCGCGAAGCCGCCGTCCTCGGTCAGCGCGCCCGTGGCCAGCAGGGCCACCAGCAGCACGATCGCGCTCGCCGCCAGCAACTCCCGCACCCGCGGCGAGAGCTCGACGCGCCCGTGGAGCACCGGCCCGGCCAGCCGGAAGGCGTACGTCCCGACCGCCAGCGTCAGGATCATGGCCATCGTCGCGCTCATGCCGTACGCCTCCCGCCGCCGCGTCCGTAGAGGGCGAGCCCCGCCAGCGCCACCAGCACCGGCACCCCCGCCGGAGCGGCCGGCGTCACCGTCAGTGCCAGCCCCGCACCGAACAGCGCGGACCGCCGGACGGCCGGACCCTCGCGCAGGGCAGGCAGCACCAGGGCGACGAGGACGGCGGGGAAGGCCGCGTCCAGGCCGTAGGTGCCGGTGTCGCCCAACGCGCCGCCGGCCAGCCCGCCGGCCAGGACGCCGAGGTTCCACACGGCGAACAGGCCGAGCCCGGAGATCCAGAAGGCCGCCCGCCGCCGGGCCGGATCCGGCTGGGCGAGGGCGAAGGCCACCGTCTCGTCGGTCACCAGGTGGGCGCCGAGGAAGCGGGCGAGGCGGCCTTGGCCGATGACGTCCGCCACGGCCAGGCTGAAGGCCGCCGTGCGCGTGTTGAGCAGCAGCCCGGTGGCCGCCGCCGCGAACGGCCCGCCCCCGGCCAGCAGCACACCGACCGCGCTGAACTGCGCCGATCCCGCGTACACCACCAGCGACATCAGCACCGGCACCCACAGCGGCAGCCCACCGGCCACCGAGATCGCGCCGAAGGAGATGCCGACGACACCGCTCGCCAGCCAGACGAGTGCACTGTCGCGCACCAGAGGTGCTATCAGGGGTGCCATCGGGGGTGCCATCATGGGTGTTCGGAGTAGCGAACGCATGTTTTCCAGAATGAACACGCAGCGGCCGTTCGTCAAGGCGAACGAACGTACCTGCATAGCGAACGACGGGAAGTGGACCGCATGAGCGAGCCCCTCACCTGGATCGCCGCCTCGCTGCGGCGCGAGCGCACCCGGGTCGGGCTGTCCCTGTCCGAGCTGGCCAAACGAGCCGGGATCGCGAAGTCCACGCTGTCGCAGTTGGAGGCGGGCAGCGGGAATCCCAGCGTGGAGACGCTGTGGGCGCTGGGGGCGGCGCTGGGGGTGCCCTTCAGTGCGCTGGTGGAGCCGCCGACTCCGGCGGTACAGGTGATCCGGGCGGGCGAGGGGCCCACGGTCGCGTCCGAGCGGGCGGACTACGTGGCCACGCTGCTCTCCGCCAGTCCGCCCGGCGCCCGGCGGGACATCTACCACCTGCGCGCGGAACCGGGCCCGGCCCGGGAGTCGGAGCCGCACATTCCGGGGTCCGTGGAGCATCTGATCGTCAGCACGGGGCGGGTGAAGGCGGGGCCGCGGGGCGAAGAGGTCGATCTGGGGCCCGGCGACTACATGTCGTATCGCGGAGATGTGCCGCACTCGTACGAGGCGCTGGCGCCGGGGACGACGTTCGTGCTGGTCATGCAGCACGTGTAGGGCGCCGGACGAGGGAAAGGCAGGAGCCCCTGCGCCGGATGGCGAGGGGCTCCTTGGGTACTGCTCTCAGACGTCTTCAGAGGGGCATCCCTCGGATCAGACGGGGGTGACGTTCTCCGCCTGCGGACCCTTCGGGCCCTGCGTCACGTCGAAGGAGACCTGCTGGTTCTCCTCCAGCGAACGGAAGCCGCTCGCGTTGATGGCGGAGTAGTGAACGAAGACGTCGGGGCCGCCGCCTTCCTGGGCGATGAAGCCAAAGCCCTTTTCGGCGTTGAACCACTTCACGGTTCCGGTAGCCATAAGCCCTCCTTGGGCCCAAAGGGTTGCCCTGCTCCAGAACCCTGCAAGTGTGAAAACAAGATGCCGCACAACTGCATACGTCTGAAAACGACGAGAGCCCGCGGTCACATGCTCCGCAGGCTCTGTACTGCAAGGGAAACCAAACTGCAACTTGCGGCGAGCCTAGCACGCGGGCAGCCGAAAGCAATAGAGGTCAAGATCACGTCACTCGGACGTTTGAGGGGCGCGTGTCGAGGTTGACGGAGGGGTGAGTCACCTGGGCGCGACCCTGAAGCCTGCACGGTACCTCATAGGGTCTAGCCTCGCGATGTGGACAATTCTCGCACCCGGCCACGCGTAGGCCACATCCAGTTCCTCAACTGCCTGCCCCTGTACTGGGGGCTCGCGAGAACAGGCACGCTCCTCGACTTCGAGCTGACCAAGGACACCCCGGAGAAGCTCAGCGAGCAGCTGGTGCGGGGGGACCTCGACATCGGGCCGATCACCCTCGTCGAGTTCCTGCGTAACGCCGACGACCTGGTCGCCTTCCCCGACATCGCGGTCGGCTGCGACGGGCCGGTGATGTCCTGCGTGATCGTCTCCCAGGTCCCGCTGGACGAGCTGGACGGCGCCCGCGTCGCCCTCGGCTCCACCTCGCGCACCTCGGTCCGCCTGGCCCAGCTGCTGCTCGCCGAGCGCTACGGCGTACGGCCCGACTACTACACGTGCCCGCCCGACCTCAGCCTGATGATGCAGGAGGCGGAGGCGGCCGTGCTCATCGGAGACGCGGCGCTGCGGGCCAACCTCCTCGACGGCCCGCGCTACGGCCTGGAGGTGCACGACCTCGGCGCGCTCTGGAAGGAGTGGACCGGCCTGCCCTTCGTCTTCGCGGTCTGGGCGGCTCGCCGGGACTACCTGGAGCGCGAGCCGGTCATCACCCGCAAGGTCCACGAGGCCTTCCTGGCCTCCCGCAACCTCTCCCTGGAGGAGGTCGGCAAGGTCGCCGAGCAGGCGGCCCGCTGGGAGGCCTTCGACGAGCGGATCCTGGAGCGGTACTTCACGACCCTCGACTTCCGTTTCGGCGGCCCGCAGTTGGCGGCGGTCGCGGAGTTCGCGCGGCGGGTGGGGCCGACGACGGGATTTCCGGCGGATGTGAAGGTGGATCTGCTGCAGCCGTAAAGGGCGGGGCCCGCCGGTTCCGCACTAACCTGCTGGTGAGTTCTACGGGGGAGGGGTGGACGCCATGCAGCCGCTCGGAGTCGACGAGCCGACCGTCGTCGGGCCGTACCGGCTGCTCGGCCGGCTCGGCTCCGGCGGGATGGGGCGGGTGTATCTGGGCCGCAGCCCCGGTGGTCGTACGGTCGCCGTGAAGATCGTGCATCCGCACTTCGCCCTCGACGAGGAGTTCCGGGCGCGCTTCCGCCGGGAGGTGGAGTCGGCGCGCCGGGTGGGCGGTGCCTGGACGGCGCCCGTGCTGGACGCGGATCCCGAGGCCGCGGTGCCGTGGGTGGCCACGGCGTACGCGGCGGGCCCGTCGCTGGCGGCGGCGGTGACGGACTCGGGTGGTCCGATGCCGGCGCACACCGTACGCGCGCTGGGGGCCGGGCTGGCCGAGGCGCTGGCGGCGGTGCACGAGCTGGGGCTGGTGCACCGGGACGTGAAGCCGTCGAACGTGCTGCTGACGCTGGACGGCCCCCTGCTGATCGACTTCGGCATCGCGCGGGCCACGGACGGCACGGCGTCCCTGACCTCGACCGGCGTCTCCGTCGGCTCGCCCGGCTACATGTCGCCCGAGCAGATTCTGGGCCATGGGGTCACGGGGGCGGCGGACGTCTTCTCGCTGGGCGCGGTGCTGGCGTACGCGGCGGCCGGGGAGCCGCCGTTTCGCGGGGACTCCTCGGCGGCGCTGCTGTACAAGGTCGTGCACGAGGAGCCCGAACTCGACTCGCTGGCCGGTGAGTTGCGGGACCTGGTGGAGGCCTGTCTGGCCAAGGAGCCGGGTGCGCGGCCCACGCCGGGTGAGGTGGCGCGGCGACTGGCTCCGGACGGGGCGGCCCGGCTGGTGTCGGGCGGGTGGCTGCCGGGGGCGCTGGTCGAGCAGGTCAGTCGTAGTGCCGTGCGGCTGCTGAATCTGGAGACGGGAGGCGACGTCCTGTCGGGGCCGGTCGGATTCGGCCGACAGGCGACAGGCGGGGAGTTCGGGCCGCCGCCGGTGATGCCGGGGGCCGTGCCGGGGGCGGCTTCGGCGCCGGCTTCGGCTGACGCGCCCGTCATGGTCCCCGAGCCGCGTGACGCCCGGCCTCCCCACGACACCGGCCCGGCATCCGAGCACCGTCCCGGCAAGCTCTCCCTCTCCGTCGCGGCGGCCTCGACGCCGGAGGAGGGAGGGCGCGGGCGGAGGCTGAGCTGCACCGTGGCGCTCGCGGTGGCGGGGGCGTTGGCCGCGGTGACCGTGGGGTCGGTGTTCGTGTTCGAGCTGTTGCCGGGCGGGGACCAGGACACCAACGCGGGTTCCGATGCCGTCTCGTCCCACTCGCCGGGCGAGGACTTCGACGGCCCGGTCGAGGGTTCCGTCCCCGCCCGTTACCTCGGCACGTGGGAGGGCCGGGCCGCCGCGCTGGGCGGCGCGGTGCCGGCGGGCACCTACCGGCTCACCGTGCACAAGGCCGGCGTGGGCGAGGAGTTGGGCACACTCCGGCAGACGGACGTGCTCGGCCTCGTCTGCGACGACGTACTGACCCTGAAGAAGGTGACGGCGAAAGAGCTCGTCGTGACGTCCGTGGGCAGGAAGACCAACCACGGCGGCTGCGTCCCGACACCGCACACCGTCCGGATCACGCCGACCGGCGACGACCTGGTGTACCGCTCGGAGAGCGACGCCGAGGGGAAGCCCGAGGCGCGGTTGTCGAAGGTCAAGTAGCGGCGGGGGACCCTCTACTGTGGCTGCTCACGCGAGTATGACGACGGGGAAGGCCCACCATGGAGACACTGCAGCCCGACGATCCGCGGGAGTTGGGCAGTTACCGGCTGCTGCGACGACTCGGTGCCGGCGGCATGGGGCGTGTGTACCTGGCCCGTTCTCCCGGTGGCCGTACCGTCGCCGTGAAGGTGATCCGCCCGGATCTGGCGGCGGACGCCGACTTCCGGGGCCGGTTCCGGCATGAGGTCGACATAGCCAAGGCGGTCTCCGGCCGCTACACGGCCCCCGTCGTGGACGCCGACCCGGACGCCTCGCTGCCGTGGCTGGCGACGTCGTACGTCCTCGGCCCCGACCTCACCGATGTGGTCGCCGCGCACGGGGCGCTGCCGGAGCGCACGGTTCGCGCGCTGGCCGCGGGGCTCGCGGCCGCCCTCCAGGAGGTGCACGCCGCGGGCCTGATCCACCGTGACCTCAAGCCCTCGAACGTCCTGCTGGCCGCCGACGGTCCGCGTGTCATCGACTTCGGCATCGCGCGTGCGGTGGACGGAAGTCGTATGACACAGACGGGAGTTGTGGTCGGTTCGCCCGGTTACATGCCGCCGGAGCAGGCGCTGGGGCAGGACGTGGGGCCGGCCGGTGACGTGTTCTCGCTGGGCGCGGTGCTGGCCTTCGCCGCGACCGGGCGCAGCGCCTTCGGTGACGGTGCCGCCTCGCACGCGGCGCTGCTGTACCAGGTCGTGCACGGGGAACCGGACCTGACGGACGTACCGCCGTCCCTGCTCGGGCTCGTCCGTGCCTGCCTGATGAAGGACCCGGCGCAGCGGCCGGCTCCGGCCGAGATCGTCGCGGCACTGGCGCCGGAGGGCGTCGAAGGGGTGCTGAGCGACTGGCTGCCGTCGGCGGTGGCGTCGACCATCGCCACGCACGCGGCGGGGATCCTGGATCTGGAGGCGCCCGAGCGGCCGGAGCAGCCGCAACCGCCGCAGCCGGCGGTGTCCTTCGGGCCGCCGCCGACGGTGGGGGATGTGTCGGCGGGCGCCTCGGCTCCGACGCCGGGGTACGGGTATCCAGCGGCGCCGGGCTACGGCACTCCGGCTCCTGCCTACGGCACACCGGCTTCCGGCTACGGCACCCCTCCAGGCGGCACACCCGCGCCGGGGTACGGCTACCCGCCCGCTGCCGACACCCCGCAATCCGGCACGGTCCAACTGGGCTCCCCCCAGGCCGGTTCGCCTGCCGCCCCCTCCCGCCGCCGCGCCCTGGGCCTCGCGCTCGGCGGGGCGGCGGCGGTCGCCGTGGTGGGCGGGGGCACGGCGTTGTGGCTCGGGCGGGACACCGAGGCGTCCGGCGGATCGACGACGGAGGACGGCGAGGGCGGCGGGGGCGGTTCGGCCCGGCCCGCAGCGGAGAACTTCTCGACCCCGCCGGCCGGAGTGGCGCCCCAGCCGCTGTGGCACAAGACGGTCGCGGACGACAGCACCAACCCCGACGTACCGCTGCTCGTCCAGGGCGGCCTGCTCCTGGTCAGCGGGGACCCGCTGGTCGCGTACGACGTGAAGACGGGCAAGGCCCGCTGGTCCAAGCCGGACATCTGCCGCCCCGGAGCCCCGCTCCTCTTCCACGGCGGCAAGGTGTTCCTGTCCGACGGCGACTACGACGGCGTACTCGTCGCGTACGACGTGCAGACCGGCAAGGAAGCCTGGCGCAGCCGGCTCGGCAAGCAGCTGAACGTCGAGGACACGCTCGCCCTCGACGACAAGAACGTGTACGTCACGGCCACCGACTACAGCGACTCCAAGAGCGCCACCGACTACCGCACGGCGGTCGCCGCGATCAGCCACACCACCGGCAAGAAGGTGTGGGTGCAAAAGCGCGACTGGGGCACCGACGACTACGACGTGGAGGGCACCGCCTCCGGCAAGTACCTCGTCTACACCGACTCCAAGAAGAACCTCACCGTTCGGGACACCGCCACCGGCGGGCAGCTGTGGACCAAGAAGATCGGCGACGACTGGAGCTGGCGGCCCACGGTCGCGAGCGGCCTGGTCTTCCTGCCGGGCGACAGGCTCACCGCCGTGGACGCGGACACGGGCGCCACCGTCTGGACGCTGTCCCCCAACGGCCGCCGCGGCTTCAAGAACCCGACCGTCATCGGCGGCGTGCTCTACGCGAGCGACTACGACGACGGCGTCTGGGCCGTGAACGTCAAGACCGGCAAGCGGATCTGGCTCTGCGACGAACTCGACGTCGAGGGCCCGGAGACGTTCCTGAAGGCGGGCGCCACCCTCTACGGCGCCACCGGCTCCCTGGACGGCGGCGTGGTCGCCCTCCAGGCCAGGACCGGCAAGCTGCGCTGGACCTTCACCACCAGCGAGTACCACGGGGACACCTGGCAGATCGCCCTGGCCGGCAACCGCCTGATGGTGACGAACGGTCCGGCGATCTACGCCCTGCCGGCCGTCTGAGCCCGGCCGGGCGGGGGCCTACGTCGGCAGTGGCGCCGGATTCCGGCGCCGCAGCACCCTGCGGACGATCCCCAGCAGACCCGCCACCAGCCCGAAGACCAGCCCGGCCGCGAGCACGCCCATGAACAGGGCCGGCCAGAAGTCGGCGCCGAAGAGCGGCGGCAGTTCGTCCTCCCTGACAGGATCCGTCACCGGGTACGGGTCGCCGGGGGAGGTGGCTTCGTCCGTGCGGGGGGTCTTGTCGAGGATCGTCATCAGGGCGCCCAGGCGTTCGCCCAGGAAGTGGTCCTCGGCCTCGTCCGCCTTGTCGTCGCCGTACGTGATGGATTCCGGCAGGTCGAACAGGAGGCTGTAACCGTCCAGCCGCAGGCCGTGGTTGAAGACGTTGATGTAGCCGCTCGCCGGGTCGGCGACCACGTACACCCCGTCCTCGCCCAGCTTGTCGTGGACCGCCGCGGCGAACGCCTCCTCGTCGCCGCCGGACTCGTCCTCCGTCAGCTGCGGCACGAGCGAGACGAAGACCGGGCCGCCGTCCCGCGAGCGTTCGAACGCACGGATGCGGTCGTGCAGACGGGCCGACTGGGCGGAGTCCAGGACCCGCGGGCTCTCCGGGTCCGCGTACACCGGGTCCTGTGCCAGGCCCTCCGCCACCCGGTCGAGCCGGGCGTTGAGCTCGATCGCCCTGGGCCTGGGAGACCAGCTCGACCTGGTCTCGTCGAAGACGAGGGGGGCGGTCACGGCGATCGCGACGGCGCAGGCGAGGGCCAGGACCGGGAGAGTCCAGCGCAGGGCGCGGCTCGCCTTGACCTCCTTCCGCCAGGTGGCCCCCGTGGTCCCGGCGGCCCTCGGGAGGCGGTGCCACCAGCGTCGTACGTAGGGAACCAGCAGCAGAATCAGCAGCGGTACGCCGGTGAGCAGGACTCCGGTGAGGGACGACTGGTCGCTGCGGTCGGACGGCCCGATGTACAGGGCCGCGGGCTCTTCGCCGTCGTCGTACTTCGCCCGCGCCGCCTCCGCCCGCGCCGCGGCCTTCTCATCGCCCTGCGCGACGACCTCGACGAAGCGCTCGAAGCGGCGCAACGGGCCCGCGTCGTAGGGGACTTCGTAGAGGGCGACCGTCCAGGCGTCGTCCGCCGGGGCATCGACTCCGTACGCGGCGGCATCCGCCACGTTCGACTCGTCGATGAGCACGTACAGCCCGTCCCGGCCGAGTCGCTCGTGGACCGCGTCGAGCAGGCCCGGGTCCGTGGCGCTGGGGCTCGGGAGGACGATGACGTACGTCGGTACGCCGGTGCGCTCGGCCACCTCGGCGAAGGCGGGGGCCGTGGACTGCGGGACCTCGCGGGGGAGTTGATCGGTGACGTGGACCGGGTTCGTGCGGAGGCGGTCTGCGAGGTACGCGGCCTGGGCGGCGCTGTCGGTGGCCGCCCGGGCCGGTGTGGTGGCGGTTGCGAACAGGGCGGCCAGGGCGCAGAAGAGGAGAAGGATGCGCCGGGTTCCGCGTATGCCGTATGCCCTGCCTGTACGCACTGCTGCTGTCCCCCGTGTCGCGCTGAACTGCCGTACCCCGGCACTCTACTGAGCACGGCTTCGCTGGTGCGAAACGGATTCAGGGTGGGTTCCCGGTATGCCCCGGGGGCCTGTACGCGGCGGCTGCTACGGTGCCACGTTCATGAGCACAGCGAGTGGTACGGCGGGATGAGCACCGCCCTGTTGATCCTCAGCGCCGCGCTGTGGGGTGCGGCGGCCGGGGTGCTGCTGCCTCGGGCCGCCTACCGGTTCTCCGTGCCGGAGGAGGAGGCATGGCGGGACCGGTGCCCAGGAGGGCATCCGATCCGGGGGTGGATCGGGCGGGGCCGGTGCGGGGAGTGTGCGGGCGAGCGGACGTACGGCCCCAGTGCGGCCCTCATGGCCATCGTCACCGCCCTCGTCTGCGCCGCCCTCGCCGCCGCCACGGACACCCGGCCCGAGCTGGGCGTCTGGCTGCTGCTGGCGCCCGTCGGCGTACTGCTCACGGTCGTCGACTTCCGGGTACGGCGGCTGCCCGACCCGCTGACCCTCACGCTGGCGGGCGCCGCACTCGCGCTGCTCGGCCTGGTCGCCCTCGTCCCCGAGCACGCCGGTGACTGGCCCACCGCCCTGTGGGCCACGCTCGCGCTCGGCGCCGGCTACTACGTGCTCTATCTCATCAACCCCGGCGGCATGGGCTTCGGCGATGTGAAGCTGGCGCTCGGGGCGGGGGCGGTGCTGGGGTGGTACGGCTGGTCGACGGTGATGCTGGGCACCTTCGCCGGGTTCCTGTTCGGGGCGCTCTACGGCTGGGCGCTCGTCATCCTGCGCAGGGCCGGGCGCAAGTCGGCGATCCCGTTCGGGCCGTTCCTGATCGGCGGGGCGTTCGTGGGGCTGCTGATCGGGGCGTACGCGGCCTGACGTCCGTCCGGCAAAAAGGCTGGCGTAGGCTGGTTCGGTCCGTCCAACCCCTTGACGAAAGGGACGTCCCGGTGACCGAGAAGGCCGACCTCACGTCGTTTGATGTCACAGCCGTCCTCGACCGTGCCGCAGCGGGCGGACGCATCACCCCGGAGGAGGCGCTCGGCCTCTACCGCGACGCCCCGCTGCACGCACTGGGCGCCGCCGCCGACGCCGTACGCCGCCGCAAGTACGCGGGCACCGAGCACATCGCGACGTACATCATCGAGCGCAACATCAACTACACGAACGTGTGCGTCACGGCGTGCAAGTTCTGCGCCTTCTACGCCGCCCCCAAGGACAAGGACAAGGGCTGGACCCGGGACCTGGACGACATCCTGCGGCGCTGCGCCGAGACGGTGGAGCTGGGTGGCACCCAGATCATGTTCCAGGGCGGTCACCACCCGGACTACGGCGTCGAGTACTACGAGAAGCACTTCCGCGCCATCAAGGAAGCGTTCCCGCAGCTCGTCATCCACAGCCTGGGGGCGAGCGAGGTCGAGCACATGGCCCGGATCTCCGGTGTGTCGGTCGAGGAGGCCATCACCCGGATCCACGAGGCCGGGCTCGACTCCTTCGCGGGCGCCGGCGCCGAGCTGCTGCCCGCGCGGCCGCGCAAGGCCATCGCCCCGCTGAAGGAGAGCGGTGAGCGCTGGCTGGAGATCATGGAGGCGGCGCACCGCCTCGGTGTCGAGTCGACGTCGACGATGCTCATGGGCACGGGCGAGACCAACGCCGAGCGGATCGAGCACCTGCGGATGATCCGTGACGTCCAGGACCGGACGGGTGGCTTCCGGGCCTTCATCCCGTACACCTACCAGCCCGAGAACAACCACCTGAAGGGCCGTACGCAGGCCACGATCTTCGAGTACCTGCGGATGATCGCCATCGCGCGGCTGTTCATGGACAACATCCAGCACATCCAGGGGTCCTGGCTGACGACCGGCAAGGAGATCGGCCAGCTGTCGCTGCACTACGGCGCCGACGACCTCGGCTCGATCATGCTGGAGGAGAACGTCGTCTCCTCGGCCGGCGCCAAGCACCGCTCCAACCGGCTGGAGATCATCGACCTGATCCGCAAGGCGGGGCGGGTCCCGGCGCAGCGGACGACGACGTACGAGCACATCGTGGTCCACGACGACCCGGCGAACGACCCGGTCGACGAGCGGGTCGCGTCCCACATCTCGTCCACGGCGATCGAGGGCGGCACGGCCCACCCCGAGCTGAAGCTTCTGGCCTCCAACTGACGTACTCGTGCTGACGATTCACGCCGACTCCAGGGGCCACGCGCTCGTCGTCGAGGGCGATTGGATCGCCGACGCCGGACCGCTGGAGGAACTGGCCGCCGCCCATCCGCGGGCGCGGGTGCGGCAGTGGCCCGGCATTCTGACGCCCGGGCTGATCAATATCCACGGCAACGAGCTGCTGGAGGAGGCCTACCACCCCGATCCGCGCGAGGCCGACGAGCTGGGCACCGAGCCGCTGACCGGGGACGCGCTGGCGGCGCTCGCCATGGACGACGCCCGCTGGGGTGCGAGCGCCCGGCGCGGGGTGCAGCGGATGCTGGCGTACGGCACCGTCCGCGCGGCCTGTGAGGAACTGCGCAACCGCGCGGTGCGGGACGCCGTGCGGCGCACCGGTCTGGCGGTCATGGGCCGCATCGGGCGCCCCGACGGCGTTCCCTCCCTCGATCCGTACGCCTCCGGGTGGCCGGTGCAGTTCCCGCCCCCGCGTGAGCGCGGATCCGCTGCCCGGTTCGCGGTGTTCGACGTGAGGGACGAGGCGGAACTCGCGGAGCGGGGGGCGGGGACGTGCGTGGCGACGGTGGTGGACGGGCGGATCGTGTACCGACGCCGGTAGCTCCTGGGACGGGGTCCCGGAACGGGGTCCTGACACGGGGTCAGCCCGAGAACGCCTCCGCGAACGCGCCGTCCTCCTGATCCACTCCACTGCAATTCGTCAGGGCGTCATCCGAAGAGGACCCGTCGTCACACTGCCGGTCCCGAAACGTCGCCCACATGGAAACCCACCCGATCCCCTTCTCCTCGGCGAACTCCCGCACCTGCGCCGCATCGTCAAGCGTGAATGTCTCGTTGTCGACGTCGTTCACGCCGAGCATCGAAGTGAGCGCCATGGCCCGCCACGCAGTGGCGTCCGACGTGCCGAAGATCTCCTTGAGCTGTGGGTGCGTGGCCTTGGCGGAGGTGAGGGCGTAGTCGCCCATGTCGCCGGCGTACGACTCGCCGTAGTTCATCGTCATGATGTTGACGGTGGAGACCTGGACGTCGTGCTCGTTGATCATCAAGTGGGCCATGCCGGACGACGGCGAGGGCGCGTCCGTGCTCTTCCACGACGCGGGCGGCGAGCGGTCGCAGACGATCAAGGCGCTGCCGACGTACATCGAGAAGATGAAGGCGAAGGGCTACACCTTCACCACGATCAGCGGCGCCGTCCAGAAGGACGAGTCGGCGAACGGTCAGCAGACGGCGAACGGTCAGCGGGCGGGGGCCGGCGCGGTGGGCGCCAGCCAGCAGCCGGGCGGCCAGGCGCAGCAGGGCCCCAACGGGCAGTCCGGCGCGGGGACCTCGAACCTCCAGGCCGCCCACCGCGAGGCCACCGGCGCGACCCTCTACGAGGGCAAGGCCCTGATCGGGGCCGTCGCCGTCATGGGCCGCTTCGGCATGATGCTGATCCTCGCCGTCCCGCTGATCGACCAGTTCTGGAACGTGCCCGCGTTCGAGAAGTACCTGCCGCTGGAGAGCCAGTGGTTCATGTTCGGCATTGGCTGGATCCTGATCGCGGTGTTCGTCCTGTTGTGCGGCTGGGTGGAGGACGTGGCCGGGAAGAAGAAGCCCAAGCTCGTTCCGTGAGGGCCTCGGCTGCTTCCGTCAGGGTGGCTGCAAGAATGAGCGCGTGACCCGCGCTTCCCTGAACAAGCAGCCGCACGAAGTCGCCTCGATGTTCGACGACGTGGCGGAACGGTACGACCTGACGAACGACGTGCTGTCGCTCGGCCAGGACCGCGTGTGGCGCAAGGAGGTGGCGAAGGCGGTCGATGCCCGCCCCGCGCAGAAGGTCCTCGACCTGGCGGCCGGCACGGCCACCTCGTCCCTGCCCTTCGCGCAGACGGGCGCGTACGTCGTCCCCTGCGACTTCTCCCTCGGCATGCTCCAGGTCGGCAAGAAGAAGCACCCGTGGCTGCCGCTGACGGCGGGCGACGCGACGAAGCTGCCGTTCAAGGACGACACCTTCGACGCGGTCACCATCTCCTTCGGGCTGCGCAACGTCCAGGACTTCGATGCCGCCCTGCGTGAGATGTACCGGGTGACGCGGCCCGGCGGCCGGGTCGTGATCTGCGAGTTCTCGCACCCGACCTGGGCGCCCTTCCGCACGGTCTACACCGAGTACCTGATGCGCGCCCTGCCCCCGGTCGCCCGCGCGGTGTCCTCGAACCCCGACGCGTACGTCTACCTCGCCGAGTCGATCCGCGCCTGGCCCGACCAGCCGGCCCTCGCCGAACGCCTGCGCAAGGCCGGCTGGTCGAAGGTGGCCTGGCGGAACCTGACGGGCGGCGTGGTGGCCCTGCACCGGGGCTTCAAGCAGAGCTGACGACGGGGTACGGGTCTCCTGGCTCGTCGAGCTCGCGCTCCAGCCCGCCCGTCGGCGGCCACGGGATGCGTGGCTCGCGTACGCCTCCGCCGCCCTCACCCTCGCCGAAGTCGAACCAGACGTAGACCAGAGAGTCCCGCGGCACCTCGGCACCGGGCTGGGGGTACTGGCGTACGACGTAGTCGACGACGGTGAGGTGGAAGTCCGGCCGGTCCGGTGCGTTGAGGAGCAGGCCGTGCGACTTCGCTGCCTCGCGCGCGTCCATGGCCATCAGTCCGACGAGCTTCGGTACACGCACCTCGGGCGTTTTGGGTGTTATACGCACAGATGTCACCCCCAGCGGTACTGGAAGAGTAACCGCCCGGGGGTACCGCCCGGAAGCGTCAAGTATCTTTCTGTAGCAGTCGGTTACTCAGAGTCACGAAGGGCTTTGTGAATTCGCGAACCCGGCATCACAGATCGAGCCGGTAGCAGTGCCCCCGCTGCCGCGCATCCGGTGTGGTGAACACTTCGGCGAGCCGCATCTCCAGCCGTCGCGTCACCGCGATCGACCGCTCGTTGCGGGCGTCGACCATCGCCACCACGCTCGGCACCCCGGCCGCCCGCACCCGCTCCAGCGCCACCTGCGCGGCCGAGGTGACATACCCCTTGCCCCAGTGCTCCCGCCCAAGCCGCCAGCCGATCTCGATCTCCCCAGTGGGCCCCCAGGCCCGCTCCCACGGCTGGGCTCCGGTGAAGCCGATGACCTGCTCGTTCTCGTCGAGCATGGTCCACAGACAGAACCCGCGCTCGGCGTCGTGCCGGCGCTGGCGGGCGGTGAGTTCCTCGTAGACGGACAGCCCCGCGGCCCTGCCGCCGTGGAACTCCATGACATCCGGGTGGGCGAAGACCCGGTGCCAGGCAACGGCGTCCTCGTCGGTGGGGACACGGAGCCGTACGACAGGGAGAGCTCGGTTCACGGAGGCAGCCCTTCAGCCGGGTGATCAATGCTGCTGAATAGACTGCCCATGTCCAGTGCCGCTCGGCACACAGATTTCGAACTTGGGGAGATCCCGCCGTGAGTGTCGTGACCGAGCCCCTCTCCTCACCCCTCTCCGAGAACACCGCCGATGTGATCGTCGTGGGCGCGGGGCCGGCCGGCGCCACGACGGCGTACCACCTGGCCAAGTCCGGCCTCGACGTCCTCCTGCTGGAGAAGACCGAGTTCCCGCGGGAGAAGGTCTGCGGTGACGGCCTGACTCCGCGCGCGGTCAAACAGCTGGTGGCGATGGGCATCGACATCTCCGAGGAAGCCGGCTGGCTGCGCAACAAGGGGCTCAGGATCATCGGCGGCGGCGTGCGCCTCCAGCTGGACTGGCCCGATCTCGCCTCCTTCCCCGACTACGGCCTCGTCCGCAAGCGCGACGACTTCGACGAGCAACTCGCCCGCCAGGCCCAGAAGGCAGGCGCCCGCCTCTACGAGCGCTGCAACGTCGGCGCCCCCATCATCGACGACCGCACCGGCCGTATCATCGGCGTCCACGCCAAGCTCGGCGAGGAGAAGCGCGAGGTCACCTTCCACGCGCCGTTGGTCGTCGCCGCGGACGGCAACTCCACGCGCCTGTCCCTGGCGATGGGCCTGCACCGCCGCGAGGACCGTCCGATGGGCGTGGCGGTCCGCACGTACTTCACCTCCCCGCGCCACGAGGACGACTACCTCGAGTCCTGGCTGGAGCTGTGGGACCGCCGCGGCCCCGGCGAGGACCGCCTCCTGCCCGGCTACGGCTGGATCTTCGGCATGGGCGACGGCACGTCGAACGTCGGCCTGGGCGTGCTCAACACCTCGGACTCCTTCAAGGAGCTGGACTGGCGCGAGGTCCTGAAGGCCTGGTGCGCCTCGATGCCGGAGGACTGGGGCTACACCCCGGACAACATGACCGGCCCGATCCGCGGCGCCGCCCTGCCGATGGCCTTCAACCGCCAACCGCACTACACCAAGGGCCTGCTGCTGGTCGGCGACGCCGGCGGCCTGGTGAACCCCTTCAACGGCGAGGGCATCGCCTACGCCATGGAGTCCGGCCAGATCGCCGCCGACGTCATCGTCCAGGCCCACGCCCGCTCCACTCCCGCAGGGCGTGAACTGGCCCTCCAGCGCTACCCGCGCGTCCTGAAGGACACCTACGGCGGCTACTACACGCTGGGCCGCGCCTTCGTGAAGCTCATCGGCAACCCGAAGGTCATGAAGATCGCGGCCCAGCGCGGCCTGACCCACCCGCTCCTGATGAAGTTCACCCTGAAGCTCCTGGCCAACCTCACCGACCCGACGGGCGGCGACGCGATGGACCGGATCATCAACGGGCTGAGCAAGGTGGCGCCGAAGGCCTGACCCGGCGGCGACTACCCGTTGAGGGCCTCGATGTTGGCGGCCCGGCGTGCGAAGACCTCCTCCCGCCGGTCCGCCACCTGCCGCAGGGCGTCCTTGCGTGCGCGCTGGGAGAGCCGGTCCAGGTAGACGTGGCCGCCCACGTGGTCGGTCTCATGGGCGAGGCAGCGGGCGAAGTACCCCGTGCCCTCGATCACGAGCGGCTCGCCGTCCTTGTCGTACCCGCGCACCACGGCCCGGTCCGGACGCGGTACGTCCATCACCGCGCCCGGCACGGAGAGACAGCCCTCGCTGTCGTCGAGCAGTCTGCGCCCGGCCGGGTCGAGTGGCTCCAGCACCGGGTTCACGATGTGCCCGACATGCCGGACTCCGTCGTCGTCCGGGCAGTCGTACACGAACAGCCGCAGATCGACACCCACTTGGTTCGCCGCCAGTCCCGCCCCGTCGGCGATGTACATCGTCAGGAACATGTCGTCGATGAGCGCGGCGAGATCGGGCCCGAACTCGGTGACATCCCGGCACGGCTTGTGCAGCACCTCTTCCCCCACCTCGGTGATCCTGCGCACCGACCCACGCCGGGCCTCGGGCGCGAGCGGCGGATACGACTCGACGGGCCTGCCTTGCACGAAAACGCTGGGCATCGCTGTCTCTCCTTCTGTCCGTGTGCTGTTGCGTGTTGTGAGGATGCTGTGGCCGGCGGAGAAACGGGCTTCCGACCTCCGCGGACCCTCCCTACCCTCACGGATTCATGACAACAGAACACACGCAGGAGCCCCAGGAGCAGACAGGCCACACGCGATCCGGCCACACCCGCAGACGCTTTCTGGCCGGTGCCGGGTCAGTGGCCGGCGCCCTCGCCTTATGGCCGGCCGGCAGCGCCGGTGCCGCGACAGGCAAGCGTGTCGCCGTCCTCGGCGGCGGAGTCTCCGGCCTGAGCGCCGCCCACGAGCTCGCCGAGCGCGGCTACGCGGTCACCGTCTACGAGTACTACGACACCCTCGGCGGCAAGGCCCGCTCAATGCCCGTCCCCGGCACGGCGGCCGGCGGCCGCGCGGACCTCCCCGCCGAGCACGGCTTCCGCTTCTTCCCCGGCTTCTACCGGAACCTGCCGGACACCATGCGCCGCATACCCGTCCCCGGCAACGCGAACGGCGTCCACGACAACCTCCGCAGCGGCACCGAGGCCCTGTTCGCCCGCTCCGCCGGCCGCGCCGACCTGCACTTTCCGCTCCGCCGCGCCACCACCTTGCCCCGCCCCGGCGACCTCACCCTCGGCTGGATCCGCGACCAGATCCTCTCGGTGCTGGACCTCGGCACCCGCCTCCCGGCCCACGAGGTCGCCTACTTCGCCGACCGGCTCCTCGTCCACCTCACCAGCTGCGACGCCCGTCGTGAGGAGGTGTGGGAGAAGGTCGCGTGGTGGGACTTCATCCGCGCCGAGGAGATGAGCGAGGAGTACCGGACGCTCCTCGGCATCGGCCAGACCCGCAACCTGGTCGCCACGCGCGCGGAGGTGGCATCCACCCGAACCGTCGGCCGCGTCATCATCGAGGCCCTGCTCCTGTGGGGCCTGCTCGGCCGCGGCATGGACGGCGACGCCGACGTCGACCGCATCCTCAACGCCCCCACCAGCGAGGCCTGGATCGACCCCTGGGAGGCCCACCTGCGCTCCCTCGGTGTCCAGTTCGTCCTCGGCACCCAGGCCCGCGAGGTCCTCTACGACGGCGGCCGGGTGACCGGCGTCCGCGTCTCGGCCCGCGACGGTGCCGACGAACGTACGGTCACCGCCGACCACTACATCTCCGCGCTGCCGGTCGAGCACGCACGCGTGACGTGGGGCTCCGCCCTGCGCGCGGCCGACCTGCAGCTCGCCAAGTGCGACGCGCTGCAGACGGACTGGATGACCGGCGTGATGTTCTACCTGCGCACCCCGACACCGGTCGTGCACGGCCACATCAACTGCCTCGACTCACCCTGGTCGGTGACCGGCATCGGCCAGGCCCAGTTCTGGGACGGACGGGACTTCTCGCGCGACTACGGCGACGGACGCGCCCACGACTGTCTCTCCGCGATCATCTCGGAGTGGGACAAGCCAGGCATTCTGTACGGCAAGACGGCCAAGGAGTGCACCAAGGAGGAGGTCGTCGCCGAACTCTGGGCTCAGCTGAAGGACGGCCTGAACGACGCCGGCAAGACCACGCTCCGGGACGAGGACCGCCTCGGCTGGTTCATGGACCCGGCGGTGACGGGCCTGGGCGGCCCCGATCCGCGCAACCGCGAACAGCTCCTCATCCACCCCACGGGCACCCTCTACAACCGCCCCACGGCCCGTACGAAGGTCCCGAACTTCTTCCTCGCGGGCGACTATGTCCGCACGGACGTCGACCTGGCCACGATGGAAGGCGCCAACGAATCCGCCCGCCTCGCCGTCAACGCCCTCCTCGAAGCGGACGATTCGGACGCCGAGCGCTGCCGGATATGGGAGCTGTACCGGCCCCCGGAGCTGGAGCCGCTGAAGCGGGTCGACGAGGTGCGCTACAAGCTGGGCCTGCCCAACACCTTCGACCTGGGATGAGACGGTTCGACCAGGGGTGAGACAGCTCGACCTGGATGAGGTAGAAGGGCCGCTGCCCCCGAGCGGCTGCGGCCCTTCCCTTACGGTGATCTCCGCGACTCAGAGGACGCGCACCGCTCCCGACGCCGGGTACCCGGACAGGTCCTGGATGACAACGCCCTTGGAGGGGTTGGCCGCGTCCAGGTACTGGCCGTTACCGATGTAGACGCCCACATGGTAGGCCGAGCCCTTGCCGCCCCAGTACAGGATGTCGCCGACCTGGATCTGCGAGAGCGGGATGTCGGTTCCGGCCATCGACTGGTCCTGCGAGACCCGCGGCAGGTCGACGCCGACCTGCTTGAACGCGGCCTGGACCAGGCTGGAGCAGTCCCACGCGTTGGGGCCGGTGGCACCCATGACGTACGCGTCGCCCACCTGGGCCTGGAGGAAGGAGATGACCGTGCCGACGCTGCCGCTGGCGGGGGCGGCCGCGCTCGTGCTTGCCGAAGCGGACAGGGTGGCCCGCTCGGCGCTGCGCGAGGCGGCGGCCTCTGCGGCGGCCCGGCGGGCCTCCTCGGCCTTCTTCTTCGCCTCGGCCTTCTTCTTGGCCTCCGCGAGGTCCTTCTTGGCTTCCTTGGCCGCAGCGGCGGCGGCCGCGTCACGCTCGGCGTCGAGCTCGTAGTTCGCGGCCGCCAGCTGAGTGGCGTCCGCGGACTGGGCGAGCTGGTCCGCCAGGTCACCCGTGAGGGTGGGCAGTTCGAGGGTCTGCGTAACCGGCTCGGCGGCGTTCGCCGTGGCCGCAGCACCTGCCGCTGCCATGCTGAGGACGCCACCGGCAACTCCGGCACGCATCGCGATGGTCGTCGATGCGCCGCGGCGGGGCTTCCGGTGGCTACGTATGTGAGCGGTGTGGGACATGAGAACAACCGGTATCAGGGGCTCCTCCATACCTTCAAGAAACGTGGGCTGCGCCACAGTTGTTCAATCGGCGCCCCAATTTCCCGGAGTGCCGCCCTTTATTGACGCCGTAACGGACATTGCGGACCCCCTCGATCCCGCCCGTGATCACGGACTTTCATCATTAAGTCCGAATTGCCCACCGCTTACCACTTGTTGGGACCGGTGGCCAAGCCCGGTTCTCTGGGTCTCGCATCGGTGTGGCAGAGGTCACGCAACGGTTACGGCAATGTGCGCGTCCCGTGCCCGGATCCCCCTTGAGTCGCTCGTGAACGCGTGCACGCGTCCACATCCCGCTCCGAGGCTCCCCCTCATGTGTGAATGCGCGCCACTATCAAGACGTGCCGTCCAACACCAATTTGCATGCAAAGGAACTCTCTTGATATTGAGACGTCCCCTCCGAGCTGCATCAACGAGCGGAAATGTCACCTCTGGTGATCACCTGAACGCTTCTCGTGCGAAGATCACCGCTCATCCGGCTTCATGATCCTTCGTCAGGTGGTGGAGATCACAAAGCTTGTGTAATACCCCGTGTCGCAGATCACAGAGCGGCGGGCATAAGATGCGAGGCAGTTGGGCTTGTGACCTGCTTCACATGTTCTCGATCTTCGCCGGGACGAGCGGGGCTCGTGGGACTGGTGAGTCGGCCGTGGGCCCAGTGCAACCGCCAGCAGTCAGTGCCGACTGAGAGGAGCGAGGAGCGGTGAACGCCTATGCGCCCATCCTCGTACTGGGAGCCCTCGGGGCAGGCTTTGCGATCTTCTCCGTGGTCATGGCCACGCTGATCGGTCCGAAGCGGTACAACCGGGCCAAGCTCGAGGCCTACGAGTGCGGTATCGAGCCGACCCCCACGCCGGCCGGCGGCGGGCGCTTCCCGATCAAGTACTACCTGACGGCGATGCTCTTCATCATCTTCGATATCGAGATCGTCTTCCTCTACCCCTGGGCCGTCACGTTCGACGCCCTGGGTGTTTTCGGGCTCGTGGAGATGCTGCTCTTCGTGCTCACCGTCTTCGTCGCGTACGCGTACGTATGGCGGCGCGGCGGCCTGGAATGGGACTGAGGGGCCTTTAACGACATGGGACTCGAAGAAAAGCTGCCGAGCGGATTCCTGCTGACCACCGTCGAGCAGGCCGCAGGCTGGGTGCGCAAGGCGTCTGTCTTCCCGGCCACTTTCGGCCTCGCCTGCTGCGCCATCGAGATGATGACCACCGGCGCCGGCCGCTACGACCTGGCGCGCTTCGGTATGGAGGTCTTCCGCGGCTCGCCGCGCCAGGCCGACCTGATGATCGTCGCCGGCCGGGTCAGCCAGAAGATGGCGCCGGTGCTCCGGCAGGTCTATGACCAGATGCCGAACCCCAAGTGGGTGATCTCCATGGGGGTCTGCGCCTCCTCGGGCGGCATGTTCAACAACTACGCGATCGTCCAGGGCGTCGACCACATCGTTCCGGTCGACATCTATCTCCCGGGCTGCCCGCCACGGCCCGAGATGCTGCTGGACGCCATCCTCAAGCTCCACCAGAAGATCCAGACCTCCAAGCTCGGCGTGAACGCCGAGGAGGCGGCCCGGGAAGCGGAGGAAGCGGCGCTCAAGGCCCTGCCCACGATCGAGATGAAGGGGCTGCTGCGGTGAGCGACGCGAACGGCACCAACGGCGCGAACGGGTCGAACGGGGTCAACCCCGAGAAGGACCTCAGCGCCTCCAACCTCCCGGGCCAGCGCGGCCAGGGCGGCGAGGAGATCCGCGTCCAGCGCGGCATGTTCGGCGCCAACAACGGCGGCGACACCTCCGGCTACGGCGGCCTGGTCCGCTCGGTCCGACTCCCGGGACCGGCGAGCCGCCCCTACGGGGGTTGGTTCGACGAGGTCGCCGACGAGCTCGAGGGCGCGCTGGAGGAACAGGGACTCCTCCCCGACAACGCGATCGAGAAGACGGTCGTCGACCGCGGCGAACTCACCTTCCACATCGAACGCGAGCACCTGGTCCGCGTCGCCCGCACCCTGCGCGACGACCCGGCCCTGCGCTTCGAGCTGTGCACCGGCGTCAGTGGCGTCCACTACCTCGGCGACAAGGGCCGTGAGCTGCACGCCGTCTACCACCTGCGCTCGATCACCCACAACCGGCTGATCCGCCTCGAAGTCAGCGCCCCCGACAGCGACCCGCACATCCCGTCGCTCGTCTCCGTGTATCCCACGAACGACTGGCACGAGCGCGAGACGTACGACTTCTTCGGCATCGTCTTCGACGGTCACCCCGCCCTGACGCGGATCATGATGCCGGACGACTGGCAGGGCCACCCGCAGCGCAAGGACTACCCCCTCGGCGGCATCCCCGTCGAGTACAAGGGCGCCCAGATCCCGGCTCCGGACCAGCGGAGGTCGTACTCGTGAGCACGCAGTCAGCATCCGCCCGTGAGACCACCGAGGGCACCGTATACACGGTCACCGGTGGCGACTGGGACGAGGTCGTCCAGGCCGCGGCCCGCGCCGACGACGAGCGCATCGTCCTCAACATGGGTCCGCAGCACCCCTCCACCCACGGAGTGCTCCGCCTGATCCTGGAGATCGACGGCGAGACGGTCACCGAGGCCCGCTGCGGCATCGGATATCTCCACACCGGCATCGAGAAGAACCTCGAGTACCGGACCTGGACGCAGGGCACCACGTTCGTGACGCGCATGGATTACCTGACGTCCTTCTTCAACGAGACCGCCTACTGTCTCGCCGTCGAGAAACTCCTCGGCATCGAGGACCAGATCAGCGAGCGCGCCAAGATCATCCGCGTGCTTCTGATGGAGCTGAACCGGCTCTCCTCCCACCTGGTGTGCATCGCCACCGGGGGCATGGAACTCGGCGCCACCACGATCATGATCTACGGATTCCGTGATCGTGAAATGATTCTCGACATCTACGAGCTCATCACGGGCCTGCGGATGAACCACGCGTACATCCGCCCCGGCGGACTCGCCCAGGACCTCCCGCCCGGCGCGGTGGACCAGATCCGCGAGTTCGTGAAGAAGATGAAGAAGAACCTCCCGGAGTACGACAAGCTCGCCACCGGGAACCCCATCTTCAAGGCCCGCATGCAGGACGTCGGCTACCTCGACCTGGCCGGCTGCATGGCCCTCGGCGCCACCGGCCCGATCCTGCGCTCCACCGGCCTGCCGCACGACCTGCGCAAGGCACAGCCGTACTGCGACTACGAGACGTACGACTTCGAGATCCCGACCGCCGACACCTGCGACTCCTACGGGCGCTTCCTGATCCGCCTGGAAGAGATGCGCCAGTCGCTCGGGATCGTCGAGCAGTGCCTGGACCGGCTGCAGCCCGGCCCGGTCATGGTCGCCGACAAGAAGATCGCCTGGCCCGCCCAGCTCGCCCTGGGACCGGACGGACTGGGCAACTCCCTCGACCACATCAAGAAGATCATGGGCACCTCCATGGAGGCCCTGATCCACCACTTCAAGCTGGTCACCGAGGGCTTCCGCGTCCCGCCGGGACAGGCGTACGCGGCCGTCGAGTCGCCCAAGGGCGAGCTCGGGGTGCATGCCGTGTCCGACGGCGGCACCCGCCCCTTCCGGGTCCACTTCCGCGACCCGTCCTTCACCAACCTGCAGGCCATGGCGGCGATGTGCGAGGGCGGCCAGGTCGCCGACGTCATCGTCGCCGTCGCGTCCATCGACCCCGTGATGGGAGGCGTCGACCGGTGACCACCTCTTCTTCTGAGCGGGGCGTCAGCCTGGGCATGCCCGAACTGCCCGCGCCCGCATACCCGGACGACGTTCGAGAACGACTCGAGCGGGACGCGCGCGAGCTCATCGCCCGCTACCCGGACTCCCGGTCCGCCCTCCTGCCGTTGCTGCACCTCGTGCAGTCGGAGGAGGGCCATGTCACGCGCACCGGGATGCGGTTCTGCGCGGACATGCTGCACCTGACCACGGCCGAGGTCACCGCGGTCGCCACCTTCTACACCATGTACCGGCGCAAGCCGAGCGGTGACTATCAGGTGGGCGTCTGCACCAACACCCTGTGCGCGGTGATGGGCGGTGACGCGATCTTCGAGGAGCTCCAGGAGCACCTGGGCGTCGGCAACGGCGAGACCACCGACGACGGCAAGGTCACCCTGGAACACATCGAGTGCAACGCGGCCTGCGACTTCGCACCGGTCGTGATGGTCAACTGGGAGTTCTTCGACAACCAGACCCCGGCGAGCGCCAAGAGCCTCGTCGACGACCTGCGCGCGGGACGGGATGTCGAGCCGACGCGCGGAGCGCGGCTGTGCACCTTCAAGGAGACCGCGCGGATCCTGGCCGGCTTCCCCGACGAGCGGCCCGGGGCCGTCGAGGCAAGCGGCAGTGCGGGACCGGCTTCGCTGGTGGGCCTCCGCCTGGCCAAGGGAGAGACCGCACCCGCGCGAGTGGTCCATCCGCGGGACGGCGGCCCGCATGACGAGCCGCAGGGCAGCGCGGTGCACGAGCCGTCTCCGACCGAGCACCTCAGTTCGCATGACGCGCCGCAGGACACATCGGCATCCGACCCGGCCCACCCGGCAGGGCCTACCGCCGAGGAGGGGGAGTGATGACCTTGGCACCCGAGCTGAAAGACACCAGCCCCGAGAAGCTGCTCGCACCCGTGCTGTCGGCCTTCTGGGACGAGGACAGGTCCTGGACGCTGGACGTCTACCGAAGGCACGAAGGGTACGAGGGACTTCGCAAGGCGCTCGCCATGTCGCCGGACGACCTGATCGCGTACGTCAAGGACTCCGGTCTGCGCGGGCGCGGCGGCGCGGGATTCCCGACGGGAATGAAATGGCAGTTCATTCCCCAGGGTGATGGAAAACCGCACTATCTAGTTGTCAACGCCGACGAATCGGAGCCCGGAACCTGCAAGGACATTCCGCTCCTCTTCGCGAACCCGCATAGCCTCATCGAGGGCATTGTCATCGCGTGTTATGCCATCAGGTCTTCGCATGCCTTCATCTATCTGCGTGGTGAAGTCGTCCCCGTTCTGCGGCGGTTGCACGAGGCCGTGCGCGAGGCCTACGCGGCGGGATACCTCGGCGAGAACATCCTGGGCAGTGGGCTCGATCTCGAACTCACCGTGCACGCCGGCGCGGGCGCGTACATCTGCGGTGAGGAGACCGCACTGCTCGACTCGCTCGAAGGCCGCCGTGGTCAACCGCGGCTTCGTCCCCCCTTCCCTGCGGTGGCAGGTCTCTACGCCTGCCCGACTGTTGTGAACAACGTCGAGTCGATCGCGTCGGTTCCCGCGATTCTGAATCGGGGCAAAGACTGGTTCCGGTCGATGGGCAGCGAGAAGTCACCGGGCTTCACGCTCTACTCGCTCAGCGGCCATGTCGCCAGCCCCGGCCAGTACGAGGCCCCGCTCGGCATCACACTCCGCCAGCTCCTCGAAATGAGCGGCGGGATGCGCCCCGGCCATCGCCTCAAGTTCTGGACACCGGGCGGCTCCTCGACGCCGATGTTCACCGACGAGCACCTCGACGTCCCTCTTGACTACGAAGGAGTGGGCGCCGCGGGTTCCATGCTCGGCACGAAAGCGCTCCAGTGCTTCGACGAGACGACCTGCGTCGTACGCGCCGTCACCCGCTGGACCGAGTTCTACGCCCACGAGTCCTGCGGCAAGTGCACGCCCTGCCGCGAAGGCACGTACTGGCTCGTGCAGTTGCTGCGCGACATCGAGGCAGGCAAGGGCGTGATGAGTGACCTCGACAAGCTGAACGACATCGCCGACAACATCAACGGCAAGTCCTTCTGTGCCCTCGGCGACGGTGCCGCCTCGCCGATCTTCTCCTCGCTGAAGTACTTCCGCGAGGAGTACGAGCAGCACATCACGGGCCGCGGCTGCCCCTTCGACCCGGCCAAGTCGACGGCCTGGGCCGACCACCGCACGGAGGTGAACGCATGACTGTGACCACCAGCGCTCCCTCCGGAGGGGGAGAGGCGGCGGTCCCGCCGGAAGATCTCGTCTCGCTGACCATCGACGGTGTGGAGCTCAGCGTGCCCAAGGGCACTCTGGTCATCCGGGCCGCCGAGCAGCTCGGCATCGAGATCCCCCGCTTCTGCGACCACCCGCTCCTCGACCCGGCCGGCGCCTGCCGCCAGTGCATCGTCGAGGTCGAGGGCCAGCGCAAGCCGATGGCGTCCTGCACGATCACGTGCACGGACGGCATGGTCGTGAAGACCCACCTCACCTCGCCGGTCGCCGAGAAGGCCCAGAAGGGTGTGATGGAGCTCCTGCTCATCAACCACCCGCTGGACTGCCCGGTCTGCGACAAGGGCGGCGAGTGCCCGCTGCAGAACCAGGCCATGTCGCACGGGCACGCCGAGTCCCGCTTCGAGGGAAGGAAGCGGACGTACGAGAAGCCTGTCCCGATCTCCACACAGGTGCTGCTCGACCGCGAGCGGTGCGTGCTGTGCGCCCGCTGCACCCGGTTCTCCAACCAGGTCGCGGGCGACCCGATGATCGAGCTGGTCGAGCGCGGCGCGCTGCAGCAGGTCGGCACCGGTGAGGGCGACCCCTTCGAGTCGTACTTCTCCGGCAACACCATCCAGATCTGCCCGGTCGGCGCGCTGACCTCGGCGGCGTACCGGTTCCGCTCCCGCCCCTTCGACCTCGTCTCCTCGCCGTCGGTGTGCGAGCACTGCTCCGGCGGCTGCGCGACGCGCACCGACCACCGGCGCGGCAAGGTCATGCGGCGCATGGCGGCCAACGACCCCGAGGTCAACGAGGAGTGGATCTGCGACAAGGGGCGGTTCGCCTTCCGGTACGCCCAGCAGCGCGACCGGCTGCAGACGCCTCTGGTGCGCAACGCCGAGGGCGACCTCGAACCGGCGTCCTGGCCGGAGGCCCTGCAGATCGCGGCACAGGGACTGCTCGCCTCGCGCGGCCGGACCGGTGTGCTGGCCGGCGGCCGGCTCACCATCGAGGACGCCTACGCGTACAGCAAGTTCGCGCGCGTGGCGCTCGACACCAACGACGTCGACTTCCGCGCGCGCGTGCACAGCGGCGAGGAGGCCGACTTCCTGGCCGCGCGGGTCGCCGGACACGGCCGCGACCTCGACGGTACGGGCGTCACGTACACCCTCCTGGAGAAGGCGCCGGCCGTCCTGCTGGCCGGGTTCGAGGCCGAGGAGGAGGCGCCCGGCATCTTCCTGCGGCTGCGCAAGGCCTGGCGCAAGCACGGCCAGAAGGTCTTCTCGCTCGCCACGCACTCCACGCGCGGTCTGGAGAAGGCCGGCGGCACGCTGCTGCCCGCCGCTCCCGGCACCGAGACCGAGTGGCTGGACGCACTCGCGGGCGGGGTCGGCCTGGAGGGGGACGGGGCCAAGGCCGCCGAGGCGCTGCGCACCGAGGGTGCGGTGATCGTCGTCGGTGAGCGGCTGGCCGGTGTGGAGGGCGGGCTCACCGCCGCCGTACGGGCCGCGTCCGCGACCGGCGCCCAGCTGGTGTGGATCCCCCGCCGGGCGGGGGAGCGCGGCGCCGTCGAGGCCGGGGCGCTGCCCTCGCTGCTGCCGGGCGGACGCCCGGCGACCGATCCACGCGCGCGTGACGAGGTCGCCACCGTCTGGGGCCTGGCCGAACTCCCGCATCGCTACGGCCGCGACACCGGCCAGATCGTCGAAGCCGCCGCGACCGGTGAACTCCAGGCCCTGCTGGTCGCGGGCGTCGAGGTCGCCGACCTGCCCGATCCGGCACGTGCGCGTGAGGCGCTCGCCGAGGTCGGCTTCGTGGTGTCGCTGGAGCTGCGGCCCGGTGAGGTGACCGAGCTCGCCGATGTCGTGCTGCCGGTCGCCGCGGTCGCCGAGAAGGCAGGGACCTTCCTCAACTGGGAGGGCCGGGTGCGGTTCTTCGAGGCCGCGCTCAAGCCCGACCACATGACCCGCCGCCTGGCCCCGACCGACGCGCGCGTGCTGCAGATGCTGGCCGACGCCATGGACGTACACCTTGGTCTGCCGGATCTGCGCACCACACGCGCGGAGATCGACCGGCTCGGTGCCTGGGACGGACCGCGGGCCACCGACCCCCTGGAGATCGCGGCCCAGTTGCCGCGACCGGCCGCCGGTGAGGCCGTCCTGGCCGGGCACCGGCTGCTGCTCGACCAGGGCCTTCTCCAGGCGGGCGACGAAGCGCTCGCCGGCACCCGGCACGCCGCTCACGCGCGCGTGTCGGCCGCCACGGCCGCCGAGGCCGGCGTCAAGGACGGCGATCTCCTTGCCGTGACCGGCCCCGCCGGAGTCGCCGAACTCCCGCTGCAGATCACGGAGATGCCCGACCGGGTGGTGTGGCTCCCGCTGAACTCGGTGGGCGGTGGCGTCGCCTCCGACACCGGCGCGCTGCCCGGCTCACTCGTCCGCATCGGCCCGGCGACCCTCGCGACCGAAGCCCCTCAGGAGGTGGAGGCATGAGCCCGTTCCTCGCCGCTGAAGACCTCTCGATGTTCGGCCGCGACCCCTGGTGGCTGGTCGTCATCAAGGCGGTGTTCTGCTTCGCCTTCCTGATGGTGACCGTGCTGTTCTCCATCGTCTGGGAGCGCAAGGTCGTCGCTTGGATGCAGCTGCGCATCGGCCCCAACCGGCACGGCCCCTGGGGCATGCTCCAGTCGCTCGCCGACGGCATCAAGCTGATGCTCAAGGAAGACGTCATCGTCAAACGCGCGGACAAGGTGGTCTACGTCCTCGCACCGATCGTCGCGGCCATTCCGGCCTTCATGGCGATCGCGGTGATCCCCTTCGGGCCGGCCGGCAACGAGATCTCGATCTTCGGCCACCGCACCACCATGCAGCTCACCGACCTGCCGATCGCGATGCTCTACATCCTCGCGGTCGCCTCGGTCGGCATCTACGGCATCGTGCTGGCGGGTTGGAGTTCCGGATCCACCTATCCGCTGCTCGGCGGCCTGCGTTCCTGTGCGCAGATGATCTCGTACGAGATCGCGATGGGCGCAGCCTTCGCCTCGGTGTTCCTCTACTCCGGGTCCATGTCGACGTCGGCGATCGTCGAGGCGCAGCAGGACCGCTGGTACATCGTCCTGCTGCCGGTCTCCTTCCTGATCTACATCGTCACGATGGTCGGCGAGACCAACCGCGCCCCGTTCGACATGCCGGAGTCCGAGGGCGACCTGGTCGGCGGCTTCAACACCGAGTACTCGTCGATCAAGTTCGCGATGTTCATGCTCGCCGAGTACGTGAACATGGTGACGGTCTCGGCCGTGTCCGTGACGCTCTTCCTGGGCGGCTGGCGGGCCCCGTACCCGGTCAGCACCTTCTGGGAGGGCGCGAACCACGGCTGGTGGCCGCTGCTCTGGTTCGTGATCAAGGTCCAGCTGCTGCTGTTCTTCTTCATCTGGCTGCGCGGCACGCTCCCACGCGTCCGCTACGACCAGCTGATGAAGCTCGGCTGGAAGGTCCTCATCCCGGTTTCCGTCGTCTGGCTGATGCTCGTCGCGACCGTGCGGACTCTTCGGAACGAGAACTACGACTTCGCCGACATCGCCCTCTACGTCGGTGGCGGCGTCCTCGCCCTGCTGCTCCTCTCCTTCGTCGCGGACATGTTCCGCGAGCGGACGAAGGCGGGCGCACAACCCGTCGAGGAACCCGCCGGCTTCGACGCGATGGCGGGCGGATTCCCCGTACCGCCACTGCCCGGACAGGAGCTTTCGCCGGTGCCCCGGCGCCGCCCGCGCCGTGAGCGGGAGCTGATTGTCAGTGGCGGGCCCGATACTCAGAGTGATGAATCTCTGGATGGAAAGGAGGCGTCCGATGGCTGAGGAGCCCAAGGAGACCAAGCCCGGTTTCATGAACCCCGTCGCAGGCTTCGGCGTGACCTTCAAGGCCATGTTCAAGAAGCGGCTGACCGAGCAGTACCCGGAGCAGCAGAAGACCACCGCTCCCCGCTTCCACGGACGGCACCAGCTCAACCGCCATCCGGACGGCCTGGAGAAGTGCGTCGGCTGCGAGCTGTGCGCCTGGGCCTGCCCTGCCGACGCCATCTACGTGGAGGGCGCCGACAACACCGACGAAGAGCGCTACTCGCCGGGCGAGCGATACGGCCGCGTGTACCAGATCAACTACGCCCGCTGCATCCTGTGCGGCCTGTGCATCGAGGCGTGCCCGACGCGCGCGCTGACGATGACCAACGAGTTCGAGCTCGCGGACTCCAGCCGCGCCAACCTCATCTACACCAAGGAGCAACTGCTCGCCGGACTCGAGGACGGCATGGTCGACAGCCCCCATGCCATCTACCCGGGGACGGACGAGCAGGACTACTACCGGGGCCTGGTGACGGAGGCCGCGCCGGGCACCGAGCGCCAGGTGGCCCTCTCCAAGGGCGAGGTCCCGCAGGAGGCCGCCACGACCTTCGGCGAGGACGAACCGGCGTCCGAGAAGGTGATCGGCCGATGACCGAGCAACTCGCCGCCTACTCCACCTCCACCGGAGAGGCCTTCCAGTTCTGGATCCTCGGCACCGTCGCCGTCATCGGCGCCCTGTGCACCGTCTTCATGAAGAAGGCCGTGCACAGCGCGCTCTGCCTGGCCGGCACCATGATCGTCCTGGCGGTCTTCTACCTCGCCAACGGCGCCTACTTCCTGGGAATCGTGCAGATCGTCGTCTACACCGGCGCGATCATGATGCTGTTCCTGTTCGTGGTGATGCTCGTCGGCGTCACGGCCGCGGACTCCCTGAAGGAGACCATCAAGGGCCAGCGCTGGCTGGCCCTTCTGTGCGGCCTGGGCTTCGGCATCCTGCTGGTCGGGGGTATCGGCAACGCCTCACTGACGGAGTTCAACGGCCTCGCCCAGGCGAACGCGAACGGCAACGTGGAGGGCCTCGCGGCGCTCCTCTTCACCAAGTACGTGTTCGCCTTCGAGATCACCGGTGCCCTGCTGATCACGGCCGCCATCGGCGCCATGGTGCTCACCCACCGCGAGCGCACCGAGCGCGCCAAGACCCAGCGCGAGCTGTCCGAACAGCGCGTCCGCGAAGGCAAGCACGTCCCGCCGCTGCCGGCGCCCGGCGTGTACGCCCGGCACAACGCGGTCGACATCGCGGGCCTGCTGCCCGACGGCACCCCCTCCGACCTCACGGTCAGCAAGACGCTGCGCGAGCGCGGCCAGATCCGTGACGTGTCCACCGAGGCGCTCAACGACCTCAAGGCCCTGGAACAGCGTGCGGAGGAGCGGCTGGAGCGGACCGCGATCGAGCCGTCGACCTTCAAGCGGCCCGAGGAGGCGTCGAAGTGAACCCCGTCAACTACCTCTACCTCGCCGCCCTGTTGTTCACGATCGGCGCCACCGGCGTGCTGATCAGGCGCAACGCGATCGTCGTCTTCATGTGCATCGAGCTCATGCTCAACGCCTGCAACCTCACGCTCGTCGCCTTCTCCCGGATGCACGGCAATCTCGACGGCCAGATCATCGCCTTCTTCACGATGGTCGTCGCCGCCGCCGAGGTCGTGGTCGGGCTCGCGATCATCGTGTCGCTGTTCCGTTCCCGCCACTCGGCCTCGGTCGACGACGCCAGCCTGATGAAGCTCTAAGGGGTCGGAAGAATCGTGGAGAACCTGATTGCGCTGCTGATCGCGGCGCCGTTGCTCGGAGCGGCCGTACTGCTGTGCGGCGGCCGGCGTCTCGACGCCGTCGGCCAGTGGATCGGCACGCTCCTGTCGTTCGTCTCCTTCGTCTTCGGCGTGGTCCTCTTCGCCGACCTGCTGGGCAAGGACGCCGAACACCGCACCCTCACCCAGCACCTGTTCAGCTGGGTCCCGGTCGAGGGCTTCCAGGCGGACGTCGCCTTCCGCCTCGACCAGTTGTCGATGACCTTCGTGCTGCTGATCACCGGCGTCGGCTCGCTGATCCACCTGTACTCGGTCGGGTACATGGAGCACGACGAGCGGCGCCGTCGCTTCTTCGGCTATCTGAACCTGTTCCTCGCGGCGATGCTGCTGCTCGTCCTCGCCGACAACTACCTCCTGCTGTACGTCGGCTGGGAGGGCGTCGGTCTCGCCTCCTACCTGCTGATCGGTTTCTGGCAGCACAAGCCCAGCGCCGCCACCGCAGCGAAGAAGGCCTTCCTGGTCAACCGCGTCGGCGACATGGGCCTGTCGATCGCGATCATGCTGATGTTCCTCTGGTTCGGCACCTTCGCCTTCGGGCCGGTGCTCGGCGGCGAGGGGGAGCCCGGCCTGGTCGGTGACGCGAGCGAGGGCAGGCTCACCGCCATCGGCCTGATGCTGCTGCTCGCCGCCTGCGGCAAGTCCGCCCAGGTGCCGCTGCAGTCGTGGCTCGGGGACGCGATGGAGGGCCCGACCCCGGTCTCGGCCCTCATCCACGCCGCGACGATGGTGACCGCGGGCGTCTACCTGATCGTCCGCTCCGGCGCCGTCTTCAACGCGGCGCCGGACGCGCAGCTGGTGGTCACCATCGTCGGTGCCGTCACGCTCCTCTTCGGTGCGATCGTCGGTTGCGCCAAGGACGACATCAAGAAGGCACTGGCCGGCTCGACCATGTCGCAGATCGGCTACATGATCCTCGCCGCGGGTCTCGGCCCCATCGGCTACGTCTTCGCGATCATGCACCTGGTGACGCACGGCTTCTTCAAGGCCGGGCTGTTCCTCGGCGCCGGTTCGGTCATGCACGGCATGAACGACGAGGTCGACATGCGTAAGTACGGCGGCCTGCGCAAGTACATGCCGGTCACCTTCGTCACCTTCGGCCTCGGCTACCTCGCCATCATCGGCTTCCCCGGTCTGTCCGGCTTCTTCTCCAAGGACAAGATCATCGAGGCGGCGTTCGCCAAGGGCGGCACCGAGGGCTGGATCCTCGGCGGCTGCGCGCTGCTGGGCGCGGCCATCACGGCCTTCTACATGACGCGCGTGATGCTGATGACGTTCTTCGGAGAAGAACGCTGGCGCAAGACCCCGACCCCGTCCCCGGCCGAGCCCAGTGTGGAGCCCGCCGCCGAGACGCGTGGCGAGCGCGCGGAGCCGCACCCGCACGAGTCGCCCAAGGTCATGACGATCCCCATGATCGTGCTGGCCGTCGGGTCGGTGGCCGGCGGTGCGTTCTTCAGCATCGGCGACCGCTTCGTGCACTGGCTGGAGCCCATCACCGGGCACGCCCACGGCAACCCGCCGATCAGCGCGGGAGCGGTCACCGGCGCCACCGTCGCGTGCATGGTCATCGGCGTTGCCATCGCCTACGCCCAATACGGCCGCCGTCCGGTCCCGGCCGTCGCCCCGCGCGGGTCGCTGCTCACCCGGGCCGCCCGGCGCGACCTGCTCCAGGACGACTTCAACCACGTCGTCCTGGTGCGCGGCGGCGAACACCTCACGCGCTCCCTGGTGTACGTCGACCACACCCTGGTCGACGGCGTCGTCAACGGCACGGCGGCCTCGATGGGCGGCCTGTCCGGACGGATGCGCAGGCTGCAGAACGGCTTCGCGCGGTCGTACGCGGTCTCGATGTTCGGCGGTGCGGCGATCCTCATCGCCGCGACCCTGCTGATGAGGGCGGTCTGATACCGATGTCCTTTCCTCTGCTGACAGCGACGGCGGCGCTCCCGGCGATCGGGGCGATCGCCACGGCCGCCGTACCGGCCGCCCAGCGCACCGCCGCCAAGTGGCTGGCGCTGCTCTTCTCGCTCGCCACGCTTGCCCTCGCGATCACCGTCCTGGTCCGCTTCGATCCGGACGGCGACCGCTACCAGCTCACCGAGTCCCACGCCTGGATCGCGGACTTCGGGGTCCGGTACGAACTCGGCGTGGACGGCATCGCGGTGGCGCTGATCGCGCTGACCGCGCTGCTGATCCCGTTCATCGTCCTCGCGGGTTGGCACGACGCCGACCCGCTGGAGACCGGCAGTAGCCGTTGGCGGCCGACGCAGGGCTTCTTCGCCCTGATCCTGGCCGTCGAGGCGATGGTGATCCTCTCCTTCGAGGCCACCGACGTCTTCCTCTTCTACATCTTCTTCGAGGCCATGCTCATCCCGATGTACTTCCTCATCGGAGGCTTCGGGGACCGTGCCCACGAGCACGGCGAGAAGGTGGCGTCGACGCAACGCTCGTACGCGGCCGTGAAGTTCCTGCTCTACAACCTGGTCGGCGGTCTGATCATGCTGGCCGCGGTGATCGGCCTCTATGTGGTGGCCGGGAACTTCAGCCTCCAGGCGATCGCCGAGGCCCGCGCCAACGGCACGCTCGACATGGCGACGAACACCGAACGCTGGCTGTTCCTCGGCTTCTTCTTCGCCTTCGCGGTGAAGGCGCCCCTGTGGCCGCTGCACACCTGGCTGCCCAACGCCATGCAGGAGGCCACCACACCGGTCGCCGTCCTCATCACCGCGGTCGTCGACAAGGTGGGCACCTTCGCGATGCTCCGCTTCTGCCTCCAGCTGTTCCCGGAGGCGAGCAAGTGGGCGACGCCCGCCATCCTCGTGCTGGCGGTGATCAGCATCGTCTACGGGGCTCTGCTCGCGGTCGGTCAGCGTGACATGAAGCGCCTGATCGCGTACGCGTCGATCTCGCACTTCGGCTTCATCATCATGGGCATCTTCGCGATGACCAGCCAGGGCCAGTCCGGTGCGACGCTCTACATGGTCAACCACGGCATCTCCACGGCCGCGTTGATGCTGGTGGCCGGGTTCCTGATCTCGCGGCGCGGCTCGCGGCTCATCGCCGACTACGGCGGTGTGCAGAAGGTCGCCCCGGTGCTCGCCGGTACGTTCCTGATCGGCGGTCTGGCGACCCTGTCGCTGCCGGGACTGGCACCGTTCGTGAGTGAATTCCTGGTCCTGGTCGGCACGTTCACGCGCTACCCGGTGATCGGCATCATCGCCACCTTCGGCATCGTGCTCGCCGCGCTCTACACCCTCGTCCTCTACCAGAGGACGATGACGGGCCCGGTGAAGCCCGAGGTCTCGGCGATGCCCGACCTCAGGGTGCGTGAACTCGTGGTCGTCGCTCCGCTGGTCGTACTGCTGATCTTCCTCGGCGTCTACCCGAAGCCCGTCACGGACATCGTCAACCCGGCGGTCCAGCAGACCATGTCCGACGTACAGAAGAAGGACCCCCAGCCCGAGGTGGAGGCGGCCAAGTGAGCGCATCAGTCGTCCACAGCCTGTGGACAACCGCGGCCGACCCGATCTCGAAGATCGACGCGCCGAAGATCGAGTACGGACAACTGTCGCCCACTTTGATCGTCGTCGGCGCGGCGATCGTCGGGGTGCTGATCGAGGCGGTCGTCCCGCGCAAGGCTCGCTACTACGCGCAGGTGTTCGTCTGCGTCGTGGCGCTGGTAGCGGCCTTCGCCGCGGTCGTGGCGCTGGCGGCCGGCGGGTACGCCACGACCAAGGCGGGCATCGCCGCGATGGGTGCGATCGCCGTCGACGGACCTGCCCTGTTCCTGCAGGGCACGATCCTGCTGGCGGGCCTGGTCGGCCTCTTCACCTTCGCCGAGCGGCGACTCGACCCGGCGGCGCACGGCAACCGGGTCGACTCCTTCGCCGCGCAGGCCGCCTCCGTGCCGGGCAGCGACAGTGAGAAGGCCGCCGTGAAGGCCGGGTTCACCACCACCGAGGTGTTCCCCCTGCTGATGTTCGCGGTCGCCGGCATGCTGATCTTCCCGGCGGCCAACGACCTGCTGACGCTGTTCATCGCCCTGGAAGTCTTTTCGCTCCCGCTGTACCTGATGTGCGCGCTGGCCCGCCGCAAGCGGCTGATGTCGCAGGAGGCCGCGGTCAAGTACTTCCTGCTGGGTGCCTTCGCGTCCGCGTTCACGCTGTTCGGCATCGCGCTGCTGTACGGCTACGCGGGCTCCGTGTCGTACGCGACGATCGCGCAGGTCGTCGACGGCACGGTGCCGGACGTCAGCCCGGCGCTCGCGGACACGATGGGCAACGACGCGCTGCTGCTGGTCGGCGCCGCGATGATCGTCATGGGCCTGCTGTTCAAGGTGGGCGCGGTGCCGTTCCACATGTGGACGCCGGACGTCTACCAGGGCGCGCCGACGCCAGTGACCGGGTTCATGGCGGCGGCGACGAAGGTGGCGGCGTTCGGTGCGCTGCTGCGTCTGCTGTACGTCGTCCTGCCCGGCCTGCGCTGGGACTGGCGACCGGTCATGTGGGGCGTGGCGATCATCACCATGCTGGGCGGCGCGATCGTCGCGATCACACAGACCGACATCAAGCGGCTGCTGGCGTACTCGTCGATCGCGCACGCGGGCTTCATCCTCGCGGGTGTCATCGCGGCCACGCCGTCCGGAGTGTCGTCCGTCCTCTTCTACCTTGCTGCGTACTCGTTCGTGACCATCGGCGCGTTCGCGGTGGTGACGCTGGTGCGCGACGCCGGTGGCGAGGCGACGCACCTGTCCAAGTGGGCCGGTCTGGGCCGCCGTTCGCCGCTGGTCGCGGCCGTCTTCGCGGTGTTCCTGCTGGCCTTCGCGGGCATTCCGCTGACCTCCGGCTTCGCCGGGAAGTTCGCCGTGTTCAAGGCGGCGGCGGAGGGCGGGGCCGGCCCGCTGGTCGTGGTCGGTGTGATCTCGTCCGCGATCGCGGCGTTCTTCTACATCCGCGTCATCGTGCTGATGTTCTTCAGCGAGCCGAACCCGGAGGGGCCGACGGTCGCCGTGCCGTCGCCGCTGACGATGACGGCGATCGGGGTGGGCGTGGCGGTCACGCTGGTGCTGGGTGTGGCGCCGCAGTACTTCCTGGATCTGGCGAGTACCGCGGGAGTGTTCGTGCGCTGACGCGGTGCCCTCCTGTGCGGCAGCGGCCCGGCTTCCCTGCGAGGGGAGCCGGGCCGCTGTGACGTGCCGGGGCCGCTACTCGTCCTTGTCGCGGCGCGTCTTGATCTGGGTGAGGTCCAGGTCGACCGGAAAGGGAGCCTCCAGCTTCATTCGCTCACGGAAGATCCCCACGCTGGTGTACGCGCGGGTGGTGGGCTCCAGCTCAAAGGCGTGCACCGCTGCGCGGCCCTTCTCGTTCTCCACCCTCCAGTAGTGGGGGATCTTCGCGCGGGCGTACTTCAGCGGCTTGGTCTCTCGGTCCCGGGACACGGAGTCGGCTGAGACGACCTCGATGGCCAGGAGGACCGCCTCCGCCGGGAACCGCGTCTGCTCCGATTCCTCCACCACGTCCCCGCGCACGACGATCACATCCGGCTCGGGCCGGTTCTGCCGGTCGATGTCGATAGTGAACTCGCGGATGACCTCGAACTCCGCCGGGGCCAGGGACTGGAGCTGCCACTTGAAGAAGTCAACAGCGCGTTCGTGAAAGAGGGGCTGCGGACTCACGAAGACCAGGCTCCCGTCGATCAGCTCCGTGTGCGGAGGAAGATTCGGGAGGCGGTCCAGGTCGTCGGCGGTCCAGCCGCCTTCCGGCGGGGTCGGCCAGCTGGGTGTGGACGCCTTCGGTGCGACGCTCATCAGTGCTCCCATGGGACGGAGTCTCGCCGGTGCTTTGAGGCTATCGGTCGGAAACGGGCGGGTCTCCTCCGCACGTGTGAACGAGTGTCGTGTCCTTGACGGGGGCGGCGCCCGTGGAGGCCTGTGGATAACTCCGGTGCTGTCGGTGCCGACCCCTATCGTGGATGCAGTGGTCGAGGGACGACGTACGGGGGACATGGCGATGGGTGCGACGGGTGGGATCAGTGAGATGCCAAGGGTGACCGAGGCGGCACAGGCGAGCGGTGGCGAGGCGCTGGCCGCGCTGCACCGGGTCTTCGGGTACGACGCCTTCCGCGGCGAGCAGGAAGCCGTCATCGAGCATGTGGTGGCGGGCGGCGACGCCGTGGTGCTCATGCCGACCGGTGGCGGCAAGTCGCTGTGCTACCAGATTCCCTCCCTGGTCAGACCGGGTACCGGCATCGTCGTCTCGCCGCTCATCGCGCTGATGCAGGACCAGGTGGATGCGCTGCGGGCGCTCGGTGTGCGTGCCGGGTTCATGAACTCCACGCAGGACTTCGACGAGCGGCGGGTGGTGGAGGCGGAGTTCCTGGCGGGTGAGCTGGACCTGCTCTACCTCGCACCGGAGCGACTGCGGCTCGACTCGACGCTGGACCTGCTGTCGCGCGGCAAGATCGCGGTGTTCGCGATCGACGAGGCGCACTGCGTGTCCCAGTGGGGCCACGACTTCCGCCCCGACTATCTGACCCTCTCGCTGCTCGGCGAGCGCTGGCCGGACGTGCCACGGATCGCGCTCACGGCGACGGCCACGCATGCGACGCACCAGGAGATCACCCAGCGGCTGAACATGCCGACTGCCCGGCATTTCGTGGCGAGCTTCGACCGGCCCAACATCCAGTACCGGATCGTGCCGAAGGCGGACCCGAAGAAGCAGCTGCTGAGTTTCCTGCGGGAGGAGCACGCGGGCGACGCGGGCATCGTGTACTGCCTGTCGCGCAAGTCGGTGGAGGCGACGGCCGAGTTCCTGAGCCGAAACGGCATCGAGGCGGTGCCCTACCACGCCGGCCTGGACGCGGGCACGCGCGCGGCGCACCAGTCCCGGTTCCTGCGGGAGGAGGGCCTGATCGTGGTGGCGACCATCGCCTTCGGGATGGGCATCGACAAGCCGGACGTGCGCTTCGTCGCCCACCTCGACCTGCCCAAGTCGGTCGAGGGCTACTACCAGGAGACGGGCCGCGCCGGCCGTGACGGTCTCCCCTCCACGGCCTGGATGGCCTACGGCCTCAACGACGTCATACAGCAGCGCAAGCTGATCCAGTCGGGCGAGGGCGACGAGGCGTTCCGGCGCCGGGCCGCCTCGCACCTGGACGCGATGCTGGCGCTGTGCGAGACGGCGCAGTGCCGACGCGGTCAGCTGCTCGCCTACTTCGGCCAGGACCCGGATCCGGTGGGCTGCGGCAACTGCGACACCTGCCTGACACCGCCGGAGACCTGGGACGGCACCGTCGCGGCGCAGAAGGTGCTGTCGACGGTGGTGCGGCTGCAGCGGGAGCGGGGGCAGAAGTTCGGGGCGCTGCAGATCGTCGACATCCTGCTGGGGCGGCGCACCGGCAAGGTGATCCAGTTCGATCACGACCAGCTGTCCGTGTTCGGCATCGGCGAGGAGCTGGGAGAGGGCGAATGGCGGGGCGTCATCCGGCAGTTGCTGGCCCAGGGGCTGCTCGCGGTCGAGGGGGAGTACGGGACGCTCGTGCTGACGGAGGCCAGTGGGTCGGTGCTGCGCCGGGAGCGGGAGGTGCCGCTGCGCAAGGAGCCGAAGAAGCCGGCGACCTCGCGGTCGGCGTCGGGGTCGGGTTCCGCGGGCTCCGGGCGTGGCGAGCGCAAGGCGAAGGCCGCGGTGGCCGAGCTGCCGGAGGAGCTGGTGCCGGCCTTCGAGGCGCTGCGGGCGTGGCGTGCCGAGCAGGCTCGGGAGCAGGGCGTCCCGGCGTATGTGATCTTCCATGACGCGACGCTGCGGGAGATCGTGACGGTGTGGCCCGCGACCGTGCGGGAGCTCGGCGGCGTCAGCGGCGTGGGGGAGAAGAAGCTGGTGACGTATGGGGAGGGGGTGCTTCAGGTGTTGGGCTCGGTGCGTGGGGAGCCTCGTGTGGCGGCGTCGGCCGAGGCGGATCCAGGGGCCCCGGAGGCGGATCCAGGGGCGGATCACGGGGCGGGTCTCGGGGCGGACGACTGGCCCGAGATGGATGCGGAGCCGGAGGACTGGGCCTAGAGGGCGGCAGCGTAGCTCGGCAGTTGCCGCGTGCCCGGTGCTGACGCTGGGCGCCGGGTGCCGTGCGGGAACGCCCGCTCCAGCACGACGGTCAGGCCAGCGCCGTCAGCCCTGGAGCGAAGGTGATCAGCAGCGGGAGCAGCGGCACCAGCGCTGCCAGCGCCGTCGTGAGGGCCCGGTGGCGGCGGCCCAGGCGCGGCGGGGGCTGGAGGAGGCGGTTGACGCGTTCGCCCAGGAGGCGGTGGGTGGAGGCGCAGGAGAGAACGCCCCGGTGTTGGTTGAGCTCGATCAGGGCCAGTGCCGTCGTCAGGTGACCGCAGCGGCGGGACGCCGTGTCGTCGGCGGCCAGTTCGACCAGGCGGTGGGTCTGGTCGCAGAAGTGGGCGAACAACGGGATGCGGGGGAAACCGGTGGCGAGCGCGGTGGAGAGGTACAGCAGCCAGTCGTGGCGGGCTTGGGCGTGGCCACGTTCATGGGTGAGGACGGCGTCGAGCTGGTGGTCGGTCAGGCGGTGCAGGGCGCCGGTGGTGACGATCAGCTGGGGCGGGCTGCCGGGCATCCACCAGGCGTCGGGGTACTCGTCCTCCAGCACCAGGAGCGGGCCGCGCGCCGAGCCGAGGCCGGCGGGCAGGTCGGGGGCGCGTTCGCGCAGGTGGGCCCTGGCCTGGCCGCGTCGCCGGCGCGCCTCGACGAGTTCGCGGGCCAGCATCGCGGTCGTCCAGGCGGCCCCGCAGGCCAGCAGCACGCTGAGGGTGGCCGCCCAGGCGGGCGCGGCCGAGAGGTCGTACGCCTCGGTCACCGACGGGGGCGCCGGAGCGAAGAGCTGGGCGCGGACCGTGCCGAAGACTGCGGCGGTGCCCAGGGCCAGGGCCGTCAGGCAGCACAGCAGTACGGTGGCGACCAGGCACTGCCACACCCAGAGCGCGACGACGGGTTCCTGTTCGGGCCAGGTGGCGCGGGTCAGTGCCCGGGGAACGGGCACGGCGGCCGTCAGGGCGACGATGCTCAACAGGAGCAGGCAGACGGTCATGCCAAGGGCTCCGGATCCTGGTCAGGGAAGGTGCGGGGGCGGCTGTACGGGGCGGTGGGCGCTGAACACACCACCCGCCGCCAGCCAGTATGACGGCGACGGTCGCCGCAGTCAGCGGGAAAGAGCCGCCGAACTTGCCACCGGGCACCATGCGCACGCCGATATGGACGTCATCCGGCCGCCCGGCGTCGCCGTGCGCCACGGCCTACGCGCGCAGTGCCTCCCGGACCGCCGTCACCACCTCTGCGTCGTCCGCTCCCAGTGCACGCGCCTGATCTGCGAATTGCCGTGCCAGTCGGGCCAGTTCGGCCCGATCGGGGCGGTGGACGCCCGCGGGGAGCGGGGCGACGCGGGTGCCCGCGCCTCGACGGGTGCGGACCAGGGACGCCGCCTCCAGTTCGCGGTACGCCCGTGCCACGGTGCCCGTGGCCAGCCCCAGGTCGGCGGCCAACTGCCGCACCGTCGGCAGGCGTTCGCCCTCCGGAAGGCGGCCGGTGGAGATCAGGGTGGCGAGCTGGGACCGGATCTGTTCGTACGGCGGGACCGGGCTGGTCGTGTCGACGCGCAGGCCTGCCCCGCTCATCGGCGGTCGGTTCCGCTGCTGCCGGTGCGACGGCCCCGCCATGCCGTCGCCCGCGGCGAGATGATCGTGAACAGGCACCACGGCGCCGTGACCAGGGCGAGCAGCCCCAGCGGCCACACCGTCCAGTTCCCCGCGACTCCCACCGCGCCGTCGCACGTCGTGCTCATCAGCGCACCCGACACCATCGAGGCCGCGCCGAACAGGGACGACGAGACCACCAGGCCCCAGGCGGCGACGATCGCCAACGTCCGGTCGCGGCGCGACTGTTCGTCGCCGGGGCGGGTCGCGATGCGCCGCAGGGACCAGCCGCAGGCGGCCGTGGAGAGGGCGAGGGAGGTCAGGATGGGAAGGCCGTAGTAGAGGCCGGGCCAAGGGGAGTGCGACTGAGTCACGCCCCGGCAGGCCACCGTGAGCGCGCGCCCCGCACGGCCCAGGTCGTCCGGCGACGCCACCGCGGCCGCGGCCGTCAGCAGGGCGACCAGTGCGGCCGCGAGGCCGAGCAGCAGGGGGGTCATCCGGGGCGGTACGTAGTCGCGGACCCGGCGTGGAGTGAGGGCCGCCGTGCGTACGGCGCCCCGGCGCGGTGCGGTCAGGGCGTCGCCCAGCAGCACCCCGGCCACCGCGCAGAGGCCGAACACGAGGATGGCGTAGAGGGTGCCCTCCCCGCCGTTCAGGGGCAGCAGCCAGCGGGAGGCCAGCGCCCCGACGGCCAGGCCGGTCCAGCGGGCGTAGCGGTCGACGGGTACGCGGGACGCGGGTGCCGACGCGGAAGGGCGCGAACCGAGTTCGAGCATGAGAGACACAGACCCCCGTGGAGACGACTTGTACGCAGACTTGTGCGCAGGCTTGTACTCACCGCTTGTATCAAGTGGTGAGTACAAGATGCGGTCTCCTGGAGCTTTGTGTCAACTACTTGCTACAACTTGCCCGGTGACCTCCCCCAGCCCCACCCGGACCCCGCCCGGCCCCGGAGCCCAGGCGGACAGTGTCACCACATCGCCGTCCTCCAGGAACGTCCGCTTGCCGTCCGGGAGTTCGAGGGCGTCGCGCCCGTTCCACGTCAGCTCCAGCAGTGACCCGCGCTCGCCTTCCGTCGGGCCGCTCACCGTGCCCGAGCCGTACAGGTCGCCGGTACGCAGCGAGGCGCCGTTCACGGTCATGTGGGCGAGTTGCTGGGCGGCCGTCCAGTACATGGTGGAGAAGGGGGGCTCGGAGACCACGTGGCCGTTGATCGAAACGGAGATCCGCAGGTCGTAGCCGCCAGGTTCCGTTTCGGAGCCGGAGTCGTCCAGGTACGGCAGCAGCGGGTGCGTCCGCTCCGGCGGTGCCACCTGTGCCTCCTCCAGCGCGTCCAGCGGGGTGATCCACGCCGACACAGACGTGGCGAAGGACTTGCCGAGGAACGGGCCGAGGGGGACGTACTCCCAGGCCTGGATGTCGCGCGCCGACCAGTCGTTCAACAGGCAGAGGCCGAAGACGTGCTCCCGGAAGTCGCCCAGCGCCACCGGCCTGCCCATCTCCGACGGCACGCCGACCACGAAACCGACCTCGGCCTCGATGTCCAGGCGGACCGACGGGCCGAAGACCGGGGCCGGATCGGCGGCGGCCTTGCGCTGGCCGGAGGGGCGTACGACATCCGTGCCGGACACCACCACCGTGCCCGAGCGGCCGTGGTAACCGATCGGCAGGTGCTTCCAGTTGGGCGTCAGGGAGTCCGCCGCGTCGGGGCGGAAGATCTGGCCGACGTTCCGCGCGTGGTTCTCGGAGGCGTAGAAGTCGACGTAGTCCGCGACCTCGAAGGGGAGGTGCAGGGTCACCGAGGACAGCGGGTGGAGGAGGTCCGCGATGGCCTCTTGGTGCGCCGGCACCGTCACCCACGCCGTCAGCGCGCGCCGTACGTCCGACCAGGTGGTGCGGCCCGCGGCGAGCAGCGGGTTCAGGGAGTCCTGGGCGAGCAGCGGGGCGTAGGGCGAGCCGAGCGCGTACGCCGCCTTGCCCGCGTCGAGGACGTGGTCGCCGAGGCGGACGCCGATCCGGCGTGCGGAGTCCGAGCCGGGGAGGGAGAAGACACCGTACGGAAGGTTGTGCGTGCCGAAGGGGTCGCCCTCGGGGAGATCGAAGGGGGGCATGGGGTGCTGCCTCACTCTCATACGCTCCGTATGCCATGTGGTCGGGCCACACGTTACGGGTGAGTCGCCTGTCTTGGGCAGTGCGGAGTTTCGCGTCGCCCTCGGCGACGAATCTCCTGGTCGCCGCACTCGGGCGACGTTCCGGTGGCCCCTGGCGCAGGAGGCACGAACCATGCCCCGATCGCCGTCCCCGACATGTTCAACCGCATCAACACCACCATCAAGGAGCCTGCGAGCACCACGTGGGGGTGAAATCGCAACCAGTGGAGGGCAGTTGCGGGACGGAGGCGAACACGGAAACAGCAGCGGAACCGGAACGGGTGTCAACACATGTGAACACAGCAGCCGTCCGGTTCACATCGAGTCGATGGGGCGTCCTGTCCGTATTCTCTGATCATGGCCCCACCCATCGCATATTCACTCATCGCCACTGACCTGGACGGGACGCTGCTGCGCGGCGACGACACGCTCTCGGACCGGTCCCTCGACGCGCTCGCGCAGGTGGCGGCGGCCGGTGCCCAGCACCTCGTCGTGACGGGACGGCCGGCGCCCAGAGTGCGGCCGCTCCTCGACGTCCTGGGCAGCAGGGGGCTCGCGGTGTGCGGACAGGGCGCGCAGTTGTACGACGCGGGCGCGGACCGTCTGCTGTGGTCCGTCACGCTGGACCGGGAGTTGGCGGAGACCGCGCTCGGCAAGATCGAGGCCGAGGTGGGTCAGGTCTACGCGGCCGTCGACCAGGACGGAGTCGACGGACTCACGCTCATCGAGCCCGGGTATCTGATGCCCCACCCCACCCTGCCCGCCGTACGCGTGCGGCACCGCGACGACCTGTGGTGCGAGCCGATCAGCAAAGTGCTGCTGCGCCATCCCGCCCTGTCGGACGACGAGTTGGCGGCGACGGCGCGCGCGGTGGTCGGATCCCTCGCGACGGTCACCATGTCAGGGCCGGGCACCGTCGAACTCCAGCCATGCGGCATCACCAAGGCGACCGGTCTCGCGCTCGCCGCGGAGCATCTGGGCCTCGGCGCGCACGAGACCATCGCCTTCGGCGACATGCCCAATGACATCCCGATGTTCGACTGGGCCGCCCGCGGTGTCGCGATGGCCAACGCGCACCCCGAACTCAAGGCGGTTGCCGACGAGATCACCCTCTCGAACGAGGACGACGGCATCGCCGTCGTCCTCGAGAGACTGTTCGCGGGGAGCCTGGTCGACTTCGCCCAGTAGTGCCCGTTCTTCGACCAGTAAGGAATGGTTTCGCCTAGTAAGGGCCGTTCACGTTGTCGATCGAGCCGTACCGCGCGGCCGCGTAGTTGCACGCGGCCGTGATGTTCGCGACCGGGTCGAAGGGGTCGTAGACCGTCCCCGGCACGTGGTAGGCCGCGAAGGTGGGGTCGATGACCTGCAGGAGCCCCTTGGACGGGGTGCCCGCCGCGGCGTTGGAGTCCCAGCCGTTGATGGCGGCCGGGTTGCCGGACGACTCGCGCATGACGTTGCGGTAAATGCCGTCGTATGAACCTGGAATTCCGTTTTGCGCCATGATGTCCAGCGCATTGCGGATCCAGCCGTCGAGGTTGTCCGGGTACGACTTCACGGAGGCCGTGGTGGCGTGGGCGACGGCGGACTTCTTGGCCGGCGCGGACGCCTTGTCGGCCGTCTCGCTCGCGGTGCCGGCCTTCGTCGCCCGGACCTTCAGGTCGAGGCCCGGGTGGATCAGCCTGGGGTTGTCGCCGACGGCCTTGCGGTTGTCCTTGTAGAGCTGCCGCCAGCCGCCCTGTGCGTCGTACCGGTCCGCGATGCCGTAGAGCGAGTCGCCCTTCTTCGTGGTGTAGGTGACGGACTTGGCCTTCGCCGCGGACGGCGCGGACTGCGGTGCCGCCTGCGCGGCGGCGGGGGCCTGGGCCGGCTGTGCGGCGCTCGCGGTGGTCGCGCTCAGGAGTGGGAGGGCGAGGGCGGCGGTACCGGTTCCGGCTGCGACGACGTGGCGGGTGAGCGGGTTGGTTCTGGGACGGCGGTGCTTGCCTCGGGCCATGGCGCTGTTCCTCTCCGACGCCTGCGAGGTGAGCTGTCGGGTTCGGGCGGGAGATGCCCGGCCGCGCCGCCGTGTGGCGGCGCGGACTTCACCCCTAGCCGGCCCGGTGCGCCATCAAGGCGTCCGGTCCGGCGACTTACCTGGGTCCCCCGCTCCTGCCGTTCGTGAGTGAGTACGTAGGTGGATGACTCGGGCGGCGGCAGGATTAGGCGTCCGCCCGACTGAGCGGGAACGTATGCGAGAGCACACGCCCGGAACAAGTGCCATGGTCACCTGTCGTGCCGGTTGACCATGGTCTGGTGTGTATGGGGTGCTTGATCCTTTGCGGTTGCCAAGCCTCAACTTGCGCTCGGGGCAAGGGGTGGAGGGGGCGCTTCCGGTCGGGTCTGCGGCTGGGGGTGCGTGACCCAATTCACTGACATCCACAAGAGCCGCAAATCGGGCAATGGCTCCAACTCGCTGTTAACCGGCCGTCCGTTGAGTCCGTTTCTCCCATGTACGGTGGAAAAGCACCTCTTCGCCCTCCCGGCAGATCACCTCGTTCGAGGTGACGAAATGCTCCCCGTCGCAGCTGATCTCCGAGCGCGTCCGCACCGTGGCGTCCCACGCCAGATCCGGGCGGTGCAGCCGGATCGACCAGTCCGAGCGGGTGCGGGCCGACAAGGGGTCCCACTCGTCGATGGTGTACGTCTCCAGCGCGTCCTCGGTGAACTCCAGGCCGTCGGGGTACACGCGCGTGCCGCCGTACCGAGGGTCGACCTCCAGGCGCCACTCGCCCTTGGCGACGTCGCGCACGACGAGCCGCTCGGGGCGCGGTTCGTCCAGCGTGATGGGGGAGTTCACGCCGAGCGGCTCCGCCTGCTCCGGTTCCTCGAAGGCGATCACTGTCTCGCCTGCTGATTCCTCCAACGCACGCGCGCGTACCGGAAGTTCCAGCGAGCTCCCCGCCGGCTCAAGGGTGAAGCCCGCCGACGATTTTGGCTGGGGCCAGATCCACGGCCAGTACGCGGAGGAGACGGCGAGGCGGATGCGGTGGCCGGGCGGGAAGGCGTGGCCGATGCCGTTCAGCTCGAAGGTCACGTCCTCGGTGGCACCCGGCTCCCACGGCACCGCACGCTCGCGGCCGTGGCGCGCCGACAGGTTCAGCACGCCGCGCGTGACCAGGGTCGAGGCGCCGTCGGGTGCCACGTCGCAGAGCCGGGCGACGACCTGCCCGCGCGGTACCTCCGAGGTCAGCCGCAACCGCACCTTCGGCCGCCCCAACACCCAGGTCTCCTAGCCCACTTCGAACTCGAAGCAGGCCGACCGCGCGTCCTCCTCCCGCTGGTCGGGCGGCAGGTCGGCGTCATTGCCGAAGGGGAAGAACCGGCCGGCGTCGATGCCGGTGTGCATGGGTGAGCGGACGAGGACGGGGGCGCCCTGGCAGGCGTACGTCACGCTGCGCACGTGGGGAGAGGGCCAGGCCGGCTCGCCGACCCAGCGGCCCGGCAGCGTGGGGTACACCGTGGCCGGGCGGTGGGAGTCGCTGACGTACGTGCGCAGCAGGGGCTCGGACATGACGCCTGTGTCCGCGCCCTTCAGCCAGTGGTCCCACCAGCGCAGCGTCTCCTGGAGGAAGCCGATCGCCGGGCCCGGCGGCAGGCCCCGGTCCGGGTACTGGTGCGACCAGGGGCCGATCAGGCCGCGGACGCGGTCGGCGGGCAGGTGCTCGACGAGGCGCAGGACCGTGTCGCGGTACGGGTCGTGCCAGCCGCCCACCGCAAGTACGGCGGCGTCGATCGCGCCGTAGTCCTCGCAGACGGTGCCGTGGCGCCAGTAGTCGTCGCGACTCTGGTGGTCCAGCCAGGTGTGGATGAACGGGTCGACGGCCTCCAGCCGCCCCAGCCACATGTCGCGCCAGGCGTCGCCGACGTACTGCGGGTCCGGCGGACGGCAGACGAAGGCGAGCATGGTCGACGCCCAGGCGTGCATGTCGACGGCGAGGACGGAACCTCCCATGTAGTGCACGTCGTTGTCATAGCGATCGTCCGTGGAGCAGACCGTGACGATCGCCTTGAGCGGTTCGGGCGCGAGCGCCGCGATCTGGAGGGAGTTGAAGCCGCCCCAGGAGATGCCGAACATGCCGACCTTGCCGTTGCACCAGGGCTGGGCCGCCAGCCAGTCGACCACTGCGACCCCGTCGGCGAGCTCCGTCGCCGAGTACTCGTCCGTCGGCGTGCCCTCGCTGTTGCCGTGGCCGCGGATGTCCACGCGGACGGAGGCGTAGCCGTGGCCGGCGTACCAGGGGTGGCGTTGGTGGTCGCGGGGCGCGGTCCAGTCGGTCAGGCGGTACGGCAGGTATTCGAGGAGCGCCGGTACGGGCTCGTCCGTCAGCGGGCGCCACACGCGCGCGTACAGCAGAGTCCCGTCCGGGAGCGGGATCCAGAGGTCGTCGTGAGTCGTCTCGTGGGGAAAGGACGTACGGATGTGCATGAGCGGGATCCCCGTCTGGTCGGTGCACCGGGTGCGACGCGTCTGGTCGGTGCACCGGGTGCGACATGTGCGGTCAGTGCACCGGGTGCATCGTGCGGCGCAGCCAGCGTGCCGCGGCCGTCACGGCCAGCCCCGCGGCCACCGCGATCGCGCCGTTGACGCCGAAGTAGGCGGGCTGGGAGACGTCGTCGTAGAGCTTGACCGTCTGGGCCTGGATGCCGTTGGCGAGCGCCAGGGACAGGAACCAGAGGGACATGGTCTGACTGGCGAAGGCCGCCGGGGCGAGCTTGCTCGTGGCCGACATGCCGGAGGTTTCCAGAAGGACGTCGCCGAGGCCGAGCAGCAGGTACGAACCCACGATCCACCAGACGGACATGAGGGAGTCGTCGGAGGAGTGCCCGGAGGTCGGCAGCACCATCAGCAGGAAGGACAGACCGCCGAGTACGACCCCGATCGCGATCTTGTGGGACGCGTGCGGCTGGCTGTGCCCCATGCGGACCCAGAGCGCGGCGACGACGGGCGCGAGGGCGACCTCGAAGGCACCGAGGGCGGAGGCGTACCAGCCGGCGGGGAAGTCGAAGCCGAGGATCGACGTCTCGGCGTTCGTCGAGGCCAGCAGCATCATCGTCGAGTACGCCTGGAAGAGGATGAAGTTGAAGACCGTCGAGGCGAGGAAGAGGACGACATACGGGCGCAGCCGTCCGCGTTCCTCGGGGGTCACGCGCGGGCTGGCGAACATCACCGCGAAGTAGACGATCGGGGCGATCACCGAGACGAGGGTGAGCAGGTCGACGAAGCGGTCCATGGTGAGCCGGCCGGCGGAGGCGAGGAGGACGGCGACGGCGGCGGTGGAGACGAGGCCCGCGACGATGAGGCGGATCGCCCGGCGCGATGGGGGTCCCCCCGCACGAGCGCGTTCGAGCGTGGGGGAGGCCGGGGGCGGCGCGAACTCGGCGGCGTGCTTCCGTCCGGCGAGGTGACGGCGGCCGACGACGTACTGAAGCAGGCCGAACGTCATGCCGATCGCCGCCGCCGAGAAACCCCAGTGCCAGCCCCTGTGGTCACCGAGCCAGCCGGTGGCCAGCGGGCCCGCGAAGGCGCCGATGTTGATCGCCATGTAGTAGAGCGCGAAGCCGGCGTCCCGGCGGTCGTCGTCGGTGCGGTACAGCTTGCCGACCATGGTGGCGACGTTGGGCTTGAGCAGCCCCGTGCCCGCGCTGATCAGGCCGAGGCCCGCCCAGGTCATGCCGGCGGTCGGCACCGCCATGGCGTAATGGCCGCAGGCGATGAGGAGGCCGCCCCACAGCACCGCGCGGTACGAGCCGAGGACGCGGTCGGCGAGCCAGCCGCCGGCGACGGAGACCAGATAGACGAGGGTGCCGTAGGCGGCGGAGATGGAGGCGGCGGTTCCGGCCGGCATGCCCATGCCGCCGTGGGCGACCGTGTCGGCGAAATACAGCACGAGGATGGCCTGCATGCCGAGGAACGAGAAGCGTTCCCAGACCTCGAGGCCGGAGAGCGTGAGCAGGCCTTTGGGCTGGCCGAAGAAGGCGTGGTCGTCGCGGGACGGAGGCCTGCGTTCGGGCTCGACGTCGACTTCGGTTCGGGACACGGGCCGCTACTTCCGTATAAGTCGATAGATATCCGGCCTTATCACGTGATCAAAAACATACCGGTCGTGATCCAATACCGCCCATGGTGGACGGGTGGGCGGCATCGGTGATCGAAACGTGACCGGATACGCTGACTTGAGTGAGGGCAGCGACCTATCGACAAACCGTGTAACCGCCAGAAGACACCAGCAGACAGGAGACCCCTCGTGACCGTCGTCGGGCCGTTCGGGCTGAGCGTGCGGGACCAGGCTCTGGAAGCCGATGTCCAGGCCGGATTGACGGCTGTCGAGGAGGGATTGCTCGAAGCCACCAAGAGTGAGGTCCCCTTCATCACGGAGGCCGCCCAGCACCTGGTGCGGGCGGGTGGAAAGCGGTTCCGGCCGCTGCTCGTGATGCTCACTGCCCAGTTCGGGGACCGGTATGCGCCGGGGGTCGTGCCGTCGGCGGTGGTGGTGGAGCTGACCCATCTGGCCACGCTGTACCACGATGACGTGATGGACGAGGCGGCGGTACGGCGGGGTGTCGACAGTGCGAACACCCGCTGGGGGAACTCGGTCGCCGTACTGACCGGCGACTTCCTGTTCGCGCGCGCCTCGCACATCCTGGCCGACCTCGGGCCCGAGGCGGTGCGGGTGCAGGCCGAGGCGTTCGAGCGGCTGGTCACCGGGCAGATCCTGGAGACCGCGGGGCCGCAGGACGGGCGGGATCCGGTGGAGCATTACCTGGACGTGCTCAGCGGGAAGACCGGGTCGCTGGTGGCGGTCTCGTGCCGGTTCGGCGCGATGATGTCGGGCGCCGACGAGACCGTGGTCGATGTGCTGACCCAGTACGGCGAGCGGCTGGGGGTCGCCTTCCAGCTGGCGGATGACGTGCTGGACATCGCCAGTGACTCCCATGAGTCCGGGAAGACGCCGGGGACGGATCTCCGGGAGGGGATTCCTACGCTGCCGGTGCTGCGGTTGCGGGAGCGGGCCGAGCGGTTGGGGCTGGCGGAGGATGTCGCGTTGTGCGAGCTGCTGGACTCCGACCTGAGTGATGACGGGCGTCATGCGGAGGCGTTGGCTGCGCTTCGGGCGCATCCGGCGTTGGAGCAGGCTCGTCGGGACACGGTGCGGTATGCGGAGGATGCGCGGGCCGCGTTGGCGCCGTTGCCGGACATTGATGCCAAGGCTGCGTTGATGGAGTTGTGCGACGCGGTGGTGCATCGGGCCGGGTAGGTCCGGGTAGGTCCGGGTAGGGCCGGGCAGGTTTTTCGCCCCCGCCGCCCCTACCCGTCCCATCCCCAGGGGCGCTGCCCCTTCGACCCCGCCGGGGTGTGACGCACACCACAAAGCTGGACTGAGTCCAAATTGAGATTGCCTCCGTATGAATGCCCGGAAGCTGACGCAGGGGGTGTCAGCTGCAATACGGGGAGAAAACAGAATCATGGGCATGAAGACGACGTTCTCCAAGCGCCGTAAGAGCCTGATCGTCACCGCTGTCGCGGTGGCCGCCGCCGGTGGTGTCGCCGCCGCGGTGATTCCCGCCTTCGCCGCCGGAGGCGACGCACAGGGGATCGTGAGCCAGAGCGGGGCCCTTGGTGGGGGCACCGGGGGGACTGTCCTCGCCGCCAGTCTTCGCGGCGCGAACGAGGTGCCCGTCGAAGGTGGGCCGGCCGTCGGCGACAAGGACGGTGCCGCCCTGCAGTTCGTGAAGGTCAAGGGCGACATGGTGTCCGTCGCCGTCACCTGGCGCGGCACCGGGAAGCCGACCGCCCTCCACATCCACCAGGGCGCCAAGGGCACCAACGGCGGCATCAAGGTCGACTTCGGCGGCCTCCTCGGCAAGAGCACGAGCACGAGCGAGAGCACGAGCGAGAGCAAGAGCGAGGGGCGCAGCCTCACCGGCACCGTCACCGTGAACGACCCGGCCCTGCTCAACGCCCTGAAGTCCGACCCGAGTTCGTTCTACGCCAACCTCCACACCGCAGAGTTCCCGGGCGGCGCCGTCCGAGGTCAGCTCCACAAGGTCACCGTCGCCGAGTTCGCCTTCCGCGACGCGCTCGACAACTTCCAGGCGTCCGTCATCAAGGGCAAGCAGATCTACGAGTGCAAGCAGGTCGAGGGCGGCGGGTACGCCTTCGCTCAGCGGGACGTCAGTGCCGTACTCGGCGGCCATATCGCGCACTCCTTCGTCGCCCCCAACTCCGGTACGCCGCAGTGGATCGCGCGGGACGGCAGTGCTGTGACAGGGGCCGTCCTCTCCAGGACGCCCAACGGGGACGGGAACATCCCCGAGCTCGACCTGAAGGCCACTCAGTCCGGCAAGCACCACGGCCTCCTCGCCGACACCGCCGAGATCCTGCGTCTGAACACCGTCGGCGGCGTCGCCCCGGCCGGCTCCTGCACGCCCGGCGCCATCGTCGGCGTGCCGTACCAGGCCGACTACGTGTTCATCAACGGCTGATCCGTCCCATCAGCGGCTGACCGCGCGGCAGCGCATGGCGGCGCCTCCCCACCCCATCAACCCCTACGGGTCGGGGGAGGCGTCGCCGTCGTGTGTCATACCGCAGGTGTACGCGGAGTTGGCTCCGAAGGCTGACGAATCTCCCTGGCCGATTTGGTCAGATGGAAGCCACGGAAATCACCACTCCTCACCGATTCGGGTGAGAATGGCGGCTCAGGGGTGGACGAGTGCGGGGTCGAAAGACTCGCGGGCGAGGAAACGAGACGGGCAGCCGCCGCCGACGACGGAGGTAAGGCACACATGGCACCGTATGCATCGGACGACAGTACGACCGCCGCGGAGGTCGACGACCTGCGCGCCGGGCGGCGCAAGGCCGCGCGGTACGTCGTCCCGGTCGCGGTCGTGGGAGTCGCGGTGGCGACCATCGGGCTCGTCCCGGCGATCGCCGACTCGGGCGACCCGGACCTGCCGGAGATCACCGCGCAGCAACTCATCGAGAAGATCGCCCAGTCGGACGTACAGCAGTTGTCCGGCACCTTCAAGATCACCACCGATCTGGGCCTGCCCGACCTCGGCGGCCTGGAGTCGAGCTTCGCATCCGGCGCCATGGGCTCGGGGTCGGGCGACGGATCGTCCGCCGACCCGTCCGCCAAGCTCACCGAGCTCGCGTCCGGCACGCACACCCTGCGCGTTGCCCTCGACGGCGAGGACAAGCAGAAGCTGTCCCTGCTGGAGAACGCCTCCGAGTACAGCCTTATCCACAACGGCAAGGACATCTGGGGCTACGACAGCAAGTCGAACGAGGTCTTCCACGGCACCGCCGACGAGCCCCAGGCCGGGAAGGACAAGCAGGGCAGGCCCGAAGAGGTGCCCGCCACTCCCAAGGACCTCACCGAGGAAGCCCTCAAGGCGGTGGACGACACCACGTCCGTCACCGTCGACGGCACCGCGCACGTCGCGGGCCGGGACGCGTACCGGCTGCTCATCAAGCCGAAGCAGTCCGGGACCACGGTCGGCGCGATCACCGTGGCCGTGGACGCCAAGACCGGCATGCCGCTGAAGTTCACGCTGACCCCGTCCAGCGGCGGCGCGGCCGTGATCGACGCGGGCTTCACCCAGGTCAGCTTCGCCAAGCCGGCCGCCTCCACCTTCGACTTCACCCCGCCCAAGGGCGCGAGGGTCACCGAGGAGGGTGAGCTGGAAGGGGCGGCTCCGGAGCAGGGCGGCACGCACGGCGGCACCAAGTCCGAGGACGAGTTCGGCAAGGAGCTCGAGAAGGAGTTCGGTGGCGCGAAGCCCGGGGGCGAGCCGGGCAAGGCGGCCGAGGGCGGTCCCGAGGTCATAGGCGAGGGCTGGAATTCCGTGGCCGTCTTCGACACCGGCGGCGAGGGCGTTCCCTCCGGCGCCGAGGTCGGCGGCGACATGGGCGGCTTCCTCGACTCCCTGGGCGACAAGGTCACCGGCAAGTTCGGCTCGGGCACGGTCTTCAAGACCCGCCTGATCAACGCCCTGATCACGGACGACGGCAAGGTCTACGTGGGCGCGGTCGACAAGGACGCGCTCGTGAAGGCGGCCGACTCGGCGAAGTAGCCCGTCACCGACCACCGCGGTACACGCACCACGAATCGAGAAGCCTGAGGAGCCCATGGAGGAACTGCCCGCCGCGGAAGCCGACGGGGCCGATCAGGCCGATCAGGCCGACCGGGCCGACGGGGTCGATCAGGCCGACCGGGTCGACCAGGGCGACGACGTCGGTGCGGTGATCGCCACCCGTGCGCTCACCAAGCGCTACCGCGGCGGGCAGCTCGCCGTGGACGGTCTCGATCTGACCGTCCCGGCGGGCAGCGTCTTCGGGTTCCTCGGCCCGAACGGCTCGGGCAAGACCACCACCATCCGCATGCTGATGGGCCTCATCGAGCCCACCTCCGGCACAGCGCGCGTGCTCGGGCAGCCCATGCCCCGCTCCGCGCGCGCCGTACTGCCGCACGTCGGCGCGCTCATCGAAGGGCCCGCCCTGTACGGCTTCCTGTCCGGCCGCGACAACCTCATCCGCTACGACGCCGCCGACCCGACCGCCGATCCGCGCACCCGGCGCACCCGCGTCGCGGCCGCGCTGGACCGGGTGGGGCTGACGGCCGCCGGCAGCAAGAAGGCCAAGGCGTACTCGCTCGGCATGAAGCAGCGGCTGGGGCTCGCGGCCGCGCTGCTCCAGCCGCGCCGGCTCCTCGTCCTCGACGAGCCGACCAACGGCCTCGATCCACAGGGGATGCGGGAAATACGCTCCTTGATCAGGGAGTTGGCGTCCGACGGCACGACCGTCTTCCTCTCCTCCCACCTCCTCGACGAGATCGAGCAGGTCTGCACGCATGCGGCGGTGATGGCGCAGGGCCGGCTGATCACCCAGGGCGCGGTGGCGGAGCTGGCGGCCGGGATGCGCGGCCGGCTCGTCGTGACGACGCCCGACACCGGGGACGCGGCCCGGGTGCTGAAGGAGCAGGGCGCCGGTGACGTCGTCATCACCGACGACCGGGTGACCGCCGAACCTCCGGACCGTGATCTCGCCGACGTCAACGCGGCGTTGGTGACCGCCGGAGTGCGGGTGCGTGGCTTCGGTGTCGAACGGGCCTCGCTGGAGGACGCGTTCGTGGCACTCACGGGGGAGGGGTTCGATGTCGCAGGCTGAAGTCGTCCGACAGGTCGGCGAGATCGAAGGCGCCCGAAAGGCCAGTCCGCTGTGGACCTTCGGTCTCCTGCGCAGCGAACTGCTCACCACCTTCCGGCGCTGGCGCACGCTCGCGCTGCTCGCCGTCCTGGCCGCCGTACCGATCCTGGTCGGGATCGCCGTGAAGATCGAGACGAGCGACGGCGGGGCCGGCGGCCCCGGTGGCGGTGGCGGCGGCCCCGCGTTCATCTCGCAGATCACCAACAACGGCCTGTTCCTGGTCTTCACCGCACTGGCCGCGACGCTCCCGTTCTTCCTGCCGATGGCGATCGGCGTCATCGCGGGCGACGCGATAGCGGGCGAGGCCAACGCCGGCACCCTGCGCTATCTCCTCGTCGCCCCCGCCGGCCGCTCGCGCCTGCTCCTCACCAAGTACGCGACCACGATGGCCTTCTGCCTGGTGGCCACCCTCGTGGTCGCGCTCTCGGCCCTCGCGGTCGGGGCGTTGCTCTTCCCCCTCGGCGATCTGACGACCATCTCCGGCACACGGATCAGCTTCGCCGAAGGCCTGGGCCGCGCCCTGCTGATCGCCTTGGTCGTCGCCGCGTCACTCATAGGCGTGGCGGCCCTCGGCCTGTTCGTCTCGACGCTGACCAACAGCGGTATCGCGGCGATGGCGACGACCGTCGGCCTGCTGATCACCGTCCAGATCCTCGACCAGATCCCCCAGCTGCACGCGATCCAGCCGTACTTCTTCTCCCACTACTGGCTGTCGTTCGCCGACCTCATGCGCGACCCCGTCTACTGGGACGACCTGGTCAAGAACCTCGGCATCCAGGCCCTGTACGCGGCGGTGTTCGGCTCGGCGGCGTGGGCGCGGTTCACGGCGAAGGACGTCACAACCTGAGAGCCGCTCAGTCGGCCTCGTAGGGGTACCGGGCGAGCGGCGCCTCCTGCGCGAAGAACGTCTTGGCGCGCGCCAGCGCCTCGGTGTCGTTCAGTACGTCGCCGCGCCGGCTGCCGTTGCCGAACAGGACGCCGCCGAAGCGCATCCCCATGTACGCGGCCGAGTTGTTGAGCGTGCCGACGAGCGGGTCGGCCACCTCGGTCTCCGGGTGCGCGAGCGCGGTGACGCCCCAGAGGGTGCGCCCGGCCAGCGTCGCCTTGAAGTCGATGCCGGGGGTGCGCAGCCAGCCCGACCAGTAGTCCAGGTAGCGCTTGGTGAGACCGGACACCGAGTACCAGTACAACGGCGAGGCGATCACGATGTCGGTGGCGGCGAGCGTGGCGTCCAGCAGCAGCGAGAGCGTGCTTCCCGAGGGAGGGCGCACATGGTCGCTGTCGCGCCGCAGGTCCACGAAGTCCGGCAGCGGGTGCTCGGCGAGACTGATCCACTGCTGCTCGACGCTCTCCGGCAACTGCTCGGCGGCCGCGCGGGCCAGCAGCTCGGTGTTGCCCTCGGTGCGGCTGCTGCCCAGGACGAACAGGAAGCGGCGGGTCATGGGATCCCCCAGATGGTCGGCGTACAACAATTACTCGCACATGCATTATATGCATGCGCAAGCATCTGTCCAGGGTCAGCCGCCGCCTCGGTCGTACGCCTCCGCCGCCCGCGCCACGTCCAGCAGCACCCCCTCCCGCCCGTGCGCCGCCACCACCTGCAGCCCGACCGGACATCCGTCGGGCCCGAACCCCGCCGGGATGCTGATCGCCGGATGCCCACTCAGGTTGAACGCCCAGGTGAGCGCGGTGGAGTACCGCTCGCCGGGGCCTTCGTGGCCGTGCGGTGGGGTGGGGGCGGTCGGTGTCAGCAGCAGCCGGGCGCCGGAGAAGAGGGTGGCCAGACGTCTGTCGTTCGCGGCCCGGATGCGGTGGGCGAGGGCGGGGGTGGGGGTGGGGGTGGGGTCGGCGCTCGGGGTTCGCAGGGCGAGCCATGCCGGGCCCGGGTCGTCGAGGCGGAGCGGAGCCGGTGGGCGGACGAGCCGTATCGCACCGGCCTCGGCGAGCCGTAGGGCCGCGGAGTGAGCGACGGCGACGATGTCCGGGTCGGGGGAGGCGAAGCCGAGGTCGGGGGACCATACGGCGGCCGGGGGGTCGTACTCGCCGGGTAGCCCGTCCGTGTACGTGCCCGTGCCCGTGCCCGTGCCCGTGCCCGTATCCGTGTCTGTGGCCGTGTCCGTCCCGTTCCCCTGCACCGCTCGCCGTTCTGCCCCCGACACGACTGCCCAGTACGCCGCCACATCCTCCGCGGACCGCGCCAGCGCCCCCGGCGCCATGAGCCCCGTACGGTCGGCCGACGGCAACCGTCCGTTGCCGACCTTCAGTCCGACGACCCCGCACCACGCCGCCGGAATCCGCACCGACCCGGCCCCGTCGCTCCCGGTCGCGAGGGGAACCAGCCCCGCCGCCACCGCCGCCGCGGAACCGGCGGAGGAGCCGCCCGGCGTACGGTCGTGCCGCCAGGGGTTGACCGTACGGCCGTACCGGCCGAGTCCCCAGGTCTGCCAGGGAGTTCCCGGCCCCGGCACGGATGTCGCGCCCACCGCCACACACCCCGCCGCGAGCAGCGGACCCGCCGTCCGCAGCCCACGGCGCCCCTTGACCCCGATCGGCACGCCGGCCAGCGGCAGCCGCTCACCCGCGCCGACCCGTGCGTCCACCTCGCGGGCCCGCTGAAGCGCCTCTTCGCCCCACACCTCGATGAAGGCGCACAGGACGGGGTCGGCCCGCTCGATCCGGTCGAGTGCCGCTGCGACGACATCGACGGCACGGAGGGTCCGCGAGCGTACGGCAGAGGCGATCTCCACGGCCGACAGGGCGGTAGGCGGAGGCGTAACGGCGAGAGGCGTAAAGGCGGGAGGCGTAAGGGCGGGCGGAGGGGCGGGCGGAGGGGCGGATTCGGGCCCGGGACCAGGGTCGGAGTCGGAATCAGGGCCGGAGCCGGGATCAGGGTCGGAGTCGGGATCAGGGTCGGAGTCGGGCGCGGGTGTCATGGGGTGATTGTCAGTCAGGCCGAGCTCAGCGGGAGCGCCCCGTCAGTCGCGCCAGCGCCTCGGCCTCCCGAGGTGGCTGTCCGTTCAGGTCGCCGAGCCGCCACGCAGGCACCCACGGCACCCGGTACACGTCGATGGCCGATTCGATCACCTTGACGTGCTCGGCGAGCCGCCGCGGAAGCCGCCCCGGCGCGTCCGCGACGAGGACGACGGCATCGAGGTCGAGCCCGTGCGGAGCCTCCCCGCGGCGGAAGATCTCAAGGGCGTTCAGGGCGGCGGCCAGCCCGGCCGCATGCGTACGGGCGACGAGCAGCACCGACGGCGGATCGGCGGGCCCGGGCCAGTTACGCCCGCAGTCGTGGCCGCCGTAGACCGCGGCGAGCGTGGAGACACCCGCCCCACCGTGCGTGCCGACCCAGGAGAAGCGCCGGGGCGCGGCGGCGGAAGGGGAGGGCGGCGGCGGTTCCTCCGGCAGGGCCACGGGCCCGCGGATCCAGATCTCCGGCCCCGGCCCCGGCCGCCCCTGCTGCACGTGCATGTCAGTCCGCATGCCCGCACTCCTCCCTCGTCACGCCACCGATCTTCGCGTCAGGCATGAGAATGCTCTGACGTGGCACAAGCTCCTGGAACGAGTCTGTGACGCCCCGGTGACGTCCGCGCCGCGCGCGGCCGGAGAGACTCGACAGTACGTGTACGACGTGTACGACGTGTACGACCGGACCTTGACGCCGGGGAAGCGGAGCCCGACGGCGGAAGGGAGCACCATGGAACCCGAGTGCGCCGTCCGCGAACTCCCCGACGCATGCGAGTGAGGGAAGCGATGTCTCTACTGAGCCGCGCGAAGAAGCGGGAACAGAAACGCGCCGCGGCCTCGGCGGCCCCCGTGGTCGCGCCGATCGACGTGCGCGTCCCCGCCGTCGGTTCGGGCGCCGACGGCGCGTCGATCGGCGGCGTCCCCGTCACCGCGGCCCCCGGCGAGGAGATCCAGCACGTCGTGCTGACCCACCTCCAGCGCATCGCCCTCGCTGCCGGCCACGCCGTGCACGCCACGGTCCACGACGAGCGCATCGGTTACGTCGTCCCGCTGCGGGTGGACGCGGACGGCTCCAGCCACTTCACCGCCGAGCCCGTACGGATGCCGCCGGCGGGAGGGGTGGGGGTGCCGGGGGAGCCGACGGTTGCGGGGGATGCCGTACGGCTGCCTGCGGGGCCGCCTGTGCCCTCCACGCCACCCGTGTCTCCCGCGCCCTCCACGCCACCCGCCCCGGGTGCGGCGCCGCATCGGGACAAACCCACGCGTGTCCTACGCCCCCTGCCGAGCGCTGTGCAGGACGCCTCGCCCACGTTCCGGTTGCGCACGCTGCCCGAGCCGGTGCAGGACGCCGTGCCCGGCACGGTCGCACCGCCGCTGGGGGAGTTCGGCCCACCGCCACAGATGGACGCGAGGCCGATGTCGGCCGACGGACCGCACACCGACCTGCCGAGTGCCGCCGTACCGCAAGCCGACCTGCCGATTCCCGGTGTACCGATTCCCGGTGTACCGATTCCCGGCGTACCGATTCCCGGCGTACCGAAGGTCGATCAAGCGTCGGCCCGCGTGGTGCGCGAACCCGGCCCCGTCCCCGAGCCCCTGCTCATCTCGGACCCCGGCCCCGACCCCGACCCCGACCCCAAGCCCACCCCGCCCCGGGGCTTCGACGCCGTGGCCGAAGCCGTCCTTGGTGACGGGGCACCCGCCACCACCACCACCGACGCCTCGCCCTTCGCGGAACCGTTGGCGCGGCTCAACGAAGCCGTGACGGCGGGGCGGACGGCGGAGGCGGCGGAGCTTGCGGAGCGGACCGTGGCGCAGGCTTCCGCGGTGCTGGGGGCGGCGCACCCCGAGGTGCTCCGGATCCGTGAACTCGCCGCGTATGTCGCCTACTTGGCGGGCGACCTGGTGCACGCGTTCGGGCTCTCCCTCGACGTGGCCCGGACCCACCACCACACCCACGACGCGGAGGCGGCATACAGCAGCCTCCAGGGCGCGGCCACGGCCTGGCGGGCCGTACGGGATCCGGCGCAGGGTCTCGACCTGGGCCGGGATCTGCTCGGCCTGTGGACCGAGCTCACGGCCGAGGGCGGTCCGGCCGCCGAGGACATCGAGGAACTGGAGGCGGCCCACGCCCGCATGGGCCGCCTCGCCGCCCGAGCCGCCAAGTCGGCCGAACCGCCCAGGAGTTGATTCCGCCGATCAGTAAATCGGTGGATCCGTGGATCAACAGATCCGTGGATCAACAGATCCGTGTGGATCAACAGATCCGTGGATCAGCGGGTCACTCCGACAGCTCCCAGACCGCGTGCGCGATGGCGTCGCTGTTCCGGTCGAGGGCGGTGTCGTTGATGTTGGACGTGGTGTCGCAGGACGAGTGGTAGCAGCGGTCGAAGGACTGCCCCGACGTACCGCCCCACTTGGCCGCCTGCGCCGCGGTCTTCGTGCGGCTCGCCCCCGTGAACAGCCCGCCCACCGGCACGCCCGCGCTCTTGAACGGTGCGTGGTCGGAGCGGCCGTCGCCCTCGGTCTCGATCTCGGTCGCGACGCCGAGGCCGGCGTAGTAGTCCTTGAAGGTCTTCTCGATCGCGGGGTCGTCGTCGTAGACGAAGTAGCCGGGGTTCGGCGAGCCGATCATGTCGAAGTTCAGATAGCCGCTGATCTTCGCGCGGTTGGTGGTGGAGAGGTTGTTGACGTAGTAGCGGGAGCCGACGATGCCCAGCTCCTCCGCTCCCCACCAGGCGAACCGCAGATGTCTGGTGGGCTGGTAGCCGGCCCGCGACACGGCGAGCGCTGTCTCCAGGACGGCCGCCGAGCCGGAGCCGTTGTCGTTGATGCCGGGTCCGGAGGAGACGCTGTCGAGGTGGGAGCCGGCCATGACGACCTGGTTGGTGTCGCCGCCGGGCCAGTCGGCGATCAGGTTGTAGCCGGTGCGGCCGGAGGACGTGAACTGCTGGATGGCCGTGGTGTATCCGGCGGCGTCCAGCTTGGCCTTCACGTAGTCGAGGGAGGCCTTGTAGCCGGGGCGGCCGTGGGCGCGGTTGCCGCCGTTGGCGGTGGCGATGGACTGCAGCTGGGTGAGGTGGGCCTTGACGTTCGCCACGGGTATGTCGGGTGCGGCGGCGGCCTCGACGTCGGCCGCGGGTGCCGCGTCGGCTATGGATCCGCTGGCCAGGAGCGTGGCGGTCACGACTGCGGCAGCCGCCGACGCGCGCCAGGAGACGGGGAGCTTCATGTGGGGGGCTCCGAATTCCAGGGGGACCCCCGTGGGGTGACCACAGGGGATCCACAGTGAATGGGGTGCCTGGATGGTGGGGTGAGCCTGACTCTCCGTCAAGAGCGCTATTCGGACTCGGAGTTCGCATAGGGAAAACCCTGCGTTCCTCACTGCACGCAGAACTCGTTCCCCTCCGGATCCGCCATCAGCACCCACTCCCCGCCCGGCTCCTTCACGTGCCGCAGCACACTCGCTCCCAGCCCCTCCAGCCGCCCGACCTCGGCCTCGCGCTCCCCGGCCGGCGCGTGCAGATCGAGATGGAGCCGGTTCTTGACGGTCTTCGCCTCCGGCACGCGCTGGAACAGCAGCCGCCGCCCGAGCCCGGTCCCGCTGTCCTTGTCATACGGATCGTCCGGATGCCGTACGGCCACCAGGTCCCGGAAGGCGAGTCGGGCGTGGAACTCGACGACGGCCTCCCGCGGCAGCGCACCGAGCTCCAGGAGCCGCTCGATGAGGGCGTTGTTGTCCTCGACCTCGTAGTGCAGCGCGGCGGCCCAGAAGTCGGCCTGCGACTGGGGGTTGGCGGAGTCGATGACCAGCTTCCAGTGGAGGGGAGCGGGGGCGGGCGCGGGCGCGGGCGTGGGTGTGGGTGTGGGTGTGGGCGTGGGTGTAGGCGTAGGCGTGGGTTCGGGTGCCTGAGTCATGCGACCACTCATAGGGGTGCGTGAGCGGGGTGGCAATGGGAATCGCCGGTGATGCCGCAACGCCGGTCCAGGCATTTCAGCCCGTCTGGGGGGCTGGGGGGCTGGGGGGCTGGGGGCGGTAGCCCTGGCAACCCCCCAGCCTCAGGCGTCCACTGCGGCGGACGTCGGCTTCTCCGCCTTCGGCACACTGACCTCGGCGGCCCGCAAGCGCCGTGCCGCGCGCCACGCGTCCGCCGTGAGCAACGTCAACGCCAGCCACACCAGCGCGAACCCGGCCCACCGCTCGGCCGGCATAGCCTCGTGGAAGTACAGGATGCCGAGCAGGAACTGGAAGACCGGCGTCAGGTACTGCAGCAGCCCCAGCGTCGACAGCGGCACCCGTATCGCGGCCGCGCCGAAGCAGACGAGCGGCACGGCGGTGACGATGCCGGTGGCCGCGAGCAGCGCCGCATGCCCGGGTCCCTCCGACGTGAACGTCGACTCCCCGCGCGCCGTCAGCCACGCCAGATACCCCGCGGCGGGCAGGAACTGGATCGCGGTCTCCGCGGCCAGCGACTCGACCCCGCCGAGATTGACCTTCTTCTTCACCAGCCCGTACGTGGCGAAGGAGAAGGCGAGGACGAGGGAGATCCACGGGGGCCGCCCGTACCCGACGGTCAGCACGACCACGGCCGCGAAGCCGACCCCGACCGCCGCCCACTGCACCGGCCGCAGCCGCTCCTTCAGCAGCAGTACGCCGATCGCGATGGTGACGAGCGGATTGATGAAGTACCCGAGCGAGGCCTCGACGACATGACCCGTGTTCACGGACCAGATGTAGACACCCCAGTTGACGGTGATCACGCCGACGGCCAGGGCGACGAGCGCCAGCCGCCGCGGCTGCCGTATCAGCTCACCCGCCCAGGCCCAGCGCCGTACGACGACCAGCGCGACCGCCACGAAGGCGAGGGACCAGACCATCCGATGGGCGAGAATCTCGACCGCCCCGGCGGGCTTCAGCAGGGGCCAGAAGAGGGGAACGAGCCCCCACATCCCATAGGCCGCGAAGCCGTTCAGTATTCCTATGTGCCGCTCGCCGCCCGATTTCCCCGTCACGGCCCCTCCTTCGCGCCCTCATCCGGCCGCGCCCTCACGGCGGCTCGCAAGAAGGTAACGCCGAACACCCCCGCCTGTCATGCCCGTATCGCCATACGGTCATGACAGGCGGGGGTGCGGCACTCAAGGCGCACTGGGGGGAGTTCAGCCCTTGAGCGCGGCTCCGATCGACTCGGCGATCGGAGTGGTCGGACGGCCGGCCAGGCGAGACAGGTCCCCGCTGCCGATGACCAGCTCACCCTTCTCGATGGAGGTGTCCACGCCGGCCAGGATCGCGGGGAGTGGCTCGGGCAGCCCGGCGCCGGTCAGGATGCCGACGAGGTCCTCGGCGGAGACGGCGTTGTTGGCGATCTCCTTGCCGCTCTGCCGGCTCAGCTCCGCGGCGTACTCGGCGAAGCTCCACGCGACGTCGCCGCCCAGCTCGTACGTCTTGTTCTCGTGCCCCTCGCCGGTCAGTACGGCGACGGCGGCGGCCGCATAGTCGGCGCGGGAGGCGGAGGAGACGCGGCCCTCGCCGGCGGCGTGGGTGACGGCGTTGTACTGGAGGACCGGGGCGAGGTTCTCGGTGTAGTTCTCGTGGTACCAGCCGTTGCGCAGCAGCACGTACGGCAGGCCGGACTCCAGGAGCGCCTTCTCGGTGCCGCGGTGGTCGTCGGCGAGCGCGGCCGTGAGGCTGCCGGGGGCGCTGGTGTAGGCGAGGAGTGCGACGCCTGCGGCCTTGGCGGCGTTGATGACGACCGTGTGCTGGCCGACGCGGTCGTTGCCGACCTCGCTGCCGGATATGAGCAGGACCTTGTCGCCGGCCGCGAACAGTGCGTCGAAGGTGTCGGGGGTGTTGTAGTCGGCGACTGCGATCTTCACGCCGCGCTCGGCCAGGTCGGCGCCCTTCTCGGGGGTACGGACGACGGCGGTGACCTGGTCGGCCGGAACCTTCTCCAGCAGCTGTTCCAGCACGTGGCGGCCCAGGTGTCCATTGGCTCCGGTGACGACGATGCTCATGATCAGAACTCCTTGTGGGGTGCGTTGGCACTAACCCTAGGAGGTGCGCTAACTCAGCGAAAGTACCCACTTTGAAGTAAGGTACTGGCATGGCAGTAAGTACCAGTACGGTGGCAAGCACGTCGACGAGCGCGACGGCGAACGCGACGACCGACGTGACGACCGACAAGTACGTCGTCGGCGAGGAGATGTGCCCCTACCGCCTCGTCCTGGAGCACGTCACCAGCCGATGGGGCGTCCTCGTCCTGATCGAACTCCTGGAACGCCCTTACCGGTTCAGCGAACTACGCCGCGCGATCGGCCGGGTCAGCGAGAAGATGCTCACCCAGACCCTCCAGACCCTGGAGCGCGACGGCCTGGTCCACCGCGACGCGAAGCCGGTGATCCCCCCGAGGGTCGACTACTCCCTGACCGACCTGGGCCGCGAGGCGGCGCAGCAGGTACGGGGCCTGGCGCTGTGGACCAGTGAGCGGATGGGGGAGGTGCAGAAGGCGCGCGAGGCGTACGACGCGCGCCGGAGTGCCTCCTGAATTGCATGCTCGTCCTGGCACCCGCGCCAAGAAGGACATCCCGGGAGGACATCCCGGGAGGCGTGACGACGAAGGCCTGGGTGGCCGCAGCGCACCCAGGCCCGCACGTGTCGCCGGAGCGTCAGCCCACGACCGTCCAGGTGTCCCCACCCGCCAGCAGCGCGGCCAGATCCCCCTTGCCGTTCTGCTCGATCGCCGTGTCCAGCTGGTCGGACATCTGGGTGTCGTACACCGGGCGCTCCGCCGAGCGGAACACGCCGATCGGTGTGTGGTGCAGGGTGTCCGGGTCGGCCAGGCGAGAGAGGGCGAAGGCCGTGGTCGGGGACGTGGAGTGGGCGTCGTGGATCAGGATCTGCGACTCGTTCTCCGGCGTCACGGTGACGACCCTCAGGTCACCGGTCTGCGCGTCCCGTACGACGCCCCGCGCACCGTCGGTTCCGAAGCGGATCGGCTGCCCGTGTTCGAGGCGGATCACCGCCTCCTCGGCCTGCTGCTTGTCCTTGAGGACCTCGAAGGCGCCGTCGTTGAAGATGTTGCAGTTCTGGTAGATCTCGATCAGCGCAGTGCCCTTGTGGGCGGCCGCCTCGCGCAGGACCTGGGTGAGGTGCTTGCGGTCGGAGTCGACCGTGCGCGCCACGAAGGACGCCTCCGCGCCGATCGCCAGTGAGACCGGGTTGAAGGGCGCGTCCAGCGAGCCCATCGGCGTCGACTTGGTGATCTTGCCGACCTCGGACGTCGGGGAGTACTGGCCCTTCGTCAGGCCGTAGATCCGGTTGTTGAACAGCAGGATCTTCAAATTCACATTGCGCCGCAGGGCGTGGATCAGGTGGTTGCCGCCGATCGACAGCGCGTCACCGTCACCGGTCACCACCCACACGCTCAGGTCCCGCCGCGACGTGGCCAGGCCCGTCGCGATCGCGGGGGCGCGGCCGTGGATGGAGTGCATGCCGTACGTGTTCATGTAGTACGGGAAGCGGGACGAGCAGCCGATGCCCGAGACGAAGACGATGTTCTCCTTGGCCAGGCCAAGCTCCGGCATGAAGCCCTGGACGGCGGCAAGGATCGCGTAGTCACCGCAGCCGGGGCACCAGCGCACTTCCTGGTCGGACTTGAAGTCCTTCATGGACTGGCGGGCCTCGGCCTTGGGGACGAGCGAGAGCGCCTCGATCGTGCCCGTGCCTTCCGTGGACGTCTCAGCCATCGATGGCCTCCTTGAGCGCCTTGGCGAGCTGTTCCGCCTTGAACGGCATGCCGTTGACCTGGTTGTACGAGTGGGCGTCCACCAGGTATTTCGCCCGGACCAGAGTGGCGAGCTGGCCGAGGTTCATCTCGGGGATCACCACCTTCTCGTAGCGTCCGAGTACCACGCCCAGGTTGCGCGGGAACGGGTTCAGGTGGCGCAGATGCGCCTGCGCGATGGATTCGCCGGCCGTGCGCAGGCGGCGGACCGCGGCCGTGATCGGGCCGTACGTCGATCCCCAGCCCAGCACCAGCGTCTTCGCCTCGTGCGGGTCGTCGACCTCCAGGTCCGGCACCTCGATGCCGTCGATCTTGGCCTGGCGGGTGCGGACCATGAAGTCGTGGTTGGCCGGGGCGTACGAGATGTTGCCCGTGCCGTCCTCCTTCTCGATGCCGCCGATCCGGTGCTCCAGGCCCGGCGTGCCCGGGATCGCCCACGGCCGGGCGAGGGTCTGCGGGTCGCGCTTGTACGGCCAGAAGACCTCGCTGCCGTCCTCCAGGGTGTGGTTCGGCCCCTGCGCGAACTGCACGGTCAGGTCCGGCAGCTCGTCCAGCTCCGGGATCCGCCAGGGCTCCGAGCCGTTGGCCAGATAGCCGTCCGACAGCAGCATCACCGGAGTGCGGTACGTCAGCGCGATCCGCGCCGCCTCCAGCGCCGCGTCGAAACAGTCGGCCGGCGTGCACGGGGCGACGATCGGCACCGGGGCCTCGCCGTTGCGGCCGAACATCGCCTGGAGCAGGTCCGCCTGCTCCGTCTTGGTCGGCAGGCCGGTCGAGGGTCCGCCGCGCTGGATGTCGATCACCAGCAGCGGCAGCTCCAGCGAGACGGCCAGCCCGATGGTCTCGGACTTCAGGGCCACACCGGGACCGGAGGTCGTGGTCACCGCCAGCGAGCCGCCGAAGGCCGCGCCCAGCGCCGCGCCGATGCCGGCGATCTCGTCCTCGGCCTGGAAGGTCCGTACGCCGAAGTTCTTGTGCCGGCTCAGCTCGTGCAGGATGTCCGAGGCCGGGGTGATCGGATACGAACCCAGGTACAGCGGCAGGTCCGCCTGGCGGGACGCGGCGACCAGTCCGTAGGACAGGGCGAGGTTCCCGGAGATGTTCCGGTAGGTGCCGACCGGGAAGGCCGTGGTGGCCGGGGCGATCTCGTAGGAGACGGCGAAGTCCTCGGTCGTCTCGCCGAAGTTCCAGCCCGCGCGGAAGGCGGTGATGTTGGCGGCCGCGATGTCGGGTTTCTTGGCGAACTTCGACTTCAGGAACTTCTCGGTGCCCTCGGTGGGCCGGTGGTACATCCACGACAGCAGGCCCAGCGCGAACATGTTCTTGCTGCGCTCGGCCTCCTTACGGGTGAGGTCGAACTCCTTGAGCGCCTGGACGGTCAGGGTCGTCAGCGGCACCGGATGGAGGCTGTAGCCGTCCAGCGACCCGTCCTCCAGCGGTGAGGCGTCGTAGCCCACCTTCTGCATCGCCCGTCTGGTGAACTCGTCCGTGTTGACGATGATCTCCGCGCCGCGCGGCAGATCGCCGATGTTGGCCCTCAGGGCCGCCGGGTTCATCGCGACCAGCACGTTCGGTGCGTCGCCCGGGGTCAGGATGTCGTGGTCGGCGAAGTGCAGCTGGAAGGAGGACACGCCCGGGAGGGTGCCGGCGGGGGCGCGGATCTCCGCCGGGAAGTTCGGCAGTGTCGACAGGTCGTTGCCGAAGGAAGCTGTTTCCGAGGTGAAGCGGTCGCCGGTGAGCTGCATACCGTCGCCCGAGTCCCCCGCGAAACGAATGATCACCCGGTCCAGCCGGCGGACGTCCTTCGTCCCTGCCGGTTTGCGCTGCTCTCCCACGACGGCCTCGTCGGCCTGCTCCGCTGGGCTACTGACCTGGCTGGTCACTGAACTGGACCTCCCTTAAGACGGGTGTCTGGGCATGGCCTTCCCGCAAGCCTTCCCAGGATCAACCCTACGTCCGCAAAGGTCGCCCTCCCCGGGCCATTCGCATGACGGACATGGATTTGAGATGGTTCGCCACCCGGAATTGTCATGATTCACGCGCCCCCCGGCGCTTCTTTGAAGACGCTCCCCGCTCGTTCTTTGGTTCTAGGCCTCGGTCTCGGCAGATCCCGGTTTTCTGACACGGTGTCAGATCGTCAGGAGTTCAGGTAGGTGAGCACCGCCAGAACACGTCGGTGATCACCATCGCTCTGAGACAGTCCGAGCTTCAGAAAGATGTTGCTGACGTGCTTCTCGACCGCTCCGTCGCTCACCACCAGCTGCCGGGCGATCGCCGAGTTGGTCCGACCCTCGGCCATAAGCCCTAGGACCTCCCGCTCACGTGGCGTGAGGCCCGCGAGCACATCCTGCTTACGGCTGCGGCCCAGCAACTGGGCGACGACCTCCGGATCGAGGGCCGTACCCCCTTGGGCCACCCGCACGACCGCGTCCACGAACTCCCGAACCTCCGCCACCCGGTCCTTGAGCAGATAGCCGACTCCACGGCTGGAACCGGCCAGCAGCTCCGTGGCGTACCGCTCCTCCACGTACTGCGACAGCACGAGTACCCCGAGTCCGGGGTGTGACTTGCGCAGCTGTACGGCCGCCCGCACCCCTTCGTCCGTGTGCGTCGGCGGCATCCGTACGTCCGCGACCACCACGTCCGGCAGCTCGCCCTGTCCGTCCAGCTCCGTGATGGTCTTGATCAGCGCCTCGCCGTCCCCCACCCCCGCCACGACCTCGTGCCCACGGTCGGTCAACAGCCGGGTCAGCCCCTCCCTGAGCAGTACTGAATCCTCGGCGATGACCACCCGCACCCTGTCCTCCACGATCCTCGGCCCCCCGAGCCTTGGCATTCGGCCGAGCGTGCCCCGGCCCTGTCGTCCCTCGCGCCCTCAGTATCCCGCGATCGGCTCTCCCGCACCGGGCCTGTGGATAACCTGCCCGCCGCAGTTCGGATCGCGCGGGCGTGAAGGGGGCGACTCCGGGGCGCATGCTCGTGAAGCGCTCAGGGAGTGTTCGGGGAGTGCTCTGAGAGTGCTCAGGGAGTGCTAAGGGAGTGCTTGCGCACAAACGGGAGTCCGGCCCCGAACCAACCGGAGCCGGATCCCCACCTCAGTGGGCCGAACGGCACACCCGAACTACACGGTCCGCCAGGGAAGCTCAGCCGTAACCCGTGTCGGCCCCCCGACCGGCGAGTCCACGACCAAAATCCCGTCCACCGCGTCCAACCGCTCGGCCAGCCCCGCCAGCCCGGACCCCCCGGAGGCGGCGGCACCCCCCACCCCGTTGTCCACGACCTGCAACATCAGCCGGTTCTCCACCCGCCACACATCCACGGCAGCCCATGTGGCCCGGGCATGCTTGCTGATGTTCTGCAGCAGCTCCGACACCGTGAAGTACGCGATCCCCTCGATCGCCGGCACCGGCCGCTCCTCGATGTCGACCTGGACCTCCACCGGCACCGTGCACCGCGAGGCCACCGCCGACAGGGCCGCATCCAGCCCCCGGTCGGTCAGGACCGCCGGATGGATCCCGCGTGCCAGGTCGCGCAGCTCCTGCAGCGCCGTCTTCACCTCGCCGTGCGCCTCGTCCACCATCTGCGCGGCGGCGTGCGGATCCTCCGCCAGCTTCTCCTTCGCGAGGCCCAGGTCCATGGCCAGGGCCACCAGGCGGGCCTGGGCACCGTCGTGCAGGTCGCGCTCGATGCGCCGCAGGTCGGCAGCGGCCGTGTCGACGACGACACCGCGGTCCGACTCCAGCTCCACCACGCGCGTGGCCAGCCGCGACGGCCCGAGCAGGCCGTGCACCAGCAGCCGGTCCACCATCGTCAGCGCCCGCACGATCCAGGGCGTGGCCAGCGTGAACAGCAGGCCCACCAGCGCGGTGACCGTGATCTCGAAGGGGTTGTCGAGGTAGATGTGGTGGGTCTCGTCGCCGTACAGCTGAAGACCGTCCTGGCCGGCCCACACCGGGAACACCCAGAACCACAGCGGATACGTCAGCAGCGCCCAGCCGTACGCCCAGACGTTGAGGGCGACGACGAAGGAGAACACCGCCCACGGGAAGTGCAGCACCGCGTACAGCGCACTGCGCCACGACGTCCCGCTCTTCAGTACGGCGCCCATCCACGCCATGAAGCCGCGCCGCCGCATCCGCAGCGGCTCCGGGTCGGCCACCTCCAGGTCCAGCAGCGCACGCGCGCGTGCCCGCTCCAGCGCTCCGAAGCCACGGCAGCCGGCGAGCCCCGCCGCCAGCACCGGGATGCCGAGGAACGTCACCAGCAGGCCGGCGCCCAGCGACACCATCGTGATGGCGTACACGAACAGCACGATGCTGATCGGCAGGCTCAGCAGCACGTACCCGAACTCGCGCCAGCTGCGTGCCTCGAACGGCGCCCGCAGCCCGGCCGGCAGCCGGTGCCGTCGCTCGCCGCCGTGCTCGGGGAGGCCGCGCTCGGGGTAACCGAGCCCGTGCCCGTAGCCCTGTCCGTACTCCGTGGCCATCGGCGTCGTCCGTTCTCCTCGTCCCGTCAGCCCCGCCGCCGGGGCTGTGCCGTCGTACCTCCACCCTGCTCGACCGCAGGTCCGCGGACCATGGAGGCCGTCGGCGTCTCGAACGGGGGGTTTTCCCTACCCCTGCCGGGCGCCTACCCCTGCCTGGCGCCTATGCCTGCCCGGGGACGCGGTCCCGCCACGGCAACTCCGCCGTCACCGTCGTAGGACCGCCCTGCGGTGACTCGATGACGAACAGGCCGTCCACGGCGTCCAGCCGGTCGGCGAGCCCGCGCATGCCCGTGCCGCCGTCGAGGCGCGCGCCCCCGCGGCCGTCGTCCCACACCTGGATGAGCAACCGGTCGTTCGACCGCCACACGTCGACCGACGCCGACTTCGCCCCGCTGTGCTTGCTGATGTTCTGCAGCAGCTCGGAGACGGTGAAGTAGGCGATGCCCTCGATGGCCGCCACCGGTCTGGACAGCAGGTCCACGGTCACCTTCACCGGCACCGTGCAGCGTGAGGCGACCGCCGAAAGGGCGGCGTCCAGGCCGCGGTCGGTCAGCACGGCCGGATGGATGCCCCGGGCGAGATCCCGTAGCTCCTGCAGCGCCAGCTTCACCTCGCCGTGCGCCTCCGCGACCATCGCCGCCGCCGAATCGGGATCCTCCAGCAGCTTCTCCTTGGCCAGGCCCAGCCCCATGGCGAGGTTGACCAGCCGGGCCTGCGCGCCGTCGTGCAGGTCGCGCTCGATGCGGCGCAGATCGGCGGCGGCCGTGTCGACGACGACACCCCGGTCCGACTCCAGCTCGGCGATACGGCGCTCCAGTTCGTCGGAGGGCGACAGCAGGCCGCGCACCATCGCGCGGTCCGCGTTCGCCAGGCCCCGCGCGATGAACGGCAGCACCGGCCACAGCACGAACAGCGAGGTCAGCGTGATGGTGAAGGTGAGGATGCCCCAGGGCAGCCGGATGAAGTCGTACAGGATCGTGCGCCAGCCGACCGGGTCCTTCAGCGCCAGCCACAGCTGCGGGAAGAAGCCGTCCCTGCCGCCGCGCAACGGCATCGGACTCGGCTCGTCCACCCGCACCCCGAGCAACGCACGCGCGCGTGCCCGCTCCAGCTTGCCCAGCTGCCGCGCGCCCATCAGTCCGGCCGCGAGCAGGGGGAACCCGATCACCGTCAAGGTCAGGAAGGCACCCGTGGACAGCACCACCACGACGTAGGTGAAGCCGAGCAGCGACAACGGAAGGTTCGCCAGGAGATGCGCGATCTCCTTCCAGGTGTGCCGGTCGTAGGCGAAACGGGCGGGCGGCAGCGGCGGCTGCTCGCTGTCGGACTGCTCGGAGGCGTCCCGCGAAGGGCTGGGGCGTTCGGTCATATGGGCTAGCGTGCCGCGCGGTGCGCCGCCGCGCCATGAGGCGGGCCGCCTCCGTCTACGGGGGAAATCCCCACCCCGCGACCGGTCCCGGCATTCGGCCGCGTGACGGGCCGGGCGCCGCACCCTCGCATCTCGAGGGGATCTCAACGCGTGACGGGCTGCTTACGGTGTCTTTAGCAGGGCCTAGACTCCCGTGCGTACAGATCGTCGAACAGCAGTGTTCACGAGATCACAAGCAGCAGGACACTGGTTCCAGGGACCGGTTCGGGTTCTGGTTCCGGGGCTGGTCCTGGGGTATCGGTCACGAGGTCAGGGAGCGAGGGGCGGACGTGTCGGAACAGACCGTCGTCGTCGCGGCGGATGCGCACTACGTCGTCGTCTCGGCGGACTACTTCCAGTCCTACTCGGTCGTCGGACTGCTCGCCGTCGTCGGCGTGCTGTTCGTCGCCGTCGCCTTCGGGGCGGGCCGCCTGCTGCGCCCCGTGGTCCCGACGCCCGAGAAGCTCCTGACGTACGAGTGCGGCGTCGACCCCGTCGGCGAGGGCTGGGCCCACACGCAGGTCCGCTACTACGTCTACGCCTTCCTCTATGTGATCTTCGCCATCGACTCGATCTTCCTGTTCCCCTGGGCGACGGTCTTCGCCGACCCGGGCTACGGCGCGACCACGCTCGTCGAGATGTTCATCTTCCTCGGCTTCCTGGCCGTGGGCCTGCTCTACGCATACAAGAAGGGCGTCCTGGCATGGACGTGACGCCAGACACCGAGGGGCAGCCGGTTCTGCTGCCGGAGCCGAAGCGGCTGGGCGCGCTCGCCCGCCTCGCCCCGGAGCCGATGAAGGTGATCCTGAACTGGGGCCGCCGCTACTCGCTCTGGGTCTTCAACTTCGGCCTCGCCTGCTGCGCGATCGAGTTCATCGCCGCGTCGATGGCTCGCCACGACTTCATCCGCCTCGGCGTGATCCCGTTCGCGCCCGGCCCGCGCCAGGCCGACCTGATGGTTGTCTCCGGCACGGTCACGGACAAGATGGCCCCGGCGGTGAAGCGCCTGTACGAACAGATGCCCGAGCCGAAGTACGTCATCTCGTTCGGCGCCTGCTCCAACTGCGGCGGCCCGTACTGGGACTCCTACTCCGTCACCAAGGGCGTCGACCAGATCATCCCGGTGGACGTGTACGTCCCCGGCTGCCCGCCACGCCCCGAGGCGCTGCTCCAGGGGATCCTGAAGCTCCAGGAGAAGATCGCGCGGGAGTCGCTGGGGGAGCGGTACGCGAGTGGGGCGGGGCGTCCGTCGACGGCGGCTCTGCAGAGCGGGCTGGTGCGGGGGCCTGAGGTGCCGGGGGCCGGTAGCGGTAGCGGTGCTGGTGGTACTGAAGGTGCCGGCGGCGCCAGTGGGACTGGCGGCACGGGGGAGGCGGCCCGATGACGACGATCGGCTGGCTGCCTGCCCCCGTCGAGGACCTCTTCGGCCCGGAGGCCACGGCCGAGGAGTCGTACGAGGTCCTGACGGTCGACGTACCCCCGGCATCCTGGATCGCGGCGCTGCAGACGGCCCGCGACGAGTTGGGCTGCACCTACTTCGACTGGCTGAGCGCGGTCGACGAACCGGGCACGGGCTTCCGAGTCGCGGCCCACGTCGCGGCCCTGTCTCCGGTACGACGCCTGCTGGTCCGTACGACGGTCCCGCACGAGGCGCCGACGCTGCCCTCCGCGGTCGGCGTGTACGCGGGCGCGGCCTGGCACGAACGCGAGACGCACGAAATGTTCGGCGTGGCGTTCACCGACCACCCTGCCCTGGACCACCTGCTCCTCCCGGACAACTTCGAGGGTCACCCCCTCCGCAAGGACTTCGTCCTGGCGGCCCGCGTCGCCAAGGCCTGGCCCGGCGCCAAGGAACCCGGCGAGTCCGAACACGGCGGCCCGAAGCGCCGCCAGATGCTGCCCCCCGGTGTTCCCGACCCGAACGAATGGGGCCCCCTGAAGGGCCAACTCCCCCCTGCCCCGGCCCGCCCGGCCAGGGGCGCGGGGCGCGCCGCAGGGGAACGTCCGGCGCGGGCGGCCGGCGAGCGGCCAGTGCGGGCGGCCGGTGAACGGCCGGTGCGTCGTGCGCGTACGGCGGCGGAGGGTTCGGCGAGCCAGGGGGAGGCGTCGGCGGCTGGGGCAACGGCGCCCGGAGCAGCGGCTGGTGGAGTTCCGGCGGCGGGTGCGGTGCGGCGTGCACGCACTGCGGCAGAAGGTTCGGCAAGTCAGCAGGAGGAGGATTCGGCGGCTGGATCGCCTGCAGCCGGTGCGGCGCGGCGTGCTCGTACGGCGGCGGAGGGTTCGGCCAGCCAGGCGGCTGCTGCTGGAACCGAACCCTCGGCGGACACGGGCGTGTCTCCGGCGGGAGCCGACACGTCCCCGACCACGTCCGGCACTCCGGCCACGCCACGTCGCGCACGCAGCGCGAGCGAGGGTTCGGCGAGCCGGCGGACCGAGGCGCCGGCGGACACGTCGGCCGGCGGAGCGGGTGACGGGCAGGAGACGGCCGCGACCAGCACCCCACCGGCACGGCGTGCGCGAAGCGTGAGCGAAGGCTCGGCATCGCAACGCCCCGGAACGGGCACCACCCCCGCCGGCCCCCGCCGATCACGCAGCGCCTCGCAGGGCTCCGCAAGCCAGCAGGCGGCCTCCGAAGCGAACGCGTCCGATGCGGCGGCGTCCGAGGCGGCGGCGTCCGAGGCGGCGGCCACTGACGCGGCGGCGTTCGATGTGGCGGCGTCTGACGCAGCTGCGTCCGATGCAGCGTCGGCGAATTCGGCCGGCGAAGCCGCTACGCCATCGACCACTCCCTCGACCACCCCGTCGGCCACCGCGAAGCCCCCCGCGGCCCCCCGCAGCCCGGACGCCCCGTGGCATCACGCCCGCCCGGCCTTCGACGAGCCGGAACCCAGGCGACGAGCCGATCCTGAGCCGCAGACCCAGGCCGAGTCGGCGTCGGAGACCGCGGCGAAGCCAAAGCCCGCCACTTCCGCCGATGGCGATGCAGATGGCGATGCATCGGAGGCACCGGAGCCGCAGCCCGACGCCGACGCCGAGACCGAGCCTCGCTCCGACTCCGAAGGCTCCGACGACCCCGACGGCTCCGAAGCCCCCACCGACGACCGCACAAACCCCGCAGGAGGCCCGCGGTGAACGACGCGCTCGACGTCACCCTGCGACTCCTGATCGTCTTCGTCGTCTTTCTCACCTTCCCCCTGATCATCGGCCAGACCGAGCACAAGGTGATGGCCCACATGCAGGGCCGCCTCGGCCCGATGTACGCCGGCGGCTTCCACGGCTGGGCCCAGCTCGTCGCCGACGGCGTGAAGTTCGCGCAGAAGGAGGACGTCGTCCCGGCAGGCGCGGACCGCCGTATCTTCCAGCTCGCCCCCGCAGTGGCCCTCCTCCCGTACCTGCTCGTCCTCCTCGCCATCCCCATCGGCCCGGGCGAGGGCGCGGTCGGCGAGGTCATCGACGCGGGCATCTTCTTCGTCCTGGCGGTCATGGGCGTAGGCGTCCTCGGCTCACTCATGGCCGGCTGGGCCTCCGCCAACAAGTTCTCCCTCCTCGGCGGCCTGCGCACCGCCGCCCAGCTCCTCGCTTACGAACTCCCGATGCTGCTCACCGCCGCCTCCGTGGCGATGGCGGCCGGTACGGTCTCCCTCCCCGGCATCCTCGACGCCTTCGAGTGGTGGTGGCTGCCCTGGCAGATCGTCGGCGCGATCGTCTTCTTCGTCGCCGGACTGGCCGAGCTGCAGCGCCCGCCGTTCGACATGCCCGTAGCCGACTCGGAGATCATCTTCGGCGCCTACACCGAGTACACCGGCCTCCGTTTCGCTCTCTTCCTCCTCGCCGAGTACGCCGGAATCGTGGTCCTGTGCGGCCTGACCACCGTCCTCTTCCTGGGCGGCTGGCACGGCCCTTGGGGCGCCGACGGCCTCGGCTGGGTGTGGACCCTGCTCAAGGCGGCCGTCCTCGCCTTCATCGTGATCTGGCTCCGTGTCACCTATCCCCGCCTGCGCGAGGACCAGCTCCAGAAGCTCTCCTGGACCCTCCTCGTCCCCCTCTCCCTCGCCCAGATCGCCCTCACCGGCATCGTCAAGGTGGTGATCCAGTAACCATGGCTGCGCCTCTCCCGCCCTCCCGGCCCCGTATTCCTGGCAGTGGCCTGGCCAAGGGCCTGGCCGTCACCCTCCGCACGATGACGAAGAAGTCCGTCACCGCGCAGTACCCGGACACCCAGCCCGACCTCGCGCCCCGCACCCGCGGCGTGATCGGCCTGTTCGAGGAGAACTGCACGGTCTGCATGTTGTGCGCCCGCGAGTGCCCGGACTGGTGCATCTACATCGACTCCCACAAGGAGACGGTCCCGGCGGCGACCCCGGGCGGCCGCGAACGCAGCCGCAACGTCCTCGACCGCTTCGCCATCGACTTCTCCCTGTGCATGTACTGCGGTATCTGCATCGAGGTCTGTCCTTTCGACGCCCTGTTCTGGTCCCCGGAGTTCGAGTACGCCGAGACCGACATCCGCGAGCTCACCCACGAGCGCGACAAGCTTCGCGAGTGGATGTGGACCGTCCCGGCCCCGCCCGCCCTCGACCCCGGCGCGGAGGAACCCAAGGAGATCGCCGCCGCCCGCAAGACCGCCGAGAAGCTGGCGGCCGCTCAAGCCGAGCCGACCGAGCCGACCGAGCCGCAGGGGGGCGAGTCGTGAGCCCTGCCTCCTCTGCCGCGCTGACCACGGCCGCCGACACGCACGGCTTCCTCTCCCCGACCGGCGTCGAGATCGCCTTCCTCCTCGTCGGCCTGGTCACGTTCGGCGCCGCGTTGGTCACCGTCACCACCCGGCAGCTGGTGCACGCCGCCCTGTGGCTGGTGGTCACGCTCGGTGGCCTCGCCGTGGAATACCTCCTGCTCAGCGCCGAGTTCATCGCCTGGGTGCAGGTCCTCATCTACGTCGGTTCCGTCGTCGTCCTCCTCCTGTTCGGACTGATGCTCACCAAGGCCCCCATCGGCCGCTCCCCGGACGCCGACTCCGGCAACCGCTGGGCCGCCCTCGCCGTGGCTCTCGCCTCCGCGGCCACCCTGATCTGGGTGGTCGTCGACGCCTTCCGCACGACCTGGATCGACCTCGACGGCCCCGCCGCCGGCTCCACCAGGGCCACCGGCGAAAGCCTCTTCCAGAACTGGGTCCTCCCCTTCGAGGGCCTCTCCGTCCTCCTCCTCGCCGCCCTGGTCGGCGCGATCGTCCTGTCCCGACAGGCGAAGGAGACCGCCGCGGACGGGCCCGGAACCGGCGCCGGGGCGGGCAACCGCACCGTGCCGGGCGCGCCCTCGGCGACCGCCGCCCCCGCTCCCGCCGCCCCCGCTCCCGCCACCCCCGCTCCCGCCGCCCCGAGCGAGAAGGAGCCGCGCTGATGCACCTCGCCTATCCCGCAGTACTCTCCGCCCTCCTCTTCTGCACCGGCCTGTACGGCGTCCTCGCCCGCCGCAACGCGATCCTGGTCCTGATGTCGGTCGAGCTGATGCTCAACGCCGTCAACCTCAACCTGGTCGCCTTCGACGTCTGGCTCAGCAAGGCCGCCGAGGAGACCCTGCACTCCGGCCAGGCCCTGACCCTGTTCACCATCACCATCGCCGCCGCCGAGATCGGCATCGGCCTGGCGATCGTCCTTGCCGTCTACCGCAACCGCGGCACCTCGGACATCGACAAGCTCCGCGACACCGCCGAGAGCCACGACACCGACGGCCCCGACCACGACGCCTCCACGGCCCCGCAGGCCGAGAAGGCTGAGGCCACCGCGTGACCACGACCACCCTCGCCGTCCTCGTCCCCCTTCTGCCGTTCCTCGGCGCCGCAGCCGGCCTACTCCTGGGCCGCACGGCACCCGGCTTCGTCCGCCCGCTCGCCGTCCTGCCGACGCTCGCGTCCCTCGTGCTCGCCGCGGTGGTCGCCGTGCGTCAGGGCGGCGACCAGGCGATCAACGCCGCCACCGAGCTCACGCCCACCGGCTCGGTCCCGATCGAACTCGCCCTGTACATCGACGGCTTCGCCGCCCTCGTCGCCGTACTCGTCGGCGTCGTCGCCACCTGCGTGCAGATCTACTCGACGGGCTACCTCCGCGAGGACCCGCGCTACCCCTCCTACGCCGCGCTCGTCTCCCTGTTCACCTCCGCGATGCTGCTCGTCGTCTACTCCGGCGACCTGATGGTGCTGCTGGTCGGCTGGGAGCTCATGGGCATCTGCTCGTACTTCCTGGTCGGCCACTACTGGGAGACCCCGGAGGCCCGCGCCGCCTCCATCAAGGCCTTCCTGGTGACCAAGCTCGGTGACGTCCCCTTCCTCATCGGCCTGTTCGCGCTGGCCACCGACGCCGGGTCCTTCCGCATCACGAAGGTCCTCGGCACCGTCGCGAGCGGCGGACTCGACCACCCGACCCTGATCGCCCTGCTGCTCCTCGCGGGCGTGGCGGGCAAGTCGGCGCAGTTCCCGCTGCACACCTGGCTCCCCGACGCGATGGCAGGCCCGACGCCCGTCTCCGCGCTGATCCACGCCGCGACGATGGTCGCCGCCGGTGTCTACTTCATCGCTCGTCTCCTCCCGGTCTTCGAGGCCTCGCAGGCCGCGATGATCGTCCTCGCCGTGATGGCTGCCGTCACGATGATCGGCTCGGGCCTCGCCGCGCTCGCCCAGGACGACATCAAGCGCGTCCTCGCCTACTCGACGATCGGCCAGCTCGGCTACATGACCGGCGCCCTCGCCGTCGCCGACCGCGGTGCCGCCGTCTTCCACCTCCTCTCGCACGGCGCCTTCAAGGCGCTGCTGTTCCTCGCGGCCGGCGTGATCATCCACGCCGCCGGCACCAACTCGCTGGCCGCCATGTCCCGCATGACCCACCTGCGCAACCGCGTGCCCGACGCCTACTGGACGATGACCGTGGCGCTCCTCGCGCTCGCCGCGATCCCGCCGTTCAGCGGCTTCTTCTCCAAGGAGTCCGTCCTCGGCGCCGCCGAGCACGTAGCCACCGGCCACGCCGAGCGCGTGCCCGGCTCCGCGGGCTGGATCGTCCTCGTCGCCGGCCTGCTCACGGCCCTGCTCACCGCGGCGTATGCGATGCGCCTGTGGCTGCTGGCCTTCCGTGGCCGGGGCGCCGAGGCCCCCGACCACGGCAGGCAGCCGCTGACGATGACCGTGGTGCTGTGGGTGCTCGCCGTCCCGTCTCTCGCCATCGGCGCGCTCGCCTACCGCGTGCTCCCCGACTGGTTCGACGGCCGCGACCTCGCCCCGACCCTCACCACCTCCGTCCTCGGCACGGGCGTGGCGCTGGTCGGCGGCATCGTCACCTACGCGGCCTGGCGGCACACCACGGCCGTGGCAGCGCGCGTCCCGCTCGGCGCGGTCGCGGCCCATCCGGAGGGCGATGCCGCCCAGGTCGAGGCCGAGGCCATCGCCAGCCACGCACCCGTGTACGGAGGAGTGGCCTACGCACCCGACCCGGCAGACCCCGGTCGGCTGCTGCTCGGCCCACTGCACCGCCACGCGGCCGTCGGCTTCCACCTCGACGCCGTGTACCGGGCGTTGTTCGTCCGCCCGGTACAGGCCGGCGCGAGTCTCGTCCGGTTCCTGGACCGCGAGGTCGTCGACACCTACGTCCGTGGGGCGGGTGCTCTACCCCGCTGGCTCGGCATCGCCGTACGGCGCGCCCAGACCGGCAATGTGCAGACCTATGTGAGCGCGCTGCTCGCCGGCACCGTCGTCCTCGCGGTCGCCGCCGTCCTCGTCGCCACGGGAGCGTGAGCAGGCGTGATCGATATCAACGAGTCCGTGATGCAGTTCCTTCTGGCGTTCGTCGTCGTCGGCCCGCTCCTCGGCGCCGCCGCCGCTCTCCTGCCCGCCCCGCCCGGGCTGAAGGGGAAGTCGCCCGAGCAGGCCGTGCTGCGGCACGGCGTGACCGTCACCGGCGCTGTCCTCATCGCCGCGATCGTCCTCGCGCTCGGCTTCGACCACGACCAGCCGTCGAAGATGCAGGCCAGCACGGACATCAGCTGGATCCCCGCACTCGACGTGCGCATCCACCTCGGCATCGACGGCATCTCCCTCCCCCTTCTCGTCCTGACCGCGCTGCTGACCTTCCTCTGCGCGCTCTACTCGTACTTCAAGCAACCCTCGGGCCCGGCTCCGAAGGCCTTCGTCGCACTGCTGCTCGTCCTGGAGTCCGGCACCCTCGCCAGCTTCGCCGTCCTCGACCTGCTCCTCTTCTTCCTCGCCTTCGAGATGGTCCTCATCCCGATGTACTTCCTCATCGCCCGCTGGGGCGGCGAGGGCCGGGCCGAGGCCGCCTGGAAGTTCATCCTCTTCACGCTGCTCGGCTCCGTGGTCATGCTGCTCGGCCTGCTCCTGATCGGAATCAAGGCGGGCACATTCGACATGGTGGCACTCGCCACTGACAACGGCCGGTCGCTGACCACATCCGTGCAGGTCACCGCCGTTTTGGCGATCGGGATCGGGCTCGCGGTCAAGACGCCGATGTGGCCGCTGCACAGCTGGCTGCCCGATGCTCACACCGCCGCGCCGACCGTCGGTTCGGTCCTGCTGGCCGGCGTCCTGCTGAAGATGGGCACGTACGGGTTCGTCCGGATCCTCCTGCCGATCGCCCCCGACGGCTTCGCCGACTTCGCGCCGTACCTCGCCGCCTTCGCCGTCGTCGGAATCATCTACGGATCCCTGGCCTGCCTGGCCCTCGCCAAACAGGGCGCGAAGGGCGACCTCAAGCGCCTCATCGCCTACTCCTCTGTCGGCCACATGGGCTTCGTCCTGCTCGGCATCGCGACGATGACCCCGACCGGCGTGAACGGCGCCCTGTTCGCCAACATCGCCCACGGCCTCATCACCGGCCTTCTCTTCTTCCTGGTCGGCGCGCTGAAGGACCGCACGGGGACCACCGACCTCGACGCCCTCGCCGAGCAGACCGGCGCCGCGCTCTACGGCAAGGCACCGCGTCTCGGCGGCCTGCTCGCGTTCGCCGCGGTCGCCTCCCTCGGATTGCCGGGCCTCGCCGGGTTCTGGGGCGAGATGCTCGCCCTGTTCGGCGCGTTCGAGCCCGCCGCTGAGCTCAGCCGCCCGGCCTTCCTCACCTTCATGGCGATCGGCGCCTTCGGCACGCTGCTCACGGCCGCGTACCTGCTCGTCGTGGTCCGCCGCGTCTGCATGGGCGCCGCACCGCAGGATGCCCCGAAGCTCGCCGACGTCCAGACGTACGAGTTCGCCGCCTGGACCCCGCTCGTCGCCCTCACCGTCGTCGCCGGACTGTGGCCGAAGACCCTCCTCGGCCTGACCGACCCGGCCGTGCAGCAGCTCCTCGCAGGAGGCACCCGATGAGCTCCCTGGCCCAGCCCCTGGCCGAGTCGGTGGTCCAGTCCGTCGACTGGCTCGCCATCGCGCCGCCCACCATCGCGGCGGTCGTCGGACTCGCAGTCCTCGTCGCCGACCTGTTCGTCGCGGAGAACAAGAAGGCCCTGCTCGGCTGGACGTCCGTGGTCGGCCTGGCGGCCGCCGGGCTCCTGCTGCTGCCCCTCCTGGACGGCGACCGCTCCACCTTCTGCCTCACCGGTGACCCCGACGTCTGCAGCTATACGGCCGACCGCTTCACCCTCGTCATCCAGTTCCTGGTCCTCGGTGGCGCCCTCCTCGCGGCCCTCCTGTCGGTCACCGCCCTCAAGGACGCCGACAAGGGACTCCCCGAAGGGGAGTTCTGGTTCCTGCTGCTCTCCTCCTCCGCCGGAGCCGCCCTGCTGCCGGCGTCCCGAGACCTGGCGACCCTCATCGTCGCCCTCGAGGTCGCCTCACTCCCCGCATTCGCGCTGGTCGGCCTGCGCTACGGCGACCGCAAGTCCTCCGAAGCGGCCCTGAAGTTCTTCCTGTCCTCGGTCACCGCGACCGCCGTCAGCCTCATGGGCATCAGCTTCGTGTACGCCTCCACGGGGACCCTCTACCTCACCCAGATCGCCGACCGCATCCAGAACGTCGACGGACAGCTCCAGACCCTCACCCAGGCCGGAGTCGTCCTCACCCTGGTCGGCTTCGCGTTCAAGACGGCAGCCGTGCCCTTCCACTTCTGGGTGCCGGACACGTACGTGGGAGCGCCCCTGCCGGTCGCCGCCTACCTGTCGGTCGTCGGCAAGGCGGTCGGCTTCACCGGCCTGATCCTCGTCACCGTCGTCGCCCTCCCGTCGTACGCCGACGTCTGGGGCCCGGCCCTCGCGGCACTCGCCGCCCTCACCATGACCGTCGGCAACGTCGGCGCCCTGCGCCAGCAGGCCACGCGCGCGTACAGCGCGGTACGCCTGCTCGCCTGGTCCTCCGTCGGCCAGGCCGGCTACCTCCTGGTGCCGATCGCGGCCGCCGCGTACTCCGACGACGGTGAGCGGTCCATCGGCTCCACCGTCGCCTACGCCCTCATGTACACCGCCGTGAACCTCGGAGCTTTCGCGGTGGCCGCACTCGTCGGCCGTACGAAGACCCTCAACCGCCTCAGCGACTACCGCGGCCTGTACGCGCGAAACCCCCTGTCCGCCCTGATCCTGGCCTTCTTCCTGCTCTGCCTCGCCGGGCTCCCGCCGGGCATCATCGGTCTCTTCGCCAAGGTCACCGTCTTCTCCGTCGCCGTCGACGCGGGCCTCGGCTGGCTGGCCGTCGTCATGGCCGTCAACGTCGTGATCGCGCTGTTCTACTACCTCCAGTGGACGGCCCTGCTGTTCCGCGCCCCCGAAGGCGAGCCCGTCAAGCACCTCGTCCCCGCGCCCGTGACGGCCACGATGGCCCTCACCGGCGTCGTCGGCATCGCCCTGTCCGGAGCCCCTCAGCTGATCCTGCGCTTCGCCGACACCGGGCTCTTCTGAGCCCTGACGCACTCCGTACGCGCGCGTGGGGCACTCGACCCCCACGCGCGTGCAGCCGCGTGCCGGCGCCCTCACCCGGACGGCCCACGCCCGCCGCCCCAGGCACCAGGGAACCCGTGGCCCTCGCCTGGCGTTGACCAGTACGGAAGGGTCCACTGGACGTGACACCACGGCACCAGTGGCATCGGAGATCGAGCAGCAAAGGGTTCCCCTGCCGCACCACTTGGAGGGCGTACCGTGCACCGCCGGCACAACGGGCTCAGGACAGCAGTACTCCTCGGGGGACTGTCCGCACTCATCATCGTCATCGGCAGTTTCTTCGGCCGCATGGGGCTCGTCGTCGCGGTCCTGATCGCCCTGGGCACGAACGCGTACGCGTACTGGAACAGCGACAAGCTGGCGCTACGCGCGATGCGCGCCCGCCCGGTCAGCGAGTTCGAGGCCCCGGGGCTGTACCGCATGGTCCGGGAGCTCTCCACCCAGGCCCGCCAGCCCATGCCCCGCCTCTACATCTCCCCGACGGAGGCGCCGAACGCGTTCGCGACGGGCCGCAACCCGCGCAATGCCGCCGTGTGCTGCACCGAAGGCATCCTGCGCATCCTCGACGAGCGCGAACTGCGCGGCGTCATCGGCCACGAGCTCAGCCACGTCTACAACCGCGACATCCTGATCTCGTCGGTCGCCGGCGCGCTCGCCTCGGTGATCATGTTCCTGGTCAACTTCGCCTGGCTGATCCCGATCGGCCGTTCCGATGACGACGACGGCCCCGGCCTCCTCGGCATGCTGCTGATCATGATCCTGGGTCCGCTCGCCGCCTCGCTCATCCAACTGGCCATCAGCCGGTCCAGGGAGTACGAGGCCGACGCGTCCGGCGCCCAGCTCACCGGCGATCCACTCGCCCTCGCCAGCGCCCTGCGCAAGCTCGAGCACGGCACGAAGCAGCTCCCGCTGCCCCCCGAGCCCCGCATCGAGACCGCCAGTCACATGATGATCGCGAACCCCTTCCGCCCAGGCCAGGGATTCTCCAAGATGTTCTCTACGCACCCCCCGATGTCGGAGCGCATTGCCCGGCTCGAGAAGATGGCAGGCCACCAGTGAAAACCATCCTGAACGTCATCTGGCTCGTCCTGAGCGGCTTCTGGCTGTTCCTCGGCTACTTGGTCGCGGGCCTAGTGCTGTGCATCACCATCATCGGCATCCCGTTCGGCATCGCTGCCTTCCGTATCGGCGTCTACGCCCTGTGGCCCTTCGGGTACACCACGGTCGAGCGCCGCGACGCCGGAGCCCCCTCCTGCGTCGGCAACGTCCTGTGGCTGGTCCTCGCGGGCTGGTGGCTGGCCATCGGCCACATCGTCACCGGCCTTGCCCTGTGCGTCACGATCATCGGCATCCCCTTCGGTATCGCCAACTTCAAGCTGATCCCGGTGTCGCTGTTCCCGCTGGGCCGCGAAATCGTGTCGACGGACCAGCCGTTCGCGTCGCGCTGGTAGGGCAGCGGGCGGGGTGTGGTGACCGCCGGTTTATCCACAACCCGGCGGTTGTCCACAGGCCGGACCGACTGTCAGTGGCGGCTTGCATCATGAACGCATGACCGAGATCGAGCAGTTGCTGACGAAGGTCGCGGACAAGGCACGCAACACCCGCCCGTGGGGCTGGCCTTCGCTCCCCGAGCCCGTGGACTCGACGACCCTGGCCCGAGCCGAGGCCGCCCTCGGCTTCCGCCTGCCCCCGCTGCTCGCCGACCTCTACCTGAGCATAGGAGACGGCGGATTCGGCCCCGAGTACGGCCTGTTGCCCCTGCTCGACAACCCTCCGGCCGACGAGCCGGCCGCCGTCACGCAATACCTCGCCAACCGCGAGAGAGCCCACAAGGACCCCGACTGGCCCTGGCCCGAAGGCGTCCTGCCGATATCCCACTGGGGCTGCGCGATGTACGCGTGCGTGGACTGCCGCAGCCCCCAGGCCACCGTCCTGCTCTTCGAACCGAACGCCGACGACGCCGACCAGGCGTGGTACGTGGACGCCCCGAGCCTCACTGACTGGCTGCGGGCCTGGGTCGACGGCACGGGCTGGTACGTGGAGATGAACGAAGGGCTGGAAATGGCCCCTTGGGCCGACTTCCGCATACGGACGGCGCCGGCACAGGCGTCCTGAGGGTGCGCGGACCGGCGGTCGGCGAGTGGACAGACGGCCCGTGGAGTGCATCGACAGTCTGCGAGTGCCTCAGTGCGGCAAGTGAGCTGAGGCGCAGAGTGCGTTGCGTGCGCTGAGGGGCCGAGCGCGCCGAGCGAGCTCGGCGCGCCATCTGGACCGACCTGCCCCAACCTGCCCCATCCAAGCGACACATACGCGTGCGTCGGCCTACCTTCCCCGGTCACCCGACCGCTGCCCCGCCATCCACCGCCGTACGCCATACGCGACCACCCCCACCAGCAGCACACCCGCACCGACCACAACCGAAACCCCCGGCAGCGAGAACGCCAGCACCGCGCACCCGAGAAGCCCCACCACCGGTACGACCCGCGCAGTCGGCGCCGAGTCGAGAGTCCAGGCCGAAGCGTTGGCCACCGCGTAGTACGCCAGCACACCGAAGGAGGAGAACCCGATCGCGCCCCGCACGTCCACCGTGGCGGCCAGGACCGCGACCACCGCCCCCACGGCCAGTTCGGCCCGGTGCGGCACATGGAAGCGCGGATGCACGGTTGCCAGGGCGCCGGGCAGATGCCGGTCGCGGGCCATGGCCAGCGTCGTCCGCGAGACGCCCAGGATCAGGGCGAGCAGCGAGCCCAACGCGGCGACGGCCGCGCCCACCCGTACCACGGGCACGAGTCCCGGTGCCCCTGCCGCCCGCACCGCGTCGGCCAGCGGCGCGCCCGCCTGCCCCAGACCATCCGACCCCAGTACGGAAAGGACTGCCACCGCCACACACGCGTACACGGCCAGCGCGATGCCCAGGGCCAGCGGAATCGCCCGGGGGATGGTGCGCGCCGGGTCCCGCACCTCCTCGCCGAGGGTCGCGATCCGCGCGTACCCGGCGAACGCGAAGAACAACAGCCCCGCCGCCTGCAGCACCCCGCCCACGCCGTCCGAGGCCCCGACGTCCAGGCGCCCGGCATCGGACTCCCCGGATCCCAGACACACGACGACCACACAAGCGAGGACAGCCAGCACCACCGCCACGATCGCCCGCGTCAGCCAGGCGGACTTCTGGACGCCGCCGTAGTTCACCGCGGTCAGCGCCACCACGGCCGCGACCGCCACCGCGTGCGCCTGCCCCGGCCAGACGTACGCGCCCACAGTGAGCGCCATCGCCGCACAGGAGGCCGTCTTACCGACCACGAACGACCAGCCCGCGAGATACCCCCAGAACTCCCCGAGCCGCTCGCGCCCGTAGACATATGTGCCGCCCGAGGCCGGATACAGGGCGGCCAGTCGTGCCGACGACGTGGCGTTGCAGTAGGCCACCACGGCCGCGATCGCGAGTCCGACCAGCAGCCCGGACCCGGCCGCACCCGCCGCGGGCCCGAGCGCGGCGAAGATCCCGGCCCCGACCATCGAACCGAGCCCGATGACCACGGCGTCCCCGACCCCCAGGGTGCGCCGCAGCTCGGAGGAGTCGGAGCTGGACTGTGTCATGGCCAGAACCCTACTGATCGCTGCAACCGGGGGGTGCCACCGTGACGTCTTCTTCGTCAACAGAGCACGAACAAGCGCGCCCGAAATCACAGTGCCGGGAAAGTGCAGGCACAGCGCGGAGGGGCAGGTTCACGGCATGACGATCATCAGCTGGATCATTCTGGGGCTGTTGGCCGGGGCCATCGCCAAATTCCTGCTGCCGGGCCGCGACCCCGGCGGCTTCATCGGCACCACTGTCATCGGCGTCGCGGGCGCGTTCATCGGTGGCTGGATCTCGGCCCGCTGGCTGGACCACCCGATCACCAAGGACTTCTACGACGGCGCCACCTGGGCCGCCGCGATCGGTGGCTCCCTCGTGCTCCTGATCGCCTACCGCATCCTGTTCGGCCACTCGCGCAGCTGAGCGCGGGGCACGCACATCCCCGGACCGCAGCCAGCAGGCGAGAAGGGTGGGCACCGCGGGGTGCCCACCCTTCCTCGTACGACGTCGCAGCGGAGCCGTACCCGGAGCCGTAGCCGGCTCGGATCAGCAGCTCACCGGTAGTTCACGAACTGCAGCGCGAAGTCGAAGTCCTTGCCCTTGAGGAGGGCGATCACGGCCTGCAGGTCGTCACGGCTCTTCGAGCTGACGCGCAGCTCGTCGCCCTGCACCTGCGCCTTGACGCCCTTCGGGCCCTCATCGCGAATGATCTTCGCCACCTTCTTCGCGTTCTCCTGGGAGATGCCCTCCTCGATCGACGCGAAGATCTTGTACTCCTTGCCCGAGAGCTGGGGCTCGCCCGCGTCCAGGGCCTTCAGCGAGATCCCGCGCTTGATCAGCTTGGACTGGAAGACATCGAGGACAGCGTTCACCCGGTCCTCGGAGTTCGCCTCCATCAGGATCTTTTCACCGGACCACGAGATCGAGGCACCCACGCCCTTGAAGTCGTAGCGCTGCGAGATCTCCTTGGCGGCCTGGTTGAGGGCGTTGTCGACCTCCTGCCGCTCGACCTTCGAGACGATGTCGAAACTGGAGTCGGCCATGTCCTGTGGCTCCTTGTATCGGGGTGCGTATGACGTGCGTTTCGGCGGGCGTGGGGGTGGCCGCCGAGCCCGGGGCAGGCCCCGGACCGCATCCGGACAAGCCTAGCCACCCCTCGTCCCCCGGGCGGCGATCAATCGGGTGGCGAAGCACCCCTACCCATCGGGTATTGTTTACGTCGTTGCCAGGGAGCACCGCCAAAAAGCGGTTCGAACGGCAGCAAACCCGGCGGTGTGCCCGAGCGGCCAAAGGGAGCAGACTGTAAATCTGCCGGCTCAGCCTTCCCAGGTTCGAATCCTGGCGCCGCCACACTGGGAAACCCCTCCGATCTGCGGAAACGTAGATCGGAGGGGTTTTCGCGTTCCAGGGTCACGCCCAGGGCACACTGACTGCATGGCCATGCGTCGCAGAAGTTGCCCCGAGTGCCGTCGGGAGATCGCCGTCGTTGCAGGTCGGTTCGCGCGGCACGATCCGCCCGGCGCACGGGAGAACGGGGAACTCGTGTCGTGTCCCGGATCGCGTCGGCCGGCGCAACTGGGGGCCGCCCAGCCCGCATTGGACGGGTACGTCGTACCTGAGTTCCCCGGGCAGCTGCCGCTGTTCTGAAAGCCCCGAGTCGCACTGCGAGCCCCACCGAGTCCCACCGGGCTCCAGGGAGCCCGACCGAGCCCAGGGAGCCCGAGAGCTCGACCGGGCTCCGCCGATCCCCACCAAGCCCCACCAAACCCCCGCCCCGAGGCCCGCCCCCTAGGCACCGGCCCGCACATCCATCCGCGTCACCAGCCCGTCCGCGTCGAACCGGTACACGTGCTCGACCGTCTCCTGCGCCCACCGATCGCCCGACGCGTCGCGCATCCCGGGCCGTACGGTCGCCACCACGGCCGCGCCGTCCTCGTCCGGGCGCAGCCCCTCCAGCCGTACGAGGGGATGCCCGGCGGTGAACTGCCGGGCCCAGTACGCGCGTACCGCCTCGCGGCCGTGCAGCCGGACGCCGTCCAGGACGTTCGGCCAGTCCACGTCGGGCGCGAGGCACCGTTGCATGAAGGCCTCTCGCTCGTCCGTCGAGAAGACCTCGTACATGCGCCGCAACAGCGCCTCCTGCGCGGTCGAAATCCCCTCCGGGCCCAACTTCAGTTTCCCGCCACCGACTTCACCGCCACCGACACCGGAGCGGACCCGCTGATCAGTTCCAGGGTCAGGCCGGCCGTCGCGGGGGTGTCGAGCAACTCCGCGAGCGCGGCGGCCACGTCGTCACGCGGGATCGGGCCGCGGCCGGTGTGGGCCTCCAGACGTACCAGGCCGGTTCCGGCGTCGTTCGTCAGCATTCCGGGGCGCAGGATCGTCCACTCGAGGGCGTCCAGGCCGCGGACGTACTCGTCGGCCTCGCCCTTGGCGCGCAGGTAGACGTCGAAGACCTCGTCGCCCTCGTGCTTCGGGTCGGCGCCCATCGACGACACGACCACGAAGCGCCGTACGCCCGCCCGGACCGCCGCGTCCGCGAACAGGACCGCCGCGCCCTTGTCCACCGTGTCCTTGCGGGCCGCGCCGCTGCCCGAGCCCGCGCCGGCCGCGAAGACCGCCGCGTCCGCGCCTTGCAGATGCTCCGCGACCTCCTCGACCGAGGCCGACTCCAGGTCCAGCAGGAGGGGTTCGGCGCCGGCCTCCCGCAGGTCGTCGCCCTGTTCGGCCTTGCGGATGATCCCCGCGACCTCGTCCCCACGCGCGGCGAGCAGCTGCTCCAGCCGCAGCGCGATCTGACCATGACCACCAGCGATGACAATGCGCATGTTTCCGACCGTACGCCCGGACGGCCGCATCCGCCGCACGACTTCAGCCACGCCTCACGTCCCCACAGGAGCAGGCCTTACGCACAGACGCGGGGCGCACGAGCAGCCGGCGCACCTCTACGCGCGCCAACCCGCCCCCTGCCCCTCCACCGCTCAAGCACACGCGCCCACGTGCCTCAAGACACCTCCCCCCGCCCCTGTCGCGGCAACCCCAACTCCGCCGCCACGGCCGAGTTGCAGTACTCCCGCACCGCGCTCGTCCGCGCCACCACGCGCCCCCGGTGCACCACGATGCGGCTGTACGCCAGCGACAGCGCCCCCGCCAGCCGGTCCCCGCGCACCGCCAGCAACTCGGCCGGGAATCCCGCCTCCACGCGCACCTCGGGCAGGCCCAGCACCGCACGCGCGGACGCGCTCACGGCGTCGTACGCGTCCTCGGGACGCAGTCCATGGCGCGAGGACAGCAGGTAGGCGGCCTCCAGCGGGTCGCCGCGGCCCACCGGGTTCGACACGTCCCGCAGGGCGCCGCTTCCGGCGGCGAGCCGTACGCCGGCCGCGCGCAGCAGTCGTACAGGGGCCGTGGCCCGCCGCTCCACGCCCCCGCAGCCGCCCTGCGGCAGGCACACCACCGTCACCCCGGCCGCCGCGAGCTGGTCCGCGGTGCGGGAGGCGGCCTGAGCCGGCAGGCGCCCCAGACCGCCGCACGGGCCGAGCGTCACGCCGGGGCGCAGCCCGCCGGCCATCGCGGCGAGGCGGGCCAGGCGGGCCGGATCGGTGGCGTCGGTGTGCAGGTCGACGGGGCAGCCGTGCTCGGAGGCGACCTCCAGGACTGCTTCCACGTAACCCGTCGGATCCGGGTCCAGGTCGGGGCAGCCGCCGACCACGTTCGCGCCCATCTTCAGCGCGTCCCGCAGCATCGCGAGCCCCTCGGCCCCGGCCGCCCCGGTCAGCAGCCGCGGCATCGCCACCGTCGTCAACTCGGTGAGCCCGCGCAGCGAACGCCGGGCCTGCAGTACGGCGGCCAGTGCGCCCAGCCCCTGAACGTCGCCCACGCGGACGTGTGCCCGTAGCGCGGTCGCCCCGTGCCCGAGCTGGAGCAGGGCGGCCTCGGTGGCCCGGCGCTGGACGTCCTGGGGGTCGTAGGAGACCGGTCCGCCCTCGTCGGCGGAGAGCGCGGTGTCGCCGTGGGCGTGCGCTTCGGCCGGGGCCGGCAGAAGCAGGTAGCCGTCGAGGTCCACGCGAGCGCCGCACGCGCGCGTGTCTCCCGCCGCCAGGCTCCCGGCCGTGCCGACCGCCTCGATGCGCCCACCGCCCAGCCGTACGTCCACGGTCCGGCCGTCGGTGAGCCGCGCCCCGCACAGCAGCAGAGCACCCGGGTCGGTCGGGCCGGACGAACCCGACGAGGACGACGAGTGGGGCGGCTGGGGCTGACTGTCGGGCATCGCGTTCCAGGGGCTCGGGGCTGCGCATCGGGGGCTGCGGGAACGGTGCTGGGGAACTGCGCCGCGCACGCAAGATCACGCAGAGTGAGTCGAGCCTAGGGTGGCGATCCGGCCCTGGCGTGCAGGAGCGCAATAGTCGTACTGGTGTGGTCCGCCGAACGGAGCCGCCTCCGCGGTACCGCAGTGGCCTGCGAGGTGCCTGTGTGCTCCGCCGATCGGCCGCAGAGGGGGGCCGGGAAACGGATTTGGGTGAACGGCGGCCGAGCGTGTAATGTCTTCATCGCTCGCCCCAATAGCTCAGTCGGTAGAGCGTCTCCATGGTAAGGAGAAGGTCTACGGTTCGATTCCGTATTGGGGCTCTGGTGTGAGAGGTTCCCGCTGCAAGGCGGGTTCCGATCGCATCACAGCGGTGTAGCTCAGTCGGTAGAGCAAGCGGCTCATAATCGCTGTGTCACCGGTTCAAGTCCGGTCACCGCTACTGACAGTAGCCGATTGTGGGGTCGGTCCTTCGATCGGCTACTCTTTTATGCGTTGAATCAGTCCTATCCGTTCGTCAAGGAGCACTCACGTGGCTGCCACCGACGTCCGCCCGAAGATCACGCTGGCCTGCGTGGAGTGCAAGGAGCGGAACTACATCACCAAGAAGAACCGGCGTAACAACCCGGACCGGCTTGAGATGAAGAAGCACTGCCCGCGTTGCAACGCGCACACCGCGCACCGCGAAACGCGATAAAACAGGCTCGTACACGAGGCCGTCCCCGTTGGGGGGCGGCCTCGCGTCGTTTCCACCCCGGTTACCGGCCGGTTCCGGCCGACCCTCGGCGGATCGGCCGGGCGAACCAGCAGGTCAACCGCAGAGACAGCAGGAGGTGCCGAGCCATGGCGCTCGACCAGTCCTTCGTGGGGCGGAGCTACCCGCCCACCGAGCCCTATGAGGTGGGACGGGAGAAGATCCGTGAGTTCGCGGAGGCGGTGGGGGACACCAACCCTGCGTACCTGGATCCGGAGGCCGCCAAGGCGCTCGGCCACTCCGATGTGATCGCCCCGCCGACCTTCGTCTTCGCGATCAGCTTCAAGGCCGCGGGACAGGTCATCGCCGATCCCCAGCTGGGCCTGGACTACAGCCGGGTGGTGCACGGCGACCAGAAGTTCGCGTACACCCGGCCGGTGCGCGCCGGCGACCGGCTGACCGTCACCTCGACCATCGAGGCGATCAAGTCCATGGCGGGCAACGAGATCGTGGACATCCGCGGCGAGGTTCACGACGAGGCGGGGGAGCACGTCGTGACCGCCTGGACGAAGCTCGTCGCCCGTGGGGCGGACTCCGAAGAAGGGGAGGCCTGACCGATGACGGCGAAGATTGCGTACGGCGACGTCGAGGTCGGTCTCGAACTGCCCGCCCAGACCTTCCCCGTGACGCGCGCCACGCTCGTCCAGTACGCGGGCGCCTCCGGCGACTTCAACCCGATCCACTGGAACGAGAAGTTCGCGAAGGAGGTCGGGCTGCCCGATGTCATCGCGCACGGCATGTTCACCATGGCCGAGGCGATCCGTGTGGTCACCGACTGGGCCGGGGACCCGGCCGCGGTCGTCGAGTACGGGGTCCGCTTCACCAAGCCCGTCATCGTGCCGAACGACGACCAGGGCGCCGCGATCGAGGTCAGCGGCAAGGTCGCGGCCAAGCTCGACGACAACAAGGTCCGCGTGGACCTGACCGTGAAGAGCGCCGGGCAGAAGGTGCTCGGGATGTCGCGGGCGGTCGTACAGCTGGCGTGAATGTCGAGGTGAACGGCACGCGCGTGCCGTGAAGTAAGGGGCGTTCTCCATGGTGGGGCGCCCCTTACTTGTGGCAGCAGTCCCAGTCCTTGACTTAGTTAGTGATTGAGTACTAACTTACGACTCATGGTCAGGATGAGCGCAGAAGAGAGGCGCGAGAGCGTCATCCGCGCGGCGACGACCGAGTTCGCCCGCGGCGGGTACTACGGCACGTCGACCGAGGCGATCGCCAAGCGGGTCGGTGTCTCGCAGCCGTATCTCTTCCGGCTCTTCCCGGGCAAGAAGGCGATCTTCCTGGCGGCGGCCGAGCGCTGCGTGGAGGACACTATCCGGATGTTCGCGGAGGCCTCCGAGGGGCTGGAGGGCGAAGAGGCCCTGCGTGCCATGGGTGACGCGTACCGGAAGGTCGTCTCGGAGCAGCCCGAGCGGCTGATGATGCAGATGCAGATGTACCTCGCCGTGGCGGCCGCCGAGCAGGAGGGTGACCACGAGTTCGGCGAGGTCGTGCGCGCCGGCTGGATGCGGCTGTGGGACACGGTCCATATCCCGCTGGGCGCGGACGTCGGCGAGACGACGACCTTCATGGCGTACGGCATGCTCATCAACTGCCTGGTGGCCATGGGTTTTCCTCCCGAGCACCGTGTCTGGGCGGGGATGGACCCGCCGGAACGGGCTGATGGGCCGTCGTAGGGGGAGGGGTGGCGAGGCTCACCCCGCCCCTTCATGGGCTCGAAAGTTAGTGATCGATAACTACCTCAAGCACTCTCCACACCCATACCAACCGGAACGCATCATCTCTGGGGGAGCGATGTCACAGCAGACCGAACAGAACGCGCGGACAGGACGCCGGGGCGGCGCCGCCTGGGCCCTCGTCATCACGAGCGTCGCCGGGTTCATGGCAGCCCTCGACAACCTCGTCGTCACCACCGCACTGCCCTCCATCCGCGAGGACCTGGGCGGAGGGCTGCACGACCTGGAGTGGACGGTGAGCGCCTACACGCTCACCTTCGCCGTACTGCTGATGTCCGGTGCGGCGCTCGGCGACCGCTTCGGCCGGCGACGGCTCTTCCTCGTCGGCATCACGATCTTCACCGGCGCATCCGCCGCCGCGGCCCTCGCGCCGGGCATCGACTCCCTCATCGCCGCCCGCGCGGTGCAGGGCGCCGGCGCGGCGATCATGATGCCGCTCACGCTGACCCTGCTGACGGCGGCCGTGCCCGCGGCCAAGCGCGGGATGGCGTACGGCATCTGGGGTGCCGTCAACGGGCTCGCGATCGCGTCCGGGCCGCTCATCGGAGGCAGCCTCACCGAGCACATCTCCTGGCAGTGGATCTTCTGGCTGAACGTTCCGCTGGGCTTCGCCCTGCTGCCGCTCGCCCGCCTGCGCCTCGCCGAGTCGTACGGCACCGGCGCCCCGCTCGACATCCCCGGCACGCTGCTCGCCAGCGGCGGCCTGTTCGGGATCGTGTACGGCCTGGTCCGCGGCCCCGCCGACGGCTGGACCGGCTCCCTGGTCCTGACCGGCCTGTTCGCCGGAGGCGCGCTGCTCGTCGGGTTCGTCCTCTACAGCACCCGCGCCAAGAACCCGATGCTGCCGATGCGGCTGTTCCGCTCCCGGGCCTTCTCCGGGATCAACGCCGCGAGCATGCTGATGTTCCTCGGCATGTTCGGGTCGATCTTCCTGCTCAGCCAGTACATGCAGGGCGTGCTCGGCTACTCGCCCACCGAGGCGGGGCTGCGGATGCTGCCGTGGACAGGCATGCCGATGCTCGTCGCGCCGATCGCGGGCATCCTCGCCGACCGCATCGGCGGCCGCCCCGTCGTCGCCACCGGCCTGTTCCTCCAGGCCGCCGGCCTCGCCTACATGGCGTCCGTGGTCGCCGTCGACGTCTCCTACGCCGCTCAGCTGCCCGGCCTGATCACCAGCGGCGTCGGCATGGCCCTGTTCTTCGCGCCGGCCTCCCACCTGGTCATGTCCAGCGTCCGCACCTCGGAACAGGGCATCGCGTCCGGCGCCAACAACGCCCTGCGTGAGGTCGGCGGCGCGCTCGGGATCGCTGTCATGGGGTCCATCTTCTCCGCGCAGGGCGGCTACGAGACCGGCCAGACCTTCGTCGACGGCCTGCGGCCCGCCCTGGTCACCGGCGCCGCGATGGTGGCCCTCGCCGGTGTCGCGGCGCTACTGATACCGGCCCGGCGGCGCGAAGACCGGGACCGGGCCGAGAACCCGACAGAGCAGGCACCGGAGCCGGTGCTCGAGACGGCCGCCCGCTGACATCCCGGACCGTTGGCCTACATCCCGGACCACGAGGAGCAGTCATGCCCACCCTTCCCTGGACCGTGCCGAACCCCGCCCCGCCCCACACCGAGGTGCACGTCTTCGCCTCCCGCTTCGAGACCCGCACCCTTTGGGGAGCGCTCCGCTTCCTCGCCCGTACGCCGGGCGTGTGGCGGCAGGTGAGCCGGGCGCCCGGAGCGTATGGGGCATCTTTGAAGGCCGAGCCGTTCAAGCGGACCTTCTGGACGCTGTCCGCCTGGGAGTCGCCCGCAGCGCTCAAGGCCTTCGCCCGCTCGGGCACCCACGCCCCGACCTCACGGGGCCTGTCCACCCAGATGCGGGACGCGAAGTTCACCACCTGGCAGGCGTCGAGCGACGAACTCCCGCTCGGCTGGACAGAGGCGATCCGGCGGCTGAGCTGAACGGCACGCGCGCGTGGTGCGTGCCTGAGCCCCGGCACCGCGCAGGGGTGCCGGGGCTGTCAGTGCCGTCTCGTAGTCTTGAGCCCGTGCAGGAACTCCACGACGCCCCTCTCGCCCCCCTCACCACCTTCCGGCTGGGCGGCCCCGCCACCCGCCTGGTCATCGCCACGACCGACGCCGAGGTGATCGACATCGTGCGCGAAGCCGATGCCAGTGGCACCCCGCTGCTGCTCATCGGCGGCGGATCGAACCTGGTCATCGGGGACAAGGGCTTCGCGGGCACCGCGCTGGTCATCGCCACCAAGGGCGTCGAGCTGGACGGCACCGCGCTCGAACTGGCGGCCGGCGAGGTGTGGACAGACGCCGTCGCCCGCACCGTCGAGGCCGGGCTCGCCGGGATCGAGTGCCTCGCCGGAATCCCCGGCTCCGCAGGCGCCACGCCGATCCAGAACGTCGGCGCGTACGGCCAGGAGGTCTCCTCGACGATCACCGAGGTGATCGCGTACGACCGCCGGGCGGGCGAGACCGTCGTCATCCCGAACGCCGAGTGCGCCTTCTCCTACCGCCACAGCCGCTTCAAGTCCGACCCCGAGCGCTACGTCGTCCTGCGCGTCCGCTTCCAGCTGGAGGACGCGGACGGGCTCTCCGCCCCCCTCAAGTACGCGGAGACGGCCCGCGCCCTGGGCGTCGAAGCCGGCGACCGCGTGCCGCTGGCCGCCGCGCGCGAGACGGTGCTGAAGCTGCGTACCGGCAAGGGCATGGTCCTGGACCCCGAGGACCACGACACCTGGTCGGCCGGATCCTTCTTCACCAACCCGATCCTCACCGACGAGCAGTTCGCCGCGTTCCACGCACGCGTGTGTGAACGCCTCGGCGACGGCGTGGAGCCGCCCGCGTACCCGGCGGGGGAGGGGCACGCCAAGACCTCCGCGGCCTGGCTCATCGACAAGGCGGGCTTCACCAAGGGGTACGGCACCGGCCCCGCCCGCATCTCCACCAAGCACACCCTCGCCCTCACCAACCGGGGCGGAGCGACCACCGAGGACCTCCTCGCGCTCGCCCGCGAGGTCGTGGCCGGCGTCCGTGAGACCTTCGGCATCACGCTGGTCAACGAGCCGGTGACGGTCGGCGTGAGCCTGTAGGCCGGGTCTCGGCAGGCCCTGAAGGCGGGACCTGAAGGCGGGACCTGAAGGCGGGCTGGCCCTGAATCAGGCCCTGCGGGCAAGCCCTCAATAGGCGACGCCCACGCCCTGCTTCACCGTGGCCCGGTCCCCGATCGCGTCCAGCATCGCGTGCGCCACATCGGCACGCGCCAGGAAGCGGCCCCTGCGTGGAAAGCCGCCCACCACCCTCCGGTACGTGCCGGTGAGCGGCTTGTCCTGCAGGCGCGGCGGCCGCACGGCCGTCCAGTCCGTGGCGCTGCGGGCCAGCTCGGCCTCCATCTCCCGCAGGTCGGCGTAGATGTCCTTGAGGACCGCGGAGACGATGCCGCGCATCGTCCGGTCGAGGAACCCGTCGCCCTCCGGCTCGGGACCGACCGGCGCCGCGCTCACCACGACCAGCCGCCGCACCTCCTCCGCCTCCAGGGCGCCGAGCACTGTACGCGTCAGGCGCGCCGCGACCCCGGCGTCCTTGCGGCTGCGGGCACCGAGGCCGGACAGCACCGCGTCCCGGCCGGCGACGGCGGGGCGCAGGGCCTGCGGATCGGCCAGGTCGGCGCGGAACACCTCCAACTGCTCGCCGGTCACGGTGAACCGCGCCGGATCCCGCACCACTGCCGTGACCTGGTGCCCTGCGTCCAGGGCTTGGCGGACGATCTCCTTGCCCGTGCCTCCGGTGGCGCCGAAGACGGTGAGTTTCATGGGGCCTCCCGAATCAGGGGTGAAAATGGTGGGTGAGTATTCACTCACCACACTCCCTTCTAGAGTGAGTAAGTACTCACCCATCCGTCAAGGGCGATTGGACATGCCATGGAGAACCGACCGACCCGCGTTCGCCTGCTCGATGCCGCGCACGACCTGATGCTCACGGTCGGCCTGGCGCGGGCCACGACGAAGGAGATCGCGCGGGCGGCCGGGTGTTCCGAGGCGGCGCTGTACAAGCACTTCGAGAGCAAGGAGGAGCTGTTCATCCGGGTGCTCACCGAGCGGCTGCCCCCGCTCCGCCCGTTGCTCAGCAGCCTCGCCGCCGAGCCGGGCAGGCACCCCCTGGAGGAGAACCTCACCGAGATCGCCCGCCAGGCGGCGCTGTTCTACGAACAGAGCTTCCCGATCGCCGCGTCGCTGTATGCGCAGACCCAGCTCAAACAGCGGCACGACGACGTCATGCGGCAGATGGGGTCGGGACCGCACGTGCCGATCCAGGAGCTCGACACGTATCTGCGGGCCGAGCAGGAGCTGGGGCGGGTCAGTACGGGCACGGACACGTTCGCGGCGGCGTCGCTGCTGATGGGAGCCTGCGCGCAGCGGGCGTTCGCCTATGACGCGACGAAGGAGGCGGTACGGCCGCCGGTGGACGAGTTCGCCGCCCGGCTGGCCCGTACGCTGCTGGCCGGTATCGCCGACTGAGCCGGTATCGCCGACTGAGCCGGTATCGGCGACTGACCCGGTACCGCCGACTGATCCGGTACCGCCGACGACGTCGGGAGGCGGGCTAGGCGAGCCAGTCGTCCACCCCCGCCAACAGCTTTGCCTTCACCTCCTCCGGCGCCGCGGAAGCCCGAACCGACTGCCGGGCCAGTTCCGCCAGTTCCTCGTCCGTGAAGGCGTGGTGGTGGCGGGCGATGTCGTACTGGGCGGCGAGGCGGGAGCCGAAGAGCAGCGGGTCGTCGGCGCCGAGGGCCATCGGGACGCCGGCCTCGTACAGCGTCCGCAGCGGGACGTCCTCGGGCTTCTCGTAGACACCGAGGGCGACGTTCGACGCGGGACACACCTCGCACGTCACGCCCCGGTCGGCGAGGCGCTTGAGCAGTCGCGGGTCCTCGGCCGCCCGCACCCCGTGGCCGATCCGGTTCGCGTCCAGGTCGTCCAGGCAGTCACGGACCGAGGACGGGCCAGTCAGTTCGCCGCCGTGCGGGGCCGACAGCAGGCCGCCCTCGCGGGCGATGTGGAAGGCACGGTCGAAGTCCCGCGCCATACCCCGGCGTTCGTCGTTCGACAGCCCGAATCCGACCACGCCCCGGTCGGCGTACCGCACCGCGAGTCGCGCCAGCGTGCGGGCGTCCAGGGGGTGCTTCATACGGTTCGCGGCGACCAGGACACGCATTCCGACACCCGTGTCCCGCGACGCCGTCTCCACCGCGTCCAGGATGATCTCCAGCGCCGAGATCAGACCGCCCAGCCGGGGCGCGTACGAGGTGGGGTCGACCTGGATCTCCAGCCAGCCGGAGCCGTCCTTCAGATCCTCCTCCGCGGCCTCCCTGACCAGCCGCTGGATGTCCTCCGGCTGCCGCAGGCACGAGCGCGCCGCGTCGTACAGGCGCTGGAAACGGAACCAGCCCCGCTCGTCCGTCGCCCGCAGCTTCGGCGACTCCCCGCTGGTCAGCGCGTCGCTCAGCGCCTCGGGCAGACGCACGCCGTACTTGTCGGCCAGCTCCAGCAGGGTCGCCGGCCGCATCGAGCCGGTGAAGTGCAGGTGCAGATGGGCTTTCGGCAGCTCAGAGACATCACGTACACGCTCCATTCCAGGATCCTGCCGTACACCCCGCCCGCCTCGGTAGCGGTTTCCCCGAACGTGGTCTTGCTCGCACGCGCAAACGACGAAGCGGGCCGCTCCCCGAGGGAAACGGCCCGCCACCACTGCTCACGTGAGCAGGTGGTCAGTCCCTGGCCTCCGCCAGCAGCTTCTGGATCCGGCTCACGCCCTCGACGAGGTCCTCGTCACCGAGCGCGTACGACAGCCGCAGATAGCCCGGGGTGCCGAAGGCCTCGCCCGGCACCACCGCGACCTCGGCCTCTTCCAGGATGAGCGCGGCCAGCTCGACCGAGTCCTGCGGACGCTTGCCGCGGATCTCCTTCCCGATCAGGGCCTTCACCGAGGGGTAGGCGTAGAAGGCGCCTTCGGGCTCCGGGCAGACCACGCCGTCGATCTCGTTGAGCATCCGCACGATCGTCTTGCGGCGGCGGTCGAAGGCCTCGCGCATCTTCGCGACCGCGTCCAGGTCGCCCGAGACGGCGGCGAGAGCGGCCACCTGGGCCACGTTCGAGACGTTCGACGTGGCGTGCGACTGGAGGTTGGTCGCGGCCTTCACCACGTCCTTGGGGCCGATGATCCAGCCGACCCGCCAGCCCGTCATGGCGTACGTCTTGGCGACACCGTTGACCACGATGCACTTGTCGCGCAGCTCCGGCAGGACCGCGGGCAGCGACACGGACACCGCGTCGCCGTAGACCAGGTGCTCGTAGATCTCGTCCGTCATCACCCACAGGCCGTGCTCGACGGCCCAGCGGCCGATCGCCTCGGTCTCGGCCTCGCTGTAGACCGCGCCGGTCGGGTTCGACGGGGAGACGAACAGGACGACCTTCGTCTTCTCCGTACGGGCCGCCTCCAGCTGCTCGACCGAGACGCGGTAGCCGGTCGTCTCGTCGGCGACGACCTCGACCGGGACACCGCCCGCGAGACGGATCGACTCCGGGTACGTCGTCCAGTACGGGGCCGGGACGATGACCTCGTCGCCCGGGTCGAGGATCGCGGCGAAGGCCTCGTAGATGGCCTGCTTGCCGCCGTTGGTGACCAGGATCTGCGAGACGTCGGGCTCGTAGCCGGAGTCGCGCAGCGTCTTCGCGGCGATCGCGGCCTTCAGCTCGGGCAGACCGCCGGCCGGCGTGTAGCGGTGGTACTTCGGGTTCTTGCAGGCCTCGATGGCGGCCTCGACGATGTAGTCCGGGGTCGGGAAGTCGGGCTCGCCGGCGCCGAAGCCGATCACCGGACGCCCGGCGGCCTTGAGGGCCTTGGCCTTGGCGTCCACGGCGAGGGTGGCGGACTCGGAGATCGCGCCGACTCGGGCGGAGACCCGGCGCTCGGTGGGAGGGGTTGCAGCGCTCATGGGGCCCATCGTTTCAGACAGGAAACGTGCCCGGCACGCGGGTTTCACGGACTGAACATCAGCTGAACAACCGTCCGGATCGGGCGCGCGGCCAGGGCGATCTTGCGTTGTCGCGCGGCCGATCGCCAGGCGATCTTCCGCCGCCCAAGCTCTCATCGGCCACTTTCTGTTCGACGAGGCGCCCGGGAGCACGTACACTCTCACCTCGTTGGCCTTCAGCAGCCCGCGGTCGCACGGTGCACACCGAGCACTCGGTCGGATGCGGTACGTTGGGGGACACCACAAAGGGTCGTAGCTCAATTGGTAGAGCACCGGTCTCCAAAACCGGCGGTTGGGGGTTCAAGTCCCTCCGGCCCTGCTACACACACCTTCGCCAGGATGTGTGCGCATGTACGTACAGCAATGCACCGCCGTGCGGCTCAGACCGGGCGCGGCACGGCCACGACCCGGAATCAGGTGAGGACGAGTGACGGACGCCGTGGGCTCCATCGACATGCCTGATGCCCAGGACGAGGCGCCGGAGTCCAAGAAGAAGGCCCGAAAGGGTGGCAAGCGCGCCAAGAAGGGCCCGCTGAAGCGACTCGCGCTCTTCTACCGCCAGATCGTCGCGGAACTCCGCAAGGTCGTCTGGCCGACGCGCAATCAGTTGACGACGTACACCACTGTGGTGATCCTCTTCGTCGTCATCATGATCGGTCTGGTGACCGTGATTGACTATGGGCTCGACCACGCCGCCAAGTACGTCTTCGGCTGAGCCAAGAGCGAAGGGCGCCGCGGTTACCGGCGCCCCTTTCGCATGTTCCACCCCTATGTATCCAGGAAGAAGCAGCCACCGTGTCTGACCAGAACCTGAACGACGCCATCGAGCCACACGGGCAGGAAGTCGAGTCCGTGGAAGACGAGCTCGACATCGTCGAGGGCGCTGACGAGGACCTGGACGAGGTCGAGGCTGCCGACGCCGAGGCGGGCGAGCCTGCCGAGGAAGCCGCGCTGCACGTCGAGGACGAGGCTGCCGTCGAGGCCGAGGCCGAGGCCGCCGACGAGGACGAGGCCGAGGAAGAGCCCGCCGAGCCCGTCGACCCCGTCGTCGCCCTGCGCGAGGAACTCCGCACCCTGCCCGGCGAGTGGTACGTCATCCACACCTACGCCGGTTACGAGAACCGCGTGAAGACCAACCTCGAGCAGCGCGCCGTCTCGCTGAACGTCGAGGACTACATCTTCCAGGCCGAGGTGCCGCAGGAAGAGGTCGTCCAGATCAAGAACGGCGACCGCAAGACGATCAAGCAGAACAAGCTGCCGGGTTACGTCCTGGTCCGTATGGACCTGACCAACGAGTCCTGGGGCGTCGTCCGCAACACCCCGGGCGTCACCGGCTTCGTGGGCAACGCCTACGACCCGTACCCGCTGACCCTGGACGAGATCGTCAAGATGCTCGCCCCGGAGGCCGAGGAGAAGGCCGCCCGCGAGGCCGCCGAGGCCGAGGGCAAGCCCGCTCCGCAGCGCAAGGTCGAGGTCCAGGTGCTGGACTTCGAGGTCGGCGACTCGGTCACCGTCACCGACGGCCCGTTCGCCACGCTGCAGGCCACGATCAACGAGATCAACGCCGACTCGAAGAAGGTCAAGGGCCTGGTGGAGATCTTCGGCCGCGAGACGCCGGTCGAGCTCTCCTTCGACCAGATCCAGAAGAACTAGCGGCACAGCAGCTCTCGCAAAGGGCCTCCGACCAGCGTTTCCGCTGGCCGGAGGCCCTTTGTCGTGCGGGTCGGCCTCCGTGCAGACCGCGCCCCCGAAGCGTGCTCGAACCATCCTGCTCGTGGCGCCACCAACAGCCAGGAGTTCTGGTCCCTGCCTGCCGACACGGTGAAGGAGTGCACCGCGGCGATCGGCACGCTGCGCGCTCCCGGCGACCCGGTGCCGGGTCAGGCCACCACGGCCAAGCGCTGCTGACCACCCCTCGCGGCCCCCGGCCGACGCGCGGCGGCCGGGGTCGGCCCCTGTTCGGGGGCTGTGGACGGCCGGGCGCCTGAGCTGCCGGTTTTGGCCCTGGCGTGTTACCCGTTATCGTTGTGCGGTATGCCTCCATCCGGATGATCCGGACACCGCTCCAGGTGTCAGCGGTACGGGTGGCGGCGCAAAACTCTCACTAAGGACCCGGAGAGAGCATGCCTCCCAAGAAGAAGAAGGTCACGGGGCTTATCAAGCTCCAGATCCAGGCCGGTGCCGCCAACCCGGCTCCGCCGGTCGGCCCCGCGCTGGGTCAGCACGGCGTGAACATCATGGAGTTCTGCAAGGCCTACAACGCCGCGACCGAGTCGCAGCGCGGTTGGGTCATCCCGGTGGAGATCACGGTCTACGAGGACCGTTCCTTCACCTTCATCACCAAGACGCCGCCGGCCGCCAAGATGATCCTCAAGGCCGCGGGCGTGGAGAAGGGCTCCGGCGAGCCGCACAAGACCAAGGTCGCCAAGATCACCGAGGCGCAGGTCCGCGAGATCGCCACCACCAAGATGCCCGACCTCAACGCCAACGACCTGGACGCCGCCGCGAAGATCATCGCCGGCACCGCCCGTTCCATGGGCATCACGGTCGAGGGCTGACCTCCAACCCCCAAGCAGAAGTGAGTGGCAGGGCCTGCTCGGCCCGGACCACAACTCCTAAGAAGCAACAGGAGCAGTAGTGAGCAAGCGCAGCAAGACTCTCCGCGCTGCGGACGCGAAGATCGACCGGGAGAAGCTCTACGCCCCGCTCGAGGCCGTCCGTCTTGCCAAGGAGACGTCCACGTCCAAGTTCGACGGCACCGTCGAGGTCGCCTTCCGTCTGGGTGTTGACCCGCGTAAGGCCGACCAGATGGTCCGTGGCACCGTGAACCTTCCGCACGGCACCGGTAAGACCGCCCGGGTCCTGGTCTTCGCGACCGGTGACCGTGCTGCGGCCGCGGAGGCTGCGGGCGCCGACATCGTCGGCTCCGACGAACTGATCGACGAGGTCTCGAAGGGCCGCCTGGACTTCGACGCCGTCGTCGCCACGCCGGACCTCATGGGCAAGGTCGGCCGCCTCGGCCGCGTGCTCGGTCCGCGTGGTCTGATGCCGAACCCGAAGACCGGCACCGTGACCCCGGACGTGGCCAAGGCCGTGACCGAGATCAAGGGCGGCAAGATCGAGTTCCGCGTCGACAAGCACTCGAACCTGCACTTCATCATCGGCAAGGTGTCGTTCGACGACACCAAGCTGGTGGAGAACTACGGCGCCGCGCTGGAGGAGATCCTCCGTCTGAAGCCGTCCGCCGCCAAGGGTCGCTACATCAAGAAGGCCGCGATCAGCACCACGATCGGCCCCGGCATCCTGGTCGACCCGAACCGCACCCGCAACCTCCTCGTCGAGGAGGACCCGGCCGCGGTCTGAGCCAACGGCTCACCAGGCTCACAGACGGGCCCCGCACCCTTCCCGGGTGCGGGGCCCGTCCCCGTTCTCCGGCCCGTTTGTCAGTGCCCTGGGTTAACGTGCATTCACGGGATGGGCACAGGGGGGACGAATGACGAGCACGAGGGCGGGCCGGTCGGTCTTCTGGATCGCGCTGCTGACCGCGCTGACGGCCCTGGCCGCCTGCACGTCCTCCGACCGTCCCGACGAGGAGCCCGCTCGCGCCGTGACGGCCGCCCTGCGCACCGTCGAGCGGTCCACCGACGCCGCCGAGTCCGCCCGCGTCAGCTCCACGACCACCATGGGCTCGACGCTGTCCATGAAGGCCGACGGCACCCTCGCCTGGGGCGACGGCCTCACCGGCACCCTGACGATCACGTACACCGGCGGCACGACGGCCGAGACCATGCGCCGACTGGGCACCACGTCGATGGAGGCCCGCTATCTCCCGGACGCCTACTACGCGCGCATGGGCGACACGTTCGCCGAGAAGACCGATGGCAAGCACTGGATCAAGTACGGCTACGAAGACCTCAAGCGCGTCGCCGGCGGCTCCGGAGCGGATCTCGCGGACCAGATGCGCGGCACCGCGCCGCATACGTCCGTGAAGCTGCTGCTGTCCTCCACGGACGTGCGGAAAGTCGGCGAGGAGAAGGTGAGAGGCGAGCACACCACGCACTACTCCGGCACGGTGCAGGGTGAGGGCGCGACCACGCAGACCTTCGACATATGGGTCGACCACCGGAACCTGCTGGTCAAGAAGGTCGAGAAGGGCCGGATGGCCACGGGAGAGCTGACCCAGACCGCCTACTACAGCGACTACGGCGTGAAGGCCGCGACCGAGAAGCCTCCGGCGGGGGACACCGCGGACTTCAAGGAGCTGCTGAAGGCCCCTGAGCGCCGCTGAAGGACGCGGAATCCGGAAGACTGTCCAGGCCTCCCGGGTTACGCTCCCGATCTTGCTGTGCGCCGACCACGCACCAGCCATGCGTTCCTTGGGGGGAATCAATGAGCCTTGCCGTACGTGCCTCCGTGCCGCGTCGGGTGGCGGGCGCCGGCCTCGCGGCGCTGCTGCTCGCCGGCTGCGGGGCCGGGGCCGGCCCGGAGCGGTCGGCGGACTCACCGGCCACCGATGCCGTCGCACGGGCCATGGAGAAGACCGAGGGCGTCACGTCCCTGCACTACCGGGTGACCGGCAAGTTCCCGGGGCGGGGGCGGATGGCGGACGAGGCGACCGTCGCCACGAAGCCGGTGGCGGCGCGTCTCAGGACGGCCAACCTGAGCGGCGATCAGAAGGGCGAGTCCGAGCTGCGCCTGGTCGGCGGGGTGCTGTACGGCAGCGCGACCGGCGACATGGTCGAGGAGATGGGCGGCCGGCACTGGATCAGCTACGGCCCGAACGCCAAGTTCACCACGCACGGCGGCCTGCGCATGGACGTCGGCGATCTGCGCGACCAGGTGAGCCGCAACCCGGCACGGGAAGCGGCCTTCCTGGCCGCCGCGGAGGACGTGAAGCGGATCGGGTCCGAGAAGGTGGACGGCGCCGACACCACGCACTACGCGGGGACGGCCACCCTCGACGAGCTCCGCGCCTCCCTCAAGAAGATCGACGACAAGGCCACCCGACAGGGCCGCGAGAACAGCCTCGACCAGTACGAGAAGCTGGGCGTGGACGAGCTCACCCTGGACGCCTGGGTCGACGGCGACGACCGCGTCAAGCGGCTCCGCACCCAGGGCTTCGGCCGGCACGGCCGGCTCGACCTCACCTTCACCTTCCTCGACTACGGCAAGCCGGTGACGATCCGGGCACCCCGCGCCGACGACACGGCGGACCTGCGCAAGCCGCTGAAGAAGAACGGGCGCTGAGGGTCGTAAGGGCCGATTTGCTCGACAGCGACTGCGTCCCGTACTCTCCTACAGAAGCCAAAGACCGCTGGTCGTTGCCGTGCGCTCGCGAGAGGGTGCGGTGGCCGAAGGATCCGCTGAAAATGCGGGCGACCCGCGCAGGTGACTGTGGAAGAACTCCCGGAGTGCGCACGTCCAGTGTGTACGCCCGGTCGAGTCCGCCCCGTGCGCCTGCGCCGGGGCGTTTCGTTTTCCCCAGTCCTCCTTCGGGTCCGCGCGGTCAGAATCACCCGGAAGGAGGCCGAGGCTCATGGCGAGGCCCGACAAGGCTGCCGCAGTGGCCGAGTTGACGGAGCAGTTCCGCAACTCCAACGCTGCCGTGCTGACCGAGTACCGCGGTCTCACCGTGGCGCAGCTCAAGACGCTGCGTCGTTCGCTCGGTGAGAACGCCCAGTACGCCGTGGTGAAGAACACGCTGACCAAGATTGCGGCCAACGAGGCCGGGATCACGACGCTGGACGACCTGTTCAACGGTCCGACGGCTGTCGCCTTCGTCACCGGTGACCCGGTGGAGTCGGCGAAGGGTCTCCGTGACTTCGCCAAGGACAACCCGAATCTCGTCATCAAGGGCGGTGTCCTTGAGGGTAAGGCGCTGAGCGCCGACGAGATCAAGAAGCTTGCGGACCTCGAGTCCCGCGAGGTTCTGCTCAGCAAGCTGGCCGGTGCCTTCAAGGCGAAGCAGTCCCAGGCTGCCTCCGTCTTCCAGGCGCTGCCGTCGAAGCTCGTCCGCACGGTGGACGCGCTCCGCGCCAAGCAGGCCGAGCAGGGCGGTGCCGAGTAATTCGGCTCGCACACTGGCCCCCGCAGCCTGAACGCGGAGGCCACAGCGGGCCGACGTACGCCCGCCTCACCCAGTACACCCGGCACCTGCCGAATTAGTGGAAGGACCGCCATCATGGCGAAGCTCAGCCAGGAAGACCTGCTCGCGCAGTTCGAGGAGATGACCCTCATCGAGCTCTCCGAGTTCGTGAAGGCCTTCGAGGAGAAGTTCGACGTCACCGCCGCCGCTGCCGCGCCGGTCGTCGTCGCCGGTGGTGCCGCTGGTGGCGCCGCCGCCGAGGCCGAGGAGGAGAAGGACGAGTTCGACGTCATCCTCACCGGCGCCGGCGACAAGAAGATCCAGGTCATCAAGGTCGTGCGTGAGCTGACCTCCCTGGGCCTGAAGGAGGCCAAGGACCTCGTGGACGGCGCCCCCAAGCCCGTTCTCGAGAAGGTCGCCAAGGACGCCGCCGAGAAGGCCGCCGAGTCCCTCAAGGGCGCCGGCGCCTCCGTCGAGGTCAAGTAAGACCTCTCGGTCGAGTACGACCTTCGCGCATGCTGAGAGCAGCCTCGTAGGGCTGTAACGCAGTCGCACCGAAGAGCGATCATCCATTCGGGTGGTCGCTCTTCGGCGTTCCTGGGGGCGCGGCCACGGTTACCTTGCGCCCGCTTCGGCGGGGGGTATGGTGATCTTCGTCGTGTCTCCGGGAGTCCTTGGGTTCGGGCATGGGGGCCTTGACGAACCGCACGCAGCGCGCAATTCTCAGGACGCGTCGTCACAAGGATCCGAATCCGAGGCATGGATCGGCGACGAAGAGGGCAGTATCAACGTGCATTGAGGGCGAGCATGCCGAGGGCGTTGAGAACAACGAGGGTCGCGAAAAACCCGCACTGGACATCAGTGTGCCAAGTGGCTACACTGACCCTTTGCGCTGCCTGTTAGCTGTCCCCTGCCCGTCACCAGGGGCATGCCCTCGCTTGAGCACCGATGACCGGACCATCCCTGACCTGGCCATTCTTTGGTCGGAGAAGGAAACACCTGTCTCTGTGCCCCGGTGAGGGGCCGGTACGCGCGTAGTGAGTCCGAGCCCTCGGAAGGACCCCCTCTTGGCCGCCTCGCGCACTGCCTCGACCGCGAATACGAACAACGGCGCCAGCACCGCCCCGCTGCGCATCTCTTTTGCAAAGATCAAGGAGCCCCTCGAGGTTCCGAACCTGCTCGCGCTGCAGACCGAGAGCTTCGACTGGCTGCTCGGCAACACCGCCTGGCAGAGTCGGGTCGAGGCGGCTCTGGAGTCCGGTCAGGATGTCCCCACCAAGTCCGGCCTCGAGGAGATCTTCGAGGAGATCTCCCCGATCGAGGACTTCTCCGGGTCGATGTCGCTGACGTTCCGCGACCACCGTTTCGAGCCGCCGAAGAACAGCATCGACGAGTGCAAGGAGCGCGACTTCACGTACGCCGCCCCGCTCTTCGTGACGGCTGAGTTCACCAACAACGAGACCGGCGAGATCAAGTCCCAGACGGTCTTCATGGGCGACTTCCCGCTCATGACGAACAAGGGCACCTTCGTCATCAACGGCACCGAGCGTGTCGTGGTGTCGCAGCTGGTCCGTTCGCCCGGTGTCTACTTCGACTCCTCCATCGACAAGACGTCCGACAAGGACATCTTCTCCGCCAAGATCATCCCGTCCCGGGGTGCCTGGCTGGAGATGGAGATCGACAAGCGCGACATGGTCGGTGTCCGCATCGACCGCAAGCGCAAGCAGTCCGTCACCGTTCTGCTCAAGGCTCTCGGCTGGACGACCGAGCAGATCCTCGAGGAGTTCGGCGAGTACGAGTCGATGCGCGCCACCCTGGAGAAGGACCACACCCAGGGCCAGGACGACGCGCTGCTCGACATCTACCGCAAGCTGCGTCCGGGCGAGCCCCCCACGCGTGAGGCCGCCCAGACGCTTCTGGAGAACCTCTACTTCAACCCGAAGCGCTACGACCTCGCCAAGGTCGGCCGCTACAAGGTCAACAAGAAGCTGGGTGCGGACGCTCCGCTCGATGCGGGCATCCTGACCGTCGAGGACGTCATCTCGACGATCAAGTACCTGGTCAAGCTGCACGCCGGTGAGACCGAGACGACCGGCGACAGCGGCGGCACGATCGTCGTCGAGACCGACGACATCGACCACTTCGGCAACCGTCGTCTGCGCAGCGTCGGCGAGCTCATCCAGAACCAGGTCCGTACCGGTCTGGCTCGTATGGAGCGCGTCGTCCGTGAGCGCATGACGACCCAGGACGTCGAGGCGATCACGCCGCAGACCCTGATCAACATCCGGCCGGTCGTCGCCTCCATCAAGGAGTTCTTCGGCACCAGCCAGCTGTCGCAGTTCATGGACCAGAACAACCCGCTGTCGGGTCTCACCCACAAGCGCCGTCTGTCGGCGCTTGGCCCGGGTGGTCTCTCCCGTGAGCGGGCCGGCTTCGAGGTCCGTGACGTGCACCCGTCTCACTACGGCCGTATGTGCCCGATCGAGACCCCTGAAGGCCCGAACATCGGTCTGATCGGTTCGCTCGCCTCCTACGGCCGCGTCAACGCGTTCGGTTTCGTGGAGACGCCGTACCGCAAGGTCGTCGACGGTCAGGTCACCGACGAGGTCGACTACCTGACGGCCGACGAAGAGGACCGCTTCGTCATCGCGCAGGCCAACGCCACGCTCAACGACGACATGCGGTTCGCCGAGAACCGCGTCCTCGTCCGCCGCCGTGGTGGCGAGGTCGACTACGTCGCCGGTGACGACGTGGACTACATGGACGTCTCGCCGCGCCAGATGGTGTCGGTCGCGACCGCCATGATCCCGTTCCTCGAGCACGACGACGCCAACCGTGCCCTCATGGGCGCGAACATGATGCGTCAAGCCGTGCCGCTGATTAAGTCCGAGGCCCCGCTCGTCGGCACCGGCATGGAGTACCGCTCCGCCGTCGACGCCGGTGACGTGGTCAAGGCCGAGAAGGCGGGTGTGGTCCAGGAGGTCTCCGCGGACTACATCACCACCGCCAACGACGACGGCACGTACATCACGTACCGCCTGGCCAAGTTCGCCCGTTCCAACCAGGGCACCTCGGTCAACCAGAAGGTCATCGTCCACGAGGGCGACCGGATCATCGAGGGCCAGGTCCTCGCCGACGGTCCGGCCACCCAGCAGGGCGAGATGGCGCTGGGCAAGAACCTGCTCGTGGCGTTCATGCCGTGGGAGGGTCACAACTACGAGGACGCGATCATCCTGTCGCAGCGCCTCGTGCAGGACGACGTCCTCTCCTCGATCCACATCGAGGAGCACGAGGTCGACGCCCGTGACACCAAGCTCGGCCCCGAGGAGATCACCCGGGACATCCCGAACGTCTCCGAGGAGGTCCTCGCCGACCTCGACGAGCGCGGCATCATCCGCATCGGTGCCGAGGTCATCGCCGGTGACATCCTCGTCGGCAAGGTGACCCCGAAGGGTGAGACCGAGCTGACGCCGGAGGAGCGCCTGCTGCGCGCGATCTTCGGTGAGAAGGCCCGTGAGGTCCGTGACACCTCGCTGAAGGTGCCGCACGGCGAGACCGGCAAGGTCATCGGCGTCCGCGTCTTCGACCGCGAGGAGGGCGACGAGCTTCCCCCCGGTGTGAACCAGCTGGTGCGCGTGTACGTGGCGCAGAAGCGCAAGATCACCGACGGTGACAAGCTCGCCGGCCGTCACGGCAACAAGGGTGTCATCTCGAAGATCCTGCCCATCGAGGACATGCCGTTCCTCGAGGACGGAACTCCGGTCGACATCATCCTGAACCCGCTGGGTGTGCCGTCCCGAATGAACCCGGGACAGGTTCTGGAGATCCACCTCGGCTGGCTCGCCAGCCGCGGCTGGGACGTCTCCGGCCTCGCGGAGGAGTGGGCGCAGCGCCTCCAGGCGATCGGCGCCGACCAGGTCGACCCGGGCACGAACGTCGCGACCCCCGTCTTCGACGGTGCGCGCGAGGACGAGCTCGCGGGTCTGCTGCAGCACACCATCCCGAACCGCGACGGCGAGCGCATGGTGCTCCCGACCGGTAAGGCGCGGCTGTTCGACGGCCGTAGCGGTGAGCCGTTCCCGGACCCGATCTCCGTCGGCTACATGTACATCCTGAAGCTGCACCACCTGGTCGACGACAAGCTGCACGCCCGTTCGACCGGCCCGTACAGCATGATCACCCAGCAGCCGCTGGGTGGTAAGGCCCAGTTCGGTGGCCAGCGCTTCGGTGAGATGGAGGTGTGGGCGCTGGAGGCTTACGGCGCCGCGTACGCCCTCCAGGAGCTGCTGACCATCAAGTCCGACGACGTCACCGGCCGCGTGAAGGTCTACGAGGCCATCGTCAAGGGCGAGAACATCCCCGAGCCCGGCATCCCCGAGTCCTTCAAGGTGCTCATCAAGGAGATGCAGTCGCTCTGCCTGAACGTGGAGGTGCTGTCCAGCGACGGTATGTCCATCGAGATGCGTGACACCGACGAGGACGTCTTCCGCGCTGCGGAGGAGCTCGGCATCGACCTGTCCCGGCGCGAGCCGAGCAGCGTCGAAGAGGTCTGACGGGAGTCCGGCGGGGCCCTCACCCACAGGGCCCCGCCGACCCCCAGGCCCCCGTTTCAGACCCCAAGACTTACAACCCTGAGAGGGATTGACGCATAGTGCTCGACGTCAACTTCTTCGATGAGCTCCGGATCGGTCTGGCCACCGCTGACGACATCCGTCAGTGGAGCCACGGCGAGGTCAAGAAGCCCGAGACCATCAACTACCGCACCCTCAAGCCCGAAAAGGACGGACTCTTCTGCGAGAAGATCTTCGGTCCGACCCGGGACTGGGAGTGCTACTGCGGCAAGTACAAGCGTGTCCGCTTCAAGGGCATCATCTGTGAGCGCTGCGGCGTCGAGGTGACTCGCGCCAAGGTGCGTCGTGAGCGGATGGGCCACATCGAGCTGGCCGCGCCTGTCACGCACATCTGGTACTTCAAGGGTGTCCCGAGCCGGCTGGGCTACCTGCTCGACCTGGCTCCCAAGGACCTCGAGAAGGTCATCTACTTCGCGGCGTACATGATCACGTTCGTCGACGAGGAGCGTCGTACCCGCGACCTGCCCTCCCTGGAGGCGCACGTCTCCGTCGAGCGGCAGCAGATCGAGAACCGCCGGGACGCCGACCTGGAGGCCCGCGCCAAGAAGCTCGAGACCGACCTGGCCGAGCTGGAGGCCGAGGGCGCCAAGGCCGACGTGCGCCGCAAGGTGCGCGAGGGTGCCGAGCGCGAGATGAAGCAGCTGCGTGACCGTGCGCAGCGCGAGATCGACCGTCTCGACGAGGTGTGGACCCGGTTCAAGAACCTCAAGGTCCAGGACCTCGAGGGCGACGAGCTGCTCTACCGCGAGCTGCGTGACCGCTTCGGCACGTACTTCGACGGCTCGATGGGTGCCGCGGCGCTGCAGAAGCGCCTGGAGTCCTTCGACCTGGACGAGGAGGCCGAGCGCCTCCGCGAGATCATCCGCACCGGCAAGGGTCAGAAGAAGACCCGTGCGCTGAAGCGGCTGAAGGTCGTCTCCGCGTTCCTGCAGACCAGCAATAGCCCCAAGGGCATGGTGCTCGACTGCGTGCCGGTCATCCCGCCGGACCTTCGTCCGATGGTGCAGCTGGACGGTGGCCGCTTCGCGACCTCCGACCTGAACGACCTGTACCGCCGTGTGATCAACCGCAACAACCGTCTGAAGAGGCTCCTCGACCTCGGCGCGCCCGAGATCATCGTCAACAACGAGAAGCGCATGCTTCAGGAGGCTGTTGACGCCCTCTTCGACAACGGTCGTCGTGGTCGCCCGGTCACCGGTCCGGGTAACCGCCCGCTGAAGTCCCTCAGCGACATGCTGAAGGGTAAGCAGGGTCGATTCCGTCAGAACCTGCTCGGTAAGCGTGTGGACTACTCCGCGCGTTCCGTGATCGTCGTCGGTCCGCAGCTGAAGCTGCACCAGTGCGGTCTGCCCAAGGCGATGGCGCTGGAGCTCTTCAAGCCGTTCGTGATGAAGCGGCTCGTGGACCTCAACCACGCGCAGAACATCAAGAGCGCCAAGCGCATGGTGGAGCGCGGCCGCACGGTCGTGTACGACGTCCTCGAAGAGGTCATCGCCGAGCACCCGGTTCTGCTGAACCGTGCTCCCACCCTGCACCGCCTCGGCATCCAGGCCTTCGAGCCGCAGCTGGTCGAGGGCAAGGCCATCCAGATCCACCCGCTCGTCTGCACCGCGTTCAACGCGGACTTCGACGGTGACCAGATGGCCGTGCACCTGCCGCTGTCCGCGGAGGCGCAGGCCGAGGCCCGCATCCTGATGCTGTCCTCGAACAACATCCTCAAGCCCGCCGACGGCCGTCCGGTGACGATGCCGACCCAGGACATGGTCCTCGGTCTGTTCTTCCTCACCACCGACGGCGAGCTGCGTGACACCAAGGGCGAGGGCCGGTCCTTCGGCTCCACGGCCGAGGCGATCATGGCGTTCGACGCCGGTGAGCTCGCGCTCCAGTCGCCGATCGACATCCGCTTCCCGGTGGGCACCATCCCGCCGCGTGGCTGGACCCCGCCGGCGCAGGAGGAGGGCGAGCCGGAGTGGCAGCAGGGGGACACGTTCCGCCTGCGCACCACCCTGGGCCGTGCGCTCTTCAACGAGCTGCTGCCCGAGGACTACCCGTTCGTCGACTACTCGGTGGGCAAGAAGCAGCTCTCCGAGATCGTCAACGACCTGGCCGAGCGCTACCCCAAGGTCATCGTGGCGGCGACGCTCGACAACCTGAAGGCGGCCGGCTTCTACTGGGCGACCCGTTCCGGTGTCACCGTGGCCATCTCCGACGTCGTCGTTCCCGAGGCGAAGAAGGAGATCGTCCGCGGCTACGAGGCGCAGGACGAGAAGGTCCAGAAGCAGTACGAGCGCGGTCTGATCACCAAGGAAGAGCGCACTCAGGAGCTCATCGCGATCTGGACCAAGGCGACCAACGAGGTCGCCGAGGCGATGAACGAGAACTTCCCCAAGACGAACCCCATCTTCATGATGGTTGACTCGGGTGCCCGAGGAAACATGATGCAGATGCGGCAGATCGCCGGTATGCGTGGTCTGGTGTCGAACGCCAAGAACGAGACGATTCCGCGTCCGATCAAGGCGTCCTTCCGTGAGGGCCTGTCCGTGCTGGAGTACTTCATCTCCACGCACGGTGCCCGTAAGGGTCTGGCGGACACCGCCCTGCGTACCGCCGACTCGGGTTACCTCACCCGTCGTCTGGTGGACGTCTCGCAGGACGTCATCATCCGCGAGGAGGACTGCGGCACCGAGCGCGGCCTCAAGCTGGCCATCGCCGAGCGCGGCGCCGACGGCGTCCTGCGTAAGGCGGACAACGCCGAGACCAGCGTGTACGCACGCTGCCTCGCCGAGGACATCGTCGTCGACGGCAAGGTGCTCGCCCCGGCGGGCGTCGACCTCGGTGACGTCCTCATCGACGTGCTCGTCAGCGCGGGCGTCGAGGAGGTCAAGACCCGCTCGGTCCTGACCTGCGAGTCCGCCGTCGGCACGTGTGCCATGTGCTACGGCCGTTCGCTCGCCACCGGCAAGCTGGTCGACATCGGTGAGGCGGTCGGCATCATCGCCGCCCAGTCCATCGGTGAGCCCGGTACCCAGCTGACGATGCGTACCTTCCACACCGGTGGTGTGGCCGGTGACGACATCACCCAGGGTCTGCCGCGTGTCGTCGAGCTCTTCGAGGCCCGTACCCCGAAGGGTGTCGCCCCGATCTCCGAGGCCCAGGGCCGCGTGCGGATCGAGGAGACCGAGAAGACCAAGAAGATCGTCGTCACCCCGGACGACGGCAGCGACGAGACGGCGTTCCCGATCTCGAAGCGTGCCCGACTCCTGGTCAGCGAGGGCGAGCACGTCGAGGTGGGCCAGAAGCTCACCGTGGGTGCCACCAACCCGCACGACGTGCTGCGCATCCTGGGCCAGCGTGCCGTCCAGGTCCACCTGGTCGGCGAGGTCCAGAAGGTCTACAACTCGCAGGGTGTGTCGATCCACGACAAGCACATCGAGATCATCATCCGGCAGATGCTGCGCCGTGTGACGATCATCGAGTCCGGCGACGCCGAGCTGCTGCCCGGCGAGCTGGTCGAGCGCTCGAAGTTCGAGACCGAGAACCGTCGTGTGGTCCAGGAGGGCGGTCACCCGGCCTCCGGTCGTCCGCAGCTCATGGGTATCACCAAGGCCTCGCTGGCCACGGAGTCCTGGCTGTCGGCGGCGTCCTTCCAGGAGACGACCAGGGTCCTCACGGACGCGGCGATCAACGCCAAGTCCGACTCCCTGATCGGCCTCAAGGAGAACGTCATCATCGGTAAGCTCATCCCGGCCGGTACGGGCCTGTCCCGCTACCGCAACATCCGGGTCGAGCCGACCGAGGAGGCCAAGGCCGCGATGTACTCGGCCGTCGGCTACGACGACATCGACTACTCGCCGTTCGGCACGGGCTCCGGCCAGGCCGTTCCGCTGGAGGACTACGACTACGGTCCGTACAACCAGTAAGGCGTGCGTCTGAAGCACTGAGGGGCGGTCACCTCCCGGGGTGGCCGCCCTTCGGCGTTCCCGGGGTCGTCTCCGGGTTTTCTCCGGGGGGACCCCGATGCCGGGAATGCCGGTTCGGCGCATCATGGAGGGACTCCGACCAGTACGGGGGAGGTGCTCCATGACGCATCCGTTGTGGCAGCCATGGCAGCCATGGCAGCCGGGGCCTGTCCCGAGCAGTCCGGCGATGCTCGCCTCGCACGCCGACCGTGAGCGTGCCGTGGATGTGCTCAGGGCGGGATTCGGTGAGGGCCGCCTGGAGAAGGACGAGTTCGACAAGCGGATCGAGCGGGCCTACGCGGCCCGTACCGTCGGTGAGCTGGCCCTGCTCGTGGCCGACCTGCCCCAGGGCCCCGTACCGCAGCCTGTGCCCCTCACGGCTGTGCCACGCACGTTCCTGCCGGCCCGGCCGCAGACCAATGGCAAGGCCGTCGGTTCGGCGGTCTGCGGGGTGCTGTGCCTGGTGACCTTCGGGATGACCGGCATCCCGGCAGTGGTCCTGGGGCACGCGGCCCGCTCCGAGATCCGCCGTACCGGGGAGAGCGGTGACGCGCTCGCCCTGACCGGACTCGTGCTCGGCTGGCTGTCGACCGCGGGCTGGGCGCTCCTGCTGACGCTGATGCTCGTGGCCGCCGCGGTGTCCGCGTGAGGACGGGCTACGGGTGGCCGGTTCGGGGGTTGTGCGCTACGGCTCCGACGTGCCGGGACCGCCGATTCGAAGATCAAACACGGCTCGTGGTCTTGACATGGGCCGGGCGGCGAGGTGGGCGAGGCCCATTTGTTTTGACCGCAGCGAATGAGGTAGGTACGCTCAGACCTTGTGCCTGGGGTGTGCCCTGGCTCTCGTGCGTGCCTTCGACCGCATAGCGAGCTGTGAGCGGCCACCGTAATCTGTGCTCTTTTCGCCTTGCGGCGGGAGTCCGCAGGATCGACACACCCGACCGCGTGGGTCGGCGACGTTCCAGGTTAGCTTCACCATTCGGCACACAGAAACCGGAGAAGTAGTGCCTACGATCCAGCAGCTGGTCCGTAAGGGCCGGCAGGACAAGGTCGAGAAGAACAAGACGCCCGCACTCGAGGGTTCCCCTCAGCGTCGTGGCGTCTGCACGCGTGTGTTCACGACCACCCCGAAGAAGCCGAACTCGGCCCTGCGTAAGGTCGCGCGTGTGCGTCTGACCAGCGGGATCGAGGTCACCGCTTACATTCCGGGTGAGGGACACAACCTGCAGGAGCACTCCATCGTGCTCGTGCGCGGCGGCCGTGTGAAGGACCTGCCGGGTGTTCGCTACAAGATCATCCGTGGTTCGCTTGACACCCAGGGTGTCAAGAACCGCAAGCAGGCCCGCAGCCGCTACGGCGCCAAGAAGGAGAAGTAAGAATGCCTCGTAAGGGCCCCGCCCCGAAGCGCCCGGTCATCATCGACCCGGTCTACGGTTCTCCTCTTGTCACGTCGCTCATCAACAAGGTGCTGCTGAACGGCAAGCGCTCCACCGCCGAGCGCATCGTCTACGGCGCCATGGAGGGTCTGCGTGAGAAGACGGGCAACGACCCGATCATCACGCTGAAGCGCGCGCTGGAGAACATCAAGCCGACCCTTGAGGTCAAGTCCCGCCGTGTCGGTGGTGCGACGTACCAGGTTCCGATCGAGGTCAAGCCCGGTCGTGCCAACACGCTCGCGCTGCGCTGGCTGGTCGGTTACTCCCGCGCCCGTCGCGAGAAGACCATGACCGAGCGTCTGCTCAACGAGCTTCTCGACGCCTCCAACGGCCTTGGTGCCGCTGTGAAGAAGCGCGAGGACACCCACAAGATGGCCGAGTCCAACAAGGCCTTCGCGCACTACCGCTGGTAGTCGCAGACCCCATCGAGACCGAGAGAAGACTGAAGCCTTATGGCTACCACTTCACTTGACCTGGCCAAGGTCCGCAATATCGGGATCATGGCCCACATCGACGCGGGCAAGACGACCACCACCGAGCGGATCCTCTTCTACACCGGCGTCAGCTACAAGATCGGTGAAGTCCACGACGGCGCTGCCACCATGGACTGGATGGAGCAGGAGCAGGAGCGTGGCATCACGATCACCTCTGCTGCCACCACCTGTCACTGGCCGCTCGAGGACAACGACTACACCATCAACATCATCGACACCCCGGGGCACGTCGACTTCACCGTTGAGGTGGAGCGCTCCCTGCGTGTGCTCGACGGTGCCGTGACGGTGTTCGACGGTGTCGCCGGTGTCGAGCCGCAGTCCGAGACGGTGTGGCGTCAGGCCGACCGTTACGGCGTGCCGCGCATCTGCTTCGTGAACAAGCTGGACCGCACCGGTGCCGAGTTCCACCGCTGCGTCGACATGATCTCGGACCGCCTTGGTGCGCAGCCGCTGGTCATGCAGCTTCCGATCGGCGCCGAGGCCGACTTCAAGGGCGTCGTGGACCTGGTCCGCATGAAGGCGCTCGTGTGGTCCGCCGAGGCCGCCAAGGGCGAGATGTACGACGTCGTCGACATTCCGGCCACGCACACCGAGGCTGCCGAGGAGTACCGCGGCAAGCTGATCGAGGGCGTCGCCGAGAACGACGAAGAGATCATGGAGCTGTACCTGGAGGGCCAGGAGCCCACCGAGGAGCAGCTGTACGCCGCGATCCGTCGCATCACCATCGCGTCCGGCAAGTCCAGCGACACCACGGTCACCCCGGTGTTCTGTGGCACCGCGTTCAAGAACAAGGGCGTTCAGCCCCTGCTCGACGCGGTCGTGCGCTACCTGCCGACCCCGCTCGACGTCGAGGCCATCGAGGGCCACGACGTGAAGGACCCCGAGGTCGTCGTCAAGCGCAAGCCGTCCGACGACGAGCCGCTGTCCGCGCTGGCGTTCAAGATCATGAGCGACCCGCACCTCGGCAAGCTCACCTTCGTCCGGATCTACTCCGGTCGCCTGGAGTCCGGCACCGCCGTGCTGAACTCCGTCAAGGGCAAGAAGGAGCGCATCGGCAAGATCTACCGCATGCACGCGAACAAGCGTGAGGAGATCGAGTCGGTGGGCGCCGGCGACATCGTCGCCGTCATGGGCCTCAAGCAGACCACCACCGGTGAGACGCTGAGCGACGACAAGCAGCCGGTGATCCTGGAGTCCATGGACTTCCCGGCGCCGGTCATCCAGGTCGCCATCGAGCCCAAGTCGAAGGGCGACCAGGAGAAGCTGGGCGTCGCGATCCAGCGCCTGGCCGAGGAGGACCCGTCCTTCCAGGTCCACTCGGACGAGGAGACCGGCCAGACCATCATCGGTGGTATGGGCGAGCTGCACCTCGAGGTGCTGGTCGACCGTATGCGCCGTGAGTTCAAGGTCGAGGCCAACGTCGGCAAGCCGCAGGTCGCCTACCGCGAGACGATCCGCAAGGCCGTCGAGCGCGTCGACTACACGCACAAGAAGCAGACTGGTGGTACCGGCCAGTTCGCCAAGGTGCAGATCGCGATCGAGCCGATCGAGGGCGGCGACGCCTCGTACGAGTTCGTGAACAAGGTGACCGGTGGTCGTATCCCGAAGGAGTACATCCCTTCGGTCGACGCCGGTGCGCAGGAGGCCATGCAGTTCGGCATCCTCGCGGGCTACGAGATGACGGGCGTCCGCGTCACGCTCATCGACGGTGGCTACCACGAGGTCGACTCCTCCGAGCTCGCGTTCAAGATCGCCGGTTCGCAGGCCTTCAAGGAGGCCGCGCGCAAGGCCAGCCCCGTGCTGCTCGAGCCGATGATGGCCGTCGAGGTCACCACGCCCGAGGACTACATGGGCGAGGTCATCGGCGACATCAACTCCCGCCGTGGCCAGATCCAGGCCATGGAGGAGCGGGCGGGTGCTCGCGTCGTGAAGGGCCTCGTGCCCCTCTCGGAGATGTTCGGCTACGTCGGCGACCTGCGCAGCAAGACGTCCGGCCGTGCCAGCTACTCCATGCAGTTCGACTCCTACGCCGAGGTTCCGCGGAACGTCGCCGAGGAGATCATCGCGAAGGCCAAGGGCGAGTAACGCTCCGCGTTCACACGCTTTAGGCTTGACTCCGGAGCCGCCAGGGGTATTCACCCACATTCGTGGGGGAATGCCCCCGGCCCCGGGCTTTCCAGCAAAGATCACCTGGCGCCGATGAAGCAAGGCGTTCAGAACCACTCCACAGGAGGACCCCGTGGCGAAGGCGAAGTTCGAGCGGACTAAGCCCCACGTCAACATCGGCACCATCGGTCACATCGACCACGGTAAGACGACCCTTACGGCCGCCATTACCAAGGTGCTGCACGACGCGTACCCGGACCTGAACGAGGCCTCGGCCTTCGACCAGATCGACAAGGCTCCCGAGGAGCGCCAGCGCGGTATCACCATCTCCATCGCGCACGTCGAGTACCAGACCGAGACGCGTCACTACGCCCACGTCGACTGCCCCGGTCACGCGGACTACATCAAGAACATGATCACCGGTGCTGCCCAGATGGACGGCGCCATCCTCGTGGTCGCCGCCACCGACGGCCCGATGCCGCAGACCAAGGAGCACGTGCTCCTGGCCCGCCAGGTCGGCGTTCCGTACATCGTCGTCGCCCTGAACAAGGCCGACATGGTGGACGACGAGGAGATCCTGGAGCTCGTCGAGCTCGAGGTTCGCGAGCTGCTCTCCGAGTACGAGTTCCCGGGCGACGACCTGCCGGTCGTCAAGGTCTCGGCGCTCAAGGCCCTTGAGGGCGACAAGGAGTGGGGCAACACCGTCCTCGAGCTGATGAAGGCCGTCGACGAGAACATCCCGCAGCCCGAGCGTGACGTCGACAAGCCGTTCCTGATGCCGATCGAGGACGTCTTCACGATCACCGGTCGCGGTACGGTCGTCACCGGCCGTATCGAGCGTGGTGTCCTCAAGGTCAACGAGACCGTTGACATCGTGGGCATCAAGCAGGAGAAGACCACCACCACGGTCACCGGCATCGAGATGTTCCGCAAGCTGCTCGACGAGGGCCAGGCCGGTGAGAACGTCGGTCTGCTGCTCCGCGGCATCAAGCGCGAGGACGTCGAGCGCGGCCAGGTCATCATCAAGCCGGGCTCGGTCACCCCGCACACCGAGTTCGAGGCGCAGGCCTACATCCTGTCCAAGGACGAGGGTGGCCGCCACACGCCGTTCTTCAACAACTACCGTCCGCAGTTCTACTTCCGTACGACGGACGTGACCGGCGTGGTGACCCTCCCCGAGGGCACCGAGATGGTCATGCCGGGTGACAACACCGAGATGAAGGTGGAGCTCATCCAGCCCGTCGCCATGGAAGAGGGCCTGAAGTTCGCCATCCGTGAGGGTGGCCGGACCGTGGGCGCCGGCCAGGTCACCAAGATCAACAAGTGAGCTTGTTGACTTGACCTGGTAGCTCCGACGCGAGCTCCTGAAGGGGCCCGCACGACTTCGGTCGTGCGGGCCCCTTTGCTTTCCGGTGCTTTCCGGCAGGGGAGACGCGTCAGGTGTTGGAGCCGTCCGGCAGGATGCAGAAGGCGACGTGGCTGAGGTCCGCGAAGCCACCGCTGGGGTTGATCGGGGCATGGAGCGTTTCGTCGGCCTCGATCTGGCCGGCCATCGTGGGCCGGTAGTCGTAGATGTTGGCGTTGTTGCTGCCCTTGACGATGACCGCACCGGCGGCGAAGGGGCCGCTGAAGTCGAACGAGAGAAGCTGCCCCTGCTCGCCCTCCGTGACGCCGAGGGTGATCGTTCCGTTCTGGCCCCCGGACGAGAAGTTGAGCACCTCTCCGTCCGCGGGCTCGTCGTCCGTGTCGACCTCCAGGGTGAACCCGTTGATGTCCTCGCAGTCCGGGTTCACCTCCGCCGTGTACTCAACGGGCGGCACAGCGGCGTCCAGCTGGTCCCCCGCCTGCGCCGACGCGGGGGCGGCGAAGGTCACGGCCAGCGCCGTCGACAGGCCGAGGGCGACGAGGTGTGCTCCCCACCTCGGGCGCCGCGATGGGGTCATTGCTCGAGTAGTCACTCGCACGACGAGTACTCCTTCTTGTTCTGGGTGTACCGGCCTTCGCGGACTGTCGCGCCTCTTCCTTCGGCGGCTCGAGCGCTGATTCGCATCCGCTGCCGGGCATCTGATCATTTACACAATCCGATCAACGCCACCCCCGGGGGATTCCTCTGCCTAGGCCGTCCGGGTTGCGGAGCACCGGAAAGGCCGAGCGCCGGTGTGTCGTCACGGGCGTTCGGCGAGGCCGTCACACCCCCGTGCGGGCCGGTTTCCGGCGCCTGTGAGCACGTCGTCCCGCGACGGGAAACGCCCGGTATCAAGTCATGCAAGTAGGACATACATTCAAAAAATGTTGATATAACCCTCACACAGGGCGTGAGCTGCTCCTCCGACGCAGCCGCGCCCCATGTGTTCGCCGAGGGCCGGGGTCAGAGGGAGAACCATGCGGCAGTTCACCAGCGCGGCGTCAGGGCAGGCGATTCCCCTCACGCCGCACCGGTCCACCACGCCCCAACGCCCTGCGCAGGGGTGGTGCGTACCGGTCGCGGTCGGTGCCGACTCCTTGGGGATGGCGCTGCCGACCGGGGTGACCTTCGCGGCGATCGGTGCGGCCCACCCCGTGCACCAGGCGGTGACCATCACGTTCGTCTGGGTGCTCGTGGGCCTCGCCGCCAGGCGCTACGCATCCTGGACATGGGACGAAGGCGCCCCGGTCGGACCGGTCGTGCGGGACTGGCTGGTGCTGCTCGGCGCGCTGGCCGTGCTGCGGACCGTATTCGGGCTCGGCGAGCCACCCGCAGCGGTTCTTGCCGCGCTGTGCCCGTCGTTGGCGGTCACCGTGGTCTGCCGCAAGGCGATCCATCGCCGCATCCTGGCCGTCCGACGCCGCGCCCGAGGGCTTCGACGTGTCCTCGTCGTCGGTGAGGCCGGGGCCGTGGACGCCGTGGTCGGGCAGCTCGCCGAGCGTACGGACCACGGGTACGTGGTGGTCGGGGCCTGTGTGCTGGGCGAGGGCGACGTGTTGTCCGGCCTGCCCGTGCCGGCCCGGCTGCGGGTCGGCGTGCCGACCGCCGCGGACGAGGATGCCGTGCCCGTGGCGGAGGCGGCTGAGGCGCTCGGTGCCGACCTGGTCTTCGTCACCACGGGCAGGCACATGTGCGGGGACCGGCTTCGGCGGTTGTCGTGGGCCCTGCACGACCGAGGCCGCCGGCTGATGGTGCTGCCCGGCATCGTCGAAGTGGCCCGGCGCAGGGTCCGTATCGCCTCGGCCGCCGGGCTCACCCTGCTGGACGTCTCACCGCCGACGCGCCGTGGGCTGCCGACGCTGCTGAAGGCCGCCACGGACCGGGCAGGCTCGCTCGTGCTGCTCATGGTGCTGGCTCCGCTGTTCGCACTGCTGGCGCTCGCCGTGCGCGTGAGTTCGCCGGGGCCGGTCATCTACCGTCAGGTCCGCGTCGGCCGGGACGGGACGCCTTTCCCCATGTGGAAGTTCCGGACCATGGTCGTGGACGCGGACCGGATAAAGGGTGACCTGGCGGCGGCGAACGAACACGACGGCCATATGTTCAAGCTGCGCCGGGATCCGCGGGTCACGTCCGCCGGGCGCTTTCTGCGCCGCTACTCGCTGGACGAGCTGCCCCAGTTGGCCAATGTCCTCCTCGGACACATGTCGCTGGTGGGACCCCGCCCGCCGCTGCCCGAGGAAGTCGCCCGCTACGACCAGGTGGAGATGCGCCGGCTGAGTGTCAAACCCGGCCTCACGGGACTGTGGCAGGTGAGCGGCAGATCCGACCTGTCCTGGCACGAGACCGTCTCGCTCGATCTGCGGTACGTCGACAACTGGTCGTGGACCTGGGACATGACGGTCATGGCGCGCACGGTTCGCGCCGTGTTGGACGGGCGCGGCGCCTACTGAGAAGGTTCGGCCCGGTGGCCTGGATCGACCCGTCAGGAAAGCCGGCACACCGAATCGAGATTCAGGGAGCGCACATACTGCTCGTCGACCTCGGCACCGCGGTAGCGCAGCAGGCGTGCCTTCTCGGGGATGCCCGGCGTGCACCGTGAGTCCAGCTTCAGGCGGAGGTCATGACGCAGGTACATCCACATTCCGCGGACGACGATCGGTGTGTAGTTGTCCCGGAAGTAGGCGATGTCGTACAGCTTCGAGGCCTCCGACCACATGCCGTGTGTCTCCACCAGGTCGGGTTTGCTGGCCGCCAAGTACGAGGGCATCGCAGCGAATCCGTCCCGGGCGAGCGCAGCGTTGGCCAGCAGGGCAAGGTCAAGAATCTTCAATTTCGTACAGCACAGACTCGAGCCCCCGACGTCCGGGGTCAACACGGTCAGTGCCGGCTGTCCCAGCTTCACCCGCACCTCATCCATCGCCTCGCCGGTCATGCGATATGCCGCTGGGGTGACAGCCACCTCGGTCTCGGGATGGAGCCGTGCGGCGATGAACTGCTTTTCGATGCCGCAGGCCGTGAGGAGAAGCAGCGCGGCGATCACGGCGAAGAGGCGGGGCGTGGATTTCAGGAAATGCATGACATGAGGCTTTGACAGTGCGACCGCCACCACGCCCAGCGCGATCGCGGCCTGCTCCATCCGTCCGATGTAGCCCCAGTTCCGGCCGATCCCCAAGTTGAATGCCGCGACAGCCGCGATGTAGCCGAGGCTGAAGCTCGCGACGGGGCGGACACTCCGTGAGCGCATGCGCCCGAATGCCTCGGTGCCTGCCGACCGCCACCCACTGCGCATGGCGGTCAACGCCGTGATGGCGATGACGGCTGCCGGCAGCAGGACGTAGAGGACCTCCACCGCGGCCACGCACACCTGCAGGATGTGCTTGATCGGCGAGTCCGCGCTGTACGGGCTGGACCGCTTCGCCGTCATCGTGTTCGGCAGCAGCGAGCCGAACAGCGCCAGGCGAACTGCTGTGAGCACCGTGAAGGAGAGAACGGCCCCCGCAGCCAGGGCCACCGCCGAGCGGTACTCCTTGGAGCAGAGCGCCAGCACCACAGCGCCGGCGATGACGTAGCCGACGGCTTCCGCCCGGATCCACGGGGCTGTGGCAGCCAGCAGCATCAGCCCGATCCACGCATGTCGGTGGCCGCTGCGCAGCAGCCATACGATCGCGAGCGCCGCCGCCGACAGCGACGTCATCTCCATTCCATTGATGGTCTCGTTGAGGAACGGCCCGTACCCGAAGAGCACCAGGCTGACGATCCAGGCCTGGAGGCGACCGTACTGTCGCAGCATGATGTACAGCAGGGCGGCACCGAGGGCTGCGAAGAGGCCGGACCACAGCTGGCTGGCCAGGATCATGCCGTCGAATTCCAATGGCAGCCAGCGGTAGGTCCCCGCCATCAGCAAGAACCAGAAGGGGCTCGAAAATCCCTCGACCGTCTCGGAGAGCGGTGTCAGCGCAATCTGGCCGGACTCGGCGAAGGTGCGTGCAAACGCAAGGGTGATGGATCCGTCGTCCCAGCCGTTCGCCCCGATGAACAGAGCGAGGGCGGAGTGCATGAGAAGGACCGCGCAGAACAGGCCGTAGGAAAGGGGCCGGTCTGTCTTTTCGGCTGCCCGTCGAGGCGCTGATGCGAGGTCGTCCGTCGTGCGGCTGACGCCGAGATCGTGTGCCGTCTGCCCAGCGTGCATGCCGTCTGTCCTCGTGTCGGAATCCCGCTCTTTTTCCTTCAGGAATTCAATTTCGACTCAGCGATGGCATAGTCCATCAATCAGAACGGGCGGCGGTCGCGGGCGCGCTCACAGCCGAGGCCAATCGGGTGGATCTCACGATAAGTCCGCTTGTCTCATCGGGTGTGGCGCGCCCGAGCGCTTACGTTCGTGACATGGCGATCATGGCGAGGCAGTCATCCATAGGCGAGATGCATGGGACACGATTACGCGAAGGGCTCGCCTCACCCAGCTGGTCGACCGCGTCGCTCCAGGTGATTTCGGAATCCTCGCGCACGGACGCCATTGAGGATGTGGCAAGCGGTGATCGTTGCGCCTGCTCAGGCATGAGGTTGAGAGAGTGGACTTCCCCAGCACACTGAAGCAGCTCTCGAAGGCGCAGAAGCCCGCCCGCGGGGTCCCCGGCTACTCACGATTCGTCAATCGGCCGGCCGGAAGGCTGCTCGCGGCCGCGGCTCACCGTATCGGGCTTTCGCCCAACCACGTGACCGCCGCAAGCGGCCTGGTCACCTTTCCGGCCATTGCCGCGATCGCCCTTTACCCCCCCTCACACGCGCTCGCACCATGGGTCGCGTTCGCCTTGCTCGTCGGGTTCGCGCTTGATTCCGCGGACGGTCAACTGGCCCGGCTGCACGGGTCGGCCAGCCCTGCCGGGGCGTGGATGGACCATGTGGTGGACTGCGCGAAGATCCTGAGCGTCCATGCGGCGGTTCTGATTTCGTTCTACCGGTTCTTCGACCTCCCGCGTCCCGTCCTGCTGCTCACCCCGATCACCTTCCAGTTCGCCGCTGTCCTGCTGTTCTTCGGAGGGATCCTGACGGAACAGCTGAGACGGCGAGGGGACGATGCGCACGTCGGCCCGGTGCGCCCGGCCTCCGCTGCTCGCGGTATGGCGCTGCTGCCCGTGGATTACGGCCTGCTCTGCCTGATCTTCTTGTTCCTGGGAAATCAGAAGCTCTTCTTCACGCTGTATGTCGCCCTGCTCGCGGCCCACCTGATGCTCGTGCCCGCATTCTTCGCCAAGTGGTTCCGGGAACTCTCCTGACCCGGTTCATTCCCCTCACAAAGAAGGGTCGACCCATGGCAGACACCGCCGTGCCGACCGCCGTGGAACGCTCCCTGCGAGGCTTCACCGGAGCCGGCTACGACAAGGGGCGCCCCCTGCTCGTTCAGGCAGCCTGGTTCGCGGTTCTCAACCTCGTCTTCGTGAAGTGGTGGTTCCCGGCCCGCTGGCGGCCCGTTCTGCTGCGGGCCTTCGGCGCGCGGATCGGGCAACGGGTGCTGATCCGCCAGCGGGTGCGCGTGCACTGGCCGTGGCGGCTGGACATCGGTGACGACGTATGGATCGGCGAGGACGCCTGGTTGCTGAACCTCGAGCGGATCAGCATCGGCAGCAATGTCTGTGTCTCCCAGGGGGCGTTGCTGTGCACCGGCAGCCACCAGCGCCTCAGCCCCACCTTCGAGTTCGACAACGGGCCCATCCGCCTGGAGCCCGGAGCCTGGGTGGCGGCGCGGGCCGTCGTGTTGCGAGGGGTCACCGTCGGTCGTGGCGCTGTGGTGGGTGCCGCGGCGATCGCCCACCGCGACATCGCACCGGCCGAGGTCGTCACGGCGAGGGGCGTGGGATGAGGCTCGTTCATGTGGTGACGCTCGTCAGCGAGGACGGAGCGTACGGCGGTCCCACGAGCGTGGCGACGGGACAACTGGAGGAGTGCGCCGCGCGCGGCCATGAGGTCACGCTGCTGTCCTTGTGGCGAGGCAGAGCCGAGGCACCGGCACGCATCGGCTCGGTTCCGCTGCGAACGCGCCCGGCGCGCGCCCTGCTTCCTGGCCGCTTCACCGGGATCATGCACCCGCTGCTCGTCAGGGACATGTGGCGTTCCATGGGCAGGGCCGATGTGGTGCACATCCACGCGGGGCGCGACCTCGTCTCCCTCGCCGCGCTGGCCGTGGCGACGCTGCGGGGAAAGAGGTTCTTCACGCAGACGCACGGAATGGTGGAGCCACGCCACAGGCTTGTGGCCAAGCTCTTCGACAGCCTGTACGTACCTCTCCTGCGCCGGGCGCGCGGTTGTCTGGTGCTCACCGAGCGGGAGCGGCGGGCCGTGTCCGAGGTCATCGGACCGCAGGGGCCGCCGCTGCTGACGTTGCCCAACGGGGTGCGGCCCGAGCGCGACGCGGCGGTGGAGCGTCGGCCGCACGCCCCGGAGGTGCTCTTCATGGCGCGGCTGCATCCGCGCAAGCGCCCGGAGGCGTTCGTCGAGATGGCCGCCCTGGTCCACCGGAAGCTGCCCGACGCGCGGTTCACCCTGCACGGGCCGGACGAGGGCTCGCTGCCGACGGTGCGTCAGCTCATCGCCATCCACCGGCTCGGGGATGTCGTCTCCTACGGCGGGGCGCTGTCGTACGCCGAGGCGGTGCGTGCCTACGCGAAAGCGGCGGTGTACGTGCTGCCGAGCGTGGACGAGCCGTTCCCCATGACCGTGATCGAAGCCATGTCCGCCGGAACCCCGGTGGTGTGCACGGACACCTGCGGCATGGCGGACGAACTCGCGCGCCGCGGAGCGGCGATCGTCACCGACGGCAGCCCGCAGGCCATGGCCGACGCGGTCTGCGAGCTGCTCACCGACGAGGACAAACGACATGGGCTGGTGAAGGCGGGCACGCGCGCAGTGGAGGAAGCCTTCTCCATCCACGCGGTGGCAGACCGACTGGAAGAGCTCTACCGAAATCTCTGACAGGTCCAGACGGAGGCATCAGGTAACCCGGGGCGGCGCAAGGGCGTGGCATATTGGCCTAATTCGGATAATTGGTGCATAGCCTACCAGGCGGGTCTCAGTGACCACTGATTCCGGGTTTCTGGAGGAGTTGCCATGACCAAGCAGGTGGACGCCGTTGTTGCCGGAGGCGGGGGATTCATCGGTGGGCATCTCGCTGCCGACCTCCTGGCGCAGGGGCTGTCGGTGCGCTGCGTCGACATCAAGCCTCAGTACGAGTGGCACCAACTGCACCGCGACGCCGAGAACGTCGTCGCCGATCTGTCGCTCCTGGAGAACGCCCGCGACGCCGTCCGGGGCGCCGGCCAGGTGTACATGCTGGCCGCCGACATGGGCGGCATGGGGTTCATCGAGAACCACAAGGCCGCCTGCATGATGTCGGTGCTGATCAGCACACACATGCTCAAGGCCGCCCACGAGGCCGATGTGGAGCGCTACTTCTACTCCTCGTCCGCCTGCGTGTACGCCGCCGGCAAGCAGACCGCCGCGAACGTCACCGCGCTGAAGGAGGAGGACGCGTATCCGGCACAGCCCGAAGACGGCTACGGCTGGGAGAAGCTCTTTTCCGAGCGCATGTGCCGCCACTTCGAGGAGGACTACGGGTTCACCTGTCGTGTCGCGCGCTACCACAACGTGTACGGCCCCGCGGGCACGTGGACCGGCGGCCGCGAGAAGGCCCCGGCGGCCGTGTGCCGCAAGATCGCCGAGGCGGCCATCTCCGGGTCGCACCGGATCGACATCTGGGGTGACGGTCGGCAGACCCGTTCCTTCATGTACATCGACGACTGCCTCCACGGCACGCAGATGCTCATGCACGGGGCCAGCAGTGTCCCCGTCAACATCGGCTCTTCCGAACTCGTCACCATCAACCAACTGGTCGACATCGTCGAGGAGATCGCGGGCATCCGCTGCGAGCGCAAGTACCAGTTGGACGCGCCGCAGGGCGTACGCGGCCGCAACTCCGACAACAGCCTGATCCGCGAACTCCACGGCTGGGAGCCCTCGATCCCCCTCACCGCGGGCCTCGAGAAGACCTACGCCTGGGTCTACGACCAGGTCAAGCTCGCTCGCTCGTGATCGCTCGTGATCGCTCGAATCGGCAGGGAGAGCAGCCGATGAGGATCCTCGTCCACGACTACAGCGGGCACCCGTTCCAGGCACAGCTCAGCCGTGAGCTGGCGCATCGCGGTCATGACGTCGTTCACTCGACCTGCCCGGCCTACGTCTCCGGGAAGGGCAACCTCGCCGAAAACGCGGTCGCCGGCCTGCGGTTCGTCACCATCGGCGACCACATCGTGCTGGACAAGGGCGCCTACGTCCGCCGCCTCTTCCAGGAGACCCGGCTGGGCCTGGAACTGGCCCGACAGGTGCGGCGCGAGAAACCGGACGTGGCGATGCTCGGGAATCTGCCGATCCCGACCCTGGTCGTGGCCGCGTCGGCGCTGAAGATGCTGCGCATCCCCTGGGTGTTGTGGCACCAGGACATCACCGCGATCGCTCTTCGGAGCTTCGCCGCCGCCGGTGTGTCGAGGCTGATGGGCGTCGCCGCCAGAGTCTTCGAGCAGGGCGAGAAGTGGTCGGCGCGACGCGCCTCGGCGATCGTGGTGATCGCCGACTCCTTCGTGCGGGTCCACCGGGAGTGGGGCACGGCCCACAAGGTCACCGTCATTCCCAACTGGGCGCCGCTGGACGAGATCCTCCCCGTGGCCCGCACCAACGCGTGGTCGCAGGAGCACGGCCTCACCGGCGTCAGGACCGTGCTGTACTCGGGCACGATCGGCCTCAAGCACAACCCCGCCCTGCTGGTGCGCCTGGTCGAGACGCTGCGTGAGCAGGGCGAACGGGTCCGCCTCGTCGTCGTCAACGACGGCCCGGCCGTCCCGGTCATCAAGGAGGCCGCGGCCGCCCGAGGCGTCGATCTGACCCTGTTGCCCTTCCAGCCGTACGAGCGGCTGCCCGAGGTGCTGGGCACGGGTGATGTGCTGGTCGTGCTGCTGGCGGCGGACGCCGGGGAGTTCTCGGTGCCCTCCAAGACGCTGTCCTATCTGTGCGCCGGACGCCCGGTGCTGGGCCTGATGCCGGCGGACAACCTGGCGGCGCACCTGCTCCGCAAGGCCGGCTCGGTGGTGTTCGCCCCGGAAGAGTCCTCGCTGGCGGACGCGGCCACGTGGGTCCGCGAGGTCCTGAACGACCCGGCGCGTGCGGAGTCCCTGGGCAAGGAGAGCCGGGCGCTGGCCGAGCGCGAGTTCGCCCTGGAGGGCTGCGCCTCGCAATTCGAGGACATCCTGAGGACCGTAAGCCGCTCCCACACCGGCTGAGCCTTTTCGGCATGGCATGTCTTCTCATCAACCAACATCGGGAGCTCTCGATGCGCGAAATTTCCTACGAAGAACAAACGGTCAAGTCCGGCAATCCGCTGGCGCGTTTCGCTCACCGTACTCGTATGACGGTGGCGGTCGACCTTGTCACCGGGGTATGCGCGAAGAACGGAACCGTCGTCGATTTCGGCGCAGGGCCGGGACTCTTTCTGCACACGCTCGGCGAGGCGCGCCCCGACGTCACGCTCGTCGGATACGACCGGTACATGGAACCGGCGTATTCCGAAGTGAAGTACGCGGAATCGATGGAAAGCATCGCGGCGCAGAGCGTGGATGTGCTGACCGCGTTCGAGGTCTGCGAGCATCTTTACGCCAAAGAACTCGATGATCTGCTCGAAGACGCGGTGCGCATTCTCAAGCCGAACGGCGCGCTCGTGATCTCCGTACCGATCATGTGCGGCCTGGCCATCGTGCCGAAGGTGTCGAACTGGATGATTCGCAGCCGCTCGCTCAAGTCGGAGTACACGCCTACGGAAGTGCTGAAGGCACTGGTCGGAATGCATGTGAGTCGACCGCAGAATCCGCGCACCACACACAAGGGCTTTGATTTTCGTGAACTGCGGGAAGTCGTGAGGGAGCGGTTCTCTCTCGATGCCGTGCATATGAGCCCGGTGCCGAACCTGCCCTGGTGGTTGAGCTCGCAGTACTTCATGGTTTGTCGGCCGAAGCGGCAGCCCTCAAGCAAAACGCTCGTGGATTCACCCGATATGTATCGCATGTGAGATACAAGTAGATTCACGTGAGAGGGGTGCAGGTGCAGGGCAGTCAAGAACGTTGCATGGCCGCGGTCTGTGCCTGGGCCGCTGTACTCATCGGCTTGCTGCCGGGGCTGGTCCTGCAGACCTCCGACGGCCACGTCGGCGCCGCACTCGTCGTGCAGTGTGTCGTCGTGGCGCATACCGGTGGCGCGCTCACGTGGGTGCTCACCGATACGTCAGTACGGCTCGTCGCGTTCGGTTTCTGGCTCTTCTCCTATGTATGGCTCGGGCTGGCGCCGCTGGCCATGCTCGCCACCGACACCTACCCCCTCGGCTACCGGACCGACGAGGCCAACGCCTTCACCGTCACCGTCCTGACCGAAGTCGGGCTCCTCGCCTACAGCGCCGGAGCGCTCCTGGCCGCCAGGCGGGCAGAGAATCGCTCGGTCGTTCTCGGACCGGTGCTCTCCCGCAGGCTCGCGCCGTTGCCCGTGCTCGTCCTGAGCGGCCTGTCCCTCGTGCTCGCGGTCGTGCTCATTCCCCAGCTGGGAGGGTGGGGCGCCTTCTTCACCAGCAGGCAGGCCCTGTGGCAGTCGCAGTCCGCGACGGATTCGGAGCGGACGCTGCGCACCTGGATCCTCGCCGTCCCCGCCTTCTGGGCCTTGGTGGGCCTGATCCACCTGCCCCGCCGCACGACGGGCGACCGGTGGTTGCGCGGCGCCCGCCGGCTGCTGCTCCCGCTGCTGCTCGGGCTCAACGTGGTCGTCAACAACCCGATCAGCAGGCCGCGCTTCTGGGCCGGCACCGTCCTTCTGGTCCTGCTGTTCTCCTGGAGCCGGTTCAACCGCCCACGGGCCTTCCGCATCACCGCCGCGGCGCTCACGGCGGTGGTGCTGCTCGTCTTCCCGTACAGCGACTACTTCCGCTACAGCGAACGTGAAGCCGTCCAGGTGGTGAGCCTGACGGAGCAGCTCACCTCGAACATGGACTACGACTCCTTCCAGCAGATGCAGACGGGTGTCGACCATGTGAAGGAGCACGGCTTCTCGCCGTCGGACGCGCTCGGTCCCGTCGTGTTCATGGTGCCGCGCTCCGTGTGGCCGGAAAAGCCGCAGGCCGTCGGCATCACGCTCGCCCAGCATGCGGGCTACGACTTCTGGAACCTCTCGGCACCGCTGTGGATCGAGAGCTACATGTGGGCCGGTTTTCCCTCGGTGGCGGCCGTCTTCTGCCTGCTGGGTGCGGCCGGGCGCCGTATGGACGACATCCGGGAACGGCTCCGGGACAGGCGGACGACGCTGGCGTTTCTGCTGGTCCCGGCCTTCGCCTTCTACCAGATGATCTTCCTGCGCGGCAGCCTCCTGGCCATCGTGGGGCCGATGCTGCTGCTCCTGGTCGTCCCGCTGTTCATCACCCGCCCCGCCGCCCGGCCATCCCGGTTCCCTTCACCGGCGCTGCCGCCCGCGACCGCCAGCCACGCATCCATCCCTGGAACAGGAGGCATCCGTGACCAGCTCCACCAGCTTCGATGACCGGTACGGCGAACCGGACCAGCTCCGCGACCAGCTGCGCCAGCTGCTGAAGTACCGCGTGACCATCGCGCTGGGTATCGTCCTCGGGCTGCTCGGGGGACTGCTGCTGGTGCTGCTCCGCGCGGGCAGCTACACCTCCACCGGTGAGGTCCTCGTCCGTTCGACGGTGGACCCGTTCAGCACCTTCGGCGTGTCCGTCGACAACCAGGTGAGCATGGGCACCGAGCAGCAGATCGCGCTCAGTGCCTCCGTCGCGGCCCGTGCGGCAAAGGCGTTGCGTGAACCCTCCCACGCCGACACGCTGCTGGAGGAGCTGCGGGTCAGCAATCCGCCGCACACCCAGATTCTCCGGTTCGAGTACACGGCCGGCACGCCGAAGCGGGCGGCCCGGATCACCAACGCGTTCCTCGACGCCTATCTCGCCGACCGCAAGGAGCGGACCGACGCCACGGTGCGGCGGATGGCGAGCGCGCTGAAGAAGCAGCTCGCCCCGCTGACCAGAAAGAGCAACGCGGAAGCCGGCAAGCCCGGCAGCGCGGCTCTGCGGGACCAGATCAACGTGCTGCAGAAGCGGATCTCCGACTTCGAGTCCCGCGACACCACCGGAGGCGACGTCGTACGCAAGGCCGAGCCGCCGGAGCAGCCCGCGGGGCCGGGGCCGGTGGCGCTCATCGGCCTCGGCCTGATGGGCGGACTGGTGCTGGCCGTCCTGCTCGCCTGGCTGCGGTGCGCCTTCGAACCGCGGGTCCGCTCGGTCGGCGAGGCCCAAGGCGCACTGGGCGCCCCGGTGCTGGCCATCCTCCCGGGCACCGGGAAGGACGGCGAACTGCTGGAGGTCGGCCGGGTCGCCAGCAGTCGCGCGGAGGTGTACCGCACGGTCGCCTTCCACCTCCGGCAGGGCGATGCCCGTACGGCCGGCGGCACGCTGCTGGTCGTGGCCCCGAAGCACGACCGCGAGGCCGAGGCGGCCGCCATCAACCTCGCCGCCGTGTTCGCCGAGTCCGGTGAGGACGTACTGCTGGTGGACGCCACCGCGAGCACACCCGGCCTCGCGGCACGACTGCCGCTGCTGAGCGAGGACTTGGGTGACGACGCCGAACCGCTGCGCCCCTTGGACGGCCGGGTCGTCGTCGACGCGGGCACGGCGGGGCGCATCACGCTCTGCCCCGACAGACGGGGTGCGTCCACCGGCGACATCCCGATGTCCCCCATGGTGGTGCGTGCTCTGTCGTGTGCCGCTGCCGGAAGGTCCTCGGTGGTCGTCACGCGGCCTCTGCTGGAACACGCCGACGGTCTCGCGGTCGCCCAACGCGCGGACGGCGTCCTCATCGTGGGCGGCCTGGAGCACACCACACGTGACGACCTCAGGCAGGTTCGCGAGCTGATCAGCTGCTCGGGTGGACACATCGTGGGCGCGGTGCTCTGCCCGGGTACTCGGCGGAGCCTGCTCCGCGGTGCCCTGGACGGCAGCCGCGGGCCGGGGGAGCCGGGCTCGTCCGCGATGCCGGCCACCCGTGCCGAGGGTCTGTCCGGCGCTGCGCACCAGGCCGGCGGCCACCCGCAGGAAGAGCTGATCTCCCAGCCGCAGGGCTCGTCCGCCCAGGACGACACGCTCACCGCCTCCAAAGGATGAGCGCCTCCGGAACGGCCCTTCCCGCCGCCGGTGGGAAGGCCGCCCGGAGCGGGGTCGCCGCCACCGCGCGGGGCGGGTGGTGGGGCTTTCTGGGGGCAGCGGTCAGCGCTGTCTTCGGCTACGCCCTCGTCACCCTGGTCACTCGTGCCCTGGGGGCGCATGGGTCGGGAGCGGTGTTCACCGGCGTTGCCGTCTTCACCATCCTCAGCAACACCTGCAAGCTCGGTGCCGACACCGGGCTGGTGCGCTTCGTCTCCCGTGACGTGGCCACAGGCGGCGGCCGGCAGGTGGGCGCGCTTCTGCGCACCGCGGTCGTACCGGGAGCCGCGGTGAGCACCGGGGCCGCCGCCCTGCTGTTCCTGTCTCCCTCGATGGCCACCTCGCTGCTGCCGAACCTGGCTCCACAGGACGCGGTCACTCTGGTCCGGCTCTTCGCCCTGTTTCTCCCTCTGGCCACGGTCACCCTGGTTCTGCTCGGCGCGACCCAGGGCTACGGCACGGTGATTCCGCTGGTCGGGGTCGAGCAGATCGGCAAACCGGTCCTGCGCGTGCTGATCGCCGTACCGGTCGCCCTGCTGGCCCCGGGTGTGCTGAGTCTGGCCGCCGCCTGGCTCATTCCCTCCCTGGCCGGCGTCGTCGTCGCCTGGCACGCGCTGCGCCGGTGCCGCCGTACGAGCCCCGGGCGTCCCCCCGCACCCGACGCGGCCGCCACACGGCACGGATTCTGGGCATTCGCCGGGCCCCGGGCGATCTCTTCCGTCTTCGACATCAGCGCGGTCTGGGTGGGCGTCGTCCTGCTGTCCTGCCTGGCGACGAGCGAAGAGGCGGGCATCTACACCGCCGTCGGCCGGGTCGTCATCGCGGCCACGCTGCTCCAGCTCGCCATCCGGCTGGCCGTCGCTCCGGAGATCAGCCGGCTCCTCGCCGTGGGCGACATCCCACAGGCCCGCCATCTGTACCGGGTCTCGACGCGCTGGATCGTGCTGTTCTCCTGGCCGCTGCTCGTCCTGCTCACCTGCTTCCCGGGCACCGTCCTGTCCTTGTTCGGGCCGGAGTTCGAGCAGGGGGCGGCCGCGCTGGTGGTGCTCTGTATCGCCTCGGCGGTCAACGTGGGGGTGGGAAACGCCCAGACGGTGCTGCTCATGGCAGGCAAGAGCTCGTGGCATCTGGCGGTCACCGGTGTCGCGTTCACGGTGCAGCTGACGGTCGGCCTGCTCGCCGTACCCCGCCTGGGCGTCCTCGGAGCCGCCCTGTCGTGGGCAGCGGCGACCGTCGTCGAGAACCTGGTCTCCGCCGCGCTGGTGCGGCGGCATCCGGGCTTCACGATCATCGACCACGGATATCTCCTGGCGACCGCCGCCGGCCTGTGTCTCACGGTGCCGCTGGTCCTTCCCGCCAGGCTCCTGGCAGGTGACACGGCCATCGGACTTGCCGTCGCAATCACCATGGGATTTTGCGTATTCGGTATAAGTTTGTGGCGATTTAGCGCCCCCCTGGGGGTGCGTGAACTCGTCGGTGTGCTGCGCGAACGCGCCACTTGAGGCCGTCTCAGAGCCGAGACCGCCCCTGCTCCTCCCCTTCTCCCACCCGTACTTGCTGCAACCAGGGATGTTCCATGCGCCTGAGAAAAAGCACGAAGAGGGGGGCCACCACGGCTTCGGCTGTGGCCCTCCTCGCGGCTGCGTCGCTCATCACCGCTTCGAGCTCGGCAGCCGACGGCGACGAAAAGACCCTGACCGCCGACCGTTTGGCGACCTGGCAGACCGACGGCATCGTCTGGTCGATCGAGTACGCAGACGGTGTCGTGTACGTCGGCGGAACCTTCGGCAAGGTCCGTCCGCCGGGCGCGAAGCCCGGCCAGAGGGAGGTCGCACGCAAGAACTTCGCCGCGTTCGACGCCGCCACCGGCAAGCTGCTGCCGTGCGCCAAGTCCTTCTCCGGCGCGGGTGACACCGTACGGGCGCTGAAGGCGTCGCCGGACGGTGAGGTGCTGTACGTCGGCGGCTCGTTCGGCAAGGTCGGCAAGGCCGATGCGTCCAGTGCGGTCGCGCTCAACACGGCCGACTGCTCGCTGCGCAAGGACTTCCGTCCGCACATGTCGTCGTTCGTGCGGGCGATCGAGGTCACGGACGCCGCGGTCTATCTGGGCGGCGACTTCACGATCGTCAACGGTCAGAAGAGGCAGCGCATCGCGGCGTTCACCCCCAGCGGTTCGCTGCTGCCGTTCAAGGCGGAGATCGACGCCCCCGTGCGGGCCATCCTCGCCGCGCCCGAGTTCGGCAAGCTCATCGTCGGCGGCGACTTCCTCGAGGTCAACGACGAGTTCGAGTTCAAGCTCGTCGCCCTGCGCCCCGCCACAGGCACGACGGTGACCTCGTACCCGAGCTGGCTGCCCGTGCGATCGAAGGTAAAGGCGCTGGTACGCGACGCAACCAACTTCTATCTGGCGGCCGAGGGCAAGGGAACGGGCATCTTCGACGGCCGCATCGCCGGCCGCCTCGGCAACGGCGAGATGGTCTGGAAGGACACCTGCCTGGGTGCCACCCAAGCCGTCGCCGTGCACAACGGTGTTCTCTACAGCGGGTCCCACGCCCACAACTGCAGGGACACACCGGGCGGTTTCCCCGAGTACAACCAGCGCCAGCACTTCCTGGCCCAGTCGGTCCGCAACCGGCACATCCTGCACTGGTTCCCCGACACGGACGGCGGCACCGGCGAGGGCAACGGCCCTCGTGCGCTGAAGATGGCCGGTGAAGTCCTCTGGGCGGGCGGCGAGTTCACCACGGTCAACGGCAGGGGGCAGCAGAGCCTGGTCCGCTTCTCGCCCGGGCCCGACCGGGGAGCCCCGGAAGAGCCGCCCCAGCTCCAGGCCTCGGCCTCGGCCGCCGGCAAGGTCACGCTCAGCTGGCGGGCCGCATGGGACCGGGACGACGCGGAGCTGAAGTACCTGGTCTACCGCGACGGCAAGCTCGTGGCCTCGCCGACGCAGCGGTCCGCGGAGTGGAACCGGCCCACGATGACGTACACGGATTCCGTCGCCCCCGGCTCGCGCCATCGCTACCGGATCGCCGTCAGCGACGGCGAGAACACCTCGCCCAGGTCGAAAGCGCTCGTAGTCGCAGCGGTCGCCGACGGGCGTCCGAAGGAACAGCGTTGATGGGAGAACGTCTCGGCTACGCGCCAGGGGTCTTCGACCTCTTCCATGTGGGCCATCTGAACATCCTGCGCCGGGCGCGCGGGCACTGCGACCGGCTCATCGCCGGTGTCTGCTCGGACGACCTCGTGGTGCGCCTGAAGGGCAGGCCGCCCGTCGTCCCGCTCTCCGAGCGGCTGCAGATCGTTCAGAGTGTGCGCTATGTGGACGAGACGTTCGTCGCGACCGTGGACGACAAGATCGGGATCTGGAAGGAAGTCGGCTTCGACGTCATCTTCAAAGGTGACGACTGGCTCGGCACGGAGGTCTGGACGGCTCTCGAAACCGAATTCGCGAGGGTGGGGGTGAAGGTCGTCTACTTCCCCTACACCGTGCACACCTCGAGCACGCTGCTACGGGACGCGCTCCAGCTCCTCGCCCAGCGGAGCCCTTCCGAGCCTGCCTCGGGACAGCTCGCGGGACCGGGTCCGAGAAGTACAGAGGGCTGACGCCGGGCCGGTGGCCTGGTGCTGGTGTGGCTGACGGGTCTGCCGAGGCGGCCCGTCGGCCCCGTCTGACGTATCGTCACATCCCATTCCGCACCATGAGAACCTCACCCTCGCGGGCGGCTCACCACGAGTGGCAGCCCGCTCACGCCTCGTAAAGATTGCTGTGCAGGGCGGCGGGGTCCCAGCCGACCCTCGCTCACCGCCGCGGCCGCCCTGCTGGCGGCAGGCCTGGCGCAGCCGGCATCGGCAGGCCCCGTACCGTCCCCCACCGCCGTGGCCACGGATCGCGCCCCGCGCGCCGCCGCCGGCGTCACCGCGTTGTCCACGGGCTGGTCCAACCAACCGAGCCAAGGGCGGGCTGCTGGGGGTCGCGCTGTCTCCGACGTGGGACGGCGCGAAGGACAAGCGCGTGTTCTTCATGCACACCACCGCGACCGAGGCCCGGGTCGTGCGGATGCACTACGACGGCAAGTCGCTCAGCGGCTACACCGTGGTGCTCGGCGGGCTCCGGCGGGGCTCGAACCACCACGGCGGCAAGATCGCCTTCGGGCCCGACGGGTACCTCTACGTCACGACCGGTGAGGCCACGCAGGCCCAGCTCGCGCAGGACAAGAACTCGATCAACGGCAAGATCCTGCGGATCACCAAGTCCGGCGCCCCGGCTCCCGGCAACCCGTTCGGCAACCACAGCTACAGCTACGGCCACCGCAATCCGCAGGGCCTGGCCTGGGATCGCAAGGGTCGGCTGTGGTCGGTGGAGATCGGCCAGGAAACGACGGACGAACTCAACCTGATCGAGCCGGGCCGCAACTACGGCTGGCCGCACTGCGAGGGCCACTGCGACGACAAGGGCATGACCAACCCGAAGGTCACCTGGGATCACACCACCGCCCCCGCGCAGACTGGATCTGGGACCACTCCAAGGCGTTCACCCGCTACCGCGGCACCGACTGGATGGCCGACCCCTGCCGCAGCTGTTCCCGCCGCGACGAGGACTTCGGCGGCTGCCGCTGCCAGGCGTACGCGCTCACCGGCGACGCCGCCCGTACGGACCCCGCCTGTCGGCTGTCCCCGGACCACGGGGTGATCCGGGCGCTGGCGGACGGCAGTGCGGACGCATCGGCTCCGATCAGGCGGCGGGGACCGGGTCGATCCGAGGGCGCGGCCGCCCGGGTTTGACCTACGTCACCCTCGGGGTATTCTCTCCGGCTCGATTGGCCAGCCCCCTGCCCCATATGGCAGACTGTCCGAGTTGCTCGGTCGAGTGTTGATGCTGCGCGCCTCCCGCCGGGAGGACCGGAAGCGAGTCCCACAGTACTCGTCGCCCTAACTGCCGTAAGGCAGCGCTGGGGCGGACGTACGGGAATCTTTCGGGAAGTGTCAGTGCGGCGCCGGCCAGGCACCCGGTGGGCCTCCTCGCCCCCGGCTTGCGGTTCCGGAAGGGCCGTGCTCCCCGGCAAGGGATGTTCGAACAAGGGGCATCTGTGTCAGCGAGAGCGCGACACGCCCGACCGCGTGGGTCGGAGAAGAGGGACTTTGGACACCGGGTTCCAGAGCGTAAGAGAGACAGGACTACTGAGTAGCCATGGCGGGACAGAAGATCCGCATCCGGCTCAAGGCCTACGACCACGAGGTCATCGACTCCTCGGCGAAGAAGATCGTCGAGACGGTGACGCGCACTGGTGCGTCGGTCGCGGGCCCGGTGCCGCTGCCCACTGAGAAGAACGTGTACTGCGTCATCAAGTCGCCGCACAAGTACAAGGACTCGCGCGAGCACTTCGAGATGCGCACGCACAAGCGCCTGATCGACATCCTCGACCCGACCCCCAAGACCGTTGACTCTCTGATGCGACTCGACCTCCCGGCCGGTGTCGACATCGAGATCAAGCTCTGAGGCCGGTGATCTGAAAGATGGCTAAGCAGATCAAGGGCATCCTGGGCGAGAAGCTCGGCATGACGCAGGTGTGGGACGAGAACAACCGTGTTGTTCCGGTCACCGTCGTCAAGGCCGGCCCCAACGTCGTGACCCAGGTCCGTACGAACGACGTCGACGGCTACGAGTCGGTCCAGATCGCCTTCGGCGAGATCGACCCGCGCAAGGTGAACAAGCCCCTCAAGGGCCACTTCGCCAAGGCCGACGTCACCCCCCGTCGTCACCTCGTCGAGATCCGCACCGCGGACGCCTCCGAGTACACGCTGGGCCAGGAAGTCACCGCCGAGGTGTTCGAGGCCGGCGTGAAGGTCGACGTCACCGGCAAGAGCAAGGGCAAGGGCTTCGCCGGTGTCATGAAGCGCCACAACTTCAAGGGCCTCGGCGCCGGTCACGGCACCCAGCGCAAGCACCGCTCGCCCGGTTCCATCGGTGGCTGCGCCACCCCGGGCCGCGTGTTCAAGGGCCTCCGCATGGCGGGTCGCATGGGCAACGAGCGGGTCACCACCCAGAACCTGACCGTCCACGCCGTTGACGCGGAGAAGGGTCTGCTGCTCATCAAGGGCGCGGTTCCCGGTCCGAACGGCGGCCTCGTCCTGGTCCGCACCGCGGCCAAGGGGGCCTGAGGTAACCGATGAGCACTGTTGACATCCTTTCGCCGGCGGGCGACAAGGCCGGTACCGTCGAGCTCCCTGCGGAGATCTTCGACGTAGAGAAGATCAGCGTTCCGCTGCTTCACCAGGTCGTCGTCGCGCAGCTGGCCGCTGCCCGCCAGGGCACGCACAAGACCAAGACCCGTGGCGAGGTCCGTGGTGGTGGCAAGAAGCCTTACCGCCAGAAGGGCACCGGTCGCGCCCGTCAGGGTTCGACCCGCGCGCCGCAGTTCGCCGGTGGTGGCGTCGTGCACGGTCCCGTGCCGCGTGACTACTCGCAGCGGACCCCGAAGAAGATGAAGGCCGCGGCCCTGCGCCACGCCCTCACCGACCGGGCCCGCAACAACCGCATCCACGTCGTCTCCGGCGTCATCGAGGGCGAGAACCCGTCCACGAAGGCCGCCAAGAGCCTGTTCGGCAAGATCTCGGAGCGCAAGAACCTGCTCCTGGTCGTCGAGCGCGCCGACGAGGCCGCGTGGCTGTCCGCCCGCAACCTGCCCCAGGTCCACATCCTGGAGCCGGGCCAGCTGAACACGTACGACGTTCTCGTCTCGGACGACGTGGTCTTCACCCAGGCCGCTCTCGAGTCCTTCGTGTCCGGCCCGAAGGCCAATGACACCGAAGGGAGCGAGGCCTGATGGCTATCCGTCACCCCGCCATTGCCTCGAAGGCCGCGAAGAAGGCCAAGGAAGCGCGCGTCAAGAAGGCGCGTCGCCACGCCACCGAGGGCAAGAACACCGTCGTCACGCCGGCGAGCAAGGCCTTCACGGACCTCCGTGACGTCCTGATCAAGCCGGTCGTGTCCGAGAAGAGCTACGCGCTCCTCGACGAGAACAAGTACACGTTCATCGTCGCCCCGGGCTCCAACAAGACCCAGATCAAGCAGGCCGTCGAGACGGTCTTCGAGGTCAAGGTCACCGGGGTCAACACGATCAACCGCCAGGGCAAGCGCAAGCGGACCCGCACCGGCTTCGGCCAGCGTGCCGGGACCAAGCGCGCGATCGTGACCCTCGCTGAGGGCGACCGTATCGACATCTTCGGCGGTCCGACCGCCTAAGGGCGGTCCGGATCGTCCGATATCGGACGAGGACTGAGAAATGGGAATCCGCAAGTACAAGCCGACTACGCCGGGCCGCCGTGGCTCCAGCGTCGCCGACTTCGTCGAGGTCACGCGGTCCACGCCGGAGAAGTCGTTGGTCCGCCCCCTGCACAGCAAGGGTGGCCGTAACAACTCCGGTCGTGTGACCGTCCGCCACCAGGGTGGTGGCCACAAGCGCGCCTACCGCGTGATCGACTTCCGTCGTCACGACAAGGACGGCGTGCCGGCGAAGGTCGCGCACATCGAGTACGACCCCAACCGCACCGCGCGCATCGCGCTGCTGCACTACGCCGACGGCGAGAAGCGCTACATCCTCGCCCCGCGCAACCTGCAGCAGGGTGACCGCGTCGAGAACGGTCCCGGGGCCGACATCAAGCCGGGCAACAACCTGGCGCTGCGCAACATCCCGGTCGGTACCACGATCCACGCGATCGAGCTCCGTCCCGGTGGCGGCGCCAAGTTCGCCCGCTCCGCCGGTGCCTCCGTGCAGCTGCTCGCGAAGGAGGGCTCGATGGCCCACCTCCGCATGCCCTCCGGTGAGATCCGCCTGGTCGACCAGCGCTGCCGCGCCACGGTCGGCGAGGTCGGCAACGCCGAGCAGAGCAACATCAACTGGGGTAAGGCCGGCCGTAAGCGCTGGCTGGGCGTTCGCCCGACCGTTCGCGGTGTGGCGATGAACCCGGTTGACCACCCGCACGGTGGTGGTGAGGGCAAGACCTCCGGTGGTCGCCACCCGGTCTCCCCGTGGGGTCAGAAGGAGGGTCGTACTCGTGCTCCCAAGAAGGCGAGCAACAAGTACATCGTCCGCCGCCGCAAGACGAACAAGAAGCGCTAGGAGCGGGTTTAGATGCCGCGCAGTCTCAAGAAGGGGCCCTTCGTCGACGACCACCTGTTCAAGAAGGTGGAAGCCCAGAACGAAGCCGGCACCAAGAACGTCATCAAGACCTGGTCCCGTCGCTCCATGATCGTGCCGGCCATGCTCGGCCACACGCTCGCGGTGCACAACGGCAAGACCCACATCCCGGTGTTCGTCACCGAGTCGATGGTCGGCCACAAGCTCGGCGAGTTCTCGCCGACGCGCACCTTCCGGGGCCACGTCAAGGACGACCGGAAGTCGAAGCGCCGCTAGTAGCGGATCGCATTCAGACACGTAAGAAACTGAAGGGACAACCATGGAAGCCAGGGCCCAGGCGCGGTACATCCGCGTCACGCCCATGAAGGCCCGCCGCGTGGTGGACCTCATCCGTGGCATGGACGCCACGGAGGCCCAGGCTGTTCTGCGATTCGCTCCGCAGGCAGCCTCCGTGCCGGTCGGCAAGGTGCTCGACAGCGCCATTGCCAACGCCGCGCACAACTACGACCACCCGGACGCCACCTCGCTGTTCATCAGTGAGGCGTACGTCGACGAGGGCCCGACCCTGAAGCGGTTCCGTCCGCGTGCCCAGGGCCGTGCCTACCGGATCCGCAAGCGGACCAGCCACATCACCGTGGTCGTCGCCAGCAAGGAAGGAACCCGGTAATGGGCCAGAAGGTTAACCCGCATGGGTTCCGGCTCGGTGTCACCACGGACTTCAAGTCCCGGTGGTACGCCGACAAGCTGTACAAGGACTACGTCAAGGAAGACGTCGCCATCCGTCGGATGATGACGTCCGGCATGGAGCGCGCCGGTATCTCGAAGGTGGAGATCGAGCGCACCCGTGACCGCGTGCGTGTGGACATCCACACCGCTCGTCCGGGCATCGTCATCGGCCGCCGTGGCGCCGAGGCCGACCGCATCCGCGGTGACCTCGAGAAGCTCACGGGCAAGCAGGTCCAGCTGAACATCCTCGAGGTCAAGAACCCCGAGACCGACGCTCAGCTGGTTGCTCAGGCCGTTGCCGAGCAGCTCTCCTCCCGCGTCTCCTTCCGCCGCGCCATGCGTAAGAGCATGCAGTCGGCGATGAAGGCCGGCGCCAAGGGCATCAAGATCCAGTGCGGTGGCCGCCTCGGCGGCGCCGAGATGTCCCGCTCGGAGTTCTACCGCGAGGGCCGTGTGCCCCTGCACACGCTCCGCGCGAACGTGGACTACGGCTTCTTCGAGGCCAAGACGACCTTCGGCCGCATCGGTGTGAAGGTCTGGATCTACAAGGGCGACGTCAAGAACATCGCCGAGGTCCGCGCCGAGAACGCTGCGGCCCGTGCGGGTAACCGCCCGGCCCGCGGTGGTGCCGACCGCCCGGCCCGTGGTGGCCGTGGTGGCGAGCGGCGCGGTCGCAAGCCGCAGCAGGCTGCCGGCGCCGAGGCCCCCAAGGCCGAGGCTCCCGCCGCCGCTCCGGCTGAGAGCACCGGAACGGAGGCCTGACCGAAATGCTGATCCCCCGTAGGGTCAAGCACCGCAAGCAGCACCACCCGAAGCGCAGCGGCGCTGCCAAGGGCGGCACGCAGGTTGCGTTCGGCGAGTACGGCATCCAGGCGCTCACCCCGGCGTACGTGACGAACCGTCAGATCGAGGCCGCTCGTATCGCCATGACGCGTCACATCAAGCGTGGTGGCAAGGTCTGGATCAACATCTACCCGGACCGTCCCCTCACCAAGAAGCCTGCCGAGACCCGCATGGGTTCCGGTAAGGGTTCTCCGGAGTGGTGGATCGCCAACGTCAAGCCCGGACGCGTGATGTTCGAGCTGTCGTACCCCAACGAGAAGATCGCCCGTGAGGCGCTGACTCGTGCGGCCCACAAGCTGCCGATGAAGTGCCGGATCGTCAAGCGCGAGGCAGGTGAAGCGTGATGTCGGCCGGTACCAAGGCGTCCGAGCTGCGCGAGCTGGGCAACGAGGAGCTGCTGAACAAGCTCCGCGAGGCCAAGGAAGAGCTGTTCAACCTCCGCTTCCAGGCGGCGACGGGCCAGCTCGAGAACCACGGTCGGCTCAAGGCCGTCCGTAAGGACATCGCGCGGATCTACACCCTGATGCGTGAGCGCGAGCTGGGCATCGAGACGGTGGAGAGCGCCTGATGAGTGAGAGCAACGTGACTGAGCAGACTGCAGAGGCCCGCGGCTTCCGCAAGACCCGTGAGGGTCTCGTCGTCAGCGACAAGATGGACAAGACCGTCGTCGTCGCCGTCGAGGACCGCGTCAAGCACGCGCTGTACGGCAAGGTCATCCGCCGTACGAACAAGCTCAAGGCGCACGACGAGCAGAACGCTGCGGGCGTCGGCGACCGCGTCCTCCTCGCGGAGACCCGGCCGCTGTCCGCGACGAAGCGCTGGCGCATCGTCGAGATCCTCGAGAAGGCCAAGTAATTTCCTGCGGGGCAAACCCCGCAGGTCAGTTCCGCCAGGCTCGGCAGGGGCTCTCGTAACCGAGGCCCCTGCCGGGAACCGGCAGACAAACAGGAGATAGACGTGATCCAGCAGGAGTCGCGACTGCGCGTCGCCGACAACACTGGTGCGAAGGAAATCCTTTGCATCCGTGTGCTCGGTGGCTCCGGTCGCCGCTACGCGGGCATCGGTGACGTCATCGTCGCCACCGTCAAGGACGCGATCCCCGGTGGCAACGTGAAGAAGGGTGACGTCGTCAAGGCGGTCATCGTTCGCACCGTCAAGGAGCGCCGCCGTCCGGACGGCTCGTACATCCGCTTCGACGAGAACGCCGCCGTCATTCTGAAGAACGACGGCGACCCTCGTGGCACCCGCATCTTCGGCCCGGTCGGGCGTGAGCTGCGCGAGAAGAAGTTCATGAAGATCATCTCGCTGGCTCCGGAGGTGCTGTAAGCATGAAGATCAAGAAGGGCGACCTGGTCCAGGTCATCACCGGCAAGGACAAGGGCAAGCAGGGCAAGGTCATTGCCGCTTACCCGCGCGACGAGCGTGTCCTGGTCGAGGGTGTCAACCGGGTCAAGAAGCACACCAAGGCCGGCCCGACCGCCAAGGGTTCGCAGGCCGGTGGCATCGTCACGACCGAGGCGCCGATCCACGTCTCCAACGTCCAGCTGGTCGTTGAGAAGGACGGCAACAAGGTCGTCACGCGTGTCGGTTACCGCTTCGACGACGAGGGCAACAAGATCCGCGTTGCCAAGCGGACGGGTGAGGACATCTGATGGCTACCACCACCACTCCGCGTCTCAAGACGAAGTACCGCGAGGAGATCGCGGGCAAGCTGCGTGACGAGTTCAAGTACGAGAACGTCATGCAGATCCCCGGCCTCGTCAAGATCGTGGTCAACATGGGTGTCGGCGACGCCGCCCGTGACTCGAAGCTGATCGAGGGCGCGATCCGCGACCTGACCACCATCACCGGTCAGAAGCCGGCCGTCACCAAGGCCCGCAAGTCCATCGCGCAGTTCAAGCTGCGTGAGGGTCAGCCGATCGGTGCCCACGTCACGCTTCGTGGCGACCGCATGTGGGAGTTCCTGGACCGCACCCTGTCGCTCGCGCTCCCGCGCATCCGCGACTTCCGTGGTCTGTCCCCCAAGCAGTTCGACGGCCGTGGCAACTACACCTTCGGTCTCACGGAGCAGGTCATGTTCCACGAGATCGACCAGGACAAGATCGACCGCGTCCGGGGTATGGACATCACCGTGGTGACCACGGCGACCAACGACGCTGAGGGCCGTGCGCTCCTTCGTCACCTCGGCTTCCCCTTCAAGGAGGCGTGAGCGAGATGGCGAAGAAGGCTCTCATCGCGAAGGCTGCTCGCAAGCCCAAGTTCGGCGTGCGTGGCTACACGCGCTGCCAGCGCTGCGGCCGTCCCCACTCCGTGTACCGCAAGTTCGGCCTGTGCCGCGTGTGCCTTCGTGAGATGGCTCACCGTGGCGAGCTGCCGGGCGTGACCAAGAGCTCCTGGTAATCCCTGTATTTAGGGATTCCTGAAGCTCTCGGTAAGCATCTGGGTGGACAGGGGCCCACCCCCGCATGGCTTAGGCTTGTGGGGTTGGGCGCCTGTCGCGCCCGTACGACTTACTACGCCGTAGGTCCACCGCGCCGCACCCGTCCCGTCTCGGATCGGGGAGAGGGATGGCGCACCAGGAAACCCCGGCGAGAGAGGCCGAAGGCCAATTCATGACCATGACTGATCCGATCGCAGACATGCTTACGCGTCTGCGGAACGCGAACTCGGCATACCACGACTCCGTGACGATGCCGGCATCGAAGATCAAGTCGCACATCGCGGAGATCCTCCAGCAGGAGGGCTTCATCACGGGCTGGAAGGTCGAGGACGCCGAGGTCGGCAAGAACCTCGTCCTGGAGCTGAAGTTCGGCCCCAACCGTGAGCGCTCCATCGCGGGCATCAAGCGGATCTCCAAGCCCGGTCTCCGGGTTTACGCGAAGTCCACCAACCTGCCCAAGGTCCTCGGTGGCCTCGGCGTGGCGATCATCTCCACGTCGCACGGTCTCCTGACCGACAAGCAGGCCGGCAAGAAGGGCGTGGGTGGGGAAGTCCTCGCCTACGTCTGGTAGCGGAAGGGAACGGAGGAAACAGCTATGTCGCGTATTGGCAAGCTCCCCATCACGGTTCCCGCCGGCGTGGACGTCACCATCGACGGCCGTACGGTTTCGGTCAAGGGCCCCAAGGGTTCCTTGAGCCACACCGTTGCCGCGCCGATCGAGATCGCTAAGGGCGAGGACGGCGTTCTGAACGTCACCCGTCCGAACGACGAGCGTCAGAACAAGGCCCTGCACGGCCTGTCCCGCACGCTGGTGGCGAACATGATCACCGGCGTGACCCAGGGTTACGTGAAGAAGCTCGAGATCAGCGGTGTCGGTTACCGCGTGACGGCCAAGGGTTCGAACCTCGAGTTCGCTCTCGGCTACAGCCACCCGATCACCGTCGAGGCCCCCGAGGGCATCACCTTCAAGGTGGAGGCCCCCACCCGGTTCTCGGTCGAGGGCATCGACAAGCAGAAGGTCGGCGAGGTTGCGGCCAACATCCGCAAGCTGCGCAAGCCCGACCCGTACAAGGCCAAGGGCGTCAAGTACGAGGGCGAAGTCATCCGCCGCAAGGTCGGAAAGGCGGGTAAGTAAGCCATGGCATACGGACAGAAGATCCTTAAGGGCGACGCCTACAAGCGCGCCGCGATCAAGCGCCGCCACATCCGGATCCGTAAGCACATCAACGGTACGGCGGAGCGTCCGCGTCTGGTCGTTACTCGCTCGAACCGCCACATCGTGGCCCAGGTGATCGACGACATCAAGGGTCACACCCTTGCGTCGGCGTCCACCCTGGACACCACGATCCGCGGTGCCGAGGGCGACAAGTCGGCGCAGGCCAAGCAGGTCGGCGCCCTGGTCGCCGAGCGCGCCAAGGCCGCCGGCGTCGAGGCTGTCGTATTCGACCGTGGTGGCAACCAGTACGCCGGGCGCATCGCCGCCCTGGCGGACGCCGCCCGCGAAGCCGGGCTCAAGTTCTGAGCCGCTTCCGTAGCTAGCGGAAAGAGAGAGGTAATCCAATGGCTGGACCCCAGCGCCGTGGAAGCGGTGCCGGTGGCGGCGAGCGGCGGGACCGGAAGGGCCGTGACGGCGGCGCTGCTGCCGCCGAGAAGACCGCGTACGTTGAGCGCGTTGTCGCGATCAACCGCGTCGCCAAGGTTGTGAAGGGTGGTCGTCGCTTCAGCTTCACCGCGCTGGTCGTGGTGGGCGACGGTGACGGCACCGTGGGTGTCGGTTACGGCAAGGCCAAGGAGGTGCCGGCCGCCATCGCCAAGGGTGTTGAGGAGGCCAAGAAGCACTTCTTCAAGGTCCCCCGTATCCAGGGCACCATCCCGCACCCGATCCAGGGTGAGAAGGCTGCCGGCGTCGTGCTGCTCAAGCCCGCGTCCCCCGGTACCGGTGTTATCGCCGGTGGCCCGGTGCGTGCCGTGCTCGAGTGCGCCGGTATCCACGACATCCTGTCGAAGTCGCTCGGCTCCGACAACGCGATCAACATCGTGCACGCGACCGTGGAGGCCCTCAAGGGCCTGCAGCGTCCCGAGGAGGTCGCGGCCCGTCGCGGTCTGCCGCTCGAGGACGTCGCTCCCGCGGCTCTGCTGCGTGCGCGTGCCGGGGCTGGTGCGTAATGGCGCAGCTCAAGATCACGCAGACGAAGTCGTACATCGGCAGCAAGCAGAACCACCGTGACACCCTGCGCTCCCTTGGCCTCAAGGGCATCAACACGCAGGTCGTCAAGGAGGACCGCCCCGAGTTCCGCGGCATGGTGCACACCGTCCGCCACCTCGTGACGGTCGAGGAGGTCGACTGATCATGGCGGAGAACAACCCGCTCAAGATCCACAACCTCCGTCCCGCCCCGGGCGCCAAGACCGCCAAGACCCGTGTGGGTCGTGGTGAGGCGTCGAAGGGTAAGACGGCCGGTCGTGGTACCAAGGGTACGAAGGCCCGTTACCAGGTTCCGGAGCGCTTCGAGGGTGGCCAGATGCCCCTCCACATGCGTCTCCCGAAGCTGAAGGGCTTCAAGAACCCGTTCAAGACCGAGTTCCAGGTCGTGAACCTCGACAAGCTGGCGGCGCTGTACCCCGAGGGTGGCGAGGTCACCGTCGAGGGTCTGGTCGCCAAGGGTGCCGTTCGCAAGAACAGCCTCGTCAAGGTCCTCGGCCAGGGCGAGATCTCCGTGGCGCTGCAGGTGACGGTCGACGCCGTCTCCGGCTCCGCCAAGGAGAAGATCACCGCCGCCGGCGGTACCGTCACCGAGCTCGTCTGAACACATCAGGCGTCTCGATGACTTGAGCGATCCCGACCGGGGATACCCCACAAATGGGGTATCCCCGGTTGGTCGTTCCAAGGGGGGCGGTCTCGCCGGTAAGGTGGCCTGTACTGCCCACTTTTACGGAGTGCTTCCTGTGGGGCACTCTGAGCGGCAGTTGACCGTTAGCTAAGTCGTTCCCATTAGTCGATCCTCAAGACCGTCACCCTTGACGCAGTAGCGCGGGGGTCGCAGGAGGCACCGTGCTCACCGCGTTCGCCCGGGCGTTCAAGACGCCCGACCTGCGCAAGAAGCTGCTCTTCACGCTCGGCATCATCGTGATCTACCGGATCGGTACACACATTCCGATCCCCGGCGTCGACTACAGGGCCGTTCAGGTCTGCATCGACCAGGCGAGCACCAACCAGGGCCTTTTCGGTCTGGTCAACATGTTCAGTGGCGGTGCGCTGCTGCAGATCACGATCTTCGCGCTCGGCATCATGCCGTACATCACGGCGAGCATCATCCTGCAGCTGTTGACCGTCGTGATCCCGCGCCTGGAAGCCCTCAAGAAAGAGGGCCAGGCCGGCACGGCCAAGATCACGCAGTACACACGCTATCTGACCGTGGCGCTCGCCATCCTGCAGGGCACCGGCCTGGTGGCCACCGCCCGCAGTGGCTCGCTGTTCCCGAACTGCCAGGTGGCCGGCCAGATCGTGCCGGACCGCTCGATCTTCACCACCATCGTGATGGTCATCACGATGACCGCCGGTACGGCCACCGTCATGTGGCTCGGTGAGCTCATCACCGACCGCGGTATCGGCAACGGCATGTCGATCCTGATGTTCATCTCGATCGCCGCGACTTTCCCGTCCGCGCTGTGGGCCATCAAGCAGCAGGGTGACCTGGCCGGCGGCTGGATCGAATTCGGCACGGTCATCGCCGTCGGCCTGTTCATGGTCGGCCTGGTGGTCTTCGTCGAGCAGGCTCAGCGCCGAATTCCGGTGCAGTACGCGAAGCGCATGATCGGCCGCCGTTCCTACGGCGGTACTTCGACGTACATCCCGCTCAAGGTGAACCAGGCGGGTGTGATTCCGGTCATCTTCGCGTCGTCGCTGCTCTACATCCCGGCGTTGATCGTGCAGTTCGCCGGATCCCAATCGGGATGGGCGAGTTGGATCACGGCGAACCTCGCCGACACGGGGGCGCCCGTGCACGTCACTTTGTACTTCTTCCTGATTGTCTTTTTCGCGTTCTTCTACGTGGCCATCTCGTTCAACCCCGAGGAAGTCGCGGACAACATGAAGAAGTATGGTGGCTTCATCCCGGGCATCCGGGCTGGCCGACCGACCGCTGAGTACCTTTCGTACGTGCTCAACCGGATCACCTGGCCGGGCTCGCTGTACTTGGGTCTGATCGCTCTCGTGCCGACGATGGCGTTGGCTGGTTTCGGGGCAAACCAGAACTTCCCGTTCGGTGGTACCAGCATCCTGATCATCGTGGGTGTTGGTCTCGAAACGGTGAAGCAGATCGAGAGCCAGCTCCAGCAGCGCAATTACGAAGGGTTCCTCCGCTGATGCGTATCGTCCTCGTCGGGCCGCCGGGCGCCGGTAAGGGAACGCAGGCCGCGTTCCTCGCCAAGAACCTGTCGATCCCGCACATCTCCACGGGCGACCTGTTCCGCGCCAACATCAGCCAGCAGACGGAGCTCGGGAAGCTCGCGAAGTCCTACATGGACGCGGGCAACCTGGTGCCGGACGAGGTCACCATCGGGATGGCCAAGGACCGCATGGAGAAGCCGGACGCCGAGGGTGGCTTCCTGCTGGACGGTTTCCCGCGCAATGTGTCCCAGGCCGAGGCGCTCGACGAGATGCTCCAGTCCGAGAGCATGAAGCTGGACGCGGTGCTCGACCTCGAGGTCCCCGAGGAAGAGGTCGTCAAGCGGATCGCCGGGCGGCGGATCTGCCGCAAGGACTCCAGCCACGTCTTCCACGTCACGTACAGCCAGCCGAAGAAGGAAGGCGTCTGCGACGTCTGCGGCGGCGAGCTGTACCAGCGGGACGACGACTCCGAGGAGACCGTGCGCAAGCGGCTGGAGGTCTACCACACGCAGACCGAGCCGATCATCGACTACTACAAGGCGCAGGGACTGGTGGTCACCATCTCCGCGCTGGGCAAGGTCGATGAGGTCACGGGTCGCGCGATGGAGGCGCTTCAGCGCGACGAGGACGGCAAGTAGAAGCGCTCGTAGCTCGTACGTAGCTCAGGCCGCGGTTCCCTGTCGGGGGCCGCGGCTGCTGCGTGGGGTGGGGCGCACCGGCTCCGCCCTTATGGTTGAAGAAGTCCCCTTATCCGGTCCGAGAAAGGCCCCCGTCCCCATGGTGCAGATCAAGAGCCCCGAGCAGATCGCCAAGATGCGTGAGGCGGGGCTGGTCGTCGCCGCCATTCACGCGGCCACGCGTGAGGCCGCGGTGCCCGGGGCGAGCACCAAGGATCTGGACGAGGTGGCCCGCAAGGTGCTCGCGGAGCACGGGGCCAAGTCGAACTTCCTCGGTTACGGCGGCTTCCCCGCGACGATCTGCACGTCCGTGAACGACGTGGTCGTCCACGGCATCCCGTCCGAGGACGTCGTCCTCAAGGACGGCGACATCATCTCCATCGACTGCGGCGCGATCATCGACGGCTGGCACGGCGACGCCGCGTACACGGCCTTCGTCGGCTCTGGTCACGCCCCGGAGCTGATCGAGCTCTCCCGGGTGACCGAGGAGTCGATGTGGGCCGGCATCGCGGCCATGAAGCAGGGGAACCGCCTCGTGGACGTCTCCCGTGCCATCGAGACGTACATCCGCCGGCAGCCGAAGCTCGGCGGCGGTCGCTACGGCATCATCGAGGACTACGGCGGCCACGGCATCGGCACCGAGATGCACATGGACCCGCACCTGCTGAACTACGTCGACCGGCGGCGGGGGAAGGGGCCGAAGCTGGTTCCCGGCTTCTGCCTCGCGATCGAGCCGATGGTCTCGCTGGGGACGCCGAAGACGGAGGTCCTCTCGGACGACTGGACCGTCATCACCACCGACGGCACCTGGTCGTCCCACTGGGAGCACTCGGTCGCGCTGACCGAGGAGGGGCCGCTGGTGCTGACCGCTCCCGACGGGGGTAAGGCGAAGCTGGCGGAGTACGGGATTGTCGCTGCGCCGGATCCGTTGGTCTGAGTACGCCCTTGCGCAGTTCCCCGCGCCCCTTTGGGGCGCTTAACGATCTGTCCTCTGGGGCAGGCTCTCTCGATTCGTCTTTCCGGGTGCGCTGACGTAGACTGACTCGTCGGCTCTCGTGCACCCGCATGCCTGCATGCGCCCGTAAGGGACGCAAGGGAGTCGATCAAGGTAGTCGATTCCGAAGGGCAAAGCGTGGCCAAGAAGCAAGGTGCCATCGAGATCGAGGGCACTGTCGTCGAGTCTCTGCCGAACGCCATGTTCAAGGTCGAGCTCCAGAACGGCCACCAGGTCCTGGCACACATCAGCGGCAAGATGCGTATGCACTACATCCGCATCCTCCCTGACGACCGGGTCGTGGTGGAGCTGTCTCCGTACGACCTGACGCGTGGCCGGATCGTCTACCGGTACAAGTAGATCTTGCCCCCGCCCCGGGCCTCCCGAGGCGATGGCACTGACCCGGAGAACCTCACCAATGAAGGTCAAGCCGAGCGTCAAGAAGATCTGCGACAAGTGCAGGGTGATCCGCCGTCACGGCCGGGTCATGGTCATCTGCGAGAACCCGCGCCACAAGCAGCGCCAGGGCTGACGCACGATCGTCCACTCCCTCTGCATCGATATCGCAGGGATTCGCGCGACGCGAGCTGAATATGTTCATACGCAGAATCCAGGCCGAGCGATCGTGCCTGACACCCCCGGTTCGGAGGCCGGGGACCCAGTTCGTACCTGGTACGGCGGCTGGGAGCCGGTTCTGCGGAAGACCTCCGAAGATCACCAGGAGCCATTGAATGGCACGCGTTTCCGGTGTTGACATCCCGCGCGACAAGCGCGTGGAGGTCGCCCTCACCTACGTGTTCGGCATTGGCCGGACCCTTTCGCAGGAGACGCTGGCAGCGACCGGCGTCGACCCGAACACCCGCGTTCGCGACCTCTCCGAGGAGCAGCTCGTCGCGATCCGCGAGTACGTGGACAACAACATCAAGACCGAGGGTGACCTCCGTCGCGAGATCCAGGCCGACATCCGCCGCAAGGTCGAGATCGGCTGCTACCAGGGTCTCCGTCACCGTCGCGGCCTGCCCGTCCGCGGTCAGCGCACCAGCACGAACGCTCGTACCCGCAAGGGCCCGCGTCGCGCCATCGCCGGCAAGAAGAAGCCGGGCAAGAAGTAGTCCTCAGCGGACAACGCTTCATCAGCGGTCTTCGCTGTAGGACCGACCACCTCCCCGTAGGAGTTACTAGATGCCCCCCAAGGGTCGTCAGGGCGCTGCCAAGAAGGTGCGCCGCAAGGAAAAGAAGAACGTCGCTCACGGCCACGCGCACATCAAGAGCACGTTCAACAACACGATCGTCTCCATCACGGACCCGTCCGGCAACGTGATCTCCTGGGCCTCCGCCGGCCACGTCGGCTTCAAGGGCTCCCGGAAGTCCACGCCGTTCGCCGCGCAGATGGCTGCCGAGTCGGCTGCCCGCCGCGCCCAGGAGCACGGCATGCGCAAGGTCGACGTGTTCGTGAAGGGTCCGGGTTCGGGTCGTGAGACCGCGATCCGTTCGCTTCAGGCGACCGGTCTCGAGGTCGGCTCCATCCAGGACGTCACCCCGACCCCGCACAACGGCTGCCGCCCGCCGAAGCGTCGTCGCGTCTGACGTACGGCTGCTTCGCAGCAGGCTTGGTCTCGGGCGGTACGGCTCTGTAAGGGCCGTACCGCCCGTACCCTTGCAGTACCCGCACTTTTCACGGGTGCGGTTTCCGTCGGGCGTCAAATAGCGGGCGTCCACGAAAGAAGGATCTGATCCACACATGCTGATCGCTCAGCGTCCCTCGTTGACCGAAGAGGTCGTCGACGAGTTCCGCTCACGGTTCGTGATCGAGCCGCTGGAGCCGGGTTTCGGTTACACCCTCGGCAACTCCCTGCGTCGTACGCTCCTGTCCTCGATTCCGGGTGCGGCGGTCACGTCCATCCGTATCGACGGTGTGCTGCACGAGTTCACCACCGTGCCGGGCGTCAAGGAGGATGTCACCGACCTGATCCTCAACATCAAGCAGCTGGTCGTCTCCTCGGAGCACGACGAGCCGGTCGTGATGTACCTGCGTAAGCAGGGTCCGGGTCTGGTCACCGCCGCCGACATCGCGCCCCCGGCCGGTGTCGAGGTGCACAACCCCGATCTGGTCCTCGCCACGCTGAACGGCAAGGGCAAGCTGGAGATGGAGCTGACGGTCGAGCGTGGCCGTGGTTACGTCTCGGCCGTGCAGAACAAGCAGGTGGGCCAGGAGATCGGTCGTATCCCGGTCGACTCCATCTACAGCCCCGTGCTGAAGGTCACGTACAAGGTCGAGGCCACGCGTGTCGAGCAGCGCACCGACTTCGACAAGCTGATCGTCGATGTCGAGACCAAGCAGGCGATGCGTCCGCGTGACGCCATGGCGTCGGCCGGTAAGACGCTGGTCGAGCTGTTCGGTCTGGCCCGTGAGCTGAACATCGACGCCGAGGGCATCGACATGGGCCCGTCCCCCACGGACGCCGCCCTCGCCGCCGACCTGGCGCTGCCGATCGAGGAGCTGGAGCTCACCGTTCGGTCGTACAACTGCCTCAAGCGTGAGGGCATCCACTCCGTGGGTGAGCTCGTCGCTCGTTCTGAGGCCGACCTGCTCGACATTCGTAACTTCGGTGCGAAGTCGATCGACGAGGTCAAGGCGAAGCTGGCCGGCATGGGCCTGGCCCTGAAGGACAGCCCGCCCGGATTCGACCCGACCGCCGCTGCCGACGCCTTCGGCGCCGACGACGACGCGGACGCGGGCTTCGTGGAGACCGAGCAGTACTGATCTCCACCACCTCCGGGGTTCGCGTCAGCGGACCCCGGATCTCCGACAGGCAAACCCGCCTGCTCGGATACTGACCCCGGTACCTGATACGGCCGGGGCAGACACTGAGGAGAAACACCATGCCGAAGCCCGCCAAGGGTGCCCGTCTGGGCGGCAGTGCCGCGCACGAGAAGCTGCTTCTCGCGAACCTCGCGAAGGCGCTGTTCGAGCACGGCCGTATCACCACCACCGAGGCGAAGGCCCGCCGTCTGCGGCCGTACGCCGAGCGTCTGGTCACCAAGGCGAAGAAGGGCGACCTTCACAACCGCCGTCAGGTGCTCCAGGTCATCACGGACAAGAGCGTCGTCCACACGCTCTTCACCGAGATCGGCCCGCGGTACGAGAACCGTCCGGGTGGCTACACCCGTATCACCAAGATCGGTAACCGCCGTGGCGACAACGCGCCCATGGCTGTCATCGAGCTGGTCGAGGCGCTGACGGTCGCGCAGGAGGCCACGGGTGAGGCCGAGGCGGCCACGAAGCGTGCCGCCAAGGACGCCGAGGTTGCCGAGGTTGCCGAGGCCAAGGTCGACACGACCAAGGCCGACGAGGCTGCTGAGGCTCCCGCCGAGGAGTCGAAGGACGCCTAAGCGTCTGCCGGGTGGCTGCCGTATTGCGGCTGCGGCTTCGTCGTGGTTGTTCGCGCAGTTCCCCGCGCCCCTGAAGGGGCGACTGCGGGCCCGTTCCTTTCGAGGAGCGGGCCCGCTTTTGTGTACCTGAGAGGATCTGTGTGTGAGTGATGAAGTAGCAGCCGGTTACGTCCGTCTCCGTCTTGATCTGTCCTATGACGGTGCCGCGTTTCACGGCTGGGCCAAGCAGGCCGGTGGGCGGCGGACTGTGCAGGGGGAGGTCGAGGATGCGCTGCGGACCGTCACGCGGTCGGGGGGCACGACGTATGAGCTGACCGTGGCGGGGCGCACCGATGCCGGGGTGCATGCGCGGGGGCAGGTGGCGCATGTCGATCTGCCGGAGTCGGTCTGGCGCGAACATCACGAGAAGCTGCTCAAGCGGCTCGCCGGGCGGTTGTCCAAGGACGTGCGGGTGTGGGCGCTGAGGGAGGCCCCCAGCGGGTTCAACGCGCGGTTCTCCGCCGTCTGGCGGCGGTACGCGTATCGCGTCACCGACAATCCCGGCGGTGTCGATCCGCTGCTGCGCAGTCACGTCCTCTGGCACGACTGGCCCCTCGACGTCGACGCCATGAACGAGGCGGCGCGGCGGCTGCTCGGTGAGCACGACTTCGCTGCCTACTGCAAGAAGCGGGAGGGGGCGACCACCATCCGCACGCTGCAGGAGCTGAGCCTGGTGCGGGGGGAGGACGGGATCATCACCGCGACGGTTCGGGCCGACGCCTTCTGTCACAACATGGTGCGGTCGCTCATCGGGGCGCTGCTGTTCGTCGGGGACGGGCATCGCCCCACCGACTGGCCCGGCAAGGTGCTCGCCGCCGGTGTACGGGACTCGGCCGTGCATGTCGTACGGCCCCATGGGCTGACCCTCGAAGAGGTCGGGTATCCCGCCGACGAGTTGCTCGCGGCGCGGAGCAAGGAAGCGCGAAACCGGCGGTCCTTGCCCGGGACGTCCGGATGCGAAACCTGTTAGTTACCCGACATTTGACGGCAGATAGTGCCCATGTCGGGACTTACTAGGCGTAAGTCTCTTGATCCCCCTTACGACCTTCTTACCTCTCGTATAGCCTTTCGTCGCTCGATCGCTGGTTCGAGTTGCTCGGCCGTTGTTCGAGAAATCGACATGGGGAGGGCCGAGTAGGGGTGGGGGTCGGCGGGCCGTATCCGGGCCCGGGGGTGGGTTTTGCATGAGTTCAATTGGTCCTGCGCGGACTGGGGGGCGCCGAACCGCGCGTCAGAACAATGCCGGTGGACGGCGGAAGGCGGGGCGGGGTGAGGGTGCCCCGTCGGGGCTGCTGCCGCTGCCGCCGACGGACAAGGAGAAGTACTCCTATGCGCGCCGGAACCTGTGGATCCTGACGATCAGCTCGCTGATCAGCTTCTGCTGCCTGGTGATGAGCCAGTTCAAGCTGGCCCAGTCGACGCCGGTGCTGTGGATCTACACGCCGCTGCTGGTCTTCACGGTCATCTACTACCTGGTGTCGCTGCGGGTGAACGGGTTCACCCGGGACTTCGACATCGCGCATCACAAGCGCCTGGTGCACAACTGGCGGCCCGAGGTGTACCCGACGGTGGATGTGTTCCTGCCGGTGTGCGGTGAGCCCATCGAGGTGCTGCACAACACCTGGCGGCATGTGCGGGAGATGGCCGACCGGTATCCGGGTGTGTGCATGCCTTTCGTGCTCGACGACGGTGGCAGTCCCGAACTGGCCGCCATGGCCCGGGACTTCGGCTTCCGCTACGGCACCCGGGAGAACCGCGGCTGGTTCAAGAAGGCCGGCAACCTGCACTTCGGGTTCGGGCAGTCCGACGGTCAGTACATCCTGATCCTGGACGCCGACTTCACGCCGCGCGCCGACCTGCTCCAGGAGCTGCTGCCGTACATGGAGGCGGACCCGCGCATCGGGATCGTCCAGTCGCCGCAGTACTTCCGGGTGCTGGACTCGCAGAACTGGATCGAGCGCGGCGCGGGTGCGGTGCAGGAGCTGTTCTACCGGTCCGTGCAGGTGTCGAGGCAGGGCAGCGACGGTGCGATCTGCGTGGGCAGTTGCGCGGTGTACCGGCGCGCGGCCCTGGAGACCAACGGCGGTACGACGCTGATCGAGCACTCCGAGGACGTGCACACAGGCTTCGACCTGCGAGGGCTCGGCTGGGATCTGCGGTACGTGCCGGTCGCGGTGTCGACGGGGGTGTGCCCGGACACCGCGGGCGCCTTCTTCAACCAGCAGTACCGCTGGTGCTCCGGCTCGATGAGCCTGCTCGGCAGCCGGAAGTTCTGGCAGGCGAAGATCAGGCTCTCCAGCCGCCTGTGCTACATGTCCGGGTTCTTCTACTACATCCACACGGCGCTGTTCACCTTCGCCGCCCCGGTCATCCCGATCGTGCTGCTGCTGATGATGCCGGAGAAGCTCATGGTCGAGCACCTGGCCCTGGTGCTGCCCAGCATCGTCTACACCACGATCGTCTTCCCGATGTGGCACAAGGCGCCCTACCGCCTGGAGGCCTGGGCCGCCCGCATGATGTACGGCTGGGCGCACGTCTTCGCCATCTGGGACATCCTCCGCAAGAACCGCATGGGCTGGCAGCCCACCGGCTCCTCCGGCGCCAAGAAGAACAAGACCCGGCGCTTCTGGCTCGGCATGTGGATCTGGAGCGGCGGCACCGCGCTGATCTGGGTCGTGGGAGCGGTCTACCGCACCTTCACCATGGACGCCCCGGACTTCGCCCTGATCCTGTCCTCCGGGCTCTTCTACGCTCTCGTCGTGGGCCGTGTCCTGGTCCAGCCCCGCGAGAAGGCGGTGGCTGCCTGATGCGGTCGTTCACCCGTATCCGTACGGCTTTGGCGGCCTGCCTGCTCGCCGGCGCGCTCGCCCTCACCGGTTGCTCGGTCCTCGGCGAGGAGTCGGACGGTTCCTCGCAGAGCAGGCAGCGGGACGAGGCCGGCGCCGATGCCGGGGCAGGCTCCGAGGCCGACGTGCCCTACGACGTCGTATCGCTCCTGAAGCCGGGCAAGAAGTACTTCGGCGCCGCTGTCGACGGCGCGCCGATCTCCATGAAGGGCGTCGACACGTACACGAAGATGGTCGGCAAGCAGCCGAACCTCATCGAGTACTACGCCGCCTGGGGCGACGGCTTCGACGCCACCGGTGTGCGCAACGCCTGGCGTGAGGGCGCCATGACGCTGATGTCGTGGGAGCCCTTCGACACGCCGATCGCGGACATCGCGGCGGGCAAGTCGGACGCGTACATCAAGGAGTACGCGACGGCGGTCCGCAAGCTGAACCTGCCCGTCGTGATCTCCTTCGCCGACGAGTTCAACGGCCACTGGGAGAAGTGGGGCACGAAGAACGTGACCCCCAAGGACTACGTGGCCGCCTGGCGGCACCTCCACGAGACCTTCATCGACGTCGGCGCCTCGAACGTCATCTGGGCCTGGTCGCCCAACATCGTCAACCCGGTCAAGAGCGTGAAGCTCAAGCCGTACTACCCCGGCGACGCCTACGTCGACTGGGTCGGGTTGATCGGCTACTGGACGATCGCGGAGGACAACGCCTTCGACAGCGTCTTCGGGGCGACCCGGGACCAGGTCCGCACTTTCACCAAGAAGCCGATGATCCTGCTGGAGACCGCCGCGATGGCGGGTGAGCGGCGCCGTGCCGACATCCGCAATCTGTTCGCGGGCGTCGCGGCGGACGACGACATGCTCGGCTTCGTCTGGTTCAACCACAAAAAGCGTGCCGACTGGCGGCTGGAGGCGAGTCCGCTGGCGCTGAAGGAGTTCAAGCGCCTGGCCGCCGACGACAGCTTCGGCTTCGACGTACGGAAGCCGTGATGACCTCCCGACGCGATCACTACACGCCTCAGCCCTATGACCCGTATGCCGAGGACGACTCCACCTGGTTCAACTCCGACGGCCAGGCACCGCAGGCGCGGCAGGGGTACGGGTACGGGTACGGGTACGACGACCAGAACTACGGCTACCAGCAGCACGAGCAGTACGCCGGCGCCGTCCCGCAACAACCGCAGGGGCAGCACGAGGACCAGCCGACGTACGCGCTGCGCACGGTCCATTACCAGCAGGTGCCGGACGACGAGCCCGAGTACCACATCCCAAAGACGCCGGAAGCCGGCTGGGAGATGGCGGCGAGCAGGCGGCGGGCCTGGGTGAGCCGGGCCGTGCTGCTGTGCATCATGGCCATCCAGGCGGCGCTGTCGCTGCGTCTGTCGAACACCGCGTTCCAGGACGAGGCGCTGTACCTGGCGGCCGGCCATGCCCACCTGGACCACATGCTCAACGGCACCGAGCTGCCTCGCGACTACGCCGCGTACTTCTCCGGCTCACCGCAGCTCTACCCCGTGCTCGCCGCGATCGTGGACGCGAAGTTCGGGCTCGCCGGGGCGCGCACCCTGAGCCTGTTCTTCATGCTCTGCACCACCGGGCTGCTGTATTCGTTCAGCCGGCGCCTGTTCAACGAGCGGGCCGCGCTGGCCGCCGCCGCCCTGTTCGCGGTGCTCCAGTCGACCGTCGTCATGGGCTACTTCGCCACCTATGACGCGGCCGCGGTGTTCCTGCTGGCCCTGACCACCTGGATCGTCGTACGCACCGACCGGGCGCCCGTGGTCGCCGTGCTGCTGGCCGCGCCCGTCGGTGTGCTGGCGGTCGGGGTGAAGTACGCGTCCGCGCTGTACCTGCCGACCATCGTCGTGCTCGCGCTGCTCACCGCGTGGCCGCACAAGGGCGGCAAGGCCTTCATGCGGATGGTGGTGCTCGCCCTCGGCATGGGCGGCCTGATGGCGGCGGGGATGTACACCACCGACCTCATGGCCGGTGTGCGGCAGACCACCACGGACCGTCCCCATGGCACCGACTCCGTCGAGTTCCTGCTGGAGCAGACCGCCAAGTGGGGCGGGTTGATGTTCCTCGCCGCAGTCGGCGGCGCCGTCTCGTACGTCCGGCGCAGCCGTATGAACGAGTCGCCGCTGGCCCTGCGGCTCAGCAGCCCCGGCTGGCGCTGGCGGGCCCTGCTCGGGCTGGTGCTGTGCGGCACGGCCGTGCTGGCACCGGCGTACCAGATCCATCTGGGGACCGTGGTCTCGCTGTTCAAGCACGTCGGCTTCGGTCTGCTCTTCGCCGCGCCGATGGCCGGTGTGGGAGTGACCCGCCTGGTGGGCGCGCACTTCCGCTATCCCCAGCTCGGCATCATGCTCTGGACCGCCGTGCTGTGCCTGGGCATTCAGCAGGCGGACTGGCGCTTCGACATCTGGCCGGACTCCACGAAGATGATCAACGCCATCGAGTCCCATGTGGACTCCAAGGGCGAGTACCTCGCCTCGACGCCCGAGGTGCCCGTCTACTACCTGTACGACAGGTCGAGCCACCGTCAGTGGCACAGCCTCTTCGGCATGGAGTACAAGGACGCGAAGGGCAAGTACTACGGCGGTGACGAGGCCTACAAGGCGGCGGTGAAGGCCGGCAAGTTCGACCTGATCGTCCTCGACGGGCTCACCAACCCGAGGGTGGACGACATCGTCGCCGCCGCGACCAAGGGCAACTCGCACTACCGGCTGCTGGCCGAGATCCCGTTCCGCAACGCTAACGGCACGAGCGAGTACCGCATCTGGATCAAGACCTCCTGAGCGCGTCCGCGCTGAAGCAAGAAAGGCCGTACCCATGCGGCTCACCGTCATCGGCACCGGCTACCTCGGTGCCACCCACGCCGCCTGTATGGCGGAGCTCGGCCACGAGGTGCTCGGTGTCGACGTGGATCCCGAGAAGGTCGCCGCGCTGCAGGCTGGGCGTGTGCCGTTTCATGAGCCCGGGTTGCCCGAGCTGATCGCGAAGCATACGGCGAGCGGGCGGCTCAGGTTCACGAGCGACTACGCGGAGGCCGGCGCCTTCGGCGACGTGCACTTCGTGTGTGTCGGGACGCCTCAGCTCAAGGGGTCCGAGGGGGCTGAGCTGACGTACGTCGACTCCGCCTTCGCAGCGATCGCCGCGCACGCCGCGCCGCACGCGCTGCTGGTGGGCAAGTCGACCGTGCCGGTGGGCACGGCGGGGCGGCTCGCGGACGCGCATGACGGCGTGGAGGTCGCCTGGAACCCGGAGTTCCTGCGGGAGGGCTTCGCCGTCGAGGACACGCTGCGGCCGGACCGGCTGGTGTTCGGGGTGCGGTCGGAGCGAGCCGAAACGATTCTGCGGGAGGTGTACGCCCCCGTCCTCACCGCCGGGACCCCGCTCGTCACCGCCGACTTCCCGACCGCCGAACTGGTCAAGACGGCCGCCAACGCCTTCCTCGCCACCAAGATCTCCTTCATCAACGCCATGGCGGAGCTCTGCGAGACCGCCGGCGGCGACGTCGGCGTACTCGCCGAGGCGATCGGGTACGACGACCGGATCGGGCGCAAGTTCCTGCGGGCCGGCGTCGGCTTCGGCGGGGGCTGTCTGCCCAAGGACATCCGTGCCTTCGCGCACCGCGCCGACGAACTGGGGGTCTCGCTGGCGTTCCTGCGCGAGGTGGACGCGATCAACATGCGGCGGCGCGACAAGGTGGTCGAGTTGGCGCGGGAGCTGTGCGGGGGAGCGGTGCTGGGCGCCCGTATCGCCGTACTCGGCGCCGCCTTCAAGCCGGACTCCGACGACATCCGTGACTCGCCGGCGCTCAATGTCGCCGCGCGGCTGCGCCTCGACGGTGGCGACGTCACGGTCTACGACCCCGAGGCGATGGACAACGCCCGCAAGGCGTTCCCGCTCCTCGGCTATGCGCTGTCGGCCGAGGAGGCGCTGCAACGCGCCGATCTCGTGCTGCATCTGACCGAGTGGCCGCAGTTCCGGGAGATCGACCCGGTGCGGGCCCGGTCGCTGGTCTCCCGTCCGCGGATCGTGGACGGGCGGGGGGTGCTCGACGCGGACCGCTGGACCGCGGCGGGCTGGCGGTTCCGGGCGCTGGGAAGGTCCGCGCCCGTTGGGGAGGGGCCTCGGTAGGGGCTCCTAGGGGAGGGAAAGAGAAAGCCATGACGGGACGTGACGGACGTGACGGCCACGACAGATACCCGGGCGTACCGGTCACCGTGGTGATGCCGACGTACAACGAGGCCGCGAACCTGCCGCGGATGGCCGAGCTGGTGCTCGGGCTGCCGGTCGACGGGCTGCACCTGAAGATCGTCGACGACTCCAGCCCGGACGGGACGGGGCGGATCGCCGAGGAGCTCGCCGAGAAGTACAACGCCGACCAGCCGGCCGGGCGGCCCCGGATGAGCGTGCTGCACCGCACCGAGAAGGACGGTCTGGGGCGGGCGTACGTCGCGGGCATGAGCGCCGCGCTGGAGGAGGGCGCCGCGTACGTCGTCCAGATGGACGCCGACGGCAGCCACCCGGCGGAGGCGGTACCGCGGATGCTGGGGACGGCCGTGGCCTCGGGGGTGGGGCTGGTCGTCGGCAGCCGGTATGTCGAGGGCGGCTCGCTCGACGAGGACTGGGGCATGCACCGCGTCCTGCTGTCCCGGTTCGCCAACCGCTACGCCCGTACCGTGCTCGGCACGAAGATCCGGGACATCACGGCCGGCTTCAACCTCTGGTCGGCGGCGACCCTGCGCGACATCGACCTGGCCACCCTGGACAGCGCGGGCTACAGCTTCCAGGTCGAGCTGAAGTACAAGGCCGTACGGGCCGGGCACAGCGCCGTGGAGATCCCGATCCGCTTCGAGGAACGGACCGAGGGTGTGTCGAAGATGACACTGAGGACGCAGCTGGAGTCGGCGGTCGTGCCGATCCGGCTGCGCCTGAAGCACAGGTGAGCCCGCGGCGGCGGCCGGCTGTTCGTCGGCCGCCGCTACTCGTTGGCCGCCGCCGACGCCTGTGTCTCGCCCCGCCTGCGGATCTGACTGAACGTGAAGTGTTCCAGGTTGTCACTGACCTGGTAGGCGTCCGTGTCCTTCTCCGTCATGTCCTTGCCGTTGGTGAAGCCGGTGATGGTGAAGTAGGCGTAACGGCCGTAGGAGTTGGAGGTCGAGAGGCAGACGGCGGCGGTGCAGAAGTCCTTGATGCCCTTGCCGGAGAGCGACCTGATGATGTCGTCGTCGGTGTCGACCTGGCTCTTGACCTTGGTGGCCTGCGCCGCGGTGTCGAAGACGGCCACGCCGATCGTCGTCGCGATGCCGTTCTTGGCGTACGAGACGCGCATGAAGCGGGTGCAGTCGTTGTCGGTGAGGATCTTCGGGAGTCCGCCCTTGGTGACCGCGGAGCAGCTCTTGGTGTCGTCCGTGGCGCCCTTCTTGTACACCGTGTTGTCGGCCACGGTCAGCTGGGTGCCCGGGAAGAGGATCTGAGCACCGAGCGGGGCGGTGTCCTTGCTCTTGCTGGAGATGAAGTCCTTCGGATCCAGCGGCGGCGGAGCGCTCGTCGACGCGAACGACGGGGCCGGGCCGGTGGTCTCGCCCGGCACGTTCCCGGTCGCGGGGATCCCGGAAGCCGGTTTGTTCGAGGCGGAGTTGTCGTCGTTCGCCGACACCACGGCCACGGCGACGGCCGCGCCGATCGCAACGGTGGCGAGTGCGCCGCCGCCGATGAACAGCAGCCGGCGCCGCTTGTTGCGGGTCTCGGAGGCCTCGGCGAGCGCGGCCCAGTCCGGGGTCTCGTCGGCGCCGCCGTTCCACGGCTGCTGGGAATGCGGTGTCCAGGGATCCCACTGGGACTGGGGTCCCCCCTGCTGCCCAAAGCTCATGGGGCGCATCTTAGACGGGCCGAGGGCGTGCCGGTCTGCCTCAAGAGGCCCATGCGCACCTAGCGTTCACACGGTGAGCGAGTACAAAAGCGACATCTCTGGGTGGTTGGTGCGGCGGGCGACCTGGCATCTGTGGGTGGTGCTCGGGGCCGTACTGGGCGCTCTTGTGATGCGTACGGCGCGTGTGACCTCGGACGGAGGGATGGACAACGCCATCGTCGTGCGGGCGGCACGGGTCTGGCTGGCCGGGGGTTCGCCGTATGACGACCCCCACTTCCTCTATTTGCCGAGCGCGGTGCTGGCGGCGGCTCCTCAGGCGGTGATCGAGCGGAGTGTGCTGGCCGTGGCGGTGCCGGTGGTGGTGACCGGGTGCCTGGTGGGTGGCTGGGGCTGCGCGCTGCGTCTGCACGGCGTCGGCCTGCGCAGCCGCTTCGCCGTCCTTGGTCTGATCGGCCTCGCGGTCGGGTTCGCGCCGTTCGCCCACCTTGTTCTGCTGGGGAACTGGACGGCGACGGCGGCGCTCGCCCTGCCGCTGGGGTTGTTGCTGGCGGGGCGGGGGCGGTGGGTGGCGGCGGGGGTGGTGATCGGAGCGGCGGTCGCGCTGAAGCCGTTGCTGGCGCCGGTGGGGCTGTTGTTCGTGTTCGCGGGGCGGTGGCGGGGGCTGGTGGTGATGGTCGGGGTGCCGGTGGTGGCATCCGTGGGGGCGGCGCTGCTGCTGCCGGATCCTGTGGGGTTCTTCACTCGCACGCTGCCGTTTCTGTTGCGTGGCGACGACGGCTTTGTGCGGCTGTATGAGGCGTCGCTGGTTGCGGTGCTGCCGAGGGTGGGGGTGCCGGGGGCGGTGGCCGGGGGGATCGCGATGGCGGCGGCGGGGCTGGGGGTGGGGTGTGCGTATCGGCGGTGGCGCCGGGGGTGTGAGGGGAGCGGTCCGAGTGGTCCGAGCGGTTCGCTGTGTCTCGCGGAGACCGCGGCGATGTTGATGCTCTCGGCGTTTTTGGTCTCCAGGCCGTCGTACGACCACTATCTGCTCGTCGTGGTGCCGGTGCTGCTTGCGGGGCTGCCGTGTGAGGGGGCGGTTGCCCGGGGGGTCTGGTTCTGGCTTGCGCTGGTGCCGCAGCTTCCCGGTGTGACCTGGCCTTATCTGGAGATGGTTCAGCGGCGGGCTTTCCGGGATGCGGTGACGTTGTGCGGGTTGGCGGTGACGGTGGGGGTGCGCTGTTTCGGGTCCGGCCGGGCTTCCTCGCCCCCGCCGCCCCTACCCGTCCCGTCCTCCAGGGGCGCTGCCCCTTCGACCCCGACAGGGGCTCAGCCCCTGGACCCCGCCGGGGGCTCCGCCTCCAGGCCCCCGGGGGTGCGCGGGGCGGGGGAATGAGCGTCGGTGTCGCCTCACAGTGCCCGCGGGCCGCTTCCCGCACGCCTGCGGGCGGCAGCCCCCGGATGGAGCGTCTACGCTGGTTACCGGACAGCGAGGGCCAGCCGCAGCCAAGCCATTTTGACCCGGCCCGGGCGCCGCAGGTATCCTGCATGTTCGTTGTGTATTGGCTTGCTCATTCTCACGGGACGGGCCCTTACACCGGTCCACCGGGCCGATGACCAGCAACCCCACGTACGCGGTATGCGTCGCCGCAGTGGCTCAGGCTGTCGTGATCGTTTCGGTGACCTGTTCAGGACCATTCACTCGAAGCGAAGGCTACGAACCGTGCGTACGTACAGCCCCAAGCCCGGCGATGTGACGCGCCAGTGGCACGTCATTGACGCTCAGGACGTCGTCCTGGGCCGTCTCGCCAGCACCGCCGCCTCCATCCTGCGGGGCAAGCACAAGCCGATCTACGCGCCCCACGTCGACACCGGTGACTTCGTCATCATCATCAACGCCGACAAGGTGCACCTGTCCGGCAACAAGCGGACCCAGAAGATGGCGTACCGCCACTCCGGCTACCCGGGTGGTCTGCGCTCCGTCCGCTACGACGAGCTCCTCGACAAGAACCCCGAGAAGGCCATCGAGAAGGCCGTCAAGGGCATGCTCCCCAAGAACACTCTGGGCCGTCAGATGCTCTCGAAGCTGAAGGTCTACAAGGGTGACCAGCACCCGCACGGCGCGCAGCAGCCGCAGCCGTACGAGATCACCCAGGTCGCGCAGTAAGTCCGGCCACCCCCTAAGACTGAAGAGAATCTGAGGAGAATCGTGGCCGAGACCACCGTTGAGCAGCCGGTCGAAGAGACTGAGCTTGTCGACATCGACAGCTACACCACCGAGTCCGAGGTGCCCGTCGAGGGCGAGTACACCTCGGAGTCGCTCGCGTCCCGCTTCGGCGAGCCCCAGCCGGCCGCCGGCCTGGGCCGTCGCAAGAACGCCATCGCCCGCGTCCGGATCGTTCCGGGCACCGGCAAGTGGAAGATCAACGGTCGCACCCTTGAGGACTACTTCCCCAACAAGGTGCACCAGCAGGAAGTCAACGAGCCCTTCAAGGTGCTTGAGCTCGAAGGCCGCTACGACGTCATCGCCCGCATCGCCGGTGGCGGTGTCTCCGGTCAGGCCGGTGCGCTGCGTCTCGGTGTCGCCCGCGCCCTGAACGAGGCCGACGTCGACAACAACCGCGGCCCGCTGAAGAAGGCCGGCTTCCTCAAGCGCGACGACCGTGCGGTCGAGCGCAAGAAGGCCGGTCTGAAGAAGGCCCGCAAGGCTCCGCAGTACAGCAAGCGCTAAGCCTCGCTGCCTGTACGTCCGAACGCCCCGGCGGCACGCCACAGTGCCGCCGGGGCGTTCGTTTTCTCACAGGCTTGGGCGTATAACGGCACAAGGTGTTCAAAGGCTGATGTGCTCGTGTGCCTGTGGGCTCGTGTGATCGGACGATGGGATGATCGGACGATCTCCGGAAACTGATGCTTCCTCAGGAGGACAAGTGGGACGACTCTTCGGCACGGACGGCGTGCGTGGCGTCGCCAACGCGGATCTGACGGCCGAGATGGCGCTCGGTCTGTCCGTGGCGGCAGCGCACGTACTGGCCGAGGCGGGCACCTTCGAGGGCCACCGGCCGAAGGCGGTGGTCGGACGGGACCCGCGTGCGTCCGGGGAGTTCCTGGAGGCCGCCGTGGTGGCCGGTCTGGCGAGTGCGGGTGTCGACGTGCTGCGGGTCGGTGTGCTGCCGACGCCGGCGGTGGCTTTCCTGACCGGATCGCTCGGCGCCGACCTCGGTGTCATGCTCTCCGCCAGCCACAACGCCATGCCCGACAACGGCATCAAGTTCTTCGCCCGCGGTGGCCACAAGCTCGCGGACGAACTGGAGGACCGTATCGAGTTCGTCTACGACGAGCATCGGCACGGTGAGCCGTGGGAGCGGCCGACGGGTGCGGCGGTCGGGCGCGTGCGGTCGTACGAGGAAGGCTTCGACGACTACGTCGCCCACCTCCTCGGCGTGCTGCCCAACCGGCTGGACGGGTTGAAGATCGTCCTCGACGAGGCGCACGGTGCTGCGGCGCGCGTGTCGCCGGAGGCGTTTACGCGGGCCGGGGCCGAGGTCGTCACCATCGGTGCCGAGCCGGACGGGCTCAACATCAACGACGGTTGCGGGTCCACGCATCTGGACAAGCTGAAGGCCGCCGTCGTCGAGCAGGGTGCCGCCCTCGGTATCGCGCACGACGGTGACGCCGACCGTTGCCTCGCCGTGGACCACACCGGTGCGGAGGTCGACGGCGACCAGATCCTTGCCGTGCTCGCGCTGGCGATGCGGGAGCGGTCCGTTCTGCGGTCCGACACCGTGGTGGCGACCGTCATGTCCAACCTCGGCTTCAAGCTGGCGATGGAGCGCGAGGGGATCCACCTCGTGCAGACCGCGGTCGGCGACCGGTATGTGCTGGAGGAGATGAAGGAGAAGGACTTCGCGCTGGGCGGCGAGCAGTCCGGGCATGTGATCGTGCTGGATCACGCCACCACCGGTGACGGCACGCTGACCGGGCTGATGCTGGCCGCGCGAGTCGCGGAGACCGGGCGTACGCTGCGGGACCTCGCGGCGGTGATGGAGCGGCTGCCGCAGGTGCTGATCAATGTGCCGGATGTGGACAGGGCGCGGGTGAAGACGTCGGCCGACCTTGTCGCCGCCGTCGCCGAGGCGGAGCGGGAGCTGGGGGAGACCGGGCGGGTGCTGCTTCGGCCTTCGGGGACCGAGCCGTTGGTGCGCGTGATGGTCGAGGCCGCCGACATCGACCAGGCACGGTCGGTCGCCGGGCGGCTTGCCGATGCGGTGAAGTCGGCGCTGGGTTAGTTCCGCGGAACGTCGTCCGGGGCAGGTCCGCTTTCTGCCCCGGATGCCCCATGCCGCTGCGACGAGATGTCCGTCACCCCATGGCCGTAACAAAGAGTGCCGGAATGATCACGCGTTGTTTCACTGGCGTCGAGGCCGCCCCTGCGCGGCGTGCCCCTCGACGGAAGTGAGAAACGCAGCATGAAGACAGTGAGCAGCACCCTGAAACGCGCGGCCGTGCCGGCCTTGGCCGCCGGTCTCCTCGTCACCTCGTTCGCCACTCCGGCCGCGGCGCAGACCCCCGGCTCCACTGCGTTCCATATTTTCGGCAACGCCATCCTCAGTGCGCGCGCCGGCGCGGTGAACGATGTGACGGCCACCGTCGTCAACGGCCGGCTGCGGCTTACGGACACCTCGGGTATCGCGGCGGGACCAGGTTGTCTTCCGGTGTCCGCCACCACCGTCGAATGCGGCTCCCTCGCCAACACCGTCCGGCTCTCGATCGGGCTGGGTGACCTGAGCGACAGGTTCCGGGGGCAGGGCCTCGCGGTCCGCACTGTCGTCGACGCAGGGGCGGGAAGCGACATCGTGAGGACGGGTAGCGCCAACGACACGATCGGTGTGAGAGACGGCGTGGCCGGCAACGACACGGTGTCCTGTGACGGCGGCTCCGACATCGTCCAACGCGACGTCGGTGACATCATCGCCGCGGACTGCGAATCGCGCTTCTAGACGCCGCCCGTCTTCGCCGGACGCTCGCGCTGGGTGGACCACAGCCACTTCTGGGCCAGCAGCGTGAGCGTGCCGGCGAGGACGATGCCCAGCAGGTTCAGCAGGAGCTGGTTGGTGGAGCCGATCGTCTGGCTGGTGTCGCCGTAGCTCAGGGCCACCGCCGCGTTGGCCGCCGCCGGGACCGTCGTCACCGAGATGGCCACGCCCACCAGGGCGCCGGATTTGGACGAGGTCAGGGAGAGGGTGCCCGCGATGCCCGCCAGGACCGCCACCACGAAGGAGAAGGCGTCCGGGGCGTAGACGAAGGCGGTGTTGGGGCGCTCGCCCTCCAGGTCGGACTCGTGGAACAGGTCGATCGCGTCCATGAAGAGGCTGAATCCGACCGTCACCGCCATCGCCACCGCGAAGCCCACGATCAGCGCGATCAGCGAGCGCACCGCCAGGCGCGGGTGGCGCTGTACGACCGCCGTGCTGAAGCCCGCCAGCGGCCCGAACTCCGGGCCGACCGCCATCGCGCCCACGATCAGGATCGCGTTGTCGAGGACGACACCGCAGGCCGCGATCATCGTGGCGAGGGTGATGAAGGCGAGGTAGGTGATGGAGAGCGTCGACTCCTCGTGCGTCGCATCGGTCAGGTGCTCCCACAGCACCGCGTCCGCGCCTTCGCCGGGCGCCTCCGTCTCGGCCTTGTCGGCGCGCTTGGACAGCGACAGGTCGATGTTCTCGACGGCGATGGACCCGCGCTCCTGGATGCCCAACTCCTGCAGCCCGGTGAGGAGTTCGTCGCCCGCCTCGCGAGCGACGTCGCACAGGACCAGGTCCCCCGCGGGGTTGCGGGCGGCGTCCGGCAGTACGACGAGGTGTGTGGTGCCGACCGTCTTCTCGATCAGGCGGACCACGTCGTCGGTCCTGTCGGCCGGGGTGATCAGGCGCAGATGCAGCATGACGCCTTTTTAACAGGCCCGCGTTACGGGCTCACGCCCCGATGGTCCTACAGCTTGCGCAGGCTCAGGCGCTGGACCTTGTGGTCCGGGCCCTTGCGGACGACGAGGGCGGCGCGGCCTCGGGTGGGGGCGATGTTCTCCACGAGGTTGGGTTTGTTGATGGTGCGCCACATCGTGCGGGCGTAGTCGAGGGCCTCCTCCTCGGACACCTGGGTGTACTTGCGGAAGTACGAGGAGGGGTTCTGGAAGGCGGTCTCGCGCAGGCGCTTGAAGCGGTTGAGGTACCAGTGCTCGATGTCCTCGGTGCGGGCGTCGACGTACACGCTGAAGTCGAAGTAGTCCGCGAGGCCGACCCGGGTGCGGCCGTCCTTGCCGGGGAGGGCGGGCTGCAGGACGTTCAGGCCCTCGACGATCAGGATGTCGGGGCGGCGGACCGTGAGCTTCTGGTCCGGGACGATGTCGTAGATCAGGTGGGAGTAGACGGGGGCCGTGACCTCGTCCTTGCCCGCCTTGATGTCGGCGACGAAGCGGGTCAGGGCGCGGCGGTCGAACGACTCGGGGAAACCCTTGCGCGACATCAGGCCACGGGCCTGAAGCTCCTTGGTGGGGAGCAGGAAGCCGTCCGTCGTGACCAGCTCGACGCGCGGGTGCTCGGGCCAGCGGGAGAGCAGGGCCTGCAGGAGGCGGGCGACCGTGGACTTTCCTACGGCGACCGAACCGGCGACTCCTATGACGAACGGGGTGCCGGACTGGGAGCCCTGTTCGCCGAGGAAGGTGTTCAGGGCGCCGCGCAGGCCGTCGGTGGCGCCTACGTAGAGGTTGAGGAGGCGGGAGAGCGGGAGGTAGATGTCGCGGACCTCGTCGAGGTCGATGACGTCGCCGAGGCCGCGCAGCTTCTCGACCTCTTCCGCGGTGAGCGGCAGCGGGGTCTTGTCGCGCAGCGCGCTCCACTCGGCGCGGGTGAGGTCGACGTAAGGAGTCGCCTCCGGCCGCTGCCGGTGGGCGCTCCGGGGCATCGAGGAGACCGGAGAGATCACAGTCCATTGTTACGGGAGTACGAACAGGCGGTGAGGTGGGATCCGTCACGCGGGTCCTCGTCTCGGTCATTTTCGGGAGGAAATGGGACAAGGAGGGGAATGTCAGTGGCGTGCGTCACAGTTGTGGGGAGGGTGGGCCCGGGCCGGGGTCCACTGAACCGAACCCCCGAGGGGCGACCCATGACGTATGCGATAGAGGCGGAAGGTCTGGTCAAACGGTTCAAGGAGACCGAGGCGCTGGCGGGTGTCGATCTCGGGGCCCGCAAAGGCTCGGTGCTCGGGCTGCTGGGGCCCAACGGTGCGGGGAAGACGACGGCGGTGCGGATCTTCGCCACGCTGCTGAGGCCCGACGGGGGCAGCGCGCGGGTGGCCGGGCACGACGTGGTCCGGGAGGCCGGGGTCGTACGCGCCATGGTGGGGCTGACCGGGCAGTACGCGGCGGTGGACGAGAACCTGACCGGCACGGAGAACCTGCTGCTCATCGGGCGGTTGCTGGGACTGCCGAGGCGGGCGGCCAGGGCGCGGGCGGGTGAGCTGCTGGAGCGTTTCCACCTGACTCAGGCGGCCGGGCGGGCCGTGAAGACCTTCTCCGGCGGCATGCGCAGGCGCCTGGACCTCGCGGCCAGCCTCGTGGGCCGGCCCAGCATCCTCTTCCTCGACGAGCCCACCACCGGCCTGGACCCGCACAGCCGCAGTGAGCTGTGGGACCTGCTGCGGGGCCTGGTCGCGGACGGTGCGACCGCCCTGCTGACCACGCAGTATCTGAACGAGGCCGACGTACTCGCCGACGACATCGTCGTGATCGACAAGGGCCGGGTGATCGCCGAGGGCACCCCGGATCAGCTGAAGTCCCAGGTCGGGGGGCAGGTGCTGGAGCTGCGGCCGGTGGCGGAGCAGGACCTTGCGCGGGCGCATCTGCTGGTGGCCGGGGCCGCCGGTCCGCAGGCCCGGATCGAGGGCGAGACGATCACCGCCCCGGTGAAGGACCCCGAGCTGATGCCGGCGGTCGTACGCACGCTCGACCGCGAGGGGATAGCGGTCGGTGAACTCGCCCTGCGCCGCTCGTCGCTCGACGAGGTCTTCCTCGCGCTGACCGGTCACCGCGCCGAGCCCGGCGCGCCCGAGGGCAACGGCGGAGCGGCCGTACGGGACGAGGACGCCGAGCTTCAGAAGGCGGTGACTCGGCCATGACCGCCACCACCGCGAGTACGACCGTCACGGCTCCGGTCACCAAGTCGGGCCGGGTGCGGCCGCTCGACGGGCTGCGGCAGACCTTCACGATGGCCTGGCGGAGCCTGGTCGCGGTCAAGCACAACCCGCTGGAGCTGGTCGACTACAGCATCACGCCCATCATGTTCGTGTTCCTCTTCACGTATGTGCTGGGCGGGCAGATGGCCGGATCGCCCGAGGCGTATCTGAAGTACGCGCTGCCCGGGATCATCGTGCAGAACACCCTGTTCATGACGATGTACACGGCGATGGCCCTCAACACCGACCTCACCAAGGGCGTCTTCGACCGGCTGCGCAGCCTGCCGATAGCCCGCTCCGCCCCGCTCATCGGCCGGATCACCGCGGATCTCGCCAAGCACGTGTGGGCGCTGCTGTTGATGATCGGCCTCGGTCTGCTGCTCGGCTTCCGGATCACCGGCGGGCTCGGCGGGTTCCTGCTCGGCACCCTGCTGGTGGTGGTGTTCGCCGCGGCCGTGTCCTGGAGCGCGGTGCTGATCGGGATGCTGGCGGGGGATGCGGAGAAGGTGCAGGCGTTCGCCTTCACGATCATCTTCCCGATCACCTTCACCAGCAGCGCGTTCGTCATGGTGGACACCATGCCGGGGTGGTTGCAGGCGTGGAGCGACGTCAATCCGGTGACGCATCTGTCCGACGCGTTCCGGGGGCTGTTGCTGGGCGGGGCGGTGGCGGAGCCGGTGTTGTGGTCGTTGGTGTGGGCTGCGGGGATCGCGATGGTGTTCTATCCGCTGGCCATGAGGGCTTATCGGGCCAAGGCGTGAGGCTGCGTGGGTCGGTCGGTCGCCCGAACCACCGACCGACCGGGCCGGGCAATCGATGCCCGGCGGCGAGCAGGGGCCGTGTGGCCTGCCGCCGCCCTACCGAAGTGAGGTGGGAATTTCCGAAATCGGGCACGCAACGGCCTTTTCTGAGCGGAGTTCGGTCGTAGGCTGCCGCGCATGTGCGGAATCGTGGGATACGTGGGGTCGCAGTCGGCCCTTGAGATCGTGATGGCCGGGCTGAAGCGGCTGGAGTATCGGGGGTACGACTCGGCGGGTGTCGCCGTGCTGGCGGACGGGGGGCTGGCGGCCGCGAAGAAGGCCGGCAAGTTCGTCAATCTGGAGAAGGAACTGACGGAGCGGCCGCTGCCGACCGGGACGACGGGCATCGGGCACACGCGGTGGGCCACGCACGGCGGACCGACGGATGCCAACGCGCATCCGCACCTCGACAACGCCGGGCGCGTGGCCGTCGTGCACAACGGGATCATCGAGAACTTCGCCTGCCTGCGCGCCGAGTTGGAGGAGCGGGGGCATGAGCTGGGGTCCGAGACGGACACCGAGGTCGTGGCTCACCTGCTCGCCGAGGAGTTCTCGGCCTGTGCCGACCTCGCCGAGGCCATGCGACTGGTGTGCCGGCGGCTGGAGGGGGCGTTCACGCTGGTCGCCGTGCACGCGGACGAACCCGATGTGGTGGTGGGGGCGCGGCGGAACTCGCCGCTGGTGGTGGGCGTTGGGGAGGGTGAGGCCTTTCTCGCCTCGGACGTCGCCGCGTTCATCGCCCACACGCGGTCGGCGATCGAGCTGGGGCAGGACCAGGTGGTGGAGCTGCGGCGGGACGGGGTGACCGTCACCGGGTTCGACGGGCGGCCGGCGGATGTGCGGTCGTATCGCATCGACTGGGACGCCGCCGCGGCGGAAAAGGGGGGCTATGACTACTTCATGCTCAAGGAGATCGCCGAGCAGCCCAAGGCGGTCGCCGATACGTTGCTGGGGCGCATCGACACCGCCGGCTCCCTGACGCTGGACGAGGTCCGGATCAGCGCCTCCGAGCTGCGGGAGGTCGACAAGGTCGTCATCGTCGCCTGCGGTACGGCCTTTCACGCCGGGTTGATCGCCAAGTACGCCATCGAGCACTGGACCCGGATTCCGTGCGAGGTGGAGCTGGCGAGCGAGTTCCGGTACCGGGATCCGATTCTCGATCAGCAGACCCTGGTGATCGCGATCTCCCAGTCCGGCGAGACCATGGACACGCTCATGGCGCTACGGCACGCCCGTGAGCAGGGGGCCCGGGTGCTGGCGATCTGCAACACCAACGGGTCGACGATTCCGCGGGAGTCGGATGCGGTGCTGTACACGCATGCCGGTCCCGAGGTTGCGGTTGCGTCCACCAAGGCGTTCCTGACGCAGTTGGTGGCCTGCTATCTCGTCGCGCTGTATCTGGGGCAGGTGCGGGGCACCAAGTGGGGGGACGAGATCCACGCGGTGGTGCGGGACCTGGCGAAGATCGGTGGTGAGGTCGAGCGGGTGCTGGAGACCATGGAGCCGGTGCGGGAGCTGGCCCGGTCACTTGCCCACAAGAACACGGTGCTGTTCCTGGGCCGGCACGTGGGGTATCCGGTGGCGCTGGAGGGCGCGCTCAAGCTGAAGGAACTCGCCTATATGCACGCCGAGGGGTTTGCGGCGGGGGAGCTGAAGCACGGGCCGATCGCCTTGATCGAGGACGACCTGCCGGTGGTCGTGGTGGTGCCCTCGCCCCGGGGGCGGTCCGTCCTGCACGACAAGATCGTCTCCAACATCCAGGAGATCCGGGCTCGGGGTGCGCGGACGATCGTGATCGCGGAGGAGGGGGACGAGGCGGTGGCGCCGTATGCGGATCACCTGATCCGGATTCCGGCTACGCCGACCTTGCTCCAGCCGCTTGTGGCGACGGTGCCGTTGCAGGTGTTCGCGTGTGAGTTGGCCACGGCTCGGGGGAACGAGGTGGATCAGCCTCGGAACCTGGCGAAGTCGGTGACGGTGGAGTGAGCCGACTTTAGGGCGTCGAGGAAGGGGGCGAAGGCTCCGGTCGGGAAGGTGAGGGTTGCCCTGGCCGGGGTCTTGGAGTCGCGGACGGCGATGTGGGTGGGGGAGGTTGCGATCTCCACGCAGTTGTTGCCGTCATCTGGACCTGAGTAGGACGACTTCCGCCAGTTGTCCATGGGGTGCCTCACAGCTCCTTCGTCAGGCTGTTGATGAAGTCACGCGACCGTTCAGGGCCTAGCGATACTGCTTTCACTTCACACTAAGGGCGCCCTGCTGCCCTGCTGCCCTGCGCGTGCGCTGGTCGGCCGGTGTGCTGCGGATCGGGGCGTGGGATGCGGATCCGGAACCGCCTGAGCCGCCCAGGGAGTTGGTCAAGCTTGGGGAGGTCGAGGAGGGGCGGGGGCTGGCGCTGGTCCGGGCGTGTGCCGACCTGTGGGGGTGGCAGCCGCTGACCAGGGACGCCAACCGGGGCAAGTACGTGTGGTGCGAGTTGACCTCGGTTGCGTGAACGTTTGCTCGCCGCTCGAAAGAGTGAACGTATCCCGATCATCTGGATCTACGGTCCAACACGCCATCAAGGTTGCACACATGGTCACATCAGCTCACGAGGGCATGCACCGCATCTTTCAGGAGCGGCCCGAGATCCTGGCTCCCGTGTTCGGGGCGCTGGGCGTCCCCTTATCCGCGAAGGCGACCGTGGACGCCGTCACGACGGACGTGACGGAGACCCGGCCGCTGGAACGACGCGTGGACACCGTGCTGCGCATCGGCCCGTCCGACGGCGAGGACTTCCTGCTTGCCGTCGAGGCGCAGTCGGGCAAGGTCGCGGGCAAGGAGTGGAGTTGGGCGTACTACATCGGCTACCTCCAGGCGAAGTACGGGCTACCCGTACTGCTTCTCGTCGTCTGCCAGGACAGAGCCACGGCCAAGTGGGCGGCCGGTCCCTTCGACTGCGGCACGAGCGGCTGGACGGCTCTGCGGACGTATCCGCTGGTCGCCGGACCGGACAACCTACCGGTGATCACCGACGCCCGGACCGCGGCGAAGAACCTCCCACTGGCAGTGCTCTCCGCCTTGGCACACGCCCGTAGCCGCGACTGCGACGCCATACTGGAGGCCATCAGCAGAGCCCTTCAGGAACTCCTTGATACCGATCCTGCCACCGCCAAGTACTTCTTCGACTTCCTCGAAGTCACCCTGGGTAAGACTCCAGCCGGAGAGAAATGGAAGGCAATCATGTCGACGTTCGTCAGCTACTTCCCCGGTCGGGGAACGGTCCGTGAGACGGCTTACCTGGAAGGCAAGGCCGACGGCGAGGCCAAAGGCGAGGCCAAAGGCGAGGCCAAAGGCGAGGCCAAGGGAATCCTGCTCGTCCTGGAGGTACGTGGCATCCCCGTACCGGACAGTGTGCGTGAGCGCATCACCAACTGCACCGACCTCGATCGCATGGACGCCTGGCTGGAGCGGTCCCGTACGGTCGAGCGGGCCGAGGACCTGTTCGCCGAGGACCCGGAGGTTCCGGGGACCAGTCCTGAACAGGCCTGAGCATTGACAGAACTGCAAGGCAGTCAGCAAGACATGAACCCGGAACTGCGAGAGGAAATCGCAGGTATTTTCACTTCGCTTATGGCAGCCATGGCCTTGGGGCTCGCGCCTGAGAAGGCCATGGCCGAACTTCACGGAAGGTACAAGGAGATCCTCAAGCGGGAGAGCCTGTCTCCTTGGGACATCGCGTATCTGCGGGGCAAGATCGAGAACTGGCCGCCGGGATACGCCGAGGAGTGGGCCGCCGGGTACGCCGAAGGTCTGGCCGAAGCCCGCGTCTCGGGGATCTTGCGCGTCCTGGAGAAGCACGGCATCCCCGTCCCCGAGGGTGCGCGGGAGCGCATCACCTCGTGCACTGACCTCGATACGCTCGCCCTCTGGTTCGACCGATCGCTGACGGCCACGACGGCCGAGGAGCTGTTGACGATCACGCGCTGCTCATAGCGCCTGCTTTTCCTCCAGTACGTCCACCCGCCAAGCCGACGCCTGCGGCATGAACCTGTGCTCGGCCGCATACGCCGCCATACGCCCGTTCCGTGCCTCGGCCTCCGGCCCGTCCGGCAGATGGAACTCCCCGCCCGCCCGCGCGGAGCGGGCCTGCATGCCCGTGGCCCCCGCCAGCCGTCGGCGGACGTACCCGTCGAGTGCGTCGGGCACCTCGGCCGGGGTCACCCTCGCCAGGACATCGCCCAATACCGCCGCATCCAGAATCGCCTGGGCCGCCCCCTGCGCCTGGAACGGAACCATCGCGTGGGCACTGTCGCCGAGGAGGGTCACCCGGCCGACGTTCCAGCGGGGGAGCGGGGTGCGGGTGTAGATGCCGTAGCGGTACACCTGGCCCGCGCGTTCGAGGACGCTCAGCACCCGGGGGTCCCAGCCGGCGAACTCGCGCATTTGCTCGCCGGGATCCGCCTTCGCCGTCCACGACTCCTGGGCCGGCGCCTTCGTGCTGAACACGGCCACGACGTTGAGGAGTTCACCGCGGCGCACCCAGTAGTGGACGAAGTGGCGGTCCGGGCCGAGCCAGACGGCGAGTGGGGGGAGGCCCAGGTCGGTCACTTCCTCGGCCGGCAACAGGGCCCGGTATGCCGCCGTTCCCGAGAAGACCGCCTCGTCCTTGCCGAAGAGCCACTGGCGAGCCGCGGATCGGATGCCGTCCGCCGCCACCACGAGGTCTGCGGTCAGGCGCTCGCCCGTCGCCGTCATCACCTGGGCGTAGTCGTCGTCCTGGCCGATCGCGACGACCGTCGTGTTCAGGCGTACCGCCTCCCGTGGCACCGCGGCGGCCAAGGCGCCGTGCAGGTCCGCCCGGTGGACCACCAGATACGGCGCCCCGAACTCCTCCTCCGCCTCGCGGCCCAGCGCGTAGCGGCAGATCTCCGACCCGTCCGACCAGGTGCGAAAGCTCACGTGGGCAGGGCGGGCGGCCCGGGCGGCGACCGCGTCCAGCACGTCCAGTCGGCGTAACTCCCGCGTGGCGTTGGGGGCGAGCTGGATTCCGGCGCCCACGTCCGTGAAGCGCGCCGTCTGCTCGACCAGCGTCACCTCGACACCCGCGCGGCGCAGGCTCAGTGTCGCGGCCAGTCCTCCGATGCCTGCTCCGACCACGATCGCCCTCATGCGACGCCCCCGACGGGACACCGGCCCCGTGAGACAGAACGCCGCCGTATCGCCCTCTGCTCAGCCCCGTACATCCCGCCAGGCCCCCGGAATCCCCTCGGCCACGTCATGCGCCCCCACCGGCGCCCCGTCCGCCGCGAATCTCGCCGACAGGCCGTGGAGATACGCCGCCACGCTCGCAGCATCCAGCGCCGGGAGCCCCGTCGCCAGCAGCGATCCCGCCAATCCCGACAGCACGTCCCCGCTGCCGGCCGTGGCCAGCCAGGACGTGCCGGTCGGATTCACTCGTACCGCCCCCGTGCCCCCCGCGTCGGCCACCAGCGTCGTCGACCCCTTCAGCAGCACGGTGGCCGCATAACGCGCCGCCAACTCCCGCACCGAAGCCAGCCGAGCCCCCTCGACCTCCTCCCGTGCCACCCCCAGCAGCGCCGCCGCCTCCCCGGCGTGCGGGGTCATCAGGGTCGGTGCCGTACGGCCCCGTACCGCCTCGGCGTCCGCCAGCCGCAGCCCGTCCGCGTCGATCAGCACCGGGACGTCCGTCGCCAGCACCTCCGCCACCGTCGCCGCGTCGTCTCCGGCGCCGGGGCCGACCACCCAGGCCTGCACGCGCCCCGCCTTCTTCGGTCCCCGGTCCGACACCAGCGTCTCGGGGAAGCGGGTGATCACCGCGTCCCCGGCCGGACCGACGTACCGTACGGCCCCCGCCCCGCCCCGCAGCGCCCCCGCGACCGCGAGCACGGCGGCGCCCGGATAGCGAGCCGAACCGGCCGCGATGCCGACGACCCCCCGGCGGTACTTGTCCGACTCCGCCGCCGGCCTCGGCAACAGCCGTGCCACGTCGTCGTGTTGCAGCGCCTCCAGCTCCACCGCGTCGTTCGGCAGCGCCAGACCGATGTCCACCAGCCGTACCACCCCGGCGTACTCCCGCGCCGGATCGATCAGCAGCCCCGGCTTGTGCGTGCCGAAGGTGACGGTGAGGTCGGCCCGCAGCGCGGCGCCGCGTACCTCGCCCGTGTCCACGTCCACGCCGCTCGGCAGGTCCACGGCGACCACGGCGGCCCGCGAGCGCTCGGCCGCGGCGGCCAGCGGTACCGCCTCCGGACGGAGCCCGCCCTTGCCGCCGATCCCGACGATCCCGTCGACGACCAGATGCGCGCGCTCGATCAACTCCTCGGCGGTATCGACACCCGCCGCCCGGCCGCCCGCCCGGCGCAACGCCGCCAGCCCCCCGGCATGCGCCCGCTCGGGGTTCAGCAGGATCGCCGTAACTCCCGCCCCGCGCCTGGCCAGTCGGGCCCCGGCGTACAGGGCGTCGCCGCCGTTGTCGCCGCTGCCGACCAGCAGGACGATCCGGCTGCCGTACACCCGGCCCAGCAGATCCGCGCAGGCGGCGGCGAGTCCGGCCGCCGCCCGTTGCATCAGTGCCCCGTCCGGAAGCCGTGCCATCAGCTCCCGCTCGGTCGCCCTTACCGTCTCCACGCTGTACGCAGTCCGCATGCGACCGAGTCTCCCGTACCCGGCGAAGCCCGTCGCATCCATTGACGCTTTGCCGTGCCTTTGCCAAACTCTCCGGCCCCCACAGGATGAATCGATTCAGTCGAAACGGATTCGATGAGATCGGTTCTATGAGAGGAAGCCCCTCATGGGACGCAGAGCCGTATTCATGGGACGCAGAGCCGCCCTCCTCGCTGTCGCCGGTGCCACCGCTGTCCTCACCGTCGTCGGCACCCTCACCGCCCCCGCCCCCGCCGTGGCCGCCGCCTGCGGCGAAGGCTCCTACCAGGCCGAAGCCGTCCTCAGCGGCAGCACCTGGACCGCGCGGCGCGGCAGCAGCACCGTCTATACGGGCGGTGACATGCGGGCCGCCGTCCAGGCGGCCGTCAACAGCCTCACCTCCGGGCGTACCGCCAAGGAGCGGGTGGTGGTGCGGGGTTCGGGAGCCGTGTCCGCCGGGTCGCGCATCTCCCTGCCGAGCTACACCGCGCTCGACGTCTGCGGCACCATCAACGTCACCGGCAGCGGTTCCGGCGACCAGGCGCCCGTCTACTCGCGCGGCACCCGGGACGTCGAGGTGCAGCACCTGAACCTCACCGGCAGCCCGCTGTACGGGATCTTCCTGCGGAACGTGCAGAACGTCGTTCTCGGGCAGATCGACATGCGGCTGTCCGCGGGGCTGGGCGTGCGGATCGACAACCGGGGCGACACCAGCCAGTGGACGCGGAACGTCCGGATCGACAACGTGTACGTCTCCGGGGCCTCCAGCCACGCCGTGGAGACGTACGGCGTCGACGGCCTCACCATCGGGACGGTGACCGCGCGGAACGTGGGCGAGTCGGGTCTGCTGCTCAACCAGACCATCAACGCCACCGTCACCAAGGTGGACGCCGAGAACGCGGGGGCGGGCACCGGATACGCCGCCTTCCGCATGGCCAACCGGAACGGGCGGGTGGGGAGTTCCTATCCGACCAACATCCGGGTGGGCGAGGTCATCGCGCGCGGTGGCGGGCGCGGGGTGTTCTGCGTGTCCGAGAGCGGCGGGGCCGTCATCGACCGGGTCACCCTCTCCAACACCGGCAACAACTCGGTCCTGATCGAGAACTGCTACAACGTCAGCCTCGCCGCCCAGAGCGGCACCGTCACAGGCGGCGGTGAGCTGCGGCTGGCGGCGCGGTCGGAGTTCCCGAACAACCGGGACATCACCGTCCAGAACCTGACCGTGACCAACTCGGCCATCAGGGAGAGCCCTTGTGGTGAGAACACCACGTTCCGGAACATCACCCGCGTGAACACGAGCCAGTCGATCTGCTGACCGCCGAGTGCGTGGTGGCGCAGGCTCAGCCCTCCGCCACCACCACCGCCGACGCCACCCCGGCGTCATGGCTCAGCGACACGTGCCAGGACCGTACGCCCAGTTCGGCCGCGCGTGCCGCCACCGTCCCCGTCACCCGCAGGCGTGGCCGGCCGCTGTCCTCGACGAAGACCTCGGCGTCCGTCCAGAGCAGGCCCGAGGGTGCGCCCAGTGACTTCGCGAGGGCCTCCTTGGCGGCGAAGCGGGCGGCGAGCGAGGCGATGCCCCGGCGTTCACCGCTGGGCAGCAGCAACTCGCTCTCCAGGAACAGCCGTTCGGCCAGCGCAGGTGTGCGTTGCAGCGCCGCCTCGAACCTGTCGATCTCGGCCACGTCGATACCGACCCCGATGATGCTCATGCCGAGCACCTTACGGTCGGCCTCCCGCTCACCGATGCCGGCCTCCCGCTCCTCGTTAGGGTGACGCCGCCGCGCGGCACCTCCCGCCCGGCGGGCCCTCACGCTTCCCTGTGCGCATGATCAGCGGACGTATCGCATGTCGGAGCATGGCCGTAGTACTCGCCGCGGCCACCCTGCTGCCCGTGGGCAGCGCGTCGGCCGACCCCGTCCCCCCGGACTCCGCACCGCAGACCGAGCTCGTGCCCGGGATCCCCCTGGACCTGCTCCCGCTGTGGCAGATGGACACGCCCGACCAGGCGGTGGCGCCGGAGGTGTACACGCCCAGCGCCGAGGAGGACGCCGTCGAGCCGCAGGACGCGCCGCAGGAGGCGTACGACCGCGTGGAGTACGTCGACCCCATCGACACCCTCGGGGGCGTGAAGTGCAGCGAGGAGACGGGCCCGCGGCAGCGGCAGGTCGAGCAGTGGCTGAAGCTGCCGGTGGACGGGGAGCAGTCGGCCGCCGACTGCCGGGCCATCCGCGACTTTCAGGAAAAGCACAAGATCAAGCCCGCCATCGGGTTCGCCGGGCCGGTGACCTGGGCCACCATGCAGCTCGTCACCGCCGGGAAGAACCCGAACGCCGACAAGAAGTGCCCGGTACGGCGGTACCGGGTCGCCTGTGTCGACCTCGACCGGCAGCTGACCTGGGTGCAGGACGGCAAGGACGTCGTGTTCGGGCCCGTGCCCATCCGCAGCGGACGGGAGGGGTACGGGACGCGCACCGGGTGGCACGCGGTCTACTGGCGGCACAAGAACCACGTCTCGTCGCTGTACAACAGCCCCATGCCCTACTCCCAGTTCTTCAGCGGGGGACAGGCCTTCCACGGCGTCTACGCCAGCATCTTCACCCCCGTCGGCTCGATGGGCTGCGTCAATATGCTCCTGGACGACGCCCGCAAGCTGTGGCGGGTGCTGAAGAAGAACGACAAGGTCTACGTGTGGGGGCGGCGGCCCAGTGCCTGAGCGCGCCCGAGGGCTCGTAGGGGGGAAGTGCCCGGGGGCCGTTCGCGGCCTCTGAGAGACTGGCGGCCTCTGAGAGACTAGGGGACGCGATGAGTGAGACAGCTGCTGTGCCGACCGCTGCCGTGCGCGCACGCGCCGAGATCGATCTGGGCGCCCTGCGCGCCAATGTGCAGAACCTGCGCGCCCGTGCCCAGGGTGCCGCCGTGATGGCCGTCGTCAAGTCCGACGCGTACGGCCACGGCGCGGTGACCTGCGCCCGTGAGGCCCTCGCCGCGGGCGCGAGCTGGCTCGGCACCACCACGGTCGAAGAGGCCCTCGAACTGCGCGCGGCCGGGCTTCCCGGTCGCATCCTGGCCTGGCTGTGGGTGCCGGGCGCGCCCTGGCAGCAGGCGATCGAGGCCGACATCGACGTCTCGCTCGGCAGCATGTGGGACGTGCGGGAGGTCGCCGAGGCCGCCCGGGCGGCGGGACGCCCCGCGCGCGTGCACCTCAAGGCCGACACCGGCCTCGGCCGCAACGGCTGCCAGCCCGGCGAGGACTGGGCCGAAGTCGTCGCGGCGGCGCTGCGCGCGGAGGCCGAGGGGCTGGTCCGGATCGTCGGCGTGTTCTCGCACCTCGCGTGTGCCGACCTGCCGGGGCACCCGTCCATCGCCGCCCAGCTCGCCCTGTTCCGGGAGATGACGGCCTACGCCGAGCAGCAGGGCGTACGGCCCGAGGTGCGGCACATCGCCAACTCGGCGGCCACCCTCACCCTGCCCGAGAGCCACTTCGACATGGTCCGCGTGGGCATCGCCATGTACGGCGTCTCGGCCAGCGCGGAGCTGGGCACCCCGGCGGACTTCGGCCTGCGCCCGGTGATGACGCTCAGCGCTTCGCTGTCCCTCGTCAAGCGCGTCCCCGGCGGCCACGGCGTCAGCTACGGCCATCACTACATCACCCCGGGCGAGACCACCCTCGGCCTGATGCCGGTCGGCTACGCGGACGGCATTCCGCGGCAGGCCTCGGGCAGCAGCCTGGTGCTGGTCGACGGCAAGTTGCGGACGATCGCCGGCCGGGTCGCCATGGACATGTTCGTGTTGGACCTGGGCGGCGACGAGCCCCCGGCGGGCAGCGAGGCCCTCCTGTTCGGGCCCGGCGACCGGGGCGAGTCCACCGCCATGGACTGGGCACAGGCCGCGGGCACCATCTCCTACGAAATCGTCACGCGGATCGGAACGCGCGTTCCACGCGTCTATAGGAATGCGTCCGTGTGATGCGTCGGTGTGATGCGTCCCTGTGATGCCTCCATGTGATGCGTCTATCCGAATGCATCCAGGTGAATGAGGAACAAGACGGGTAACCCGTAGCGGAACACCGTTTCGAACAACACCTGCACCATCCAGCACTCATGCCACACCGGCACCACCAGACCCAGCGACGAGGAGCGGTACGTGAGCGAGAGCAGCGCGGAGGCCATCGCGGCCGTCGCCTCCGCCACGGGGGCGGCCGCGAACTGGCGCAGGGCGACCGGTATCGCCGGTGCGGCGATAGGCGTGATCGCGGCGGGGGCGGCCGCCGGCGTCGCCATAGAGCGGATGACCGTGGGCCGGGGCATGCGGCAGAAGGCCCGCCTCGCCCTCGACTCAACCGGCCCGTACGGCTCGCTGCGCGGCATGCCCGGCAAGGCGTACGCCGACGACGGCACCGAGCTGTACTACGAGGTCGACGACATCGACCCCGAGGCCGCCCCCGCCCTCACCCCGCGCCGGCGACGGCTCTTCGGGCGCAAGGCGCCGGCTCCCGTCACTGTCGTCTTCAGCCACGGCTACTGCCTCAGCCAGGACTCCTGGCACTTCCAGCGCGCCGCGCTGAGGGGCGTCGTCCGCACCGTGCACTGGGACCAGCGCAGCCACGGCCGGTCCGGCCGGGGTGTGGCCCAGGTCGAGGACGGGGTACCGGTCGACATCGAGCAGCTCGGGCGCGACCTGAAGGCCGTCATCGACGCCGCCGTGCCCGAGGGGCCGATCGTGCTGGTCGGGCACTCCATGGGCGGCATGACGGTGATGGCGCTGGCCGACCAGTACCCGGAGCTGATCCGCGACCGGGTCGTCGCCACCGCCTTCGTCGGTACGTCGTCCGGACGGCTCGGCGAGGTCAACTTCGGGCTGCCCGTCGCCGGTGTGAATGCGGTACGGCGCGTGTTGCCGGGCGTGCTCAAGGCGCTGGGGCAGCGGGCCGAGCTGGTGGAGAAGGGGCGTCGGGCCACCGCCGACCTGTTCGCGGGGATCATCAAGCGGTACTCGTTCTCGTCACGGGACGTCGACCCGGCCGTCGCCCGGTTCGCCGAGCGGATGATCGAGGGAACGCCGATCGACGTGGTCGCGGAGTTCTACCCGGCCTTCGCCGACCACGACAAGACCGAGGCGCTCGGGCTCTTCACGGAGATGCCCGTGCTCGTCCTGGCCGGTGTGGGCGACCTCGTCACGCCCAGTGAGCACAGCGAGGCGATCGCCGATCGGCTGCCGGACGCCGAGCTGGTCCTGGTGCCGGACGCCGGGCACCTGGTGATGCTGGAGCATCCGGAAGTGGTCACCGACCGCCTGGCCGACCTGCTCACCCGCTCGGGTGCCGTGCCGGCAGGGGCTACCGTAAGTGGCTATGGAAGCACCAGCAGCACCGCACAACGCGGGTGACCTCGAGCTGACCGTCACTTCTCCCGACCAGATGCGGGAACTGGGCCGCCGCCTCGCCAAGCTGCTGCGCGCGGGCGACCTCCTGATGCTCAGCGGGGAGCTCGGCGCGGGCAAGACGACGCTCACCCGGGGGCTCGGCGAGGGGATGGGAGTCAGGGGAGCGGTCACGTCCCCGACCTTCGTGATCGCTCGCGTGCACCCCTCCCTCGGCGACGGTCCGCCGCTCGTCCACGTCGACGCCTACCGGCTGTCCGGCGGCCTCGACGAGATGGAGGACCTCGACCTCGACGTCTCGCTGCCCGAGTCGGTGATCGTCGTGGAGTGGGGCGAGGGCAAGGTCGAGGAGCTGACGGAGGAACGGCTGCAGGTCGTGATCCACCGGGCCGTCGGGACTGCATCTTCCCGGGGGGCGACCCCCGGACCCCCGGAGACCGACGAGGTGCGGCAGGTGATCGTGACCGGGCTCGGGGAGCGGTGGGCGGCGGTGGACCTCAGCGTGCTGTCCACGTGAGTCGGCGCTGGGTGAACATTCCGACAAGACGTCGGCAAGATATTGCTTTTGCGGTCTTGCGCGTGGTCACATGGTATCCAGTTCGTAGTTAGGTCTACCTAACTACGCCCCCTCCCGGCCCCAGGAGGCGTTCATGTCGGCTTCGGAGAACAAGGTCCAGCAGCGGCCGCACGTGGTCGCCGGGGTGTCCATGCGTGATCTGCTGGCGGCCGGTGCCGCCGCGGACGTGATCTCGACACCGCCGCGCCTTCCCGAGCCGGAGGCGCCGCGGCCGGCTGCCGATCACGGGCATCGCGAAGCGGCGTAGCGCTCCGCTGGTGGAGCCGCGATGTGTTGTCGTTCGTGTGTGGCGTCGTCGTGTCGCGTCCGCGCGGTAGAGCCGCGTAGTGATAGAGCCCCGCGCCCCTTCAGGGTGCTTCGCTCGTGCTGGGTCAGCGGAGTACTGCGACCGTTCGGCCGATCGTCGCGAAGTCCCACATCGCGGCTCCGTCGGCTCGGGACTCGCGGATGCCGCCCGTCCTCACGGTCGGGTTGGGTCGGGGGGTCGAGCCGTCGACGGCTGCGCTGAAGCCGATGGTGACGCCTTGCACGTTGGTGAAGCGGACGACGTGTTCGATGGCGGCGCCGTCGGTGCCGGTGACCGCGTTGGAGCGGGACGTGACCGAGTAGACGCCCGGTGCCGGGTCGACCGTTCCGGCGGTGACGCGGAACGTGCGCTTGACCGTGTCGCCCTCGCCGACCAGCCACACCCGGTCGTCGTCCAGCGCGTACACGACCCGCACACCCGTACCCGACCCGGCGGGCAGCGCGCCGGGGCCCGTCCCCTCGCGCGGCCCCTTGGCGGCGCTCACCGCGGGTGAGCTGCTCGCTCGGGGCTTGCCCAGGCCGGCGGGGACGCCGGCCTGGGCCTGGTAGGCGAGGAAGCCGACGGTCGCGAGGGCGGCCACGGTGAGCCCCGCCACGAATGAGGAGCTGCTGCCTGCCACCGTCGCCCACCTCCGTCGTTCGCGTCGTACGTCGTGATCAAGCCCGACCGTAGCAGCCGTCAGGCGTGCCGCCGGGGCGGCGCTTCCTGGGGCGAGAGCGCCGTAGGCTGTTTGCGTGCTCTTGCTCGCTCTGGATACCGCCACCCCCGCCGTCACCGTCGCGCTGCACGACGGCACGGACGTCATCGCCTCGTCGAGCCAGGTGGACGCGCGCCGGCACGGCGAGCTGCTGCTGCCGGCCGTCGACCGGATCCTCGCCGAGACCGGCCTCAAGCTCGACGCCGTCACCGGCATCGTCGTCGGCATCGGTCCCGGCCCCTACACCGGGCTGCGCGTCGGTCTCATGACCGCCGACACCTTCGGACTCGCCCTCGGCGTCCCCGTGCACGGCGTGTGCACGCTCGACGGCCTCGCGTACGCCGCCGACATCGAGAAGGGCCCCTTCGTCGTGGCGACCGACGCCCGGCGCAAGGAGGTCTACTGGGCCCGCTACGCCGACTCCCGTACGCGCCTGACCGACCCGGCCGTCGACCGGCCCGCCGACATCGCCGACCAGGTCGCCGGCCTGCCCGCCGTCGGCGCGGGCGCGCTGCTGTACCCCGACACCTTCCCAAGCGCCCACGAGCCCGAGCACGTGTCGGCGGCGGCCCTCGCCGGGCTGGCCGCCGAGAAGCTGGCGGCGGGTGAGGAACTTCCCGCCCCCCGGCCGTTGTACCTGCGCCGGCCCGACGCCCAGGTCCCCAAGAACTACAAGGTGGTCACCCCCAAGTGACAGGACAGCCGACCGGACCGCAGACCGGGCCGCCCGTGACTCCTGTGCTGCGCGAGATGCGCTGGTGGGACATCGACCGCGTACTGAGCCTGGAGAAGGAGCTCTTCCCCGAGGACGCCTGGTCCCGGGGCATGTTCTGGTCCGAGCTGGCCCACTCGCGCGGGTCCGAGGCGACACGGCGCTACATCGTCGCCGAGGAGGGCGAACGGCTCGTGGGCTACGCCGGCCTCGCGTCCGCCGGGGACCTGGCCGACATCCAGACCATCGCCGTCGCCCGCGACTACTGGGGGACGGGTCTGGGCGGCCGTCTCCTCACCGAACTGCTGCAGGCCGCCTCCGCCTTCGAGTGCGCCGAAGTGATGCTGGAGTGCCGGGTGGACAACGTCCGCGCGCAGAAGCTCTACGAGCGCTTCGGCTTCGAGGCCATCGGCTTCCGGCGCGGTTACTACCAGCCGGGGAACGTGGACGCCCTGGTGATGAGACTGACCACGAAACCCGATGGCGGCTCCGCCGCGGGTTCAACTTCCGTACAAGGAACCGAGATCAATGGCTGACTCACGAGACGAGCCGCTCGTACTCGGCATCGAGACCTCCTGCGACGAGACCGGCGTCGGCATCGTCCGCGGCACCACCCTGCTCGCCGACGCCATCGCCTCCAGCGTCGACGAACACGCCCGCTTCGGCGGCGTCGTGCCGGAGGTCGCCTCCCGGGCGCACCTGGAGGCGATGGTCCCGACGATCGACCGCGCGCTGAAGGAAGCGGGGGTCAGCGCGAGGGATCTGGACGGTATCGCCGTCACCGCCGGCCCCGGGCTCGCGGGCGCGCTGCTGGTCGGCGTGTCGGCGGCGAAGGCGTACGCCTACGCGCTGGGCAAGCCGCTCTACGGCGTCAACCACCTCGCCTCCCACATCTGCGTGGACCAGCTGGAGCACGGCGCGCTGCCGGAGCCGACGATGGCGCTGCTGGTGAGCGGCGGGCACAGCTCTTTGCTGCTGTCGTCGGACATCACCTCCGACGTCCGCCCGATGGGCGCGACCATCGACGACGCGGCGGGCGAGGCCTTCGACAAGATCGCCCGGGTGCTGAACCTGGGCTTCCCGGGCGGCCCGGTCATCGACCGGTACGCGCGCGAGGGCGACCCGGCGGCGATCGCCTTCCCGCGCGGTCTGACGGGGCCGCGCGATCCGGCGTACGACTTCTCCTTCTCGGGTCTGAAGACGGCGGTCGCCCGCTGGATCGAGGCCAAGCGGGCGGCGGGCGAGGAGGTGCCGGTGCGGGACGTGTCCGCCTCGTTCCAGGAGGCGGTCGTGGACGTGCTGACCCGCAAGGCCGTTCGCGCCTGCAAGGACGAGGGCGTCGACCACCTGATGATCGGCGGCGGCGTGGCGGCCAACTCCCGGCTGCGGGCGCTGGCCCAGGAGCGGTGCGAGGCGGCCGGGATCCGGCTGCGGGTGCCCCGGCCGAAGCTGTGCACGGACAACGGGGCGATGGTGGCGGCGCTGGGCGCGGAGATGGTGGCGCGGGGCCGGCCCGCCTCCAGCTGGGACCTGTCGGCGGACTCCTCGCTGCCGGTGACGGATCCTCATGTGCCGGGCACCGGCCACTCGCATGACCACGACCATGTGCACGAGGTCAGCAAGGAGAACCTGTACTCGTGACGGTCGCGTTGATGTGGGAGGCGCGGGCGGTTCCCGGGCGGGGGGAGGAGCTGCTCGCCTGGGCCCGGGCGCAGGAGTTGGCCGTACGGCCCCTGCGCCGGGAGGTCCTGCGGGCCCCGCAGGACCGGGTGCTCGTCATCACGTGGTGGGACGCGGAGTTCGACGCCGAACTGCCTGAACTGCCGGAGCCGACGGGGGAGTTGGTGACTCGGGCGGTGCATCGGTGGCGGTTCGAGTCGGTGGCGGCGGACTGACTCCTTCACCACTTCTTTCGTTTTCCGTCACCTGAGCCGCAGTTGAGTTCGTCAATCAGGTGCATGGAATTCACCCCTCCGCTCGGCGGCAGTGACACCGACGCCCCGGACCTGCACTGGTTCAACAAGTACGTCACCTCGACGGTCACCCTGACCGACCGCACCGGCGGGACGCCCGACCAGGTCACCGCGTACGAGTACCTGGACGGCGCGGCCTGGCACTACGACGACGATGACGGCCTGACGAAGGAGAAGGAGAAGACCTGGTCGCAGTGGCGCGGCTACGGCCACGTCCGCGTCACGACCGGCGGCCAGGGCGGCGCGTCCGCGATGCGCTCGCAGAACGACAGCTACTTCCTGCGCGGCATGCACGGCGACCGTGAGACGCCGAGCGGAGGCACGAAGAGCGTCAGCGTCTCCCCCGGCTCGGGGGAGGGCGACGCGATCACCGACCACGAGTCGGCGGCGGGCTTCGAGTACCGGACCGTCAACTACTCCGGTCCCGGCGGCTCGGTGCTGTCCAAGACGGTCAGCCGGCCCTGGCACCACGAGACCGCCGAGCGGGTCCGCGACTGGGGCACGATCACGGCCAGCCTCACGGGCACGGGCGAGACCAGGACCTGGACGTCGCTGGACGGCGGGGCGGGCGACCGGTGGCGTACGACCACGACGTCGAACAGCTTCGAGACCACTGCCGGACGGATCACCACGGTCGACGACCGCGGTGACGACTCGACCGCGGCCGACGACAAGTGCACCCGCACCGCCTACCCGGCGGCCGGCGCGATCCTCGCCCTGCCGTCCCGGGCCGAGACGGTCGCCAAGGCCTGCGACGCCACCACGGACCGCTCCAAGGACGTCATCTCCGACGTCCGCACTGCCTACGACGGCCTCGGCTACGACGCCGCCCCCACCAAGGGCGACGCCACGCGCACCGCGATACTGAAGTCCCACGACGGCACCACGGCCACGTACACGGAGACCAGCCACACCTACGACACCTACGGCCGAGGGCTCACCACCAACGACCTGAGCGGCACGGTGGCGGTGAAGTCCGGCACGCTGACCCGGACCGCGCGCAACGACGGCCGTACGACCACGACCGCCTACAGGTCACCGCACAGATCACGGGCACCGGCGCCAAGCACCTCGTCACCCTCACCCTGACCGTCGACGGTGAGAAGCAGACCGTCACCGGTCAGTGGCTGCGCACGTCCGCCGGAACGCATGTCCAGATCACGGCCGTGCGCCACTCGGCCCGGCCCGCGACCGTCTACAACCTCACTGTCGCCGACCTCCACTCGTACTACGTGCTGGCAGGTTCCACGACCCTCCTGGCCCACAACGACGAGGGCGGATTCGACTGGGACAAGCGCTGGGAGGAGCTCTCGGGGGAGTGGGACCCGGGCGACCTGGACGACGACGGCTACCACGCGCCGCGCGGCAACCAGGCGGAGAACCGGGAGTTCAAGGACGCCCTGCGGGAGATCGAACGCAACCTCGGCCGAGACATCACGCCCGCGGAGCGCCGTGCCCTGCACGACCGGATCACCGGGCAGGGGTACGGCTACCATCGCATCGTCGAAGAGGGTAAGGGGCTGTTCGGTGGTGCCGACTGCTGAGGAAGCGATGCCGGAGGTCGGCCGCCTCCTGACGGGGGCGGAGGTGGTCTCCGTCGGGCGGGCGGCGGACATGGGCGTGATCGAGTTCGCCGGGCCGCACGGCGAGGTCGCCATGGTCCACCTGCAGTGCCCGTTCCGGATCGTGTGGTCGGGGCGGTTGGTGCTGGGCTCCCGTGACATGAGGTACGACCAGCCCGGTGCCGGCCCCGACGCGTTCGACCGGTTCGCCACGGTCTACGACGGGCGCGCCGGCACCCTGAACAAAGCCCTCGCCCAGGCCCACCCCACGGTCACGGCCGTGACCGTGGGCCCGGCGGGGTCCCTCACGGTGACCTGGGACCCCGAGTTCCGCCTGGAGGCCTTCCCGGACTGTTCGGGCAAGATGGAGGCCTGGCGGGCGTTCGTCCGCGGTGGTGAGCACCATGGCTTTCCGCCGGGGACGGTGTGAGCTCTCGGGAGCTCTCAAGAGCTCCCAGGAGGGACACCGCGCGTCACTCCGGTGCTGCCGACACCTCCGTGACGCACCGCAGCCTCCGGTCCGTCCCCGGCTCCCGCACCGGGCCGGTGAGTTTCAGCCGTGCCGTGTGCCGTACGTCCGCGCTGGAGGCGGCCAGCCGTAGCTCCAGCACACCCGGTTCGACCACCCGTCGGCCCGAGCGGTCCGTGAACGAGGACAGGTCGGTGTGGAACCGGAAGGTCACCCGGCTCGCCTCGCCCGCCGCCAACTCCACCCGCTGGTAGCCGATCAGCCGCACGTCCGGCCGGGTCACCGACGCCACCGGGTCGTGCAGGTACAGCTGGACCACCTCCGCGCCCGCGCGCTCGCCCGTGTTGCGGACCGTCACCGACACGTCGTACGACCCGTCCGTGCCGATCTCCGTCTCTGCCGAATCCACGGAATCCACGGACTCCCACGCGAACGACGTGTACGACCGCCCGTGCCCGAACGCGTACAGCGGTGTCGGATCCAGGTTGCTGACCTCGCCCGCCAGCCCCAGCGGCGGCTGGAGGTACGTCCACGGCTGGCCCCCGGGCACCCGCGGCACACTCACCGGCAGCCGTCCCGACGGGTTGACCCGCCCCGACAGCACTCCCGCCACCGCCGGGCCGCCCTCCTCGCCCGGGAAGAACGCCTGGACCACCGCCGCCAGCCGCCCGTCCCAGCGGCCCAGCGCGTACGGGCGGCCGGTGAGCAGGACCAGCACCACCGGGACGCCCGTGGCCACGAGCGCGTCCAGCAGATCTCCCTGCACACCCGGCAGCCGGAGGTCCGTCACATCGCAGCCCTCGCCCGAGGTGCCCCGCCCGAACAGCCCCGCCCGGTCGCCCAGCACCGCCAGGCACACGTCCGCCTCCGACGCCCGTGCCACCGCCTCCTCGAAGCCCGCCGGGTCGGGGTCCAGGACGCCGCAGCCCTGCGCGAACGTCACCTTGGCGTCGGGGAGTTCGGCGCGCAGGGCCTCCAGGACCGTCGGGATCTCGATGCCCATCGGCACCTCGGGGTGGTGCGTGAGGACGTGGGACGGGAAGGAGTAGCAGCCCAGCATCGCCAGGGCGTCCGCCGCGCGCGGGCCCACGACCGCGATACGGGCGTCCGGGGGGAGGGGGAGGACGCCGTCGGGGTTGTCCAGCAGGACCACCGACTCCTCGGCCACTCGGCGGGCCAACGCCCGGTTCGCGGGGGAGTCCAGGTCGATGCGTGCCGCGGCCGGCTCCGGCGTCCAGCCCTCGTCCAGGAGGCCCAGCTCGCACTTCTGGAGCAGGACCCGGCGGGCCGCGCGGTCCACCAGCTCCTGAGGGATCTCGCCCGACCGGACGGCCTCCACCAGCGGTTTCCCGTAGCACCTCACGGTCGGGAGTTCCACGTCGATGCCGGCCGCCAGCGCCGCGTGCGCCGCCTCGGCCGGTGATCCCGCCACGCGGTGCAGGGTCTGAAGGAATCCGATGCCGAAGTAGTCGGCGACCACCGTGCCCGTGAAACCCCATTGCTCGCGGAGGAGTTCGGTCAGCAGCGCCGGGTCGGCGGAGGCCGGCACGCCGTCCGTCTCGTTGTACGCCGCCATCACCGAGCGCGCCCCGCCCTCGCGCAGCGCCATCTCGAACGGCGGCAGGGTGACGTCCGCGAACTCGCGGATGCCCGCCCGTACGGGCGCGAGGTTGCGGGCACCGGCCGAGGACGCGTACCCGGCGAAGTGCTTGAGCGTCGCGACGACGCCGGCCGACTCCAGGCCCCGGACGTACGCCGCGCCGACCGTGCCGACCAGATACGGGTCCTCGCCGACGGTCTCCTCGACCCGGCCCCAGCGCGGATCGCGTACGACGTCCAGGACCGGCGCCAGCCCCTGGTGGACGCCGACCGAGCGCAGGTCCTGGCCGATGCGCCGGGCCATCTCCTCGACGAGCGGGGGGTTGAAGGTGGCCCCCCACGCGAGCGGGACCGGGTAGGCCGTGGCCTGCCAGGCCGTGAAGCCCGCCAGGCACTCCTCGTGGGCGACCGCCGGGATGCCGAAGCGGCCGGCGGCGGCGATACGACGCTGGGCGCGGGCCAGTGCCTGCGCGCCCAGCGCCGGGTCCACGGGGGCGGTGCCGAAGGAGCGGGTGAGCTGGCCGAGACCGAGGGTGATCAGCTCGTCCCATTCCTCGTCGGAGGAGTCGGCGGTCATGTCGTGCTGATGCGGGGCGACTCCCTCGCCGTCCGAGGCGGCGCCCACCCACACGCCGTACAGCTGGGCGGTCTTCTCCTGAAGGGTCATCCGGGAGAGGAGGTCGTCGACGCGGGCGGCGGCGGGCAGGGCGGGGTCGCGCCAGGGGGCGGTGGTCATGAAACTCCTGTCGGGGCGATGGCCCACTCGCGAATGTTTCGTTGTTCACCTCGAATGTTCCGGGAACCTAGGCGCGGTGAGAAGGGTTCGTCAAGAGGTCGCGCAGGGATACGATCGCCGCCATGACTGCCCGTGAGCCCGCTGAAAGCCGGACATCGCCGGGGGAAACCCGGACGACACAGAGTGAAACCCGGACGACATCGCCGTCGGCCGGGCGGTCCACGCAGACCGCCACACTCGCCGAGATCGCCCGCGAGGCCGGCGTGTCCGCACCGACTGTTTCGAAGGTCCTCAACGGCCGGGCCGACGTCGCCCCGGCCACCCGCAGCCGCGTCGAGGAACTCCTGCGCGCCCACGGCTACCGGCGCCGCCGCGCCGAGGCCAGCCGCTCGCCCCTGATCGACCTGGTCTTCCACGAGCTGGAGAGCGCGTGGGCGATGGAGGTCATCCGGGGCGTGGAGAACGTCGCCCGGGATGCCGGCCTGAGCGTCGTGCTGAGCGAGAGCGCCGGTCGGCTGACTCCGGGCCGGACCTGGGCCGACCAGGTCGCCGCCCGGCGCCCGCACGGCGTGATCCTGGTGCTGTCCGGCCTCGACGAGTCCCAGCGCGCGCTGCTGACCAGCCGGTCGATCCCGTTCGTGGTGATGGACCCGGCGGGCGACCCGGGTGCCGACGTGCCGTCCATCGGGGCGACCAACTGGCAGGGCGGGCTCGCCGCCACCCGGCACCTGGTCGAGCTGGGGCACCGCAGGATCGGCGCGATCACCGGGCCCTCCCGGATGATGTGCAGCCGCGCCCGCGTCGACGGCTACCGTGCCGCCCTGGAGACGGCCGGGCTCCCGGTCGACCAGGACCTGATCCGGCCCGGCGACTTCCACCACGAGACCGGCTACCGGCAGGGCCTGGAACTGCTGCGCCGCCCGGACCGGCCGACCGCCGTCTTCGCCGGCAACGACCTGCAGGCGCTCGGGCTGTACGAGGCCGCGCGCGAGCTGGGGCTGCGGATCCCGGAGGACCTGAGCGTGGTCGGCTTCGACGATCTGCCGATCGCGCGCTGGGTGGGGCCGCCGCTGACGACCGTAAAACAGCCGCTGACGGAGATGGCGGAGGCGGCGGCGAAGCTGGTCCTCGACCTCGCGCGGGAGGAGGGGACACCGGCGGCGACGCGGGTGGAGCTGGCGACCAGCCTGGTGGTGCGCAGCAGCACGGGGGAGCCTCCGGCGGTTTAGCGGGGAGAGGCCTGTTGCTGTATTGACGGGTGTTCCGCGGCGCCCCACACTGCACCGAAGCCAGTCGGTTGTTCAACCGAAACTTTCGGAGGCACCCGCACATGAGATCTCTGAGAACAGGCTTATCCCTCGGTTCACTTCTCACCGGCGTCGCGACGATCGGGGCCCTTCTGCTCACGGCACCCGCGGCGCACGCCGCTGACACACCGCTGCGCGACCTCGCCGCCGCCAAGGGCAAGGTCATGGGTACGGCCGTCACCGGCTCCAAGCTCACCGGCACCTACGGCGACCTCGCCGGCCGGGAGTTCAACGCGCTGACCCCCGGCAACGCCATGAAGTGGGGCTCGGTCGAGCCCACGCGTGGCACCTTCAACTGGGCCGAGGCCGACCAGATCGTCGCCTTCGCCGAGGCGCACGGCCAGCAGGTGCGCGGCCACACCCTGGTCTGGCACAGCCAGAACCCGAGCTGGCTGACGAACGGCAACTGGACGCCGGCCGAGCTGAGCCAGTTGATGAACGACCACATCGCCACCGAAGTCGGCCGCTACAAGGGCAGGCTGGCGACCTGGGACGTGGTCAACGAGCCGTTCAACGAGGACGGCACCTACCGGCAGACCCTCTGGTACAACGGCCTCGGCGCCGACTACATCGCCCAGGCCCTGACCGCCGCCCGCGCCGCCGACCCGAGCGCCAAGCTGTACATCAACGACTACAACGTCGAGGGCGTGGGCGCGAAGAGCACGGCGTTGTACAACCTGGTGCGGTCCCTGAAGGAGCGCGGCGTCCCGATCGACGGCGTGGGACTCCAGGCCCACCTGATCCTCGGCCAGGTGCCGTCGACCATGCAGCAGAACATCCAGCGGTTCGCCGATCTCGGCGTCGACGTGGCGATCACCGAGCTGGACATCCGTATGCAACTGCCCTCGGACAGCGCCAAGCTGACGCAGCAGGCCGCCGACTACAAGGCGGTCATGAACGCCTGCCTCGCGGTGTCCCGGTGCGCCGGCGTCACCGTCTGGGGCTTCACCGACTCCGACTCCTGGATCCCGAGCACCTTCCCCGGACAGGGCGCGGCGACGCCGTACGACGAGAACTACGCGCCGAAACCGGCGTACCACGCGATCGCCGAGTCGCTGGGCGGCGGCACGACGACCCCGCCTCCCACGGACGCGTGCACGGCGACCTACAGCGTCACCAGCCAGTGGAACACCGGCTTCACCGGGCAGGTGAAGATCGCCTGCTCGGGTGCGGCGCTGTCGTCCTGGAAGGCCGGCTGGACCTTCGGTGCGGGCCAGCAGATCACCCAGGCCTGGAACGCGACGTGTGTGCAGTCGGGGGCGGCGGTCACCTGCTCCAACGCTTCGTACAACGCGGCGGTTCCCGACGGCGGTTCGGTGACCTTCGGGTTCAACGGGTCGTGGAGCGGGAGCAATCCGGTGCCGACGGTGACGCTGGGCTGAGCGCGGGGTTCGGATCGGGCCGGGAAGTATGAGATTTCCCGAAGAAAACCCGGTCTGACGTTCCTGCCCGTAATAATTCGGACTTACGTTCCTCTCCGTGACTGGGCGAGACGAGAACGGGGACGACGGCAGACGAAGGGGCCGGCGGTCGAGAGCGCTGAAGACCGTCGGCCTCCTCCTCGCGGGCGCCCTGGTGCTGGGCGTGGGGGCCGCCGGCTGGGCCTTCTGGCACCTGAACGCCAACATCAAGAGCGTCGACATCAACAACGCGCTCGGCGACGACCGCCCCGCGAAGGCGGTCACCCCACCGTCGCCGTCGGCCTCCGCGTCCCCCCTGCCCACGGGGTCCCTGAACATCCTGGTCCTGGGCTCGGACTCGCGCAGCGGCGAGGAGAACCAGGAACTCGGCGGGGGCAGCAGCACCGGAGCCCGCTCGGACACCGCGATGGTGGTGCACATCGACGGGGGCCGTACGAAGGCGACGGTCGTCAGCATCCCGCGCGACACCCTGGTCACGCGTCCGTCCTGCCCGCTGTCATCGGGGGGTTCGACGGAGGTGGCGTACCAGACCATGTTCAACAGCGCGTACGCGATCGGCGGCCCCGTATGCGCGGTCAAGACGGTCGAGTCGATCACCGGCGTCCGCATGGACCACTTCATCGAGATCGACTTCTCGGGCTTCGCGAAGCTGGTGGACGCGCTGGGCGGCGTGACGGTCACGACGGACGAGGACATCGACGACCAGGACAGCCACCTGACGTTGGAAGCGGGCACCCACCACCTCGACGGCAAGACGGCCCTCGCCCTGGCGCGCACCCGACACGGCCTGGGCGACGGCAGCGACCTCGGCCGCATAGGCCTGCAGCAGAAGCTGGTGAAGGCGCTGCTGGAGCAGATCTCCTCGACCGACCTCCTCACCGACCCCACCAAGCTCTACAAGGTCGCCGGCGCGGTGACGGGCAGCCTGACGACCGACACCGGCCTGGACTCCCTGAGCGAGCTGATGTCCCTCGGCGAGAGCCTGAAGGGCTTGTCGGCGGGCGAGGTGAAGACGGTGACGATGCCGGTGGTCACGGCGGCATCGGACGCGAACCGGGTGGTGGCGGACGAGCCGGAGGCGAGCGAGCTGTGGGAGTCGTTGCAGTAGGAGTGCACGGGTTGCCGGGGCTGCCGGGGGCCCCGTGCGCCCGAGATGACTCCGTGCGCTCACAGTGAGCCCTCCTTCCTCGCGTGAGCGGAGGGACGCGGAGAGTTGCGTACGCCCATAATCGAGCTGTGCTTCGGGGGCCGTTGATACGGGCGCGTGCGCGTCGGCGCCTCCTCCGCCACGCCCTCTTCGCCGGCGTCGGAGCGGGGTCGACCGGTCTCGCCGGGTGGATGGTGGTGGGCGGGAAGGCCGATCACCTGGCCACGGTGGCAGGGTTCTTCGTGGGCATCGCCTCGCTGCTGCTGGCCCTCGCGGACTTCTTCCGCCAGGAGCCGGCGGCGCCCGATCCGGTGGAGTACGCGGACGACCTCGCCAGGACGCTCAGGGCGCAGTGGCTGGACGAAGCGGAGGCCAGGCGACTGCGCGACCCCCGGGTACTGCCGCTCGCCTGGACGACGACGGACCGGGAGGTCGCCGACGAGCTGGGCACGGGTGCCCCCGGGCCGACGGGCGGCCGGGTGGTGCGGGTCCGTCTCGACGGCCGCCTCGCCGGGCGATTCGAGCACGTCACCGCCCAACTCGCCGAAGGATACGGCCAGTTGGCGCAGGGCAGACTGGTCGTCATCGGTGAGCCCGGAGCGGGCAAGACCGTGCTCGCGATGCTGCTGACGCTGGGCCTCCTGCAAGCCCGCGCGCCTGGCACACCCGTCCCCGTGCTGCTCCCGGTCTCCTCCTGGGACCCCCTGCGGGAGCGCCTGGACGACTGGATCGTGCGCTCCCTCGCCGTCCCGTACTACAGCGGCCGTCAGGAGATCCCGCGCACCCTCCTGGCCCACGGCCTGCTGCTCCCCGTACTCGACGGGCTCGACGAGATCCCCGAGTCCGCGCGGCGCGGCGCGATCCGTGGCATCAACCACGCCATCGGCGGTGAGCGGCCCGTCGTCGTCACCTGCCGCGCCGTGGAATACGAGGAACTCATCCGCGGCGGCGCTCCCAGGCTGCGCCGGGCGCCGGTGGTGGAAGTACTGCCGGTACCGCCCGCGGACGTCATCTCGTATCTGCGGGACACACAGTGGCCGGAAGGGGTGGTGTGGGACGGGGTTTTCGCCCGCCTGCACGCCGAGCCGGACGGCCCGCTGGCGGAGGCTCTGGCCACACCGCTGATGGTGACGACGGCCCGCCTCGTGTACCAGCGTGGTGGCACGGACGGCGGGGATCCGGCTGAGCTCCTCGACCGAGGCCGGTTCGACTGCCGGTACGCGGTCGAGGACCACCTCACCCACCAGGTGGTGGACGCGGCGTACGCCCCGGACCCGAGGCTGCCCGAGGGTGCGGCGGTACGGCGGCGCTGGCGACCCGAACAGGCGCGGCGCTGGCTGACCTTCCTCGCCGGCTATCTCCATGACCACCGGGAACGTGATCTGGCCTGGTGGATGATGGGTGGGCGGCTCCTGCCGACCTGGGTCGGACCGGTCACCGGTCTCCTGCTGGGGCTCGTACTCGCCTTCGGGGCCTCGGTGTGGGTCGCCGCGACGGAGGGGTTCGACGGTTCCCAGGCGTTCAGTGACGTGGCCGGCCTGACACTGGCGGTCGGCGCGGGCTTCGCGCTGTTCGGTTCCATCGTCTGGTACATGGTGGGAGATCCGCTGCCCGGGCGCCTGTCCTGGTCGCTGCGCGGCTCGGCGGGGCGGCTGCGACGAGGGTTCCGCAACGGTGTCGTGCTGTGCCTGGCCTTCATCGGCCCGGTGGCCACGGCCATCACCCTCGTCACCATCCTCGGTACCACGCTGGGGCCGGGGACACTGCAGAGCGCCGAGGCGGTCGCCATATTGGTCATGGTCTGCCTCGCACTGAGTGTCGTCATGGGGCTCTCTCTCGCCGCGCACAACTGGCTGAACGCGCCGCCGTCCAGGGCCACCCAGGTGAGCCCCGCGAAATCCCTGGCGCAGGACCGGCGTTCGGCGCTGGCCGGAGCGCTGGTGGCCGGCCTGGTCATGGGCGCGACGGCGCTGCCCGGGTTTCAAGTGGGGCTGCTCGGCGGCGGCCTGGTGTTCCGCTGGGTCAACGGCTGGCCGGGCTGGCCGAGAGACGGTGAGGCCCAGGAATTCGCCGCGGCCGACTGGCGGCGGTCGGGTCAGCAGTACGCCCTGGAGACGTTCGGCTTCGGTGTGCCGTACCTGTTGCCCGCGACGCTCTTCGCCCTCCTCGTCCTGCTGTCCCGCGCATGGCCCCGCTTCCTCCTGACCCGGATCTGGCTCGCGGCCAGCGGCAGGCTGCCATGGCGGCTGATGGCCTTCCTCGCGGACGCCCGGCGCCGGGAGATCCTCCGGCAGTCGGGCGGCGCCTACCAGTTCCGCCACATCCGCCTCCAGGAGGCACTCGCGGGCCGACCGACGTACGAGGAACCCCGGCCGACGTCGCCACGTCGGCCGGAGCCGGCGGTCGTACGGCGTCGCGTGGTGCTGGCGGCGGGGGCGGCGGCCGCGGTTGCCGGGACGGGGGCGGTGGTCCGGCATCACCGGGACGAGAGCGTGGTGACGTTTTCGGGGCCTGCGGAGGCCTATGTGGCCGCGGTGGTGTTCCGGCCGAGGACGAGCGAGGTGTTCTGGGGGGACTTGGACGGCAGCGTCTGGTGGGGCAGCCGGCTCGGGGGACAGCACTTGCTGCTCGAACCGCCGCCCCCGGTTCGGGACAGCGACGAGTACTTCATGGACCAGGGCAGCGAATCCATGGCCTTCCATCCAGTCGGCGGATTCCTCGCCGTCAGGAGCCCGAAGGGGCTGCGGGTCTGGGACGTGCGAGGACGATCACCGCGGCTGTCGCACGCCGAGGCCTTGGTCTACTCGCCCTTTTCTCTCGTGTTCAGCCGGAACGGGGACTACCTTGCCGGTCCCGTTTTCCGCGACGAGGACGACTCCGAGGTCAGGTTCTTCCTGAGACGCGTCGACGCCGAAGGCCGGCTTGAGCGGACCGAGCACCGGAAGGACTGGGAACGGATGCCGGCCCGAGCCGCCGCCTTCCTCTCCGGGGGCGACTTGGCCGTCCTCGACTGGGAACGCGTCAGGGGGCACCCGGTTCCAGGATTCTCGGAGGCCCGGAACCTCTTCCAACCTGCTGGGAAGGGGCTCGAAAACACGGACGCCGCCATGATCGCCAACCTTCAGGGTGACTGCCTGCTGGTGTGGAGTGAGCGGGGCGGCGAGCTGCGGCGGCTCGGAGCCGAGGGACGGTGGGCGCCCCTCGCGATGTTCCCCGGCATGCACAGCGCCGCGCTCCATCCGACGGCATCCGTGCTCGCCTACGGTCCGCTGGTGGAGGACACCCTCAGTGCGGGGGCCGACGGGACGGTCGAGCTGTGGTCGATCTCGGCGAGACCGGCGCGACTGAAAACCCTCCACGGACACATGGCCGCGGTCACCTCCATGGACTTCAGCTCGGACGGCCGCTGGTTGGCCACCGGCAGTGCTGACGGGACCGTTCGCGTGTGGGATGTCAGTGACCTGTCGTGACTTCGACGTGGCGGGGAGCGGCGGGGAGCGGCTGGGCGCGACTGGAGCGAACGGGAGTTCATGGGCTGTGAGGCGGGTCAGCGCCCCTTCCGCAGCAGCCCGTCCACTACCGCCTCCAACTGCTCGGCGATGTCGTAACGCCCCTTGATCTCCTCCCAGTTCGCCGCCAACGCGGTCATGCGCGGCAGCGCCACCGCGTCCTCCTCCGTGAGGAGAGCCGGGAAGAACGGCCGGCGTTCGGGGTCGGCGGAGCGGCGGGCGTCGGCTCGCTGGAAGACCAGGGCGCCGTAGACGACGTACCAGATGGTGCGGTAGGCGTGCAGGGCCTGGGTGGGAGTCAGGCCGCAGGACATGGCCGAGGCGATGATCTCCTCAGGCATCCACAGCGCGTCCTTGTCGGTGAGGTCGCCGAGGCTCAGTACGTCGATGACCCAGACCACCTCGCTGAGGATCGCGTGCATGTGGACGGCGGTCGTGAGGATGCGCTCGCGGGGGTCGGCGGGCAGCGGCGGGCGCGGGAACGCCGCCGCCATGCCCCGCAGGGTGAGCAGGAGCAGCTCGTCCTTGTCGCGTACGTGGTTGTAGAGCGCCATCGGTGTGGCGCCGACCTCCTTCGCCACCCGGCGCATGCTGACCGCCTCGACGCCCTCCTCCTGGATGATCCGCCGGGCCGCGTCGACTATCTGCTCCGCCGCGATGCGGGGCGGGCGGCCGCGCTTACGACTCTCCGAGTTCGCTGTCTGTGGTGCCACGGGAGGCATTGTCTCGTGGTCATGTCGGTCGGGTCGGGCCCTGGTTATTTTATGTACGCGTATATTAATCTGCTTGGCATGGTGGATACCGTCAACTCATCGAAGCCGGGCGCCCGTTGGTTACTGCCGGTGCTGCTCGCCGTGCAGTTCCTCGTCTCCCTCGACATGTCCGTCGTCAACGTCGCCCTGCCCGACATCGGCGGCGGGCTCGGGTTCGACGCCGAGTCGTTGGCCTGGGTCGTCAATGCCTACGCCCTCACCTTCGGCGGGCTGCTCATGCTCGGCGGGCGGCTCGCCGACGTCGCCGGGCGGCGGCGGGTGCTCGTGGTCGGCTTCGTCGTCTTCGGGGTCGCGAGCCTCGTCGGCGGACTCGCCCAGGCGCCGTGGCAGTTGGTCGCGGCACGGGCGGTGCAGGGGATGGGCGCGGCCCTGCTGTCGCCGGTCGCGCTCGCCCTGATCACCGTCAACTTCCCGGCGGGGGGCGCCCGTTCGCGGGCCCTCGGGCTCTGGGGCGCCGCCGGTGCGGCCGGCGGGGCGGTCGGGGTGCTCGCCGGCGGGCTGCTCACCGACTGGTTCGGCTGGCGGGCCGTCATGCTGGTCAACGTGCCGGTCGTGGTCGCCGTCCTGGCCCTCGTACGGCCCGGTGTACCCGCCGATGACCGGCGGGGGAGCGGGAGCCGACCGCGGCTCGACGCCCTCGGTGCGCTCCTCGTCACCGCCGGAACCTCGCTGCTCGTCCTCGGGCTGGTGCGGACCGAGACCCACGGCTGGACGGCCTGGCAGACCGGCGGGGTGCTGGGCGCGGGCGTCGTCCTGCTGGCGGTCTTCGCCGTGGTGGAGACGCGCGTACGGCAGCCACTGCTGAGGCTCGGGATCCTGGCCCAGGGGCCGGTGCTCGCGGCGAACGTCTTCGCGCTGCTGATGTCGGCCGGCCAGTTCGCCGCCTTCTACTTCACCTCCCTCTACATGCAGCAGGTGCTGGGGTACGGTCCCACCGCCGCCGGAAGTGCCTTCCTGCCGTTCTGCGTCGGGGTCGTGGTCGGATCGGTGATCGCCGCGCGCACCGTCGGGCGGGTCGGGTCCGGGGTGTTGCTGCTGGTCGGTGGGCTGCTCGGGGCGGCCGGGATCGCGTGGTTCGCGGCGGCGGTGGCGGTGGACGGCGGGTTCCTGCTCTCCGTCCTCGGGCCGTCGGCGGTCGCCTCGGTCGGCATCGGCATGTGCTTCGTACCGCTGGGCACGGCGGCCACGGAAGGGGTCGCGCCGCACGAGACGGGGATGGCGTCCGGGCTCCTCAACAGTTCGCGGCAGGTGGGCGGGGCGGTGGGGCTCGGGGTGCTGGTGACGGTGGCGGCGAGTGCCGGCGGGGACGGGGCCCAGGGACTCGTCGACGGGTACGCAGCGGCGTACTGGGTGGCGGCGGGGCTGCTCGCCGCAGCCGCCCTGGCCGCCGGTGCCTTGCATGGGAAGGGGGCCCTGCCTGCGGAAACGCCCGCCGGAGAAAAAGATTCAAAGAATCCCGGCGAGCGTGTCGATCCGGGTGTCTCCCGTTCGACGCACAGGTGAGAGGCCGGGAAGGACCGGCCCATCCGATCCGACCCGAGGAGTCACCATGCCCCGCTATCTGTCGCTCGTGCAGATCGACGAGAACACCATGCCCGCCGAGGGCCCCAGCCCCGAGCTGATGCAGCGCATGGGCGAGCTGATCGAGGAGGTCACCAAGGCCGGCGTCATGCTCGACACCGCCGGGCTGACCCCGTCCGCGCAGGGCACCCGCGTGCGCTGGGAGGGCGGCAGCATCTCCGTCACCGACGGGCCCTTCACCGAGGCCAAGGAGGTCGTCGGCGGCTACGCGATCATGCAGTGCAAGGACAAGGCCGAGGCGCTGGAGTGGACCAAGCGGTTCCTGAAGGTGCACGAGGAGTTCTGGACGGTGACCTGCGAGGTGCGGGAGATCGCGGAGGGCTGAGCCTTCCTTTGCCCGGGGCCGCGTGGGGTGTTCGATGGTGGGTTGTGGAACCACAGCCCACCGCCGACCCGCGCGGTACCGTCGAAACCGTCTTCCGTATCGAGTCCCCCCGCATCATCGCCGGCGTCGCCCGCATCGTCCGCGACATCGGCATCGCCGAGGAACTCGCCCAGGACGCACTCGTCGCCGCCCTGGAGCAGTGGCCCCGCGACGGCGTCCCCGACAACCCGGGCGCCTGGCTCATGGCCACCGCCCGGCACCGCGCCGTCGACCTGATCCGCCGCCGCGAGAACTACGCCCGCAAGCTGGCGGAGATCGGGCGGGATCTGGAGACGACGGCCCCGCCCGAGGAGCCCGCCGACCCCGACGACATCGACGACGACCTGCTGAGGCTCGTCTTCACGGCGTGCCACCCGGTGCTGTCTCCCGACGCGCGCATCGCCCTCACCCTCCGCCTTCTCGGTGGCCTGACGACACCGGAGATCGCCCGCGCGTTCCTGGTCCCGGAGCCGACGATCGCCCAGCGCATCGTCCGCGCCAAGCGCACGCTCGCCACGAGGAACGTCGCCTTCGAGGTCCCCTGCGGCCCCGACCGCGAGGCCCGCCTCGGCTCCGTCCTCGACGTCATCTACCTGATCTTCAACGAGGGCTACGCCGCCACGGCCGGCGACGACTGGCTGCGCCCCGCCCTGTGCGAGGACGCGCTGCGCCTGGCCCGCGTGCTGTCGGCACTGATGCCGAAGGAGCCGGAGGTGCACGGCCTGACCGCCCTTCTCGAATTCCAGACGTCGCGTGCGGCAGCCCGCACCGGCCCCGCCGGCGAACCGATCCTGCTCAAGGACCAGAACCGCCGCCGCTGGAACCGCATGCTCATCGCCCGCGGCATCAAGGCGCTGGGCCGTGCCGATGCCGCCGCCACGGGTGCCCCGGGCCCGTACGCCCTCCAGGCCGCGATCGCCGCGTGCCACGCGCACGCGTACACGTACGAGGAGACGGACTGGAAGACCATCGCCACCCTGTACGGCCTGCTGTCCGCCCGATCCCCTTCCCCCGTGGTCGAGTTGAACCGCGCGGTCGCCGTGTCGATGGCGGACGGCCCGGAACCCGCCCTGGAGATCGTCGACGCGATCGCCACCGAACCGGCCCTGCGGGAGTACCACTTGCTGCCGAGCGTGCGCGGCGACCTGCTGCTGCGTCTCGGCCGTACGGCGCAGGCGCGCGCGGAGTTCGAGCGGGCGGCGGGGCTGACCCGCAACGAGCGGGAGCGGGAGATGCTGCTGCGCCGGGCGGCAGAGGTCTCCTAGGCCCTGTCGTCAAATTCCCGCCTGCTGCGCTCCGGGCGGACGACGGGAATTTGACGACAGGGCCTAGGGCGAAAAGGCCGCCTGTGTCAGTGGCCGCTGCCAGAATCGACTGGCGGTCAGGAAACGGGGCACGGGGGGTTCGGTGCTGAGTGCGGTCGTCGCGGCGGGCTCCGGCACGCCGATCATCAACACGCCGGTCGTCACCGCGGGCGGGGCGGTCATTGCCGCGCTGGTGGCGGGCGCATTCGCGATCTGGCAGACACGCCGTAACAGGAGGCTGGAGCGGGAGAAGATCGAGCTCCAGGAGGCCGCCAACAGGCGGTTGAAGGAGCACGAGTGGGAGCGCGAGGACCGCGCACGCGCCCAGGAGGAGGAACAGGAACAGGCCCGGGCCGCCGACCAGTCGGCCGCTCGCCGCAGCAGCCTCGTCACCGAGGCGGACACCTACTGCGCGCGGCTCGCGCAGGAGCTGTCGACGTTGAAGATCCTGGACATGTCCCGGCCGCTGCGCCTGGACCGTCTCTACGTCCAGGTCCGGGTCCAGGAGCAGCAGCCCCTCAGGTTCGTGCGTGAGGAGGAACTCGGCGAGCGGGACCGCAATCGTGCGGGCGACGGCACGCGCAGGGAATCCCTGGCCACCGACACGGCCACCTCGTCGTCCCACACCTACGCCCCGATCGACGCACTCCAGCGCTACCAGCGCATCGTCGTCGTCGGTGACCCGGGCGCCGGCAAGACGACGATGCTCCGCCACCTGGCCCTGCGCATGGCCAGCCAGTCGGAGGGCGAGGCGCTCCCCGAACTCCCCGCGTACATCGAGCTGTTCCGCTTCGTCGAGAGCGGCCACGACTCGCTGCTCGACTACGTCGCCGAGCACTGGGCCGACCAGTACGGCTTCGCGGACGCCAGGGAGTACGTGGCGGAGAAACTGGCCGACGGCACCGCGGCCCTGCTGCTCGACGGCCTGGACGAGGTCCTGGGCGGGGAGAGCGCGGAGGACGCGGCCGGGGCGTACGGCCGCGTCACCGACGAGATCGCCCGCCTTGCGACCCGCTTCCCGAGGGCACTGATCGCCACCACCTGCCGTCGGCACGGCTGGCAGGGCGGACTGCAGCAGTTCCAGGTCCTGGAGGCGCTGGACTTCGAGTGGGCGCAGATCGAGACCTTCATCGCCAACTGGTTCGGGGAGCGCGACCGGCGTCGCAGCGGCCTGGTCCGCGCCCTGTCCGGCAACGGCCGCCTCCAGACGCTGGCCGCCAACCCCCTGCTGCTGAGCCTGATCGCCATCGTCTACGAGCGTGACCTGGAGCTTCCCGAGCGGCGGGCGGCACTCTACCGGCGCTGCGTCGAGGTCCTGCTCCGCGAGTGGGACGCGCACCGCAAGGTCACCCGCTACAGCCGCTTCACGACTGACCGCAAACAGGACCTGCTCAAGCAGATCGCCTGGCACTACCACCAGCGTGGCCGGCGCTACTTCCCCGAGGACGATCTGCTGGGCCTGATCGGGGACTTCCTGCCGACCATCGACCTGCCCCGCACGGACAGCCGGGCGATCCTCGACGAGATCGCCGCCCAGTACGGCCTGCTCAAGGCGCAGGCCCACGGCTGGTACGGCTTCCTGCACCTGACCCTGCAGGAGCACTTCGCGGCCACAGCGCTGCTGGAGCAGGGGGCGGCCGGGATCGAGCGGGCGGTGGCGTCACGGTACGACCCGTGGTGGGAGGAGGTGATCCTGTTGCTGGCCGGGGCGTTGCCGGACGCGACGCCGTTGTTGTCGGGGGTGCTGCAGCCGGAGGGGCGCGAGGCGGACGCCGAACTGCTGCACCTGCCGCACGACGATCTGTTCCACACCGATCTGCTGCTGGCGGCGAGGTGTCTGACGGGCAGCCCGCGGGTGGCCGATGTGGCACTGCGACGGCAGATCGTCCGGACCGTGTGGCAACTGCTGGAGTCGTCGCCGTACGAGGAGGAGCGGTTGCGGGCGGCCCAGGCGATCGTGGGAGTGCTGGGCTCGGAGCAGCAGTTGAGCGAGGTCGTCGGCTACATCGGCGACGACCAGAAGGGGCCGGACGTGCGAGCGGCACTCGTCGACGCGCTGGCGGGGCACGGCGGCCGGAAGGTGGGGGAGCGGCTGCTGGGGGTGTTCACCTTGCAGCCGGCCCTGTCGGGCCGCGTGCGGGGGCACCTCATCAAGGCCCTCGGCACACTGCACGTGGAGGCCGCCGTTCCCGTACTGCTCCAGGAGTTGACGGACCTCATGGCCGGTCCGAATCCGACCGGCTCCGAAGAGATCGAGCACGTCTGCACGCTCGTCCGCGCACTCGGCGCCGCGGGAGGGCCCGCCGACGTCCTCCTCCGGGCGGTCGTCGAGAAGTTCGGCGGATGGCAGGCCCGACAGGCGGTACGCGACTCCCTCCCTGACGTCGGGGACTCCGACACGGAGGAGCGGTTGCTGGAGCTCCTGACACGGGACGACGACTGGTACTTCGAACGCCAGACCCTGGCCGAGGTCTATCTGGACATCGCCGGTGACCGAGGGGCAGGGGCGCTGCTCGACCTGATCCGGTCGGACCAGGTGACGGAGTTCCAGAAGATGCCGATGATGGCCGCGCTCGTGGTGTTCGCCGGTCAGGGGCACGGCTGGGCGCACCGTGACGCTCTGCTCGCGGTCGCCGGTGACACTGCCGCGGCATGGCAGCTGCGCTGGCTGGCCTTGGAATGCCTCGACCACAGCCCGGGCTCCACCGCGGAGCTGCAAGCGCTCCTCGACAGCCCGGACCCGCACATCTGTGCGGCGGCCGCGGCCACCTCGGCGGCCTGGGGCACACCGCTCCGGCTCCACACCGTCCGTCGTGCGATCCTGAGCGGCGCCTTCTCCCCGGACCTGGACTACGAGCGCGGCCGGTCGCATTCCTGGGCCTGGAGAGGCCGGATCTCCCGCCGTCTCGGCACGACGCTGTCCCCCTATGGAGACTTCGGTGTCGTACAGCACTTCTTCGACCGGGCCGCCACGGGCCGCGGGGGATTCCATGACGGGCACGCTGCGTACTGGCTGGAGGCCTTCGCTCCAGAAGCCGCGATGGATGCCTGTCTTCTCCGGCTGAGAGAGGATACTCAGGCCCTCGAAGGGTCGTTTCCTCCCAAGGTTCCACGCTCGCGCGCGCATGCCGTCCTGCGCTACGGCCTGGACAATCTGGAGGCCGGCTCCCCAGTGGCCGCGGACACCTACGAGGCACTCCTGAGGTCAGTGGCCGGGGTCGCGGACGACGCCGAGACCGTCGCCGGGCTGCTGCGGTTCATCGATCCGGCGCTGGAGCCGCCGTTCCCCCACGACGCGGCCCACTCCGCCGCCTACGCCGTCAGCCGCCGCGCCAGAGTCCGAGTCCTCCCCGACCACACGATCGTCCCGCTCCCCTCGGCCGGCTAGGCCGGCCGCCCGACGAGCATCGTCGGCGCGCCCGCCACCCGCGTCAGAAACACGGTCGCCGAGTTGGGCCCCTGCGGCTTGACCTTCTTGCGCAGTTCCTCCGGCTCGACCGCCGACCCGCGCTTCTTCACCGTCAGCGTGCCGACCTCCCGCTCACGCAGCAGGGCCTTCAACTTCTTGACGTTGAAGGGCAGTTGGTCGGTGATCTCGTACGCCGTGGCATACGGCGTCGCGCGCAACTCGTCCGCGGTGATGTACGCGATGGTCGCGTCGAGCAGCCCGCCGTTCAGCTGGTCCGCCACCTCGGCGACCAGATGCGCCCGGATGGCGGCACCGTCGGGCTCGTACAAGTACCGCCCGACGGAGCGGACTTCGGGGTCGGGCAGCCCCCGGGAGAGCAGCGAACGCGGCCCCGGCAGCAGCGTGGCCCGGACCGCCCCGGCCTCCGTACCGAACCACAGCACCGCTTCCTTCACATCCCCACCGTCCGAGATCCACTCCGCCTCGGCCTCGCCCGGAACGGCCTCGTGCGGAATGCCGGGCGCGATCTTCAGCGCGGCGTGGGGAGCCTTGCGGGCGGCATCGAGGGCCCAGGACAGCGGGGGCGAGTACGCCTCGGGGTCGAAGATCCTCCCGCGACCGCCCCGGCGGGCGGGGTCGACGAACACGGCGTCGTAGCCGTTCGTGTCCACCTCGGTGACGTCGGCCTCCCGTACCTCGATGAGGTCGGCAAGGCCGAGACCCTCCGCATTCGCCCGGGCCACCGCCACCGTCACCGGATCCCGGTCCACCGCCAGCACCCGGATCCCGGCCCGGGCCAGCGCGATCGCGTCGCCCCCGATCCCGCAGCACAGGTCGGCGACCGACCCGACCTCGAGTTCCTTCATCCGCCCGGCCCGGTACGACGCGACACTCGCCCGCGTCGACTGCTCGACCCCGTTCGGCGTGAAGAACATCCGCCCCGCGTCCGCCGCCCCGAACTTCGCCACCGCCCGCTGACGCAGCCGTGCCTGTCCGAGCGCCGCCGACACCAGCTCGGCGGGGTGCTCGCGGCGCAGCCGGGTGGCGACGGCGAGTTCGTCGGCGGGGTCGGTGTCGCGTACGGCGTCGAGGAGGGCGCGGCCCGCGGGGGTGAGGAGGCGGGAGAAGGAGGCGAGGTCGTTCACCGGGTCATTGTCGGCCAGTCGGTGGATGGTCCGCTTCCGGCGGCGGTGTCGGCCGATCTTCGGGGCGGGTGCCTGCGAGGATCCGGCTCCATGCGAGTAGTACGACAAAATGACAAAAGTCGCCGCAATGGGGTAGCCGCGGGGCGCGGTCATCGGGCAGCCGGGCGGGTCGGGCGGGCAGTCGGGCGTTCGCGGATCCGCGGCGGAATCGCCGCGCTCACCGTCGCCGCCATCGCCTCGGGGTGTGCGCAGGGTGGCGGAGGCGGGGGCGGACAGGGCGGCGGAGGCGGACATGAGGCCGTACGCCCCACGCCGAGCCGGCAGCCCCTCAAGGCCCCGCCCCCGGGCGGAACCTCGGACGCGCCTGCCGAAGACCCGCACGCCAGGCACCCGCAGGGCAAGGACCCGCAAGCCAAGAAGTTCCGGTCCGCCCAGGCCGCCCGCGCCGCCCGGGTCGCCGCCGCGAGGCGCTGGCGCCTGGCGCGAGTCCCGCTCACGCCCCCGCCGCCACCCGCCAGGAAGCCGGAGATCACCACCCGCGACGGCTTCGAGGTCGACGGGCACGAGGAACTCGGCCTTCCGCCGGTCTTCACGACCGTCCCCACCAAGCAGAGGGTCGTCTTCCTCACCATCGACGACGGCGCCGAGAAGGACCCGGCGTTCCTGCGGATGATGAGTGAGCTGCAGGTGCCGTACACCGCCTTCCTCAGCGACTACCTGATCAAGGAGGACTACGGCTACTTCAAACGGATGCAGCGCGGCGGCGTGGTCCTGAACAACCACACCCTCCACCACCCCTACCTCCCGGCCCTCTCCTACTACCGCCAGAGGCATGAGATCTGCGGCATGCAGGAGGTGATCGAGAGGCGCTACGGCAAGCGCCCGCTGCTCTTCCGCCCGCCCTTCGGCAACTACAACAGGAACAGCCTGCGCGCCGCGAAGTCCTGCGGCATCGAGTACGTCCCCCTGTGGAACGAGGAGGTCTTCGTCGACCGCTGGGACTACCGCGAGTGGGACCGGAAGATCCGCCCGGGTGACATCGTCCTCAGTCACTTCCGGGGCAGGGACGACTGGAAGGGCACAATGCCCGACATGATCCGCCGATTCCTGAACAAAGTGACGGCCGAGGGGTACGCGGTGGCCCGGCTGGAGGACTACCTGTGAGGCCGGCGCCGGCACCGATGCCGGCGCCCGAGCCGGGGCTTCTCACAGCCGTACGTGCTCTGTCGGCCGTACGTGGTCTGTCGGCCGTACGTGCTCTGGCAGCTGTCGTCCTGGCGTCCGTCGTGCTCGCCGGTTGCGCCCAGCCGTCCGGGTCGGTCGAGCCCGGCGGAGGTCCCGGCGGGAGGGTGGTGCAAGGGGCGCGGTCGGCGAAAGGCCCGACGCCCTCGGCACAGCCGTACCGCCGATGGGGGCTCACCGCCCCGTTGCCCGCGCCCCCGTCCCCGCCCGCCCAGCGGCAGGTGTCGCCCGGGGGTGATCGGCCGTCCGGGGGCGATCTGCTGCCCGTCGTCGACCGCATCCTCACCCGCGACCAGGTCGTGTTCCTCACCTACGACGACGGCGCCGAGAAGGACCCCCGCTTCGTCGACATGGTCCGTGAGCTACGGCTGCCCGTCAGCATGTTCCTCACGGACAGCGTGGTCGGCCCGGGCTACGGCCACTTCGCCCGCCTGCGGTCGGTGGGTGCGTCGATGCAGAACCACACCCTGGACCACGCCGCCCTGCGCGGTCTGCCGTACGCCGGCCAGCGCGCCGAGATCTGCGGCCAGCAGAACAAACTCCGGGCCCGCTTCGGCATCCGGCCCCGGCTCTTCCGGCCCCCCTACGGCACGTACGACACCACCACGCTCCGCGCTGCAGCCGACTGCGGCGTGACGGCGGTGGTGCTGTGGCGGGCGGCGATGGAGGGCGACGGCGAGCTGACGTATGCGAAGGGGCCCCGCCGGCTGCGCGCCGGCGACATCGTCTCCGTCCCTTCGGGTGAACCGACCGGTCTGAGCCTGAGGGAGCGGACGACGAGGCTGCTGCGGGGGATCCAGGGGAGGGGGCTGACGGTGGGCCGTTTGGAGGACTACGTCTGACGGAACTTCCGGCGCCGGTTCGCATATCTCGGCCCGCTCACGGCAACGCCACGTGACCAGGAACGCGGCTCAGTCAGCGCAGCGAATTAGCAGTCCGCTTGACCGAGTGCTAATCGCGGTCATAGTCTCGGCTCTGGCACTCCCCACTGGAGAGTGCCAACTACGCGACGGGCAGGTCCGGCACCCGCGACGACGGATCCACCTGGTCGCCACCTCAGACAGTTAACCCCGTGAGATCTCCGAAGGGGGAGGTCGGATCGTGACGACCACCAGCTCCAAGGTTGCCATCAAGCCGCTTGAGGACCGCATCGTGGTCCAGCCGCTCGACGCGGAGCAGACCACCGCCTCTGGCCTGGTCATCCCGGACACCGCCAAGGAGAAGCCCCAGGAGGGCGTCGTCCTGGCCGTGGGCCCGGGCCGCTTCGAGAACGGCGAGCGCCTGCCGCTCGACGTCAAGACCGGCGACATCGTGCTGTACAGCAAGTACGGCGGCACCGAGGTGAAGTACAACGGCGAGGAGTACCTCGTCCTCTCGGCTCGCGACGTGCTCGCGATCATCGAGAAGTAGTTCACTCCGAAGCACATTTTGCTTCCAGCTGCGCCCCTGGCCCCCGCGACCACTTAAAGAAGCCGGGCGCCCGGGGCGCAGTGCCTTTTTCACCCACATTCCGAGAGGGCTCCCGCTGTCATGGCGAAGATCCTGAAGTTCGACGAGGACGCCCGTCGCGCCCTCGAGCGCGGCGTCAACAAGCTGGCCGACACGGTCAAGGTGACGATCGGCCCCAAGGGCCGCAACGTCGTCATCGACAAGAAGTTCGGCGCGCCCACCATCACCAACGACGGCGTCACCATCGCCCGTGAGGTCGAGGTCGAGGACCCGTACGAGAACCTCGGCGCCCAGCTGGTGAAGGAGGTGGCGACCAAGACCAACGACATCGCGGGCGACGGTACGACCACCGCCACCGTGCTCGCCCAGGCGCTGGTGCGCGAGGGCCTGAAGAACGTGGCCGCGGGCGCCTCCCCGGCCGTCCTCAAGAAGGGCATCGACGCCGCGGTCAAGGCCGTGTCGGAGGACCTGCTCGCCTCGGCCCGCCCGATCGACGAGAAGTCCGACATCGCCGCCGTGGCCGGCCTGTCCGCCCAGGACAGCCAGGTCGGCGAGCTCATCGCCGAGGCGATGGACAAGGTCGGCAAGGACGGTGTCATCACCGTCGAGGAGTCCAACACCTTCGGTCTGGAGCTGGACTTCACCGAGGGCATGGCCTTCGACAAGGGCTACCTGTCGCCGTACTTCGTGACGGACCAGGAGCGCATGGAGGCCGTCCTCGAGGACCCGTACATCCTCATCAACCAGGGCAAGATCTCCTCCATCCAGGACCTGCTGCCGCTCCTTGAGAAGGTCATCCAGTCGGGTGCCTCCAAGCCGCTGCTGATCATCGCCGAGGACGTCGAGGGCGAGGCCCTGTCGACCCTGGTCGTGAACAAGATCCGCGGCACGTTCAACGCGGTCGCCGTCAAGGCTCCCGGGTTCGGTGACCGCCGCAAGGCGATGCTGCAGGACCTGGCGGTTCTCACCGGCGCCACGGTCATCTCGGAGGAGGTCGGCCTCAAGCTCGACCAGGCCGACCTGGACGTGCTGGGCTCCGCCCGCCGTGTCACGGTCACCAAGGACGACACGACCGTCGTCGACGGCGCCGGCAAGGCCGAGGACGTCACGGGCCGCGTCGCCCAGATCAAGGCCGAGATCGAGAACACCGACTCCGACTGGGACCGCGAGAAGCTCCAGGAGCGCCTCGCGAAGCTGGCCGGCGGCGTGTGCGTGATCAAGGTCGGCGCCGCCACCGAGGTGGAGCTGAAGGAGAAGAAGCACCGTCTGGAGGACGCCATCTCCGCGACCCGCGCCGCGGTCGAGGAGGGCATCGTCTCCGGTGGTGGCTCCGCGCTCGTCCACGCCGCCAAGGTGCTCGAGGGCGGCCTCGGCAAGACCGGCGACGAGGCCACCGGTGTCGCCGTCGTCCGCCGCGCGGTCGTCGAGCCGCTGCGCTGGATCGCCGAGAACGCCGGCCTGGAGGGCTACGTCATCACCTCCAAGGTCGCCGAGCTCGACAAGGGCCAGGGCTTCAACGCCGCCACCGGCGAGTACGGCGACCTGGTCAAGGCCGGCGTCATCGACCCGGTCAAGGTCACCCGCTCCGCCCTGGAGAACGCCGCCTCCATCGCCTCCCTCCTCCTCACGACCGAGACCCTGGTCGTCGAGAAGAAGGAAGAGGAAGAGCCGGCCGCCGCTGGTCACGGCCACGGCCACGCCCACTGAGGCACGCACCACCCGAAGAAGCCCCCCGTTGCTGTCGCATCGGGGGGCTTCTCCCTTCGCGGGCGATTCACCGGCCTTCTCGCGGCCGGGTCACTGACCGAGTACCCCCAGCTGCTCCAGCAGCCCCGCCCGGTCGTAGAGCCAGTGGCTCTCGCAGATCTTCCCGTCCCGGAACCGCTGCCAGGTCATGCCCTGCATGGCCACGTCCTGCCCGGTCGCCGGAATCCCCAGGAACTCGCCCTTGTGCCGTGCGGTCCAGGTCCACCGCGTGCACACCTGGTCGCTCTGGGCCAGCTGATCGTCGATCCGGAACGTGAAGTCGAAGGCGGCACGCCACCCCGCGTACTGCTCGCGCACCCCGTCGATGCCCTGCACGGGCTGCGGATACGACGGATCGTGATCCACGTAGTCGTCCGTGAGGTGCTCGCCGATCCCCTCCGGCTCCATCCTGCCCATGGCCTTGAAGAAGGTCTGCGCGGCCAGGACGTTCAGCTGCTCGTCCCGCACGACGTCGAGATCGGTGAACGTCGGCGTCTCGTCACAGAGCGCGACCATCTCCTGGAAGATCCGATCGGTCTCGGGAAGATTGGAGTTCCGCATCGCCTCGTCGTACGACGCGAACTCCACGATCTCGATGAAGTGCGACGAGTCCGACCGGTCCTTCCCGATGATGTCGTGCGTCGCCGTCCGCTTCCCCTTGGTCTGCTCGACCCACCTGTCCATCAGCCGGTTCATCTCGTCGAAGCGGCTGGTCCTGCAGTCGATGAGCTGTACGAAGGTCATGACGTCATCGCCTCCCGGCCCCCCTGGGTGCGACCGAACAGCACCATTCTCCCCGCCGCAGGGGCGCTGTGCCTGTCGGCGTCGGCATCATGACGCCATGCGCCGGTGAGGGAGGCGGCGATCGGTGACCGCTGGGCGGGACATGAGGGCGGCCTCCGCCGGAACCGCTCGGCACAGCCGAGTTGAACGAACCGGCCGCCATCTGGCGCGGAAAACGGTCCCGCCCGGCCGGCCGCGTCGAGGATCCGGGCGATCGGCAGACGCCCCGGCCCCTCGCCTCCGGCATGTCCTCGCCCCCGCGGCGGAACCCGCTCGCGGCCGGATCCCCGCCGCCCGGGCCGCGCAGCGCATGAGCCGCCGGCAGGTCCTGCCCGCCCTGATCCGCGTCGCGCCCCGCACTGTCCCGCCGGCCGTCGGCTTCCTGCGCCGCCGCCCGGCGGACGAGCCTGCTCCTACTGCGGCCCGTACTTCTACTGCGGCCCGTACTTCCGCCCCGTCTTCGAACTGATCCCCCCGAGCAACCCCCGAGGCACCAGCTTCGTCGCGCCCATCAGCACCTTGTACCGAGGATCCGGAATGGACAGGGACTTCCCCCGCGCCAGATCCTCCAGCGCCGCAGCCGCCACCTTGTCCGCGTCCAGCCACATCCACCCCGGAATGTTGTCCGTCCCCATCCCCGCCCGCTGATGGAACTCCGTCCGCACGAACCCCGGGCACAACGCCATCAACCGCACCCCACTGCCGGCCAGATCCCGCGCCGCCCCCTGCGTGAACTGCACGACCCACGCCTTGGACGCGCCGTACGTCCCGCGCGGCACGAAGGCCGCGACCGACGCGACGTTGACGACGCCCCCGCGCCCCCGCTCCCGCATCGCCGCCGACGCCGCCGAGGTCAGCCGCAGTACCGCCTCGCAGTGCACCTTGAGCATCATCAGCTCGTCGGCCATGGAGACGTCGAGGTAGCGGCCCTTGTTGCCGAAGCCGGCGTTGTTGATCAGCAGGTCGACGGGGTTCCTGCGGTCGCCGAGGCGGGCGGCGACGGCCTCGATGCCGCTGTCCTGTGCCAGGTCGGCCGTCAGCACCTCCGCCTCGATGCCGTGCCGGTCGTGCAGTTCGGTGGCCTGCTCCCGCAGCCGCTTGGTGTCCCGGGCCACCAGGACGAGGTCATGCCCGTCGGCCGCCAGCCGCCGCGCGAACGCGGCGCCGATGCCCGCGGTCGATCCCGTAATCAATGCCGTTGTCATGGCGCAAGGTTAGTGACCCGGACTGCGCGCTTCCGCTCCTTGCTCAGCCGTTCTGGTGCCCCGAGTGACCGAGCGCCCTGCCGCCACCCGACGGCGCCTGCGCCCGCTGCCCCTTCTCCACCACCGCGAACTGACCCATCATCCCCTCGTCCTCGTGGTAGAGCAGATGGCAGTGGTACATGTACGGCGTGTCCGGATCCGCCGGTCCGGTGAAGCGCAGCGCCAGCTTCATCGTCGTCCCGTTCGGCAGGAACACCGTGTCCTTCGGCCCGCGCAGCGCCGGCGGCGGTGCTTCACCGTTCACCGCCAGCACCCGGAACTGCACGTCGTGCACATGGAAGTTGTGCGGCATGCCGTTGCTGTTGCGGACCGTCCACACCTCCGTGGTCCCGCGCGTGACCGTCTCGTCGACGCGGCCCATGTCCATCGACCGCCCGTTGATACCGGACCGCTTCAGGTCGAAGTGCCGCCCGCGCACCGCATCAGTGCCGTCGGGTGTCTCCAACTCGCCGAGTACGGGCGGTATCGCGGGCGACGGCCGGAGCTGTCCGGCTGCCCGCAGCTCCAGTACGTCGAAGGAGTCGTCGCCCCCACCGAACCGCCGATTCCAGCTGTCCCCGTAGTTGTCCTGCGGAAAGCTGCGCAGCATCACGCGCTCACCCGCCCGCATCCGTACGACGATCTCGGCTCGCTCGCCCGGCGACAGCTGGACACGGTCCATGGACTCGGGCCGCTCCAGCAGGCCTGCGTCCGTCGCTGTCAGCGAGAAGGCACGGCCGTCCGGGAATCCGAAGGAGTAGGTGCGTGCCGTCGAGGCGTTGAGCAGCCGCAGCCGTATGAGCTCGTCGCCGACCTCCCGGTAGGGACGCAGCGTGCCGTTGACCATCGTCCGGTCGCCGAGGAAGCCCACGTTCTGCATGATCTTGTGGTCGCCGTCGAGCTTCGCGCCGTCGAAACGCACGTCCTGCACGATGACGGGCAGGTCGTCGACGCCGTACCGCTTCGGCAGGGCGAGCTTCGTGGACCGCTGGTCGTCGAGGATGAACATGCCGGCCAGGCCCTTGCGCACATGCCGTTCGGTCACGCCGTGCGGGTGCGGGTGGTACCAGAGCGTCGCGGCGGGCTGGTCCACGGTCCAGTGCGGAGTCCAGGTGCCGCCGGGGGCGATCATCTGGTGCGGGCCGCCGTCCATCCGCGCGGGCAGGTGCATGCCGTGCCAGTGCACGCCGGACGCCTCGTCGAGCCCGTTCGTTATGCGTACGCGGACCTTCTCACCGCGGGCCGCGCGCAGCGTCGGGCCGAGGTAGGAGCCGTTGAAGCCCCAGGTCGGCGTCTTGCGGCCGGCCTCGAACTCCGTTTCGCCCGCGCGCATGCGCAGGTCGAAGACGCGGGTGCCGTCCTTGTCGACGGACGACTCGGCCAGGGGCGGTATCGCCAGCGCGTTGTCGAACGACGCCTTGCCGACCGTGCTGACGTCGGCGCCGGTCCACAGCCAGGCGAACAGGCCGCCGACCGCCAGCACGAGGACCGTGACGACAGAGCCGAGAACGATGAGGACGCGCTTGAAGCGAGACATGCTTCGAGCGTCCCTGTCCGCCGCCCGCCGAACATCCGGGTCGTCCCCCGAACCACCCCGAGTCAACCCCCGCCGCTCGTCCGGGGTTTCCCCCTAGGGCCTGGGCGACCGCCACCTCATCGGCTCGGCCGATCGTCGGTTGACGTACCGTCAGGCCCCGTGCTGTGACACGTACTTCCGGGCGGCGTCCAGCGACTCCGGATGCAGCGCCTCACCCGCCGCCAGCAGCCGCGGCAGCAGTGTCCGCTCCGTCGTGACCGCCCGGAACTGCAGCGCCACCGTCACGTCGTGATCCGGGCGGTGGATGATCTCCATCGGATCGCCCGCCCGGACCTCGCCCGGCTCGATCACTCGCAGATACGCGCCCGGCGCGCCCTTCGCCGTGAACCGCTTCACCCACTGCTTCTCACCCACATGGCCCTGGAAGGTGGCGCAGGGAATCCGGCCGCACGTGACCTCCAGCACCACCCCGGACCCGATCCGCCAGCGCTCGCCGATCAGCGCGCCGGACACGTCCAGGCCAAAAGTCGTGAGGTTCTCGCCGAACCCGCCGTTCGCCAGCGGCCGCCCCAGCTCGCGCTCCCAGTCGTCCAGGTCCTCGCGCGCCACCGCGTACACGGCCTGGTCGTCGCCGCCGTGGTGGCGCATGCTGCACACCTCGTCCCCGGCCACCCCGCTGGCCCCGATTCCCTTGGGCCCGGGTGCCGCCACCCGCACCGGCCCCTGCACCGGCCGCTTGTCGATCCCGGTCACGCCGTCCGGGTGATCGGTGTACGGCACGTGCTTCCTGAGGCCCAGGTTCACAGACAGAAGCTTCATGGCGGCACGGTAGGCGACCATGAGCCAAAGCGTCCATGCATTATTCGGCGCGATGTCCAAGGTTCGCTTATGCTCGACGGGTGATCGAGGCTCGTCATCTCCGTGTGCTGCGCGCCGTCGCCACCACCGGTTCCTTCTCCGCGGCGGGGCGCGAACTGGGCTGCACCCAGCCAGCCGTCAGCCAGCAGATGAAGGCCCTGGAAGCGTCCGTCGGCACGCCGCTGCTGGTCCGCAGCGGGCGTGAGATGCGGCTGACCCAGGCCGGCGCGGCGCTGGTGCGGCACGCCGCCGGGATCCTGGCGGGACTCACCGCAGCCGAGGAGGAGGTCGCCGCCATCGCCGGGCTGCGGGCCGGGCGCGTCCGCCTCGTCTCCTTCCCCAGCGGCAGCTCCACCCTCGTCCCCACCGCCCTCGCCGCCCTGCGTGCCGCGCATCCCGGCACCCGCGTCTCCCTGGAGGAGGCCGAACCGCCGCAGTCCGTCGAGCTGCTGCGCGAGGGCGACTGCGACGTGGCCCTCGCCTTCCGGTACGAGGGTGCCGCGGGCGCCCCGGAAGGCGAGTGGGACGACCTTGTCGTACGCCCGCTGCTGACGGACCGTCTCGTCGCCCTCGTACCCGAACGGCACCGGCTCGCGCGCACCGCGGCCTCGGGGTCTGTCGCCATCGGGGAACTCGCGGCCGAGCCGTGGATCGCCGGATGCCCGCGCTGCCGGGGGCAGTTGATCGAGGTGTGCGAGAGCGCGGGCTTCACGCCCCGTATCGACTTCGCCACCGACGACTACCCGGCGGTCGTCGGCCTCGTGAGCGCCGGCCTCGGCGTGGCCGTCCTGCCTCAGCTCGCCGTCGAGTCCGTACGGCCGCGAGGCGCGCGCATGGTGACGCTGGAGCCGGCGGTGCGGCGGGAGATCGTCGCCCTCACCCTTCCCGACCTCGCGCAGGTGCCGGCGGTGGCGGCGACGCTCGAACAGCTGACGCGGGCGGCTGCCCGCTAGCGAAGGCGAGGGCACCGCCTGGCGAAGGCGAGGGCACCGCGAAAAAACGAGGGCACGCGTGCGCGTGCCCTCGTTTGAAGAAACGTTCCTTCAGTTGGGGGGACCGGCCTCTCCGCTGGTCGTCGATGCCGAGACCAGCCGGTTGCGCGCCCGCCCCATGAGCTCCTCGCGTTCGTCCTCGGTCAAGCCGCCCCACACTCCGTACGGTTCGCGTACGGCCAGCGCGTGCGCCGCGCACTGCGCGCGCACCGGGCACCTCATACAGACCTCCTTGGCCGAGTTCTCACGAGCGCTCCGGGCCGCACCGCGCTCACCCTCCGGATGAAAGAAGAGCGAGCTGTCCACCCCGCGACAGGCAGCCAGCAGCTGCCAGTCCCACAGGTCCGCGTTCGGTCCGGGAAGGCGGGAGAAATCTGCCATTGCGTGACCCCTTGTAGCCGTTCTGGGCGGATACGGTGTCCACGACCGTACATCTACGATCTAAGGAGATGAAAATATGACTCATTGCGAATCTAGCCTCAGACGCCAATAAATGGGAAGAAAAAGGGCTGAATGGGGCATGGGTTGTGATGAAACATTGAGGGTCCGTCGTGCATGTCTGCCCCGTGTCCGACCCCTCACGTAGAGTGCCGAAGATGGCATACGGCCCCGTAACTCTTTCGAGTGACCGTCGTTGAGAGGGCGGAGGCGGTTGAAGGAACAAGCGCTCGGGCAGGCGTCCGAGACAGTCGACCGCACAGGTGACGATTTCGTACCAGCCTGGAGGCTCAAGGTGACGTGCATCAGCTGCGGAGGGCGGCCATGACATCCGTCCTCGTCTGCGACGACTCCCCGCTTGCCCGAGAGGCGCTTCGCCGCGCGGTCGCGACCGTGCCCGGCGTCGAGCGCGTGACGACGGCGGCCAACGGCGAGGAAGTCCTCCGCCGCTGGGGCGCCGACCGCTCGGACCTGATTCTGATGGACGTACGCATGCCCGGTCTGGGCGGCGTCGAGACCGTGCGGCGGCTGCTGTCCGCCGACCCCGGTGCGCGCATCATCATGCTCACCGTCGCCGAGGACCTGGACGGCGTGGCCCTCGCGGTCGCCGCCGGTGCCCGCGGCTATCTGCACAAGGACGCCTCGCGCGCGGAGTTGCGCGCCACCGTCACGCAGGCCCTCGCCGACCCCACCTGGCGGCTGGCCCCGCGTCGACTGCGGTCCGCCGAGATGGGCGCCGCGCCGACGCTCACCGCGCGTGAGATCCAGGTTCTGGAGGGCATGAGCCACGGCCGCTCCAACGCCGAGATCGGCCGCGAGCTGTTCCTCTCCGAGGACACCGTCAAGACGCACGCCCGACGCCTGTTCAAGAAGCTCGGCGCATCGGACCGGGCGCACGCGGTGGCGCTCGGCTTCCGGTGGGGCCTGGTCCGGTAGGTGGACCTCAGCGGGGGCACGGGGATCCCCGCCCGCCGCGTGGTGGGCGGGGCTGCTTTTCACAGCGCGGGTCGGCGCGTGTACCGCAAGGTGAGCGGTGGTGGCAAAGCGGCCTGCCGGGTGCCCGCTGCTCGTTTCGGCGCGGATGCCGCATCCTTGAGGTGTGGAGTCTCTCGGGGACGAGTCGGTCGAGCGGAAGGGGAGGGCGCAGGGGATGAGTGCCGGCGCACCTGCTCATAACGCTTCAGTGCACAACATCGGGCGTGATGCCGCGGACCGTACGGCCGCAGGGCACCATGGACCGATGCGCGACGACGAGGCGGCTTATGCCCAAGGGGCGATCGGTGCACTCGTCCACCGCGCCGTGGACGGGGACGAGCAGGCCACGCACGATCTGCTCGCGCACGTCCACCCCCTGGCCCTGCGCTACTGCCGCACCAGGCTGTCCCGCCTTCCGGGCGACGCCCGCCACTTCGTCGAGGACCTCGCCCAGGAGGTCTGCGTCGCGGTCCTCCTCGCGCTGCCGCGCTACAAGGACACCGGCCGCCCCTTCGAGGCGTTCGTCTTCGCCATCGCCGCGCACAAGGTGGCGGACCTGCAGCGGGCGGCGATGCGCCACCCCGGATCGACGGCCGTGCCGTCCGACGAGATGCCGGAGCGCCCGGACGACTCCCTGGGCCCGGAGGAGCGGGCGCTGCTGAGCAGCGACGCCGAGTGGGCCAAGAAGCTGCTGGCCAACCTGCCTGAGAACCAGCGGGAGCTGTTGCTGCTGAGGATCGCGGTGGGGTTGACCGCGGAAGAGACGGGCCAGATGTTGGGAATGTCACCCGGCGCAGTGCGGGTGGCCCAGCACAGGGCTCTGAGCAGGTTGCGCGCGCTGGCCGAGCAGTAGAGCTCCCTTGAGCGCGCCCCAAATGAACAGGCTTCTCCGCGGTTCCGTACGAACATACGAAGCCTGAAGCCGCCCGGAACCGTGGAATGAGTCAGCCATGCTTCCCGTTAGCATGGACATCCGCACCGATCAAGGCCATTTGGGGAAGGTGTCATGACTGCCAACGTCGACGGAGTGCCCGGAAAATTCGCGACACTCGGGCTGACCTACGACGACGTGCTGCTGCTGCCGGGTGCATCCGAGGTGCTCCCCAACGCGGTCGACACCTCGTCCCGCATCTCCCGCAACGTTCGGGTGAACATCCCGCTGCTCTCGGCGGCCATGGACAAGGTGACCGAGTCCCGCATGGCCATCGCGATGGCCCGCCTCGGCGGCGTCGGTGTGCTGCACCGCAACCTCTCCGTCGAGGACCAGGTCAACCAGGTCGACCTGGTGAAGCGGTCCGAGTCCGGCATGGTCACCGACCCGATCACGGTGCACCCGGAGGCGACCCTCGCCGAGGCCGACGCCCTGTGCGCCAAGTTCCGCATCAGCGGCGTCCCGGTCACCGACCCGGCCGGCAAGCTCCTCGGCATCGTCACCAACCGTGACATGGCCTTCGAGAGCGACCGCAGCCGTCAGGTGCGCGAGGTCATGACGCCCATGCCGCTGGTCACCGGCCAGGTCGGCATCTCCGGCGGCGACGCGATGGAGCTGCTGCGCCGCCACAAGATCGAGAAGCTTCCCCTGGTCGACGAGGCGGGCATCCTCAAGGGCCTCATCACGGTCAAGGACTTCGTCAAGGCGGAGAAGTACCCCAACGCCGCCAAGGACTCCGAGGGCCGACTCCTCGTCGGTGCCGCCGTCGGCGCCAGCCCCGAGGCCCTGGAGCGCGCCCAGGCGCTCGCCGAGGCCGGGGTGGACTTCCTGGTCGTCGACACCTCGCACGGCCACAACAGCAACGCCCTCAGCTGGATGTCGAAGATCAAGTCCAGCGTCGGCGTCGACGTGATCGGCGGCAACGTCGCCACCCGGGACGGCGCCCAGGCGCTGATCGACGCGGGCGTCGACGGCATCAAGGTCGGTGTCGGACCGGGCTCCATCTGCACTACCCGCGTGGTCGCCGGCATCGGCGTCCCGCAGGTCACCGCCATCTACGAGGCCTCCCTCGCCGCCCGCCCCGCGGGCATCCCGCTGATCGGCGACGGCGGCCTGCAGTACTCCGGCGACATCGGCAAGGCGCTCGCCGCCGGCGCCGACACCGTGATGCTGGGCTCGCTGCTGGCGGGCTGTGAGGAGTCCCCGGGCGAGCTGCTGTTCATCAACGGCAAGCAGTTCAAGTCGTACCGCGGCATGGGCTCGCTGGGCGCCATGCAGTCCCGCGGCCAGGGCCGGTCGTACTCCAAGGACCGCTACTTCCAGGCCGAGGTCGCCTCCGACGACAAGCTCGTGCCCGAGGGCATCGAGGGCCAGGTGCCCTACCGCGGCCCGCTGGCCAACGTGCTGCACCAGCTCGTCGGCGGTCTGCGCCAGACCATGGGCTATGTGGGCGCGGCGACCATCGGCGAGATGGAGACCAAGGGCCGCTTCGTGCGGATCACCTCCGCCGGTCTCAAGGAGAGCCACCCGCACGACATCCAGATGACCGTCGAGGCGCCGAACTACAGCCGCAAGTGACGGCCACGCACGCGTGAGGCTCGCTCAAGGGCGGTCCCGGAACCTCCGGGGCCGCTCTTGTCATACCCGTCGGCGATACTGGAAGACGCTGAAACGCATCAGGGAAAGGCCACAGACGTGACTGAGATCGAGATCGGGCGCGGCAAGCGCGGCCGCAGGGCGTACGCCTTCGACGACATCGCCGTCGTCCCGAGCCGCCGTACGCGGGACCCGAAGGAGGTCTCGATCGCCTGGCAGATCGACGCCTACCGCTTCGAGCTGCCCTTCCTGGCCGCCCCCATGGACTCGGTCGTCTCCCCGGCCACCGCGATCCGCATCGGCGAGCTCGGCGGCCTCGGCGTACTGAACCTCGAAGGGCTGTGGACGCGGTACGAGGACCCGCAGCCGCTGCTCGACGAGATCGCCGGGCTGCCCACGGAGGCCGCCACGCGCCGTCTCCAGGAGATCTACGCCGCCCCCATCAAGGAGGAGCTGATCGGGCAGCGCATCAAGGAGGTGCGCGACTCGGGCGTGGTCACCGCCGCCGCGCTCTCCCCGCAGCGCACCGCCCAGTTCTCCAAGGCGGTCGTCGACGCGGGCGTGGACATCTTCGTCATCCGCGGTACGACGGTCTCGGCGGAGCACGTCTCCGGTGCGCACGAGCCGCTGAACCTGAAGCAGTTCATCTACGAGCTCGACGTCCCGGTGATCGTCGGCGGCTGTGCCACCTACACCGCGGCGCTGCACCTGATGCGCACCGGCGCGGCGGGCGTCCTGGTGGGCTTCGGCGGCGGCGCCGCGCACACCACGCGCAACGTGCTGGGTATCCGGGTGCCGATGGCGACGGCGGTCGCGGACGTGGCGGCGGCCCGCCGTGACTACATGGACGAGTCCGGCGGCCGGTACGTGCACGTGATCGCGGACGGCGGTGTCGGCTGGTCCGGCGACCTGCCCAAGGCGATCGCCTGCGGCGCCGACGCGGTCATGATGGGCTCTCCGCTCGCGCGCGCGACCGACGCGCCGGGCAAGGGCCACCACTGGGGCATGGAGGCCGTCAACGAGGAGCTGCCGCGCGGCAAGAAGGTCGGCCTCGGCACGGTCGGCACCATCGAGGAGGTTCTGACGGGCCCGTCCCACACCCCGGACGGCTCGATGAACTTCTTCGGCGCCCTGCGCCGCGCCATGGCCACCACCGGCTACAGCGAGCTCAAGGAGTTCCAGCGCGTCGAGGTGACGGTGGCGGACTCGCAGCACCAGCGCTGACGCCGCGCCCGGCCCGAACGAAAGGGGCCCGGACCACCGAGAGGTGTTCCGGGCCCCTTCGCATGCGTGCGGGACGGCTCAGGCCGCGGCCTTCTTGGCGCCGGAGAACGCGGCGAACGCGCCGATGCCGAGGAAGACGAAGGTCAGAGCGTCCGCATCCTCGCTCCAGACCTTGGTCACCACGTCGAAGTAGTCGGTGAAGACCGTGGTCACGGAGACGCCGAGCTCGTCGGCGCCGAGCGCCGCGATGCCGATGAGCTGGCCGAGGTAGACAGCGCCCAGGGAGAGGATCGCGCTCACCATGGGCAGCGCCGGGTTGGCGCCGCCGATCTTGCCGGCGGCGAATCCGATGACGAAGCCGACGCCGACCGCGGCGTAGCCGATCTCGTACTCGGTGGCGCCGACGATGCCGCCGTAGATACCGGCGGTGACCAGGGCCGCGACGACGGCGGCGACGATGCCGAGGGCGATGTTGTTGCGCGCGGGCGGGGCCGGGGGTACGGCGTCCGGCTTCTGGGCGAACGGGTTGCCGTCGGTGGGCTGCGGCGGAACTGACTGGGTCATGACAGGAATCCCCCCACGGGACTGTGGTCCCCCCACGGGACCTTGAATGAGCGGTGTGACTGCGCACGACTGTGCGACGAGACGCCGAAGAGTAACAGGCCGGCCGCCCCGGTTCGCCAGTGTTTTCGCGGGGCGGCCGGTGGCACCGGCGGTCAGAGCCGGTGCGCCGCCCCCATCGGCGTGGCCCCCCGCGTGTCCAGCAGGAGTTGGGCCTTCACCGACAGGCCCTGGAGGTCGTAGGTGCGGTGCTGCTGGAGCAGGATCGTCAGGTCGGCGTCGGCGGCCGCGTCGTAGAGGGAGTCCGCGCGCGGCACCGGGCGGTCCAGGATGTTCCAGGACGCGACGTGCGGGTCGTGGAAGCTCACGGAGGCGCCCAGTTCCATCAGGCGGATCGCGACTTCCTGGGCGGGCGTGGACTGCTGGTCGGCGACGTCGGGCTTGTAGGTGACGCCGAGGAGGAGGATGCGGGCGCCGCGCGCGGACTTGCCGTGCTCGTTGAGGAGGGTGGCGGAGCGCTGGACGACGTAACGGGGCATGTGGCTGTTGACCTGCTGGGCCAGTTCGACCATCCGCAAGGTGCGGCCGCGCGAGGTCAGCTCCTGCGGGACCGCGTGTCCGCCGACGCCGGGGCCGGGGCGGAAGGTCTGGAAGCCGAACGGCTTGGTCTCCGCGCAGCGGATGACGTCCCACAGGTCGACGCCCAAGTCGTGGCAGAGGACGGCCATTTCGTTGACGAGGGCGATGTTGACGTGCCGGAAGTTGGTCTCCAGCACCTGCACGGTCTCCGCCTCACGCGGTCCACGCGCGCGTACCACCTTGTCGGTGAGGCGGCCGTAGAAGGCCGCGGCCGACTCGGTGCAGGCGGGGGTGAGGCCGCCGATCACCTTGGGGGTGTTGGCGGGAGTGAAGTCGCGGTTGCCGGGGTCGACGCGGCTGGGGGAGTAGGCCAGGTGGAAGTCGCGGCCGGCGCGCAGCCCCGAGCCCTCTTCGAGGAGCGGGCGCAGGACGTTCTCGGTGGTGCCCGGGGGGACGGGCGACTCCAGGATGACGGTGGTGTGCGGGCGCAGGCGTCCGGCCAGGGTGCGGGCGGCCGCCTCCACCTGGCTCAGGTCGAGCCCGCCGTCCGCTTCGCGCGGGGTGGGCGCGCAGATGACGGCGGTGCGCACACGGCCGAGCTCGGCGGGGCTGGTGGCGTGCCGGAAGCCCCCCGCGAGCATCCGGCGCAGCTCGGCGGGGCTCAGGGAGCCGGCTTCGGGCCCGGTCCGGTAACCGAGCGTGGGGATGCCGGCGGCGACGGCGGCCTGGGCCAGGGGCAGGCCGTACAAGCCGAGTCCGATGACGGCGAGATCTGCGGGCATGGCGTGGGCCGTCCTTCCCGATAACCGATGTGGGGCAGGTGCGCAAGCCCTGTGGACAGGACGAGGGAGCGCAATGTCAGACTAGGAGTAAATATGACCGATTTGCGGGATTGGATGTTGGCGTTTCCGTGAGTGTTGTCCACAGGCTGGGGGCGCGTGGTGGCTGAAGTCGGGCAACCCGGTCAGAATTTGGGCATGGGGGGTACGAACCGGGCTTCGCCCGACGGGTGCGGCCTACGCGACCGATGAGCGGGAGGCAGCGGTGAGGACAGCGACACTGGGGCCGGCGGAGCGCGCCGAGTCACTGGCATCAATGGCCGAGCGCGAGCTGGACCTACTGGTCGTGGGCGGCGGCGTCGTGGGCGCGGGCACCGCCCTGGACGCGGCCACTCGCGGACTGTCCACCGGCCTGGTCGAGGCACGTGACTGGGCATCGGGCACATCGAGCAGGTCCAGCAAGCTGATCCACGGCGGCCTGCGCTATCTGGAGATGCTCGACTTCGTGCTCGTCCGGGAGGCCTTGAAGGAGCGCGGCCTGCTGCTGGAGCGGCTCGCCCCGCATCTGGTGAAGCCGGTTCCGTTCCTGTACCCCCTGCAGCACAAGGGCTGGGAGCGCCTGTACGCCGGTTCGGGCGTCGCGCTCTACGACGTCATGTCGATGGCCCGCGGCCACGGGCGCGGCCTGCCCCTGCACCGCCACCTGAGCCGCCGTCACGCCCTGCGCGTCGCCCCCGCCCTGAAGAAGGACGCGCTGGTCGGGGCGCTGCAGTACTACGACGCCCAGATGGACGACGCCCGCTATGTGGCCACCCTCGTGCGCACGGCGGCGGCCTACGGCGCGAAAGTCGCCAACCGCGCGCGCGTGACCGGGTTCCTGCGTGAGGGCGAACGCGTCGTCGGGGCCCGGGTGCAGGACGTCGAGGGGGGCGGGGAGTACGAGATCCGTGCCCAGCAGATCGTCAACGCGACCGGTGTGTGGACCGACGACACCCAGTCGATGGTGGGGGAGCGCGGTCAGTTCCACGTACGCGCTTCCAAGGGCATCCACCTGGTCGTACCCAAGGACCGCATCCACTCCACGACGGGGCTGATCCTGCGCACCGAGAAGTCCGTGCTGTTCGTCATCCCCTGGGGCCGGCACTGGATCGTCGGCACGACCGACACCGACTGGGACCTCGACAAGGCCCACCCGGCCGCGTCCAGCGCGGACATCGACTACCTGCTGGAACACGTGAACTCCGTGCTCGCGGTGCCCCTGACGCGCGACGACGTGGAGGGCGTGTACGCGGGACTGCGGCCCCTGCTCGCCGGCGAGTCGGACGCCACCAGCAAGCTGTCGCGCGAGCACACCGTGGCGCACCCCGTGCCCGGGCTCGTCGTCGTGGCCGGGGGTAAGTACACGACGTACCGGGTGATGGCCAAGGACGCGGTGGACGCCGCCGTGCACGGTCTCGACATGCGGGTCGCCGAGTGCGTGACGGAGGACATTCCGCTGGTGGGCGCCGAGGGGTATCGGGCGTTGTGGAACGCGCGGGCGCGGATCGCGGCGCGGACGGGGCTTCATGTCGTGCGGGTGGAGCACCTGTTGAACCGGTACGGATCGCTGGCGGAGGAGGTGCTTGAACTCATCGCCGACAATCCCGCTCTGGGCGAACCCCTGCAGTCCGCCGACGACTATCTGCGCGCCGAGATCGTCTACGCCGCTTCGCACGAGGGGGCGCGGCATCTGGACGACGTGCTGACGCGGCGGACGCGCATCTCGATCGAGACGTTCGACCGCGGGACGCGATGCGCGCACGAGGCCGCCGAACTGATGGCGCCGGTGCTGGGCTGGGGCAAGGACCACATCGAGCGCGAGATCGAGCACTATCGGAAGCGGGTGGAGGCCGAGCGGGAGTCGCAGCGGCAGCCGGACGATCTGACGGCGGACGCGGCGCGGTTGGGGGCGCCGGACATCGTGCCGTTGTAGTGCACCGCTTGTAGCGCGCCGCAGAACGTCACTCGAACGAGTGGCCGGAGCTGGGATCTCTGCTCGAACCTCGGCCGTTCTATCAGGTGCGAGGGCAGAACTCGGCGGCGAGCAGCCGGGGTTCGAGGCCGGGATCTGCGATCGCCGTCGTGTTCACCCGGAATGTGAGGACACGACGACCGCCGACGGTGGCCGCGGAGCGCACGTAGCTGCCGGAGATGCGCCCGTTGTGCCCCCATACGACGGTGCCGCACGGCAGTTTCACGGGAATGAGTCCCATGCCGTACGAGCCATGTGCGGCACGGGTGTCGAGCATCTCGCGCAGCCAGCGCGGGGGCAGCAGTCGGCCGCCGAGCAGTGCGGCGTAGAAGCGGTCGAGGTCGGCGAGCGTGGTCACCAGCTCGCCCGCGGCGCCGGCCACCCGCGGGTCGAGTTCGGTGACGTCGGTCCCGTCGGTGGCGTAGGCGCGGCCGTGCGGGGAGGGAAGAGAGGTGCGGGACCCAGGGAAGGAGGTGCCGGTCAGGCCCAGCGGAGCGATGATGTGGCGCTCGGCCTCGGCGGCGTAGGAGCGGCCGGTGACCTGCTCGATGACCAGGCTGAGCAGGACGTAGTTGGTGTTCGAGTAGGAGAAGCTGCCGTGATCGGCAGGGGGGTGGGTGAGTGCGATGCGTACGGCCTGAAGCGGTGTGACGGGGACGGTGCCCCCGGTCTCGGCGGTGAAGTCGTGCAGGCCGCTGGTGTGGGTCAGCAGGGAACGAAGGGTCAGCGCGCGCCCGTCGTTGCCCGCCCCGCGTACCAGGCCCGGCAGATGCTGCTCCACCGTGTCGGACAGGGACAGTCGTCGTTCGGCGGCCAGTTGAAGGACGACCGTCGCGATGAAGGTCTTCGTGACGCTGCCGGCGCGGAAGTGGTCGGTGGGGGCGATGCCCTGGCCGGCCTGGGCGTAGCGGGTGCCGGTCTCCTCGAGGGCCAGCAGGGCCGCGGCGGGGACCTCGCCCTGGGTGACGAGCAGCGGAAGGAGGGCGCCCGTGGCCCAGACCGGGGGCGCCGAGGAGGCGATGGGGGCCAGGCCGAGGAGCGCCACGGACAGCAGGACGAGGAGGGACAAGGACACAGGAATGCCCAGTAGCGTCCGAAACGGCGGCATCGTCGGTCGCGCCATGCGGATTCCTTTCCTTGTCGCGGCTCATCATGCCGGGCGGCGGAATGTTCGATTCAGCTGGGCTCGGGTGCGTAGTGGCCGGGAGGTTCGGGTCGTGCGGTGGCGTGGGGGTGTCACGGGCACCCTGGGCGTTGGGCACTTGTCGGGTGAGAGACAATGGAGCCTCTGTCAGGGCGGGTTGTATGAGGGGACGCATGTCGGAGGCGGAGCGGGCGGGGACATCTCGTCAGGACACTCGTCAGGACAACCGGGAGCGTCTCCTCGCCGGGCGGTACCGGCTGGGCGATGTGCTGGGCCGAGGCGGCATGGGCACGGTGTGGCGTGCCGAGGACGAGACCCTGGGACGGACGGTCGCCGTCAAGGAGCTGCGGTTCCCGTCGAACATCGACGAGGAGGAGAAGCGGCGCCTGATCACGCGCACGTTGCGTGAGGCCAAGGCGATCGCGCGAATCCGCAACAACAGTGCGGTGACGGTCTTCGACGTGGTCGAAGAGGACGACCGGCCGTGGATCGTGATGGAGCTCGTCGAGGGCAAGTCGCTCGCCGAGGTCATCCGCGAGGACGGCCTGCTCGAGCCGAAGCGTGCGGCCGAGGTCGGCCTGGCGATCCTCGACGTGCTGCGGTCCGCGCACCGCGAGGGCATCCTGCACCGCGACGTGAAGCCGTCGAACGTCCTGCTGGAGTCCGACACCGACCGGGTCGTGCTCACCGACTTCGGCATCGCCCAGGTCGAGGGCGACCCCTCCATCACCTCGACCGGCATGCTCGTCGGCGCGCCCTCCTACATCTCCCCGGAGCGGGCCCGCGGTCACAAGCCGGGCCCCGCAGCCGATCTGTGGTCGTTGGGCGGGCTGCTGTACGCGTCGGTCGAGGGCGTACCACCGTACGACAAGGGCTCCGCGATCGCGACCTTGACGGCGGTGATGACCGAGCCGTTGGAGGAGCCGAAGAACGCGGGACCGCTGAAGGACGTCATCTACGGCCTGCTCACCAAGGACCCCGCCAAGCGGCTCGACGACGCCGGTGCGCGGGCGATGCTCAACGCCGTCATCCATGCGCCCGAGCCCAAGGACGAGCCGGAGCCGGCGCTGGATGCGACGAGGGTCGTGCCGTTGGCGCCGCAGCCGGATGCGCCTGCGGACAAGGGCCGTTCCGGTGCCGGGTCCGGGGGCAAGCGGGCCGAGGAGGCCGGGGAGCGGTTGCGCGGGGCGCTGCGTTCCGTGCGGAAGGCCGCGGTGAGTGCGGGGGCGGCAGGGGCGGCGGCTGCGGCTCGTACCAAGTCCGGGAGTGAGACGGCTGTCTCGGGGTCCGGCGGCGGCGCGGCCGGGGGTTCGTCCACGGGAGTGGGCGGGGCCGGGGCGTCGTCGGCGGCGGCAGGGAGTTCGGGCCGGACTTCCGGGGCCAAGGACGGAGCGGCTGCCGGCTCCTCTGCCGGGGCCGACAGCAGCGCCGGTGCCGGTGCCGGTGGCAAGGCCGGTTCCGGTGCCGCAGAGCGGGATGCTCGGACGGCGAACGGGCAGAGTGGCGCGCGGAGTTCGGGGTGGCCCGTGGTGCCGCCGCCGGATCTGCCGCCGCGGCCGGTGCCGAGAGCGCCGCTGACCGATGTGGTGCCGAAGCGGACACTGGTGATCATCGCGGTGGTCGTGGCGCTGGCCGTGATCGGAGTGGTGCTGGCCTTCGTGTTCGACGGGGACGGCGACGGGTCCAAGGCGTCCGCGAGCGGGGACAAGCCCAAAGCTTCGGCGAGCGCGGGCGCGGGCACCAAGCAGGACGAGAAGGGCGGCACGCACACGGACGGTGAGGCGACCGCGTCCACGGACACCGGTGCGGGGTCGGGATCCGGCAAGGAGACCGAAAGTACGCCGAGTGCCGGGGCGAGCGCGACCGGCGGGAGCGGTGCCGAGGCGGGGTCCGGGAGCGGTAGCGGTGCCGCGTCGACCCACAAGGGGAGTCAGGGGTACTCGATCGGGCTGCCCAAGGGGTGGAAGTTCCAGTCCGCGGGGTCGGCGGGGGACCGGTTCACCGGGCCCGACGGGCAGAAGCTGCTCGTCGCCTGGACGTCCACGCCGAAGGACGACCCGGTGGCGGACTGGAAGAACCAGGAGCGGGGCATGGTGCGCTCGCAGTACAAGAGGATCCGCATAGAGGAGGTGGACTACCGAAGTTGGAACACGGCCGACTGGGAGTTCACCTATGTCGAGGGCGGTACGAAGTACCGGGCGATCGACCGGGGGTTCGTCGTGAACGACCAACTCGGACATGCTCTGATGTACACCGCGAAAGCTTCGAATTGGGACAGTGAGCTGCGCAAGGACACATGGAAGACGCTGACGGATTCGTTCAAGCCGAAGTCGTGAAGTGAGCGGAATTCGGTTTGGGTTCGTGACGGCCGGGATTGAGGCGTGAGATCCGGCAACCCCTCTTTGTGAGTTGCCTCCGGCACGTATCGTGAGTGCTTGCGGACCGAACGCATTTGGTCGTGCGTCCGGAACGGGACGCAAGGCGAACGGAATTGACCAACCGGGCGGCCGGGGGAGGCAACGTGGACGACTACGCGGGTCGGGTACTGGCCGACCGCTACCGCCTGCCGCTGCCGCCCTCCGACGAGTACGAACTCACCGAGACCCGGGCCTTCGACACCTACAGCGGGCAGGAAGTCCTCGTCCGGCAGGTGCCGTTGCCGGAGGTCGTCGAGGCCGAGGTGCTCGACGCCGAGGGACTGCCCGACGGGTTCACCGCCCGGGACGCGCGGGAGCGTGGGGCGGGGCGCCGGTCCTCGACGCGGTCGAGTACACGTCGGCCCAGCGATCCCGCCGTACGGCGGGCGGTCGAGGCGGCGCAGGCCGCGGCGAGGATCCCCGACCATCCCCGGCTGGACCAGGTCTTCGACGTGTTCGCCGAGGGCGGTTCGCTGTGGATAGTGAGTGAGTTCGTGGCCGCGCGTTCGCTGGCCGCATTGCTCGCCGAGCAGCCGTTGACGCCGTATCGGGCGGCCGAGGTCGCCTCCGACGTCCTCATGGCGCTGCGGGTGCTGCACGCGCATGGCTGGGTCCACCGGAACATCACCGCCCGTACGGTGCTCGTCTGCGACGACGGCCGGGTGATGCTGACCGGGCTCGCGGTCGGGGCCGCGGAGGAGGCGCTGTGCGGGTATGACCCGGTGCCGGCCGAGGACGGTGACGGGGGCGGCGGGACCGCCGCGTTCGGTGGCGGGCCGACCCAGGGTGGCGGGCCGGCTCCGGGAGGCGGCTTCGGCGGCGCGGGTGGTCTCGGGGCTCCCGGTCGACCCACGGGTGCGGCCGCGGGCGAGGGGCCCGGCGTCGGTGGTACGGATCCCGAGGCCGCTCGGCGTGCCGCCATCGAGGCGCGTGCGGCCGGGGGGCTGCCGGTGCCCGTGGCCGACGCCGACAACGGGACAGCGGACTCGGCGGCGCCGCGCGGTGCCTTGGAGACCGGCGGGGACATCAGGGCCGCGCGGGCCGGGGCGATCGCCGCGTATCGGGCGGGCGCCCGTGCCGCGGCCCGGGTGCAGGAGGGCCAGGAGAACGGGCGCGTCGCGTTGCCCGGCGCCCGCCCGGCGCCCGAGGGCGACCCCGCGTCCCGGACCAACGGCGCGGCGCAGCAGCCGTACCCCTCCGGCAACGGCGTCACCACGTCCTCGGGGCAGATCGCCGACCCGTACGGCGTGCAGGCCTCACCCTGGCACGGCGCCGCGCCGCGCGTCGGGGTCGGCGGCGCACCGACGGAAGAAGGCCCCGAGCGCACGGCACTGCCTCCGGCGGGCCAGGGCGGTTTCCTCCCCACTCAGGGCCGCCCCGCGCCCGGCACCACCTCCGCCACAGGCACCCCCACCCCACCCCCGGCCGTCCCCGCCGCGACCCGCTGGGACGACCTCGTAGCAGGCACCCCCGGTCACCGAGGCCCCACCCGAGGCCCCGCCAGCGCGCTCGCCGCGGAGCGGGCACGGCAGGCTCGGATGGCCGTGGTCGGGCCCGTGACCGAGCGGTGGGCGCCGGAGCAGGCCGGGCCCGTGCATGAGAACTGGCAGCTCGCCGCGCCGATCGGCCCCGCGACCGACCTGTGGGCGCTGGGGGCGCTGCTCTTCCGGGCCGTGCAGGGGCATGCGCCGTATCCGGAGGAGTCGACGGCCGAGCTGGTGCAGCTGGTCTGCGCGGAGCCGCCCGCCTACGCCGAGGAGTGCGGGCCGCTCAGGCCGGTCGTGGAGTCGCTGCTGCGGCAGGACCCCACCGAGCGCCTGGACTTCGAGGAGCTGAGGGGCTGGCTGCGCTCGCTGGTGCGGTCGGCGCCCGAGCCGGAGGCCGGCGCGCATGTCGTCGCCGCTCCGCCGGCCGACCCGAACCGGCTGCCGATCGTACGGCGGCGGGGCGAGCTGGTGCGTCGGCGGCGGGCCGGGCTGCCCGCGCATCACGGGCGGCACAAGCGGGCCAAGCAGGAGAGCGCCTCGCCACGCAGACTCGGGCGTACGTTGCTGCTGCTCGTCATGCTCGGCATGGCCGCGGCGATCGCGTACGCCATGCTGTTCATGCCGAAGGCCGACAGCAGCAACGGCAGTACCGCCGACGCCGATCGCACCGGAGCCGCGGGCGGGGCCACTCAGGCGGGGCCCGAGCAGTCCGCCGACGCGAGCAGTGAGCCGCGGCCCGACCAGACCTCCCCCGAGTCCGGCAACAGCCCCTCGAAGTCGGCCGGTTCCACCGAGACGCAGACCACCGGCCCCGAGGTCCCCGACGGTTTCACCCTGCGCGAGGACGCGGCCGGTTTCCAGATCGCCGTGGCCAACGGCTGGAACCGCACACCGGAGAACGGACGCGGGCAGGTCGTGTACGCGCACGGCGACTTCGACCTCATCGTCGTGCCGGGCCGGGACACCGCGGACGAGTACGGCAACGACCCGATGGTCTACCAGCGGGAGCACGAGCGTGAGTTGCAGCCGTACCGGGACTCCAGCTGGGCCTCGTCCGGCGGGCTGAAGACGATTCAGGTCGGCGAGCGGACCATGGCCGAGGGGCAGTTCACCTGGACCGACGACCAGGGGCGCGAGCTGTTCGTGCGGAACGTCGCGATCCTGATCGGCGGGCGGTACCACGTGGTGCAGTTGCGCGGGCCGGAGGCGGAGCGGGACGAGGTGACGCGGCTGTTCGAGCAGGCGTCGGCGACGTACCAGGTCACGGGATGAACGCGCCTGTCGACCCTGCGTGATGGTTGCGTCCCGTTCCCGAAAGCGACAACCATCACAGTGCGGTCTCCTTGGCACCCCCGCGGTTCCCGTCCCCTCCGCCGGTCCCTAATCTGACCCTGTCAAGAGCATTGCGGGGCAACGTGAATCAGATGCAGGGCCAGCTCGTTTCCGGGCGCTACCGGCTCGCCGACGCGATCGGCAGCGGCGGTATGGGCCGTGTCTGGCGTGCCCATGACGAGGTGCTGCACCGGGCCGTCGCGATCAAGGAGCTGACCGCAGCGCTCTACGTCTCCGAGAGCGACCTGGAGCGGCTGCTCGTACGCACGCGCGCCGAGGCCCGTGCCGCCGCCCGCATCAACCACTCCGCCGTCGTCACCGTGCACGACGTGCTGGAGCACGACGGCCGGCCGTGGATCGTGATGGAGCTGGTCGAGGGGTACTCGCTGGCCGACGCGGTCAAGGAGAGCGGACGCGTCGAGCCGACCGAGGCCGCCCGTATCGGCCTGTGGGTCCTGCGGGCGCTGCGCGCCGCGCACACCGCCGGAGTCCTGCACCGCGACGTCAAGCCCGGCAACGTCCTGATCTCCGAGGACGGCCGCGTCCTGCTGACCGACTTCGGCATCGCCCAGATCGAGGGCGACACCACCATCACCCGCACCGGAGAGGTCGTCGGCTCGGTCGACTACCTCGCCCCCGAGCGCATCCGCGGCCACGACCCGGGCGCCTCCTCCGACTTGTGGGCCCTCGGCGCGACGCTGTACACGGCAGTGGAGGGACGCTCACCGTTCCGCCGTACCTCGCCGCTGGGCACCATGCAGGCGGTCGTCGACGAGGAGCCCGCCCAGCCGCAGCACGCCGGCCCGCTCGGGCCCGTGATCTCCGCGCTGCTGCGCAAGGATCCGGCCACCCGGCCCGACGCGGCCGAGGCCGAGCAGATGCTGGCCGAGGCGGCGGAGGGGCGGCGGCCCAGCACGGCGCAGGCATACGTCCCGACGCAGTACACCCAGTACGAGCCGGAAGGGCGCACGGGGGGCGCACACGGCGGGGCGGCGGCGGGGACCGGCACGCCGTATCCCCCGATGACCGGCCGGACTCCGACGGGCACGCCGTATCCGCCGATGACCGGCCAGACCCCGACCGGAACGCCGTACCCGCCGATGAGCGGTCCGGCGGCGAGCGGCTCGCTGTACGACATCGCGGGCACCGGCGCCGCGCCCGCCGGGCCGCCCCGGCGGCGCCGTCGGCTGCGTTCGCTCGCCCTCGTCGTCGTGCTCGCCGCGATCATCGGCGGGGGCACCGCGGTGGTGCTGCAGCGGTGGGGGCCGCAGAGCGATGACGGCACGTCCGGCTCGACCAGGCCCTCGCCGAGCGCCTCGGCGACGGACGACCAGAGGCCCGAGGGTGGCGTGCCCGCCTCCTGGGAGCGGGTCGTCGACCCCCTGGGGTTCAGCCTGTACCTGCCCAAGGGCTGGGACCGGAAGGTGGTCGGCAAGGAGGTCGACGGCCTGCAGCAGATCGACTACACGCCCGACGGCGGCGAGCACTTCGTCCGTATCGCCGTCGACACCTCGCCGGACTTCGCGAATGCCTACGACCACCAGAGCGACCTGGAGCAGCAGGTGAGGCGGCGGCTGGTCGCGTACGAGACGGTGTACCTGAAGAAGAACCTCTACCGCGACCGCGAGGGCTCCCTGTGGGAGTACACCTGGACCGCGCAGGCCAAGGACACAGCCTTCCCCGGGCCGCGCCGCGCCATCGACCAGGCGTACATCGACCGGGACGGCACGGAGTACGCGATCTACATGTCCTCGCCGGAGACGGACTGGGCGGCCACGCGCAAGCAGTTCACGGCGGTGCTGAAGGGCTGGCAGCCGGGCGGCTCCTGAGGCTCTTTGCCGTGTTGCGGAGGCTTTGCGGCTTTGCATAGTTGGCTGATCGGCGCCCCGGAGTCGATCCGTCCGGTGCGGCATGATGGGGCGCATGGGGACCGAGGGCTCCAACTTCCGTGTGATCGCGGGGCGTTACCGCATCGAGGCGAAGCTCGGTCGCGGCGGCATGGGCGTCGTATGGCGGGCGACCGACCAACTGCTCGGACGTCAGGTGGCCGTCAAGGAGCTCCCCCTCGACGAGACGCTCTCCGCGGCCGAGGCCCGGCGGCAGCGCGAGCGCACACTGCGCGAGGCCCAGGCGGTGGCGCAGTTGAGCCACCCGCACGTCATCGTCGTGCATGACATCCTGGAGGACGACGAACGCCCGTACATCGTCATGGAGTTGATCGACGGCGACTCCCTCGCCGACCGCATCGCCGCGCACGGACCCGTCGACGCGTACGAGGCCGCCCGGATCGGCGTCGACCTACTGAGCGCGCTGAGCACGGCCCATGCCGCCGGGGTCCTGCACCGTGACATCACGCCGGCCAACGTGCTCATCGAGGACGGCACCGATCGGGTCGTGCTCACCGACTTCGGCATCGCCCAGGTGCCGGGCACTTCCACGCTCACCGAGTCCGGGTCCTTCGTCGGCTCGCCGGAGTACACCGCGCCCGAGCGGATGTCCGGGGCCAGGACCGGTCCCGCGGCCGACCTGTGGTCGGTGGGTGCGCTGCTGTGTGCGGCGCTGAGCGGCGAATCACCGTTCCGGCGCGACTCGTTGAGCGGCATCGTGCTCGCCGTGGTGTCCGACGAGATACGTCCGCCCGCGCAGGCGGGGCCGATCCTGCCCGTCGTACAGGGGCTGCTGGAGCGGGATCCGGCGCTGCGGCTGGACGCGGCGGGGGCGGAGCGGATGCTGCGGGAGTTTCTGGAGACGGGGCTCGCGCCGCTGCCTGTGCCGAAACGGTTCGGCAGCGCGGAGCGCCGGTACTCCACGCGCAGCATGCTGGCCACCGCGATGCTGGTCGCCGCGATGGCGGTGGCGGGGGTGTCGGCGGCGGCGCTGCTGGCGAACGGGGGCGGGGAAGGGGGTGTGGTGCCGACCAGTTCGGTGCCCGAGGACTCGGTGAGGCCGTCCGGTACGGCAGGTTCGTCCGGTACAGCAGGTTCGTCCGGTGGGGTCAATGTGTCTCCCTCGCCGAGTACGTCTCCCTCGCCGAGTACGTCTCTCGCGCCCAGTACGTCTTCCCCGCGGCCCAGTACGTCTTCCTCGTCGAATACGTCTCCCTCACCGGGCACTCCGACTCTTTCGCCCACCAACTCCGAATAAAGGGGAGATAAGTGGCGACCTGAGTCACGGCTCTGTGACTGGAAAGCATTCCCGCTGGATGCCGAAGCGCTTGCCGCGATATTGATGGAACCATGAGCAACAACGGGGGAGTCCCTTACCGGTCCGACGAGCCGACGAGTTTCGAACTGCAACCGCCGCAGCCGAACCCGCCCGGACCTGTTCCCCACCCCGACAACCCGTACGCGGCGCCCACTCGGGCCGTACCGCAACAGTCGGTACCGCAAAAGTCCGTGCCCGGTCGGCCTGCCGCGCCCGGCGACCGGACCACCGCCCCGGACCCCGGCACCGGCCGGCTGATCGCGGGCCGATACCGGCTGCTCGCCAAGCTCGGGCACGGAGGCATGGGCACGGTCTGGCGGGCCAAGGACGAGACGGTGGACCGCGAGGTCGCCGTCAAGGAGCCCCGCATACCGGATCACCTTCCCGAGCGCGAACGCGCGAACGCCTTCGAACGGATGCGCCGCGAGGCACGCGCCGCAGCCCGGCTCGATCATCCGGCGGTCGTGAACGTGCATGACGTCGCCGTCGTGGACGGCCAGCCCTGGATCGTGATGGAGCTGGTGCAGGGCCGTTCGCTGGGCGACGCGCTGCAGGAGGGCACACTCGGCGCCCGGGATGCGGCGAGAATCGGCCTCGAAGTGCTCGGCGCGCTGGAGGCCGCGCACGCGGCGGGCATCCTGCACCGCGACGTCAAGCCGGACAACGTCCTTCTCGGCCGCCATGACCGCGTCGTCCTCACCGACTTCGGCATCGCCCAGATCGAGGGCGAGACCAACCTCACCGACACCGGCGGCTTCGTCGGCTCGCCCGAGTACATCGCGCCCGAGCGGGTGCTGGGTCAGCGGCCGGGACCGGCGAGCGACCTGTGGTCCCTGGGTGTCGTCCTGTACGCGGCGTCGGAGGGTGTCTCGCCGTTCCGCCGCAGCAACACCCCGGCGACCCTCCAGTCGGTCCTCAACGCCACGCCCGCGCCGCCCGCCTCGGCCCAGGGCCCGCTCGCCGAGGCCATCAACGGCCTGCTCCAGAAGGACCCGGCGCACCGCCCGAACGCCGCGCAGACGCGCGCGCTGCTGGAACAGACCGCCAACCCGCCGGCGCCGGCCGCCACGCAGGTCGTGCGGATCCCCGGGGACGTCGAGGGCGTCAAGGGGGGCGTCCGGCTGGGGCGCAAGGCGTTGCTCGGGCTCGGTGCGGCGGTCGTCGCGGCCGCGGTGGCGGCGTATCTGGTGATCGCCGACCCGTTCGCGGGGCCGTTGCCGGACCACTGGAAGATCCGCGAGGAGAAGGCCCTCGCCGCCTCGCTGGCGGTGCCCGACGGCTACAAGCGGGGCGTGCCCGAGGACGCGGACGACGGCCACTGGGTGACGTACACCGACGAGAGCGGCGCCATCGTGATCGGCCTGAAGCTCGATAAGAAGGCCGAGGACACGGGCAGCGACATCGCCGGTTCCGCGGCCGCCGAGATGTACGACGACGACGGCGACTTCAAGCAGACCGGCGACTACGACGTCAGCATGCCGGCGAACCCGAAGACGGCGCCCGACGAGACCACGTACCAGGGCCGTAAGTCCGCCGAGAACACCGTCATCTACACCACCACCGACACCCAGAACCCCCGCCCCCGCGAGCTGCGGATCTTCTACTACAAGACCTCCGCCGGCGACATGTACAAGCTCACCATCGGCTACCCGGGCAAGGGCGACTTCACGGGCCGGGGACGTGAAGTGGCGCAGACGGCCATCGACAACGTGGAGATCGACAAGCTCTGAACTGGCCAAGGGTCGGCCTCGCAAGGTAGTCATGGGACATGAGCAACGACGGGGGCGGCACCGGCCACAAGGAGCGTGTGATCGGCGGGCGTTACCGGCTGGTCGAGCGCATCGGCTCCGGCGGGATGGGCACCGTCTGGCGAGCGCTCGACGAACTGGTGGAGCGCGAAGTCGCCGTCAAGCAGCCGAGGTTGCCCGGCGACCCCGAGGACGCCGCCCATCAGCGCGCCGCCCACCGGCTCTACCGTGAGGCCCGCGCTGCCGCCCGCGTCGACCACCCGGCCGCCGTCGCCATCCACGACGTCGTCGTCGAGGACGGACTGCCCTGGATCGTCATGGAGTTGATCCGCGGCGAGTCCCTGCACGAGGCCCTCCAGCGCGGCCCGGTGGACGCGGCCGAGGCCGCCCGTATCGGCGTCGCCGTCCTCGGCGCCCTGCGCGCCGCGCACGCCGTCGGCATCGTCCACCGGGACGTCAAGCCCGCCAACGTCCTGCTCGGCCCTGCCCCACTGTCGCATTCGCTCAAGCGCGGGCACCCCCGTCGCCGCGTCGTCCTCACCGACTTCGGCATCGCCCACATCCAGGGCGAGGAATCCCTCACCGTCAGCGGCGAGTTCATCGGCTCCCTGGAGTTCATCGCCCCCGAGCGGATGTCCGGCCGCGGCGCCGCCGGGCCCGCCTCCGACCTGTGGTCGCTGGGTGTGCTCCTGTACGCCGCCGTGGAGGGCTGGTCGCCGTTCCGCCGTACGACCCTGGAGTCCACGCTCGCCGCGATCCTCGCCGCCGATCCGCCCGAGCCGAAGCAGGCGGGGCCGCTGGGGTCGCTGATCGTACGGCTGCTGGCGAAGGATCCCGAGGCACGGCCCGGCGCTGAGGAGGCCGGGGCGGTGTTGGAGGCGGTGGCGGAGGGCTGGCCGGTGCCGGTTCCCGCCGGGGGTTCGGCAGCGGCGGGGCCACAGGATGTTTCGGGGCTGCGGGAGTTCGCGGAGGACTCGGGGACGGTACGGCTGGGAGGTGCGGCGGCGTCCGAACCGGCCGGTGACCCGGATCCCGAGCCACCGGCCAAGGCGACGCCGGAGCCGATAGCCGAGCCGACTTCCAGATCGGCCGCCGGGTCGCCCGCTGAGACATCCGACCTCACCTCTGCGACTCCGGACCACAAGGGCCGCTTCCTCCTCCGCCCGATTCCCGTCGCGCTGCTGGGCGTCCTCCTCGTCGGCGGTACCTGGTTCGCCACCTCCTCCTTCCTCGTCGACAAGGGCGACGACCTCAAGGAGATGAACCCCGTCTACACCTCGGCCCCCCTGGCCCCGAGCACCACCACCCCCAGCCCCACTCCCACCGTCGGCACCTGGATCGCGCACCGGGAGAAGGACATGGACGCCGTCCTCTTCCTCCCGACCGAGTACAAGGAGTCCGCGCGGGAGGGCGGTGCCACCGACCAGCCCCGGCTCGTCGTCTACGACATCGGCCTCGTCCAGGTCCGCCTCACCCAGTGGGACAAGGCGCCCCGCCCGTTGCTGGACCAGGCGCAGGACGCGCAGGAAACGTGGGACAGCTACAACCACGACGCGAGCGGCCATTCCACACGCACGACCTTCAAGGGCTACGACGCCGTCCTCGTCGACACCACCTACGACAAGGAGGAGTCCCCGACCCGCGTCATGCAGCTGATCGTGGTCACCGGCGACGACCGCATGTACGAGCTGCGCGTCGACATGCCCAAGGGCACGCCCTCGGAGAAGAAGGGCACCGCGGTCTTCAAGGGCGCCCGTGACCGACTCGAGATCGAGTGACTCGGCACTGGCTCGGCACTGACTCGGCAACGCCCTGATCAGCGCGTTTGTTGCCAGTGGACACTGGCGTCGTGTGAGCACTCGGTGAATCCGCGTTACCGACGGGTACACAAAGCCTCCGCTCCGGCATACCCTGCGGCTCATGACGGACGCGCAGGCCCCGGCCAAGACCGGCACAAACCCTCTCGCCCCCGCTCCGGAGGGCGCCCGTACCGCCGCCGACGTGGTCACCCCCGAGCTGGTGGCCCAGCTCACCAAGGGCGTGGTCGGCTCCGGTCGTACCGCCAACCACACGCCGTTCACCGGCGAGAAGCTGGCCGACCTGCCCGAATCCACACCGGAGGACGTGCAGAAGGCCTTCGAGGCGGCCCGCACGGCCCAGGCCGTCTGGGCCCAGGTCCCCGTGCGGCAGCGTGCCGCCGTCCTGCTCCGCTTCCACGACCTGGTGCTCGAACGCCAGGCCGAGGTCCTCGACCTCATCCAGCTGGAGACCGGCAAGGCCCGTCTGCACGCCCACGAGGAAGTGCAGGCCGTAGCCGTCGCGGCCCGCCATTACGGCCGTAAGGCACCCGCCTACCTCAAGCCGAAGCGGCACGCGGGCGCCATGCCCACGCTCACGAAGGTCACCGAACTGCGCCACCCGCGCGGCGTCATCGGTCAGATAGCCCCCTGGAACTACCCCCTGGAGCTGTCCGTCGGCGACGCGCTGCCGGCCTTCGTCGCGGGCAACGCGGTCGTCATGAAGCCGGACACGGAGACCTGCCTCACCGCCCTGTGGGCCCGTGACCTGCTCATCGAGGCCGGTCTGCCCGCCGACGTCTTCCAGGTCGTCCTCGGCGAGGGCCCGGTCGTCGGCCCCGAGGTCGTCAGGCACGCCGACTACGTCTCGTTCACCGGCTCCACCCGCACCGGCCGCCAGGTCGCCCAGGGTGCCGCCGCCCGCCTGGTCGGCGTCTCCCTCGAACTCGGCGGCAAGAACGCCATGCTGGTCCTGGAGGACGCGGACGTCGAGAAGGCCGCCGCGGGCGCCGTCCGCGCCTGCTTCTCCTCCGCGGGCCAACTCTGCATCTCCATCGAGCGGCTGTACGTCCACGAGTCCGTCGCGGACACCTTCGTCGAGCGCTTCGCCGCCCGCACCAAGGCGATGCGGCTGGGCAAGTCCCTCGCGTACGGCGCGGACATGGGCTCCCTGGTCGGCGAGCGGCAGCTGGAGACGGTCACCCGGCATGTGGAGGAGGCCGTCGCCAAGGGCGCGAAGCTCGTCGCCGGCGGTACGGCCCGCCCCGACATCGGCCCGTACTTCTTCGAGCCGACGATCCTCGACGACGTCGAGCCGGAGATGACCGTCTGCACCGAGGAGACCTTCGGCCCGGTCGTCTCCATCTACCGCTTCAAGACCGAGGACGAGGCGATCGAGCACGCCAACTCCACGCCGTACGGCCTCAACTCCTCCGTCTGGACGAAGGACGGCAGCCGCGGCCGCGCGGTCGCCGCCCGCCTGCGCACCGGCACGGTGAACGTCAACGAGGGCTACGCCCCCGCCTACGGCAGCGTCCAGTCGCCCATGGGCGGCATGAAGGACTCCGGCCTCGGCCGCCGCCACGGCTCCGAGGGCATCCTCAAGTACACGGAGGCCCAGACGGTCGCCCAGCAGCGGCTGCTGCCGATGGCGCCGTCGCTGGGGATGGACGACGAGAAGTACGCGCAGTTCATGAGCCGGAGCCTGAGGTTGATGAAGGCGTTCCGCTTCCGCTAGTCAGCACCACCCGTTCTCAACGAGGAGAGCACGTGTCACAGGAGAAGTCTGTCCAGACCGGGGACGAGGACGGGTACGACTACGACGTCATCGTCGTCGGGTCGGGGTTCGGCGGTTCCGTCACGGCGCTCCGCCTGACCGAGAAGGGCTACCGCGTCGGCGTACTGGAGGCGGGCCGCCGCTGGACCCGCGAGTCCCTCCCGAAGAACTCCTGGGACCTCAGGAACTACCTCTGGGCCCCCAAGCTCGGCATGTACGGCATCCAGCGCATCCACCTGCTGGGCAACGTCATGGTGCTGGCGGGAGCGGGCGTCGGCGGCGGCTCCCTCAACTACGCCAACACCCTCTACGTACCGCCGAAGGCCTTCTTCGACGACCCCCAGTGGCGTGGCATCACCGACTGGCAGGAGGAGCTGAAGCCGTACTACGACCAGGCCCAGCGCATGCTCGGCGTACGGCTCAACCCGACGATGACCCCCTCCGACGTCCACCTGAAGGCGGCCGCCGAGAAGATGGGCGTCGGCGACAGCTTCCACATGGCGCCGGTCGGCGTCTTCTTCGGCGACGGCAAGGACGCCGAGGGGGCGGCGCGGGCCACGCCGGGGCAGGAGGTGTCCGACCCGTACTTCGGCGGGGCGGGCCCGGCGCGCAAGGCGTGCACGGAGTGCGGCGAGTGCATGACCGGCTGCCGCCACGGCGCGAAGAACACCCTCAACGAGAACTACCTCTACCTGGCCGAGAAGGCGGGCGCGGTCGTCCACCCCCTGACGACGGTCGTCTCCGTCACGGACGACTCACAGGGCGGCTACGCGGTGGCGACGCTGCCGACCGACCGCGGGAAGAAGGGCGAGGCCAGGCTGTTCAAGGCCCGCCGGGTGGTGATCGCGGCGGGTACGTACGGCACCCAGACCCTGCTGCACGGCATGAAGGCGGGCGGTCAACTGCCCTACCTGTCCTCCAAGCTGGGCGAGCTGACCCGCACCAACTCGGAGGCACTGGTCGGCGCGCAGACCGACAACCGGCGCTACCGCAAGGTGACGGGCGAGCCGAAGGTCGACTTCACGCGCGGAGTCGCCATCACGTCGTCCATCCACCCGGACGCCAACACCCACATCGAGCCGGTCCGCTACGGCAAGGGCTCCAACTCGATGGGCGGCCTGTCGATCCTGCAGGTCCCGTACGCGGAGGGCTCCTCGCGTGTCGCCGCCTGGGTCCGCAATGCCGCCCGGCACCCGCTGCTGGTCCTGCGTTCCCTCTCCAACCGCCGCTGGTCGGAGCGGACCATCATCGGCCTGGTGATGCAGTCGCTGGACAACTCGCTGACGACGTACCTGAAGCCGGACGGCGTGGGCAAGGGCCTGCTGACGGCCCGCCAGGGCCACGGTGCCCCCAACCCCAAGCAGATCAAGGCGGCTTCGGAGGCTGCGTCGTCGATCGCCGCCGACATCAACGGCTTCGCCGGCTCCAACGTCGGCGAGCTGATGGGCACCCCGCTCACCGCCCACTTCCTCGGCGGCTGCCCGATCGGCGACTCACCCGAAACCGGCGTGATCGACCCCTACCACCGCCTGTACGGCCACCCCGGCATCTCGGTCGTGGACGGGGCGGCGGTCTCTGCCAACCTCGGCGTGAACCCGTCCCTGACGATCACCGCACAGGCCGAGCGGGCGATGTCGTACTGGCCCAACAAGGGCGAGGCCGACCCGCGCCCGGCGCAGGGGGCGGCATACGAACGCCTGAAGCCGGTCGAGCCGCAGTCACCGGCGGTCCCGGCGGAGGCGTTCGGGGCGTTGCGGTTGCCGTTCCTGGGGATGCCGGCGGTGCCGCCTAAGAAGTAGGCCACAGAAGTAGGCCACGCGGCCGAACGAACAACAGAGAAGGACCTGCACCCCCCTCCGAGCGCAGGTCCTTCTCTGTCTTGCGTAGAGCTTCAGGTGGAGCCTTGGTGAGACCTACGCCTCGACACCGCTCCGACGACGCCTCATCGCGAACACGACGCCGGCACCGGCGACGATCGCGACGCCACCGACGGTGGCGATGATCGGGAGGTTGGAGCTGGAGCCGGTCTCGGCGAGCGCACCGTCGACGTCGACCTCGTTGACGTCGGAGATCGGGGACTGGCCACCGGTCTGCGGCTTGGCGTCGCCCGGGTTACCCGGGTCGGAGCCGGCGGCGAGGATGTCGAAGAAGTAGATCCAGCCGTTCGGGTCGTCGGCGATCCAGCAGCCGTCCGCGTCCGAGTAGGTGGCGAAGCCGCCGGTGATGCCGATGGAGTCCGGCACCTTGCCGCTGACGCTCAGCCGCAGCTTGAACGAGGTGGACTGGCCGGCGTCGAGCGCGAACGCGGTGAAGGTCGCGCCCTCACCGGCGGCGTCCGCGAGGGTCTGCCAGCTGCCGGTCTCCTTGTTGAAGACCTGGACCTTGATCTGGCCGGAGTAGTCGACGTCGTCCCAGCCGAGCGCTGCGACGCCGATCAGCGGCTTGATGTTCTTGATGTCCTGGTCACCGGAGTTGGAGACGTCGAACGAGAAGTTGGTCCAGCCGCTGCCGGCGACGATCGTCTCGGGCAGGCCCGACAGACCGCTGTGCAGGTCCTCGCTGAGGCCGATGGCCTCCTCGTCCGCGTCCTCGCAGTAGTCGACCTCCTCGGGCGTGCTCTCGCTGGGGCTCGGCGACGGGGAGGCGGAGGTCGTGGGCTCCTCGGTGGGCGTCGGCTCGTCGGTGGCCGGCGTGCTCTCGTCCTCGGTGGGCGTCGGCTCTTCGGTGGCCGGCGTGCTCTCGTCCTCGGTGGGCGTCGGCTCGTCGGTGGCCGGCGTGGTCACTTCCTCGGTGGGCGTCGGCTGCTCGGGAGACGGCGTCGTCTCCGACGCCGTCGGCGACGCGGTGGTCTCGTCCGTGGCGAACGCGGCCGGCGCGGACAGCAGCGCGATCGGCGCTATGACAGCCGTCGTGGCTGCGGCGGCCAGGGCACGGCGAAGCTTCATGAAGACCTCGAAAGTCCGGAGTGCTGCGACCTCGCAACACGCGTATGGCAGGAAGGCTTCCGCGTGTGGGGCGCGGGTGTGGCCCTTGATACGCAGGGTTTGATCGGCGACGGCAGTGAATGGTTGTGCCCGCACTAACAGGTTTCTTATGTGTCCTGCGTCACATTCCGGGAGGCTCTGCTCGGCGGCCCGGAGCTGACGTACGCTCAGCCGGCCGACAACTCGCTGAGAGGAAGCGCACACCGCCGTGACCGACAAGCCGTCCGAAGGGCCCAGACCGGAATCCACGTCCGACCGTGACTCCGGTGGCTCGTCCATATCTGACGAGGCATGGGAGAAGTTCGTCCAGGACGCCGAGCGCGATCGCGCCTCCGCCCCGAAGGAGCCGTCGGCGCGGGCGCGGATGGTGACCGAACGGCTGCGCGCGCTGGACGAGGCGGAGGCCCGCAAGTCGCGTGCCGGACACCGCTGGGGGAGGAAGAAGACCCCCGCCGAGCCCTGGCAGCCCGAAGGGTGGCGCACCGGGCCCGCCTGGCAGGAGAGGAACGGCCGGGGCGCACGCCGACGGAAGGTCTGGAGCGCCCTCGGCGTGCTGCTCGCCGTCGCGGTGGCCGTGATCGCCCTCAAGCCCTCCGCCGCACTGTCCTTGCTGCCCGGCGGTTCGCAGGATGCGGCGGGGGCGTCCGCTCCGGCGTCGCCGCCGGCCCCGGAGACGAGCCGGCCGAGCGGCGCGCCCGCCGACGCTGCCGGTCTGCCGACGCGGAAGCGGCCCTTCACCGGCTCCCCGGCCGAACGCTGGGCCGCGGGTGCGGACGCCCTCGAGGTGCCGAAGGTGTCGAAGGCCGTCGGCGGAGTCCCCGCCGCGCGGATCACGAGGGCACTGGGGCTGACCAAGGATTTCCTCGTCGCCTCGAACCTCGACCGCGACGCGCTCTACGGCGCCGAACCGAAGAAGGCCCTGGCGCTCGTCGACCCGCTGCAGCAGGACTACCTGTCCGACCTGCGGTCCGCCCTGCGCCACCCCACGGCGAAGAACGACCCCACGTGGACCTTCACCCGCTTCGACCCCGACAAGGTCGAACTCGTGGGCACCGAGGTCAGGGTCCGCGGCCGTATGACCGTCGAACCCGGTGACAACGCCGGGCAGGCGCGGATCCGGGCCGACTACACCTTCGTGTATCCGCTGGCCAAGGCCGGCGGCGGAAACGAGGTCGCCCGCACGATCGTCCGCCGGGTCGTCGAGGTGGACGTCTCGGATCCCGCCAAATTCCAGGGAACCGAGGGGCGCATTTGGGTGTACGACCTCGACGGTGAGATCTCCAACGACAACTGCCGGGACGGTGACGGTCTCATCCAGCCGCTGTTCCAGGCCGATCTGTACGCCAGTCCCGGGCCCTCCGGCGAGGTGTTCGACCCGTACGACCGCAGCAGGGAACTGGAGCGGGCCGAGGGCGAGTGCGGCACCGTCTCGCGCACCTGACGACGCCGTAGCCCGGCAGACAGGCAGCCCGACGGACATGAGAAGGGCCCCGCAGGGCGGAGCCGCGGGGCCCTTCTTTCGTCAGCACCGACGTCAGGGCAGCGTCGGTGCCTGGGGAGCGGCGCCGGGGGGTTGCGCCGCTGGTCTGTGGTCCTGTGTGGTCCTTTGGTCCCGTCGGTCTCGACCCTGGCAGGACGAACAAAAATGCCGCTGTCCGAGACGGGACTTGGAGCTTTCTCGCATCGTGCTGGATGGGCGCGACCGCCGCAACCGCTCGACCCGGCCCTGTACTCCGTTCCGGCATTCCCGCCGGTCGGCCCCGGGCGTCCCCGGAGCCGACCGTTCTCTTGGGTGACCGGGCTGCTGTCCCCTGCCGTCCGGTCACTTACCTGGAGCGAGGTCCCACGGCGCACGGGTGATCCGTACGCCTCATCGCTCCAGCGAGCCACGCGTGGTTCTTTCGGGCCCGCCCCTGGCTGGCACGGACACCGGTACCAACGAAGGGGTCCGGAAGGCGTCACGCACCGGACGGGTGAGAGGGGGCCCGAACTCAGATGCGACCGCGACACAGTTCGAGGAGCGTCATGGCGAGCGCCGTGCCCGGCTTGCCCAGCGCCTCGCTGTAGTGGTTGAGGATCTCCATCTCGCGGGAGAGGTTCACACGCCGTCCGCCGGAGGTGATCCGCGCCTCCTGGATGACGGCCGAGACGGCCATCCGTTCCTGGATCAGGCCGATGATCCGGTCGTCGAGCGCGTCGATGCGTTCACGGGCGCCGGTGATCACGCCGGCGGCCTCGGCGGTGTGTGCGCCGCATCCGGCGTCAGCTGCTGGGGTCCGGGTCGCTGCGGAGGTGGTGGTCATCTCGGGGGCTCCTCGCTGGATGGGTGGGGCCGCCCCGGAGCGACAGGACCCGGAAACGCAAGACGCCCCGGAGCCTGTCGGCCCGGGGCGCCTGGGAAGTCGCTTGTCAGTTGCTCAAGCAGCACGACCATGGCAGCCGGCGGGCCGGGTGCCATAGGTAAAGAGGAAGGTCGGGTGCGTGAGCATGGGGTCAGTATGCCGTGGGGGAGAGCGGTGTCCAAGACGGTTCGCATCCTGAGACGGGCTTCGGCCCCGGGGGGCTCCCGCCGAGCCCGGTAGACTCGGCCTCACACACACCTCGCTCACCGCCGGAAGGCAACCCGTGTCATCAGCGAACCCCGCAGCCGCCCCCGACACCGTTCTGGTCGTCGACTTCGGTGCGCAGTACGCCCAGCTCATCGCCCGTCGCGTCCGCGAGGCCCGGGTCTACAGCGAGATCGTGCCGAGCACCATGCCGGTCGCCGAGATGCTCGCCAAGAACCCGGCGGCGATCATCCTCTCCGGCGGCCCCTCGTCCGTGTACGAGGAGGGCGCCCCCCGCCTCGACCGCGCGCTCTTCGAGGCCGGCGTCCCCGTCTTCGGCATGTGCTACGGCTTCCAGCTCATGGCGCAGAGCCTGGGCGGGACGGTCGACAACACCGGTGCGCGCGAGTACGGCCGTACGGATCTGCACGTGTCGAAGTCGTCCTCCACCCTCTTCGAGGGCACCCCGGCCGAGCAGCACGTGTGGATGTCGCACGGCGACGCCTGCTCCGCCGCCCCCGAGGGCTTCTCCGTGACGGCCTCCACGGACGTCGTCCCGGTCGCCGCCTTCGAGAACGACGAGGCGAAGCTGTACGGCGTCCAGTACCACCCCGAGGTCATGCACTCCACGCACGGCCAGCAGGTGCTGGAGCACTTCCTGTACCGCGGCGCGGGCCTGACCCCGAGCTGGACCACCGGCAACGTCATCGAGGAGCAGGTCGCGGCCATCCGCGAGCAGGTCGGCGACAAGCGCGCCATCTGCGGTCTGTCCGGCGGCGTGGACTCCGCGGTGGCGGCGGCCCTGGTCCAGAAGGCCATCGGCTCCCAGCTGACCTGCGTGTACGTCGACCACGGTCTGATGCGCAAGGGCGAGACCGAGCAGGTCGAGAAGGACTTCGTGGCCGCGACCGGCGTACAGCTGAAGGTCGTGGACGCGGAGGAGCGGTTCCTCAAGGCGCTCGCCGGGGTCAGCGACCCCGAGGAGAAGCGGAAGATCATCGGCCGCGAGTTCATCCGGGTCTTCGAGCAGGCCCAGGCCGAGATCATCGCGGACGAGGGCCCGGCCGTGGAGTTCCTCGTCCAGGGCACCCTGTACCCCGACGTGGTCGAGTCCGGTGGCGGCACCGGCACCGCGAACATCAAGTCCCACCACAACGTCGGCGGCCTGCCGGAAGACCTCGAATTCAAGCTGATCGAGCCGCTGCGCAAGCTGTTCAAGGACGAGGTCCGGATGGTCGGCCAGGAACTCGGCCTGCCGGACGAGATCGTCCAGCGCCAGCCGTTCCCGGGCCCCGGCCTCGGTATCCGTATCGTCGGCGAGGTCACCAAGGAGCGCCTGGACCTGCTGCGCGAGGCCGACGCCATCGCCCGCGAGGAGCTCACGGCGGCCGGCCTCGACCGGGACATCTGGCAGTGCCCGGTGGTCCTGCTCGCGGACGTCCGCAGCGTGGGTGTGCAGGGTGACGGGCGGACGTACGGCCACCCGATCGTGCTGCGGCCCGTCTCGTCCGAGGACGCCATGACCGCCGACTGGTCGCGGCTGCCGTACGACGTCCTGGCGCGGATCTCGACCCGGATCACCAACGAGGTCAATGACGTCAACCGTGTCGTCCTCGACGTGACCTCGAAGCCGCCGGGGACGATCGAGTGGGAGTAGGCCCCACGGGCGCGTGGGGCAGGCCCTAGGTGCGCTTGATCGTGCGCACGGGCTCGCCGGGCTGCCAGACCTGGACGACGAGGTACTTGTCGCCCTCGACGTAGGTCCTCACGACCTCGGTCAGCTCGGTACGAAAGAGGTGGAACGGCTCCGGCGGTTCCACCTCTTCGCCGTATGCGGCCTTCACCTCCGGGTCCTCGACCTCGACCGCCCGCCCGGAGATCCGTACGTCACCGCCGCCCATGGACTGCCCCTCCCCGGGGTTCGCCTGGAGCGCGAAGCGCGGGTCGCGGCGCAGGTCGAGCGCCTTGAGCGAGTTCGGCATCATGCCGAGCCACAGCTCGCCGCCCAGGAAGCGGACCTCCAGGCCGGTGGTGCGCGGGGAGCCGTCCTTGCGGAGGGTGGCGAGGACGTGGTGGGTGAAGGCGCCGAAGCGCTCCTCGGCGGTGCGGGCGAGGTCCGGTTCGGCCTCGGTGAAGGCTGCCCAGTTCACTGTCATACGGCGAGTGTGGCGCCGATACCGGACATCTGCTGTCTGGTTTCCGCGACCCCGGGGGACGTGAGGAGACCGTGACGAGGGCGGGATCTTTACAGAACATCTCTGTTCTCCTGCGCTGACCGACGGTAACTTCCGCCCCGTAAGCACCCCAGTGCGGGAGGACACATGCACGGGACGCCCCTCGGGCCCACTCCGCCCTCACCGCTGCCGACCGACCGGTTGCAGTTCGCGATGCCACCGATGCACGAGTCGGTCGAGGACGAGCGCCGGCATCGCAAGGAACGGCTCGCGGGCGCGCTGCGGCTCTTCGGGCGGCTCGGGTTCGAGGACGGGGTCTCCGGGCACATCACCGCACGCGATCCCGAGTTCAGCGACTGCTTCTGGGTGAACCCGTTCGGGATGCCGTTCAAGCACGTCACCGTCAGCGATCTGGTGCTCGCCAACTCCGAGGGCCAGGTGATCGAGGGCCGCTACCACGTGAACCAGGCGGCCTTCACCGTGCACTCCCAGGTCCACGCCGCCCGCCCGGACGTCGTCGCGGTCGCCCACTGCCACTCGGTCCACGGGCGGGCGCTCGCGGCGCTGGGGGAACTGCTGGACCCGATCACGCAGGAGAGCTGCGCCTTCTACGAGGACCACGCGCTCTACGACGACTACTCGGGGGTCGCCGTCGACGCCCTGGAGGGCCGCCGGATCGCGGCCGCGCTCGGCTCACGCAAGGCGCTCGTCCTGCGCAACCACGGGCTGCTGACCGTCGGTGACTCGGTGGACGCGGCGGCCTGGTGGTTCCTGTCCATGGAACGGTCCTGCCAGGTGCAGCTGACCGCGAAGGCCGCGGGGCGTCCGGTGCTCATCGAGCATCGGCAGGCCGTGGCCACGCGGGAGCAGTTGGGCGGGGATCTGGTGGCGTGGATCAACTATCAGCCGTTGTGGCAGGACGTGAGCCGGAGCGAGCCGGATCTGCTGAGCTGAGGGCCGGGAGGCCGGGAGGCCGGGAGGCCGGGAGGGCTGGGAGGCCGGGAGGCCGGGAGGGCTGGGAGGACCGGGAGGGCTGGGAGGGCTGAGGGGGCCGAGAGGCTGAGGGGGCTGGGGGTCAGAAGCCCCGGAGGACGACCGCCTTCGTCATCGCGAACTCCTCGTCCGTGAGCACCCCGTCCCGGTGCAGCTCGCCCAACTCCCGCAGGCGGCGCAGCAGTACGTCGTGGTGGTCGGCCGGGGGTGGCACGGACGCCGCCAGCTGGGGGCGGTCGGCGTGGTCGACGCCGGGGCGGGTGGACGGGTGTGGCAGGCGGGCGGTGACCGCGGTGGCGACCAGGGCCGTGAGCAGGTCGCGCCGGGCGCTGCCCCACAGGTCCAGGGCGTACGGGTCCTTCTCCGGCGGCAGTTTGGAGAACACCGTCTCGCGGGTCACGAAGCGCAGGAAGCCGTCCTCGTAGCCGGAGTTGGGCAGCCACTCGACCTGGACGAGGTCGCGGATGTTGATGATGCGCGGGCCGGTCGCCCGTTTGACCCGGTCCGAGGTGTCGGACCAGTCGATCCGCACCTGGGTGCCGTCGAAGGAGACCGTGCCGTCGGAGGAGCGGACGGAGACGGGGACGGGCGGGCCGGGCAGAAGATACGTCTTCGTCGCTTCCTTGGGGATCTGGTCCAGGAGCAGTGCGTGCCGGATCTCCTCGGCGACGTACTCGGCGACCCCGGCACGGTCGATGTCCACCGTCAGCCGGTACGGATCCGCCGGGTCGGGCAGTCGGCCGCCCGTCGCCTGGAGCAGCGGGTCGGCGCCCTCACGCAGCCGCATGCGCAGTCGTCCGCGTTTTCGTTCGGGCTCGAAGACGATGCTCGCGACGGCTTCGAGAGGTACGGCGATCTCCCCGTACGTCTGCCGGAACAGCGGTACGGAGCGATGGAGTCCCGGCGTGATCCGGACCGTTGTGCCGTCGAAGGCCCAGGTCCCGTCGCGCTGGATGATCTCGGCCATAGGGAAATTCTCGCAGCCGGGTCAACACGACGGCCCCCTCATCACCCGCGCCGACCGGACCTGCGGGATGGGGCGCGGGCGGTGTACGGCACAATTCGCTGTCGTCGTAAGGGAGTTGTCGGTGGTGCGGACGGCGGCCGCGATGTGCGGTGGCCGGTATGTGAGACCCGGGTGCCGGTCGTGGGGTCGTGCGGCTATAAGGCCATGAGGCAATACGGCCATGAGGCGATAGTGCCGTGAGGCAATAGGGCCATGAGGCTATGAGGCCATCTGGCCGCTGGGGTACCAGGTCGTGAGCGTTGTACGGAAGGCGGGCATCGGGCGTGGCGGTGCAGGAGGCTGGGCAGGGCGGCGCGGCTGTGGGCGCGCATGGGGGCGGCTGCACCTGTGGGGACTGTCCGCACGGGGCGCGTGCGGGGCATCGGCGGGCGGTCGCCGAATTCCTGCTGAGACGGGACGCGTTCGCGGCCGGGCAGGGGCTGCCGGCCGCGGTGGCCCACTCGGCCTCGGCCTCCCGGCAGTGGGTCTCCGAGGAGCTGACGCAGTCGGCGGAACTGGTCGCCGAGCGAGGGCGGGCCGAGGGCGAGGCGTGGCTGGCGCGACTGTGGTGGCGTACGACGTCGGTGGTCTGGGTTCTGGTCGTGGTGCTGCTGCTGGTGCAGGCGCTCACGGCGATCGGGGCGGGGTGGACTTCGGCGCGTACGGCCGGGTTGCTGGCGGCGCTGCTCACGGCCGGGGCGCTGACCGCGGCGTCCTGGTTCCACCGGGCGCGGGGCGGGGCGCTGGCGCCGGTCATCGGTGAGGACAACCGGCTGTCCACGTCGCGTGCGGTGGCCGGGGCGTGGGTGCTGTTCGTGGCGTACGCCGTGTTGGTGCTGGTGGGGCAGCTGGTGGCGGCGTCCGGGCACGGGGAGCGCGATGCGCTGATCGCCGGTCTTGAACTCGGGCGGGGGGCCGGTGTGGTGACCGTGCTCGCCGTGGTGTGTGCGATCGCGGTGCTGGTGCGGCGGGTGGTCGGGGTGCGGGTGTTCGGGCAGCGGCTGCAGAAGGTGCGGGCGGGTCGGCCTCGGGCGGCGGATCTGCTGACGGATGATGCGGGGCGGGGGACGTTCGCGGACATTCAGTACGTCGTGATCGGCGGGGTTGCCTTGCTGTTCGCGGCGGTGCGGTTGGGGCGGCGGCCGGATCAGTTGCCCGATCTGCCGTGGGGGTTGGCTGTGGTGGTGCTGATCTCGGCGGCGACGTATCTGGCCGGGAAGTATGCGGAGGGGGGTCGGCCGGTGATCCTCTCTGTGGTGCGGGCACGGGAGGCCGGTGACCTGGACGGGCCGATCCGTACGGGGGACGACATCGAGATCCGGGGGGCTGGGTTCGTGCCGCCCGGGGCGCAGGCGGCGGATCGGTTGTCGCGGATGGTGGTGCGGATCGGGGCGGTGCATGTGCATGTGCCGTTGGTGCCGGTGAGCGGGGGGTTCAGCAATCCGACGGATGCGGTGCTGAGGGTGCCCGTGCCGGCGGACGTGGAGCCGGGGCGGGTGGAGGTGCAGGTGGTTACTGCGGCGGGGGTGGAGACCAACCGGTACGGCATTGATGTGACTGAGTGACGGGGCCTCCGGCGGTTGGGCGGGGGTGCCTCCGGCGGTGGGGCGGGGGTGCCTGCGGCGGCCTGTGCGGGTGGGGTGGGGGTTCGCGTTGCGCCTGCGGGTCGGTGGGTGGGTCGGGGCCGTGCCGGGGGGTGTCCGTCCTCGGTCCGGCGGCTCGGTTGCGCAGGAGGTGCTGTGTGTTGACGCCGGCCGCTGCGGGCGGACACCCCCGGCACGTCCCCTTCCCGCCGTACGCGGGTGCGGGCCGGTGGGGCCACCGGTCTTGTCCCGGGACCGGAACCGAAGGCTGAAACGCACACCCAGCCGGGCCAAGACAGAAAAAGCGGGCGGGACAGGATTGAGCCGCGGCGGCGTTGCGTACGTATGGTCTTCTGAGGGGTCACGGCACGGCGGGCGAGAGGCGGCTACGGGCGATGACTCACGGTATGCACACGGGCACGCACTCCCCTTACCTAGACGGCGACCGCAACTGGCGGGATACCGCCAGCAGGTACGCACTACTGCCGCTCCGCGTCTTCCTCGGCGTCACCTTCATCTACGCCGGCCTGGACAAACTCACCGACAGCGCCTTCATGAAGGAAGCCGGCTCGGGGTCGATCGGCGACATGATGCGTGCCGTTCGTGACTCGGCGGCCATTCCGGCCATGGTCGACCTGTCGTTGGAGAACCCCGTCGCTTTCGGCTATGCCATCGCCTTCGGCGAGCTGGCCGTCGGTATCGGCACCCTGGTCGGGCTGCTCGCCCGGGTGGCGGCACTCGGCGGTGCGCTCATCTCGCTGAGTCTGTGGTTGACGGTGAGCTGGGCCTCTGACCCGTACTACTACGGCAATGACCTGGCTTATCTGATGGCCTGGCTGCCCCTCGTGCTTGCGGGCGCCCCCATGTTGTCCCTGGATGCCGCGCTTCGCACGCGGCGAAGGCAGCGGACGGGAGGCTATCGGTAGCTCCGGTCCAGTCGGCGGGGCTGCTGGTGGTGTGTGCCGGGGCCGGCCCGTGGGTCAGGGGTGTGCGTCGGTTTGGGGCTCCGGGGGAGCGGGGGTCGTTTCACCGGGCGATCGGTGGCGTCTGCGTATCGCCCGGGTCAGGACCGCTACCGCGCCTGCCAGGCACAGGCCGCCCACGACCAGCGGGATCACCACGAACCACGGTGTCTCCCAGGCACCGCCCGCGTCACCGGCGTAGATGATGCCCGCGAGGGTCAGGGTGGTGCCGGCGACCAGCCTGCCGGGCTGGAACTCATGACGTAGCACGGCTCACCTCCGCCTGTCCCACACCGACGCTGAGGTCGAGGTCCAGGGTGCCCGCATCCTTGGTGCCCGGGGCTGTTGTCAGGGTCAGCTCCTTGTGCTTGCCCGGTGCCACGTCCACGTCTTGCTCGTCGTCGCCCGGCAGTTGGATGTCTCCCACCCCCACGTCGATGCTCACCTCCACGGTCACGTCCTTGGGGACGATCACTTTGAGTCGGCCCACGCCCACGTCCGCTCTCGTCGTCACCGTCCGGTCCTCGGTGAGCTTCAACCGGGACAGATCCAGGGTGCCGACGCCGGTGCCGAGGTCGTACCGCGGCTGTACGTCCGCCACGGCCGCCGGTCGCCAGTTCCGCTCGACCCAGTGCGTGCCGATGTCCTTGGGCAGCGCGGCCGAGGCGGCAAGCAGGCCTGCTGTGATGACCGCCAGGAATATGGAGCCCGCTCCTGTGCGGCCCAGGAACGCGCTGACCGCTATGCCCAGGCCGAAGACGAGCAGCGCACAGGACAGGCCGGTCTGCAGGCTGGTGCCGAGCGCGTGGTCCTCCCAGGTCGCGCTGGTGCCGAGGGCGCCCGCGAGCAGGGCCAGCAGGAACACCCAGCCGCCGATCCAGCGGGGGCCGCGTGGCTTGGGCTGGTGGGGGCGGCGGGTGCGTATGTCCTGGCGGCTGCTCCAGGTGGCGCCGAGGCCGATGTTGACGGCCGCTGCGATGTCGCGGTCGCGGGAGTCGCGCGGGCCCCAGAGATAGCCCGTGCCGCCGTCGTGCGTGCCGTCCTTGACGATGGGGTCCCGCCACCAGGAGGGGTAGGCGGTGGGGACCGGCGGTGCCTGGGCCTCGGGTGGGGCGTCGGCGACGGCCTGGGCGGCGAGGGGGTCGGGGTCGGGGGTGCTGCGGTGCCGCGACCAGTAGCCGGCGCCCGCGAGGAGGAGGGACAGGACGACGGCGAAGGCCAGCACACCGCCGTTCCTCAGCAGCGTCAGGAACACGCCGCAGCCGACCAGCGCGAACAGCACGGCCGTCAGCGCCTGGCCGTCCACGCGGCCGGTCAGCAGCTTGCGCACCTCGTTCTCGTCCTCGTCGTCGTACGGGACGAAGAGCCAGGCGAAGCCGTAGAAGATGAGGCCGATGCCGCCGGTCGCGGAGAGCACGGCGAGGGTGATCCGGAAGATCACCGGGTCCATGTCGCACTGCCGCCCGAGCCCAGCGCACACGCCGGCCAGCATCTTGTACCGCCGGTTGCGCCGGAACTTGCGCGGCGGGTCGAGTGCACCCGCTTCGGCGGACACCCCTGCTTCTGCGCCCGCGTGCGCGCGCGGTTCCTCACCCGCGGCGCTCGCGGGTGCCGGGCCGGACGGGGTGCCCGCGGTGGGCACGGCGTCCGGCTCGGGCACGGAGTCCGCGGCGGGCTGGTGATCTGTCATGTGTCCATGGTGACGGGCGGATCGGCGTGGCGGGAGTCGGAATGACCCTGGTCGGACCCTGATATCGGTCCCTGACGGGGGTCTGGGGAAGCGTTCGACGCGGCGGGGTTCGAAGATCAGGGGAGTCTCGGGGGTCGACCCTGATGCCCTGCTGCTCCGGCCGTGTGAACATCGATGGCATGCCGGAAGCCGCAGCAGCGCCACTCGTCGAACCGCGGCCGCCGCGCAAGCTCTACCGCAGCAGCGACGGACGCTGGCTCGGGGGCGTGGCGCGGGGGCTCGCCGGGCATCTCGGCCTGCCCGTCATCTGGGTGCGGCTCGTCTTCGTCGGCCTGTTCATGGCGGACGGCCTCGGCGCGCTGCTGTATGCCGCGTTCTGGTTCTTCGTACCGCTCGGCGTCGGCGGCGTCGGCGCGCAGAGACCCTCTCCCTTCGCCACCGAGACCGCGGCCGACGGTCGCCGCAGACTCGTCGCCCGCAAGCCGGACAAGGGGCAGATCGTCGCGCTGCTCCTCATGGTCGTGGTGGCGATGGTCTTCGTCGGCAGCGTGGACCTGGGAAGCGGCGCCAAGGCCTACCTCCTGCCCGCCGTACTCGTCGGCGCGGGTGTCGCCCTGGTCTGGCGACAGGCGGACAACGCGCGGCGGGCCCGCTGGATGGAGGCCGGGCGGCGTCGGCGCACGCTCACCCTGCTGCGCGCCGCGGGCGGCGTCGTCCTGGTCACGGCCGGCGTCTCCGGCATCTTCGTCCTGCAGGGCTCCGCCGCTCACCTCGGCTCCGTCCTGCAGGCGGCCCTGGCGGTCCTCGTCGGTATAACGCTCCTCGCGGGCCCGTACCTGGTCCGGATGACCCAGGACCTCTCCGAGGAACGTCTGATGCGCATCCGCGCCCAGGAGCGCGCCGAGGTCGCCGCGCACGTCCACGACTCGGTGCTGCACACCCTGACCCTGATCCAGCGCAACGCGGAGAACGCGAACGAAGTGCGTCGCCTCGCCCGCGCCCAGGAGCGGGACCTGCGCACCTGGCTCTACAAACCCGAGGGCACCGGCAAGGACGAGGCCGACGAACCCGCCAACCTCGCCGACGCGGTCCGGCGCAACGCCGCTGAGGTGGAGGACAAGCACGGCGCCCCCATAGAGGTCGTCGTCGTCGGCGACTGCCCGCTCGACGAGAAAATCGGCGCACAGATGCAGGCCGCGCGCGAGGCGATGGTGAACGCCGCGAAGTACGGTGGCGAGGGCGGCGCCGTGCAGGTCTACGCCGAGGTGGAGGGGAAGACCGTCTTTGTGTCCGTCCGGGACCGCGGTCCGGGCTTCGACCTGGACTCGATACCCGCCGACCGCATGGGCGTCAGAGAATCGATCATCGGCCGCATGGAGCGCAACGGCGGTACGGCCCGGCTGAGGGCGGTACCCGGCGGCGGTACGGAGGTCGAGCTGGAGATGGAGAGGGCGGAGAAGACGTCATGAGCGACCCGACCGAGGCGAACGAGCCTGTGGAGTCGACCGGCGGGAGCGCGGGCGAGCGGCACGCGCGCGTGGTCCTCGTCGACGACCACCGCATGTTCCGTACGGGAGTCCAGGCCGAGATCGGCCGCACCGAGCAGACCGGCGTCGAGGTCGTCGGCGAGGCCGCGGACGTCGACCAGGCGGTCACGGTCATCACCGCGACCCGGCCCGAGGTCGTCCTCCTCGACGTGCACCTCCCCGGTGGCGGCGGGGTCGAAGTCCTGCGCCGTTGCGCCCCGTTGATGGCGGACGCCGAGCAGCCCGTCCGCTTCCTCGCGCTGTCCGTCTCGGACGCGGCGGAGGATGTGATCGGGGTGATCCGGGGTGGTGCGCGCGGCTACGTGACGAAGACGATCACCGGCACCGATCTGGTCGACTCCATCTTCCGGGTCCAGGAGGGCGACGCGGTCTTCTCGCCGCGCCTTGCCGGGTTCGTGCTGGATGCGTTTGCGTCGACGGACGCGCCGCCGGTCGACGAGGACCTCGACCGGCTGACTCAGCGCGAGCGGGAGGTGTTGCGGCTGATCGCGCGGGGCTATGCCTACAAGGAGATCGCCAAGCAGCTCTTCATCTCCGTCAAGACGGTCGAGTCCCATGTCTCGGCTGTCCTGAGGAAGCTCCAGCTGTCCAACCGGCACGAGCTGACCCGGTGGGCTACGGCACGGCGCCTGGTGTGACCATCCGGTAGGTGCGTGCGCGATCACCCGGTTACGCTGTGCGCGACGAGAGGAGGGCAGCATGCTGCTGAGATTCCGCGCGGCGAATGTGCGATCACTGCGGGACGAGCAAGAGCTGTCCTTCGTGGTTCCGCAGGGCGAAGAGTCGGACGCGGCGCGCACGCTGACACTCTCCGACGGGAAGTCACTCCAGGTCTACCCGGTGCTCGGCATCTTCGGCGCTAACGCATCTGGCAAGTCGAACGTCATCACCGCTCTGATGAAGATGAAGGAAGCGGTCCTTGGGTCCTATGGGGGATGGACGTCCTACCAGGGAATCCCCAGGGAGGAGTTCGCGCTGGATCCCAAGTCGGCCGCCGAAAGCACCTTCTATGAGGCCGACTTCGTCCAGGAAGACGGGGTTCGGTGGACTTACGGGTTCGAGCTCGGCTCGACGAGGGTGGAGTCCGAGTGGCTGCATTCGTATCCCAAGGGACGACGTCAGGTGTGGCTGGATCGCGACGCCACGCGCGGCAACGTCTTCGAGTTCCCGGGCGACCGCATCCAGGACCGTGCCCTCTTGGCCCGTACGACGCGGCCCAATGCTCTCTTGCTCAGCAGAGCCGCCAACGACAACCACCCTCAACTCACTCAGATCTACAGCTGGTTCAACCAGAACCTGTGGGATATCACCCCGGAGACCGAGCGCACTCAGCGCGAAGCCTTCACGGCTCGTGAGCTCCTCAATGAGACGTCCCGTGACCGTATCGAGGAACTGCTCCGGGTAGCCGATCTCGGCATTCGAGGCGCCGAAGTGGAGCAACAGCCGGGACAGAGCCCACGGGTTCGTCTTCTCCACGGAAGCGACGCAGGTGAGCCTGTCGCCTTCGACTGGCAGCGGGAGTCCTTCGGCACGCGCTCTTGGTTCGCGCTGATCGGACCTCTGCTGCTCGCGCTGGACCGAGGTGCTGTCCTGCTCATCGATGAACTGGACGCCAGCCTCCACCCCCGTTTTGCGGCCGAAGTCGTTCGGCTCTTCCAAGCTCCGTGGGTCAACACCAAGGGCGCACAGCTCGTCTTCACCTCACACGACCCGTCGCTGCTCAAGAGCCCAAGGGGCGGTCGCCCACTGGAACCCGGGCAGGTCTGGCTGACGGAGAAGGACGACAGCGGAGCCACGGAGCTTTATCCGCTCAGCGATGTCGACCCTGGGCCTGAAGAAGACCTGAGCGACTCCTACCTCGCGGGCGCCTTCGGCGCGGTCCCGCGTGTGACTCAAGGGCAAATCGGCCGCAGGGTGCTGACAGCACTGGCAGGGGAGGCAGAGCGTTCCTGATGGCGAGGGTCAAGGGGCGGGACGGCGTTAGCCGCGGCAAGAAACCACGAGCCGGTGACCGGCCTCGTGAGGTGTACGTCTTCACGGAGGGCGAGGTCACCGAGCCGGAGTTCGTCGAGTACGTGATGGAGCACGGGACCCGCGCGCAGCAGGGGCGCAGGATCAATCACTACATCGAGAACGCCGCAGTTTCGTCGAGCCGCCGCAAGCCGCTGCCTCTCGTGGAAGACGCCATCGACAAGCTGATCGAAGTGCAGAGGGCCGCCAAAAAGGCCGGCCTGAAACCCGAGGACTGGAACTGGCCCCAGGTCTGGTGTCTGTTCGACCGGGATCAGCACAAGGACATCCCCACGGCATTTTCACGGGCGAAGAAGGCAGGGGTGCACGTCGCCTACTCTCACCCCTGTTTCGAGCTGTGGCGCCTGCTCCATTATCAGAACTACACGAGCACCTTCGGCGGTGTCTGCGACGACGCCGCCGGCCGCCTCAAGCGGCAGCCCGGCTTTCTCCAGACATACGGCCCCAACTGCCGGACTGTCTCTCCGGAGGACGCCAAGCGGATCAAACCGGGGCAGCTGGCGCGCAACTACAAGAAGGCTCGCCAGTACGCGCAGCAGATCAACTCCGTGCACACCGGCTCTGACCAGAACCACTGGGATCCCTATACCGACGTCTGGCGCTTCGTTGAAGAAGGCCTGGACGTGGTCGACTACTGAGCCAACTGTCTTCGAGCGTGGTGGGGGCGCCGCGCCGTGGGAGAAGCGAGAGACGGCGGGAAGCATGGCCTTGAACTTCACTGTGCCGAATGACGTGGAGCGTGCTCTCCGTAACGCCATGGAAGCAGTGCCCCGCATTGTCAGTGATCACCGGGACCGGCGAGACGTGGTCCTCGCGATGCTCTTCTCGCAGCACGCGCTCGATGAGTTCGACCAGGAGCGATCGGCTGAGTCCCGGCGCCGCATCACCGGGGCGAGGGGGACGGGCGCGGGCGGTGCTCTGCGTCGCATGCTGGAAGACCAGGCACTCAGGGTGCTGGGCGCGACCGGCGAGCAGGGCGATCGTCCTCCCCTGATCGCCGAACTCCTTCGACGGGCGGCCTCCGTCGTCGGACGGATGGATGACGCGGCTCAAGAAAGATTGGTCGAGGCATTCCGCGGAGTCCGACTCGACTTCGCAGCTCTTGCCTATCCGGAGATGCTCGGCGACGCGGTGGAGTCCTTCCTCAAGGCGACCGAGGCGTCGATGCGCCACTCGGGAGAGCACTACACACCTCGCGAGTTGGTCCACCTGCTGACTGAAGTCGTCCAGCCGCAGGCGGGCATGCGGATCTATGACCCCTTCTGCGGGACGGGGGCATGCTCCTACATGCCAAGCAGCACGTGGCTGAGCAGGGGGTAGATGCCCAACAGTTGGCGCTCGCCGGGCAGGACATCAACGCCTCGACCGCCGAACTCGCCAGCCTGAACCTGTACTTTCACCAGATCCAGGACCCTGCCGTTGAGCGCGGCGATTCCCTGTTGTCGGCTCCGTCGAAGTCAGGTGAGTTCGACCTCGTTCTCAGTGTGCCGCCGTTCGGCCTGTCCCTTCGGGCGGACCAGGCACAGGCGGTGGGACAGTACGCACGGTACGGACCGGTTTCCGAAAGGGGTCCGGCGGACTGGGGCTTGCTCCAGTACATGCTCGGACTGGTGACCCGGCGTGGGGGATCGGTCTGCACGGTGGTTACGCACGGTCCACTGTTCCGTGGCGGGCGAGACCAGGCCACGCGCGCGGCACTGCTGGACGCCGACGTGGTCGAGGCTGTCATCGGTCTCGCGCCGAACCTCTTCTCGTCGACGGCGATCGCGCCCTGCGTGCTGCTGCTGCGGGCCCCCGGACAGAAGACGGCGGAACGGCGCGGCAAGGTGCTGTTCATCGATGCCTCTCGTGAATACGAACGTGGGCCCGCGCAGAACCTGATGCGATCGGAACACATCGAGAAGATCGCTTCCGCAGTTCGAGGTTTCGCAGACGTCCACCGTTTCGCTCGGGTCGTGGACCGGTCGTATCTCTCCGAGAATGACGACAGTCTCAATATCCGCAGGTACGTTGACAGCGCCCCGCTACCGGAACCGCAGGACATACAGGCCCACATGAGCGGTGGAATGCCGGTAGCCGAGATCATTGACAAAGAAGCGCTGCTGGGAGCCTACGGAATCGCGCCACGACAGCTCTTCACCGCGCGATACGGAGATCCGGCCTACATGGATTTCCTGCCGCCGCCCGAGCGGCCGGACCCCCGAACGCTGACAGAACTGGCCCGAGACAGCGAGCAGCGCCTGCTCACCGCCTTTGATCAGTGGTGGGGGCTGGCACAGAGGCACATCGCAGGGCTTGCACCAGCCCAGAGGGGAGGTGAGACGGCCAACAGCCGGACAGGTCTTGTGAAGCGCGAACTACTCAAGGCGTGCGCCGAGTTGACGGAAGCGCCGAGCATCCTGGCTCCGCATGCCCTCTCCGGGGCATTCACGGACTGGTGGCGTGAGGTCGGACCCCATCTCAGGACCCTGGCGCGACGTGGCTGTCCGCTGCCGCCGGAGGAGGACCTGTCCGCGCTTCGGGAAGGTCTGACGAGCAGGATCGATGCCCTCGTCGCGTCGAGGCGAAGGGAGCTTGTCGATACGTACGAGAGGTGGCAGGAGAAGTACGGGCTGTCGTTCCGTGAGATCGAGTCCCAGCTGACCGGCCCGAGCGCCGGCTTCCTCCAGAACAACCCGTGGTCCCAGCAGAGCGCGTGGGATCTCTCCTCCTTGGCCGGCGCGGATGTGGCGGACAGACGGCGCCAGACCGCACAGCGCGTCCATGCCCTGACAGACACGGAGAAGACTGTCGAAGGGGCCCTGGCCAAGTTGGACGTGGACGAGTTGATGATTCTGCTACCGGAGCTCGACGCCGCGTCCCAGACCGACGGCCGAGTTGATCGCCGCACCCTCGGAGAGGTCATCAAGACCGCCAGGACCGGAACATCCGGTCGCCTGAGTGAGGAGCCGAGCGGTGTCCCCGCAGTCGAGGCTCGTCACCTCACCGAGCGCGGCTTCGCGGCGGCCGGGCTCCGTTACCGACGTGCCGACTCCCCACCGAGACTCTCGGAGATCCTGACCGCCGGCGACGTCCTGCTGGCAGCTCGTGTCACGGCAGCCCGGGGATACCGTGCGATCGTCTGGAATGAGCAGCTTCCCAACGCCACATACGGCGGAAGCGTCCTCAGGCTCTCGCCGGACACCACGCGCGTCCTGCCGGGATATCTGGCGGCCTGGCTCTCACACCGCTCGGTGCACCCCCGTCTCTACGCGCAGGCGCGTGAGAGTCGCGACGAGCTGTACGACTTGCCTGCCGGCCGACTGCTGAACGTGGAGATCGAACTGCCGGGTCTTGAGGAACAGCAGCGCATCGTCGATGCGGTGACCGCACTCGCCGATCAGCGTGAACTGCGACACGCTCAGCTGGCCAAGATCGACCTGATCAAGCGGACCATGATGAAGGACCTGGAATCCGACCGGACCTCGGTCGGTTTTGTGAGCTGATCTGGTGCCGGTTGACGTACGGGACCAAGAATCTCGCGATTACGGAAAGGCACATCCGGTCACAATGCGCACTTGATGGGATGTGGTGATCCCTGGCTCGCGAGAAGCCGTAGGCTTCCCGATGCAGCCGGACAAGTCAGTCACCACAGGGAGTGCCGTACGTGGCCAAGCTCACGCTCGCGCAATTGGAACGCCATCTCTTCGCGGCGGCGGACATCCTGCGCGGCACGATGGACGCCGCCGAGTACCGCGACTTCATCTTCGTACTCCTCTTCCTCAAGCGGGTGAACGACGAGTTCGAGGCCGCCCAGCAAGCGATCATCAAGGAGCGGCTGGAGGCCGGCGACAGCCCGGAGGACGCGAAGGACGAGGCAGAGCAGTACGAGTGGTACGGCCCGCGCGGAGTCATCTTCGTGCCCGAGGAGGCCCGCTGGGAGAAGCTCGCCGGGGCCGTCGACGACGTCGCCACGGAGCACCTCCAGCCCGCCCTCGACGCGCTGGAGCGCCAGAAGGGCAACAGCGAGCTGCGCGGCCTGTTCGCGCACGTCAACTTCAACCGCATCGGCGGTGGAGGCAGCGGCAAGGGCTCAGCCGCCGCCCTGGCCGACAACCGGCTCCGGTCACTCATCGAGCACTTCGGCAGCATCCGGCTGCGTGGCGAGGACTTCGAGTTCCCCGACATGATCGGCGCCGCGTACGAGTATCTGATCAAGGACTTCGCGGACACGGCAGGCAGCAAGGGCGGCGAGTTCTACACCCCGCGTGCGGTCGTCCGCATGATGGTCGAGCTGGCGCGCCCCCACGGCGGTATGCGGATCTACGACCCGTGTGTGGGCTCCGGCGGCATGCTTATCCACGCCATGGAGTACGTCGACGAGCACGGCGAGGACTCCAAGGACCTGAGGCTGGCCGGACAGGACGCCAACAGTGGCTCCTGGGTCATGGCCACGATGAACATGCTCTTCCACGGGGCCAAGCACTTCTCCCTCAGAACGGGCGACACGCTCACCAACCCACTCCATCCCGAGCGCGACTTCGACCTGGTGCTCAGCAACCCGCCCTTCTCCATGGACTACAAACAGTCCGAGGTACCGAACCTGCTGAGCCGCATGCCGCACGGCCAGACTTCCGAGCGCGGCAAGGCCGACCTGATGTTCCTCCAGCACATGCTGGACATGGTGAAGCAGCGGGACGGCTCGGTCTTCACCGTCATGCCGCATGGCGTGCTCTTCCGCGGCGGCGAGGAACAGAAAATCCGTGCGAAGCTCCTGGGTGCCGACCTGATCGAAGCGGTGATCGGGCTCGCGCCGAACCTGTTCTACGGGACGGGCATCCCGGCGTGCGTGATCGCGCTGCGCCCGCCGGCCCAGAGGCGTCCGGACCGCCGTAACCAGGTGCTGTTCATCAACGCGGACCGCGAGTTTCACGCGGAGCGCGCCCAGAACGTTTTGCTTCCCGAGCACATCGAAAAGATCGTCTCCACGTTCCGCGCGTTTCAGGACGACGAGACCTTCGAGGACGTAGAGGGCTTCGCACGCGCGGTCAGGCGCGACGACCTGGCGGAGAACGGCTACAACCTCAACATCCGTCGCTACGTCGACAACACCCCGCCGCCCGAGCCGCAGGACGTACGGGCCCACCTGGTGGGCGGTGTCCCGGTCGCCGAGATCGAGGCGAAGAAGGAACTCCTCGACGCGTACGAGATCAAGGTGCCGGACCTGTTCGCCGTACGGGCCGACGATCCTGAGTACGTCGACTTCCTGCCCGAGGGCGAACGACCGGACGCCTCCCGCCTGGCCGAACTGGCAAGCGGGCGGGAGCAGAAGCTCTGGACCGCCTTCGAGGAGTGGTGGAAGGCAGAGGCCGACCAGATCGCGAACCTGGAGCCGGTCGAGGGCGACGAACGCACGGAGCACGAACGCAAGGCCCAACTCGCCCGTCTGCGCGCCGACTTGATCGACTCCTTCCGGCAGCGTCTGCTCGCGGTCGGCCTCCTGGACCGGTACGCGCTAGCGGGTGCGGTCGCCGGTTGGTGGCACGAAGCCAAGAACGACCTCAAGGCCCTGTCGGTCAACGGCTTCGGCGGCGTCGTCGACGGCTGGGTCGAGACCGTCCTGACGATGCTCGCCCCCGAGCCCGACCCGCGCACGGGCGGTGCCCGCGACCGTACGGCGGCGGAGCGGCGGCAGGCCTACGACCACAAGGTCGTCGCGGCCATCGCGCCCGACTTCCTGGACGACCTGGCCTCCGCGGAGCGTACCCACGCTGACCTGGACGCCAAGGTGAAGGCCGCGCAGGAGGCCGAGGCCGCGCTGGCGGAGGCCCGGGCCGCGGCGGAGTCACCGGACGCCGACTCGGAGGGGCCTGCCGAGATCGACCCGGCGTTGATCGAGGCGGTGCTCAGCAAGGCCGAGATGCGGGAGCTGACGAAGCAGCGGGCAGAGGCGAAGAAGGCCATCGAGGAGTTGGAGGACGACTTCTGGCCGGTCGCGGCGGTCCAGCGGAAGAAGGCCGAACAGCGAGAGAAGGCCAAGAAGAAGGTGAGGGGCGGTCGTTCGGGGGCTGGGGGCGCAGGCAAGGGGCGGCGGGCTCTGGCTGCGGAGGAGGCTGGGCAGGGGGCGCTGCTGGAGATTCCGGTTCCGGTCCCGGTTGAGGGTGCGGATGCGGAGAGCGGCGGCGACGGTGATGGCCCTGGTGACGGCGGCGTCGTGAAGGAGGCGCGCCTCATGCGGGCCAGGAAGAAGCTGGCCGAGGACGCGGGGGAGTGGGACGTGGTGCTCGGGATTTTGCGGGATGACCTGGCGGGGAAGCTGGGTGGGCATGTGGTGCGTCGGCAGCGGGAGTTGGCTGAGGTGTATCGGGTTTGGGAGGGGAAGTACGCCGTTTCGCTGCGGGAGATTGAGGGGCGGCGGAAGAAGGCTGCGGAGGCGTTGGACGGGTTCCTGAAGGAGCTTGGGTATGTCGGCTGAGGACTCGATTCGCTGGCTCCCTGTGGGTGAGGTCGGCGATGTGCGCATGGGGAAGCAGCTTTCGCCGACGAGTCGGGCCAACGGTGAGCAGTTTCCCTATCTGAGGGTCGCGAATGTGCTTGACGGCCGTATCGACTATTCCGACGTCAAGTTGATGGGCTTTACGCAGAGCGAACGCGAGGCGTATGCGCTGCAGCCAGGAGATATTCTGCTGAATGAGGGGCAGAGTCTCGAACTCGTTGGGCGTAGTGCCATCTACCGGGGGCCCGCCGCGGCATTCTTCTTCCAGAACACGCTTGTGCGGTTTCGGGCTCGTGATTTGGTTCTTCCTGAGTATGCCCAGGCTGTTTTTAGTCGATGGCTGAGTACAGGTGTGTTCGCGTCGATCGCCAAGAAGACCACAAGTATTGCGCATCTAGGAGGGGATCGGTTTGCGAAGCTCCTTTTCCCTGTGCGATCGCTCACGGAGCAGCAGCGAATCGTTGAGGCGCTTGCTGCGTTCGCTGAGGCAGAGCGAGCCCTCGAAGGCTCCATCTCGAAGCTCCGAATCTTGAGACGAGGCGCTCACCTGTCTCTCATGTCGGCAGTGGACGCGCACGGTGTTGCCTCTAAGTCGTGGTCTCGTGTCCCGCTCAAGGACGTGGTTCCTTCCACCGAGTACGGCATCTCGGAAGCGTTGGTGAATGATCCGTCAGGGGTTCCAGTGCTGCGGATGAACAACCTTCAGAATGGGCAACCGGATGTGACGGACCTCAGGTACTGTCCTGTCTCCATCCCGCAGCGCCTCTATCTGAAGCGTGGCGACGTTCTGTTCAACCGAACGAACAGCATTGACCATGTTGGGAAAGCAGCGCTATGGCGGGAAGAGCTGCCTACCGCCAGCTTCGCCTCGTATCTCGTTCGACTGAATCCGGACAGTGAGAAGCTCCTGCCCGAGTATCTGGTCGAGTGGCTGCAACATCCGGTTATCCGACAGCGCGTGAGGGCCATTTCAACGGTTGCCGTTCAGCAGGTGAACGTCAATCCGACCCGGTTGCGGGAGCTCGAAATCGATTTCCCGAGCGATCTCGCCGAACAGCGGCGCATTGTGTCGACCCTGGCCTCCTTCGACGATCGGATTGGCCGCGAGGTGGAGGAGCTGGCGAAACTCCGCAGGCTAAAGCAGGGCTTGACCGATGATCTGTTGTCCGGGAGAGTGCGCGTCCCCGAGGTCGCGTAGGACCTGCGCCTGACGGCGAGCTGGTGGCATTCGAGGCCCACGCTCTGACGCAACGTGCGCATCGAACGACAGGGAACCGATGTCGTGTCCTGCCGTGAGGCGTACGTCGGCATCGAGGGCGGCGGCCAGAACGCGCAGCAAACCGACCGTGGGCTGGGTTCCGCCCTCCTCGCTGCACTCGATCTCGTCCTGGGGCATCCCCGCCCGTTCGGCCAGTTCTGCCGAGGTGAGGCCCAAAGCCATCCGGCGGTCGTAGAGAGCCTTGCCGAAGGCCAGTGCTTCCGGATGGCGATCCGCTCCGGGGCGTCGGTCTCGGCGCGTGACGGCGTCCAATGTCTCCCGCTGTCGGGCGTCACCGCAGGCCCTCGGAGACGTCAGTGGGCTTGTGTGAGAGCTCGAACCAGATCGTCTTGCCGATCCCGTGCGGTCTGGGGTCCGCGCCCCATGCGTCCGCCAGCGCGGTCACCAGCGTGAGGCCTCGGCCGGTCTCGTCGTCTGGGCGTGCTTCCCGCGGCGTCGGCAGCGTGTCGTTCGCATCCGTTACGGAGACGCGCAGGCGGTCGTCCGCCACGAGACAGCGGGCCCAGATTTCGCGGCCGGGGGGTACCTTCGCGTGGCGGTACGCGTTCGTCATCAGCTCGCTGAGCAGGAGTACCGCCGTCTCCGTCAGCTCGGCAGGGAGCTTCCACGAAGTGGCCTGTTCCCGGAGGAGGGTTCGGGCTCTGCCTACGCTGCGGGCGTGTCGGGGCAGGCGCCACTCGATGTCCTGGGGGATGGCAGTGGGGCCTGTGGGTGGCGTCGGCATGCGCGCTTCGTTCCTTGGGGGTGAGTCTTCGCCATTTGCAGTGATCAGGCTGGTAGTTGGCGCGTAGCCTCGGGAGTAGCGGAACGGGTACACAGCGTGCTTGTACACGGTGTGTCTACGGGAGGCGGGTGAGTCCGTGGCCACGGGGGAGTCCCAGCAGGCGCAGCAGAACTGGCGGTACTGCGGCGGTCAGATCAAGCTGTGGCGCGAGGAGTCGGGCGTCAGTCGGCAGCGGCTGGCCGACGAGGCCGGCTATGACTATGAGTACGTCAAGTCCATGGAGTGCGGGAGGCGGCGGCCGACTCTCAGGCTGTTGCAGACTGCGGACCAACTGTGCGGTGCACGGGGCAAGTTGGCGGCTGGGCACGAGTACCTGAAGCCCGAGCCTTTTCCTGCACGGTCGCAGGAGTACATGGCGATCGAGGCTGAGGCCATCGCCGTGCATGACTACTCGCTGGGGCTGGTACCGGGTCTGTTGCAGACCAAGGCGTACGCGCAAGCGCTGATCAGTGAGAGTTGCCCGCCGCTGGACGACGAGACCGTAGAAGAGCGGGTTCGGGCACGGTTGGCGAGGCAGGGGGCGCTGACACGTCGCACCAAGACGGTTTACGGCTTCGTCGTCTACGAGGCCGCGCTGCATACGGAAGTGGGTGGACGGGAGGTCATGCGGCAGCAGTTGCTCCACCTGGCGGGGGTGGGTGCGTTGCGTAACGTGTCTATTCAGGTGCTGCTCTTCGGGAAGTGTGGCGGTCTAGCACTCAACGGCTCGTTCATTCTGCTCGAGACCGCTGAACACGACCGCTTCGCCTACGTTGAGGGTCCGGAAACGAGCGTGTTGCACGCCGACGCTGACAAGGTCAGCGACTTGGCACAGGTGCATGGCATGATCCGCATGCAGGCCCTTGGAGTTGAGGAGTCGGCGGCGTTCATCAGGAAGGTGGCGGAGGAGCTATGAGTGAACCGCTGGAGTGGTTCAAGTCCAGCTACAGCGACTCTCAAGGCGGCGCCTGCCTCGAAGTCGCCTACACCTGGCGCAAGTCCAGCTACAGCAGCACCGGCGGCGGCGCCTGCCTCGAAGTCGCCTCCTGCCCCCACACCATCCACCTCCGAGACTCGAAGCTCGGCGCTCGAAGCCCCCGCTTCGCCGTCCCCGCCGACGCCTGGACCTCGTTCATCGCGTACGCCGCCGGAGCCTGAGCCCCGGGCTTCGAGCCCCGAGACGCGAGCTTCTTTTGTAAGGAATGGGTGGTTGCTTCAACCCACCCTCCCGCCCTACCTGTGTCGCAACTCCCGCGCATACCAGCCGACATGACTATTCGTGATCGGCTTGCGACACGGCGTCGCCGCCCTCTAGCGTTCGCCACAACAAACAACCCCGGTCGGGTGCTACCAACACCCGCCGGGGTCTCACCCCAAGATCGAAACGAGCGATCTCGTGGCTTACGAAAACTCTAGCGCCGCCCTGCCCGCGCTCGCAGCGCATCCCATGGCCAAGCCCGGCTACGGCAAGCGCTCAGCCCCGGACCAGAGGCCCCCACGCAGAGGCGACTTCGATCACCTCCCCGCCCGCGAGGCCTACATCGCCGTACTCCTCGACCGGCTCGGCGAGCACGCCGCGATGGACGCCAAGACCGTTGCCAAGGCTCAGCCCCTCTACGGTCAGGCGAGCGTCCGCAGCGCGCTCAATGAGTTGTCGCGGGCCGGGCACCTGCGCCGGGTACGGCGTCGGGCCGAGGTCGAAAGTGACGGACGTACCGGGAGCCGGTGGGTGTTCCACACCTACTGGTCCCGCACCGCACGTGACAGCGAATGGTGGGCCCGGTTCCTCGACGGTGACGTACCGATCGCGCCTGAGGCATCAGCTCTCGCCTCGTCGGCCTCGGAGCCCGGGGGCACTGCCACCGTCGTACCGCCTCCCGTCGTACCGTCACACGACGATTCACCGCAGCCCAGGACACAGCCCAAGACGCAGCAGTCCCAGGCGGACCGGCCCTCTAACTCCACCGCCTACGATGCCCTCGCCCGCCTCGGCCTCCACGACCCGCGCCTGGCCCTCTCCTCCGCCGACTGCGCAGCACTCGCGGCGCTGGCCGGTGACTGGCTCGCGCGCGGCGTGACCGTTGACTACCTCGTGCGCACCCTGGCCGCCGGGCTGCCCGAGCATGTCCACTCGCCCATGGCCTTCGTTCGCCGCAGACTCATCGACAAGCTGCCGCCCGAGCGACCCGCCCCCGCGACGGATGCTCAGCCTCCCCGCCCGGCGCCCCGCACGCTCATGGAGTGCACCGACTGCGGCGTCCCCGGTCGCCCGGAAGCCCTGACCGGAGGCCTTTGCCGGGCGTGCCGCCCTGGGGCCGGCGGGCCGGAAACGCCGTACCGGCCCGAAACCGGCACCCACCCCACCGCCCCGCCACCCACGCCGCTCACCCCCACCGACGTACAACGAAACGCCGCACACCTCCGCCGCACCCTCGCCGCCCGGCACGATCCACCTCAGGCTCCAGCCCAGGCGCCCTCCTGCTTGGCCTGAACTCGCCTGAACTGTCCAACTCCGCCCTCCCCTTCGCCCCACCTGCCGCAAAATAGAACAACGGCCAGCACCACCAGCCGGGACGCAGTGTGAACAGGGAAAGGCGCGAGGGCATGGCACGGGGCACCGTCGAGCTGGACGAGGTCGAGCAGCCGATCATCGACCAGCTGACGTCGATGGGGTGGAAGCACGTCCACGGGCCTGATCTCGCCGATCCGGACGGCGGTGACGGCCGCGCCTACAGTGACGTACTGCTCGTCAAACGCCTCAGCTCGGCCATCCGGCGGCTCAACCGGGTCACAGGCACCGGCGAGCTCTGGATGGACACGGCCGATGTCGACAGTGCCGTGGCCGCGCTGCGCCGGACGGCCCGCAATGTCGCCACGGAGAAGTTGAAGGACGTCAACAGCGATGTGACGAGCCTGCTGCTGAGCGGATCCCCGGCCACCGGGCACGAGGTCCATCACCAGGGCAAGACCGTTCATGTTCAGTACGTCGACTGGGAGTTGGAGGGGCTCAGCGACGACGAGATCCTGCGGAGGAACGAATACCTCGTCGTCGATCAGCTGCGGGTGCGGACTGTCGACGGGGTGGACGTCGTCCTCGACCTCGTTCTCTTCATCAACGGGATTCCGGTCGCCGTCATCGAGTGCAAGAGCCCGGACCGGCAGGACCCCGTCGGCTCGGCGATCCGGGATCTGCGCGCCTATGCCGGTGTGCCGCTCGACGACGACACACGCGAACCGCATGAACGGCCGGGCGGGATGCCCGAGCTGTTTGCGTCCGTGCAGCTGCTCGTCGCGGCGAGCGGCAGCGACGCCGCGCTCGGCACGATCACGTCGAGCGAGGAGCACTTCGCCGCCTGGCGCAGCGTGACGCCGGACTACAAGGACGACGAGGCGCTGGCCCGCGCTTTGCAGAAGACCAGGAGGGCGGACGGGAAGCGGAGGCTGTTGAGGGAGGGGCAGGAACTCACCGATCAGCACAGGCTCGTCGCCATCGTCCTCAAGCCGCGGAACCTGCTCAACATCATGCGGCACTACGTCTTCGAGCTTCCCGTCAAGACGAGGGAGGGCGAGCCGCCGATCACCGTCAAGACGGTCTGCCGGCATCAGCAGTACCGGGCCGTCGAGAAGATCGTGCACAAGCTGCGGACCGGGCGCACCCCCGAGGACCCCGCCGCCGAGGTCGACGAGCGCGGCGGCGTCATCTGGCACACCCAGGGGTCCGGCAAGAGCCTCACGATGGCGTTCCTCGCCCGGAGGCTGCACACGAGCCGGGATCCGCGGCTGAATCGGTTCACCATCCTCGTCGTGACCGACCGCAAGCAGTTGGAGCAGCAGCTCTCGGCCGCGGTGCGGATCAGCGGCAGCCCCGTACGGATCGCGAAGTCCCAGGCCGACGCGGAAGGGATGCTGAAGCGGGCCGGGAAACCGGGCGGGCGTGCGGTCATCTTCACGATGATCCAGAAGTTTCTCGGGCGGATCCCCGGTGTCGTGGGGGAGACGGCCGACGACGACCGGGACCCGGCAGCCGAGTTCGCGGCGGCGCAGGTCCGCCTCGACGAGGGCGGTGACGCGGAAGCCGCCGCCGACCCGACCCCGGACGCGGCGGCCGTCGAGGAGGTACGGCGCCAGTTCACGGAGTGCAGTACGTCGACGCATGTACTGGTGCTCGTCGACGAGGCACACCGGTCGCACACCTCCGTACTGCACGCGTGCCTGCGCGACGCGGTGCCGAATGCCGCGCGGATCGGGTTCACCGGCACGCCGATCATGAAGGGTCGGCTGACCGACACCGGACGGATCTTCGGGCTCGAACCGGACGACAAGTTCCTCGACTCCTACCTGATGGACGAGGCGGAGCGGGACAAGGTCGTCGTGCCCGTCCGGTACGAGGGGCGTACGGGGTCGGCCGAGGTGAAGGAGAAGGACGGCCTCAACGCCAAGTTCGACGACCTCGTCGCCGGGCTGAGGGAAGAGGACAAGAACAAGTTCCGCAACGGGCTGAAGCCCACCAGCCGCGACGTCGCCGAGTCCCTGCCGCTGATCCGCCGCAAGGCCATGGACATGCTGGAGCACTACGTCACCGGGCCGCTGACCGGCGGCTTCAAGGCCCAGGTGGCGGCCGTCAGCCGACACGCGGTGGTGCTCTACCGGCACATGCTGAATGATGCGCGGGCCGAGCTGCTGGCACGGGTCAGGGAGTTCGATCCGGCGACCCTGCGGCACAAGGATCTGAAGGACTACTCGTGGGACGAACTGGTGCTGCTGCGGGCCTGGCAGTACCAGGAGCTGCTGCGGCGCATCGACTTCGTACCGGTCATCTCGGCGGGCAGCGAGCAGAAGCAGGGACTGTGGCGGGAGTGGACCGACCCGGTGCGGCAGCAGGAGCACATCGAGCGGTTCCTGGAGCCCTTCCCGGAGCTGCCCCCGGACAATCCGTGGCTGATCGAGCATGTGTCTGAGCCCGACCCCGTGCCCGGCGGCGGTATCCGGATGAATCCCTGGAGTGAGCCGGCGCCCCCGTCCGCCGCGTCCGGGGCGAATCCCTGGAGCAGCGCACGGCCGCCCCGGAGGACGGCGTCCGCGTCGGACGCGAACCCATGGAGCGAAGCGGAACAGCCGCCGATCGCCTTCCTCATCGTGAAGTCCATGCTTCTGACCGGGTTCGACGCCCCGATCGAGCAGGCCCTTTACCTCGACCGGCCGATCCAGGACGCCGAACTGCTCCAGGCCATCGCCCGCGTGAACCGGCCCCGGCACGGCAAGCACGAGGGGCGCGTCGTGGACTACTACGGCGTACTGAACGACCTCGCGGTCACCCTGCCCGCCTACAAAGGCGACGGCCCCACCCTCCGTACGGTGCGGAGCCTCGCGAGCGAGATCCCGGACCTGCGCAAGGCCGCCGGGAAAGTCGAGCGGTTCCTCGCCGACATGGGAATCAGCGGCCTCGACTCGCCCGCGGGCATCACGGGCGGTATGCGCGCCCTGGGCGACGAGGACGCGCGCGCCGTGTTCGACGAGAAGCTCGCCGAGTTCTTCGACGCACTGGAGCGTGTCCTGCCCCATCAGGGGGCCCTGGAGCAGGTGCCGAACGCCCGGCGCTGGGCGCTCTTGCAGAAGCGTGTGCGCAGGCACTACCGGGATGCGGCGGGCGGCGAGTTCTCCATGAGGGCGTACGGCCGGAAGGTGCGGGCCATGGTCGCCGATCACCTGGAGCTGCCGGAGATCCAGCAGGTGATCGCGCCTGTCTCGATCCTCGCCCCGGACTTCGACGAGGCCGTGGGGCGGATCTCCGACGTGGAGGAGTCGGCGGCGGAGCAGGTTCAGGCGCTCCGCTATCACCTCGAAGAACGCCTGGAGAAGGAGGACCGGCCCGTCCACCGCACGCTGGCCGAAGAGCTGGAGAAGATTCTTGAGGAGTTCGACGGCCGCTGGGACGAGATCAAGGTGCGTATCGGCCCGATGATCGACCGGGCCAGGAAGGCGGAGGAAGCCGATCCCGCCGTTGCCGATCTCAGCTCGGTGGAGCAGCAGCTGTACACGAAGCTGTCGGAGCGGCTGGCCGAGGACCAGGCATTCGACCAGCCCGGACAGGACTTCCTGCGGCAGCTGACGATCGACCTCACCTCGCTCATCTCCCGGCATGTCGCCGGCGCCGCGTGGTCGGGTACCGAGTCGAGCCTGGACGAGTTGCAGAGCGCCATCTGGCGTCAGCTGCGAGATGCCGGCCTGAAGCCGAGGGAGCGTGACAGGAAGCCGTTGCGGGACCTGTCCGAATCACTGACGGGGCACGCGCAGAGGCACGCCTCCGCTTTCCGTGCGTTGAGGCGGGAGCGGTAGACAGGGGAGCGGCGAACCATAGACGGGAGTGGTAGGCCAATAGACGGGGAGTGGCGGCAGCGATGGACAATGGGCGCCGTGCCAGCCTCCGAGCCGCCCTTCCTCGACAACGCCGCCGACCGTTCACCGCTGGTCGACGGTCAGACACTCGTGGCCGACGGCCGGGAACTCGCGGTGAGGGTGAGCGTCCGGCGGAAGCAACTTGGCCTGACGGTGGAACGCGACGGTTCGCTCACCCTTCGCGCTCCCGCCGACTGTGACCCCTGGAGGGCCGAAACCTTCGTCCGGAAGAGTCGGCCCTGGATTGAGGGCAAGTTGCGGCTGCGTGAGCAGCATCGTCCGGCACATCCCGTACGTGCGTTCCGAGAAGGTGAGTCATTCCGCTACCTCGGGCGGGAGCACCGGCTGGTGTTGGTGGACGAGGACGGGGCGCCGGTTCGGCTGGTTGCCGGACGGTTTGTTCTGGACCAGGCGGTTGCGGTGGAACCGCGCCGGGCACGGCGGGAGCTCATCGCTTGGTATCGCAAGGCCGGGCTGCGGTGGGCGGAAGGGCGGCTCCAGCCGTGGGCGGCCCGCATGGAGGTGCCTGAACCCGCCGTGACCGTCCGGGACGTGGGGAACCGATGGGGTACCTACCGGCAAGGCGAAGGTGAGAACGGCAGGGTGGCACTGCACTGGGCAGTCTTCCAGTTGCCCTCTCACCTCGTCGACTACGTGATTGCCCACGAACTCGCCCACATCAAGATCGCGGGACATGGTCCTGACTACTGGACGCTGCTCAAGCGGGCCATTCCCGACTGCGAGTCACGCAAAGAGGAACTCGACGACTTGGGGCGGCGGCTTTGGCTCGGTGAGATCAGGGGCATGGGCCACGGTTGAATTCAGGCCACCCGCGTGGCCCCCGCGAACGGCATCTCGTCGAGCGGGGCCACCCGGACCGGTGCCGACGGGTTCGGGGCGTGGATCATCTGGCCGTTGCCGATGTAGAGGCCCACGTGGCTGATGCCGGAGTAGAAGAACACCAGGTCGCCCGGGAGCAGTTCGGCGCGCGAGACACGGCGGCCGGCGTCGATCTGGGCGTAGGTCGTGCGGGGCAGGGAGATGCCGGCCGAGCGGTAGGCGGCCTGGGTGAGGCCGGAGCAGTCGAAGGCGTCCGGGCCGGTCGCGCCCCAGACATAGGGGCTGCCGAGCTTGGTGTGCGCGTACGAAATGGCGGATGCCGCACGGGAGTTGGGGGCCCGCGACGGGGCGGCACCGGGGGTCGTCAGGGCGTCGCGCGTGCCCGTCGAGGAGCGTGCGGCGCGGTCCGTGGCGCCTGCGCCCGCCCCGAGCCGGGCCCGCTCCTCGGCGGTCAGTTGGGCGAGCAGGCCTCGGGCCGCGTCCAGCTTGCCGGTGATCGTGTTCTTGTGCCGTTGCAGTTGCGCCTGGCGGGACTTCAGCGAGGTCAGTTCGACGCGTGCGGCTCCGCGCAGCTGCTCGATCTCGCGCAGTTGCTCGCGGACGCTCGCGACGGACGCCGCCTGACGGTTGCCGGCGCGCTCGGCGAACTCCGCTCCGTCGAGGTACCGGTCGGGGTTGTCCGAGAGCGCGAGCTGGAGGGACGGGTCGACGCCGCCGTCGCGGTACTGCGCCGCAGCCATCGAACCCAGTGCTTCCCGGGCCGAGTTGAGCTTCTCCGTCTTGCGTGCGGCCTCGTCCTGCAGTGTCCTGATCCGCCGCTCGGCCGCGTCCGCCTTCTCCTTCGCGCCGTTGTACTTCTCAGTGGCGACCTCCGCCTCCTGGTACAGCTTGTCCACCTTGGCCTTGACCTGCTCCGGTGTCAGCTGCGGCTCGGCGTGTCCGGTCCCGTCGAAGCCCGTCGCCGTCGCCGCGCCCGCCAGGGCGATCGTCCATGCCGTGCGGGCCGTGTTGCCGCCGACCGAGCGCTGACGGGGCTTGCGGTGCGCTGCCACGTGGACTGCACGTCCTTTCGTACAACCGCCTACGGCCGCCTGCGACCGCCTCGTCCCGAACGGGCGCGCCCTGGGGGAGCGGCCGTAGGACGCCCGGGGGCGGGTTACGCGTCCGGCGGCGGCCCACACAGGGGGAGCGAGCCGCCGCCGGACTTTTCTCGGCGGTGGTGGCCGACTGCCGCCCCTGGCCCGGGCGGCGGTGGGGAGCCGGTCACCTGGTGGAGGACGCTAAACCTCGTTGTGTCGGGTCGGTAACGCCTTGTGCGGAAGTGCCGGGAGCGGACCGCGGGATGACCGTAAGTGAGCGTGATCCCGGGTCGGGGCCGTCGTGTTCACGCAGTGTGCTGATCGATGTGACGGTTTCAGGGCTCGTGGGGGTGGCGGGGTGCTATGGGCCGCATATATGCAAGATCGGTAGGGGGTGGGATCGGTAGGGGGTGGGTGGAGTGCGTTGAGTGGGGTGGTGTCGGGTGGTTGTTCGGCGCTCATTAGGCTCCGGCACCATGGACGTACTCATCCACCTCTTCGTCGGCCTGCACATCATCGGTATCGCCGCGCTGCTCGGTGGTTTCTTCACCCAGATGAAGGCGATGGGCCAGGGCACCGCCCGGTTCGTCCCCGCGATGCTGCACGGGGCGCTGACCATGCTGGTCACCGGGGTGATCCTCGTCGGTCTCAACCAGGCGGACGACCAGCCCGTCAACAACATCAAGATCGGCGTGAAGCTGGCGCTGCTGATCGTGATCCTCGGCCTCGTCTATGTGAAGCGGGACGACGAGACGGTGGACAAGAGTCTGTTCGGGGTGGTGGGGCTGCTGACCACGGCGAACGTCTTCATCGCTGTGTTGTGGACGTGATGTCGGACCCGGGGACTGTTCCCGGGTCGGTCCTTGTCCCGGCGTCGGGTCTGGGGCCGGTGCCGGGGTCTTGTCTGGTGTAAGTCCGTAGCGCGGCTGCGGTGACCGTCAGCCATGCCGCCACCGCGATCCACAGCAGTACCTCGCCGGGGGTCTTGAGCCACGGCAGGTCTACGGCGGAGGCGACGGAGAGGGCCGCCGCGGCGGTCATTCCCATGGGGAACGCGGTTGCCCAGCGGCGCACGTCGTAGCGCAGCCGTGGCCATGCGATCTCGGCGATGAGCAGGGCGGCGTACCAGGACAGGTCGAGTACGAGTAGGGCTACGGTCACCGTGCGCAGGGCGTTGCTGTCGTCGTCGTCGTTCCAGAGGTACAGGCGGGCGCTGTCGGCGGCGATGAGCTTCGAACCGGCGAGGGCGGAGATAGCGAGGGCGCCGCCCGCCACCCAGTGGTCGCCGGCGCCGTGGGCCACTTGCCGTAGGTCGAAGCGGGTCAGCGCGACGGCGTAGAGCAGCAGGCCGAGCCAGAACAGTACGAGTGCCGTGTGGGCGAGCCATGCCGTGGCCTCGGACGCGGCGAGTGTGGCGCCTAGGACGGCCAGGCCCTGTGTGGCCACGCAGCCCAGGAACACCGCGCCGGGCATGCGGCGGTGCGAGTGGCGTACGACCGCGATGAGGAGGCCCGGCCAGAGCAGGGCCGCCATGGCCAGGAGGGCCTTGGCGAGGGGCTGCCAGCCGAGGGCGGTGAAACGGGTACCCAGAACCGTCGTTGCGGCGATGGCCGTCAGGGCGGCCGGAGTGGCTGCCTCTTTCACCCACCTGTCGCGGTCCCACAGGAGCCGTGCGAGGAAGTCTCCGGCCAGGGCCAGCCAGGCTGCGCAGGCCAGGGCCAGGGCGATCCGGGAGAGGGTTTCGTAGCCCGTCTGGTGCAGGGATACCGACAGGATGCCGGTTGCCATGACGGCGGCGCCGGCCGTGGGGGGACGTTGCGACCACCAGGTGCGGAGGGGGGAGGCGGGGGCGGGGGTGGGCATGGGCCGATGCTAGGGAGCGGGGGGTGGGGTGCCGGTGGGGCACGCGCGCGGGTGGGGTGAAATACCCGCGTGTTGCCTCCGGCGGTTGGGCGGGGGTGCCTGCGGCGGCCTGTGCGGGTGGGGTGGGGGTGCGCGTAGCGCGTGCGGTTCGGTGGGTGGGTCGGGGCCGTGCCGGAGGGTGTCCGTCCTCGGTCGGGCGGTTGCCGTTGGGCTAGAGGTGCCGTGTCTTGACGCCCGCCGCTGCGGGCGGACACCCCCCGGCACGGCCCCTTCCCGCCGTACGCGGGTGCTGCGCCGCGGGGGTGCGCCCTCACGCGTGCGTGCCCGTAACGGCGCCACGCGCGCGTGGGGAAACGAGGCCACGCGCGCGTGAGGGAAAGGCGCGCCGTGCGCGCATACCGTCAGGCCGGGCGGACCACGCTGTGGATCGACGACTCTCCGTCGTAGTAGATCGACTCCTCGCGGACGTACGCGCCGGGCTTGGGGGCGTGGATCATCATGCCGTTGCCGATGTAGATGCCCACGTGGGTGACGTCGTCGTAGAAGAAGATCAGGTCTCCGGGCTGGGCGTTGGAGAGGGAGACCGTGGTGCCGGCGTTGACCTGGTCGTAGGTGACGCGGGGGATGTCGACGCCCGCGGCCTTCCAGGCGGCCTGGGTGAGGCCGGAGCAGTCGTAGGAGTCGGGGCCGGTGGCGCCCCAGACGTACGGCTTGCCTATCTGGGAGCGGGCGAAGGCGAGGGCCTTCTCGGCCTTGGTGGCGTAGGAGGAGTCCGACGCGGACGAGTCCGAGGTGCTCGAGTCGGACGAGGACTCGCTGCTCTCCTGCTGCTGGGCCGCCTCCTGGCGCTGGCGCTCGGCCTCTGCTTGTTGCCGGGCCAGTTCCGCCGCCTTGCGTGCGGCCTCCTCCTGCTTGCGCTTCTCGATGGCGGCGAGGCGGGCCTTCTCCTCCGCCGTGAGCTTCGAGAGGAGTTCGCGCGCGTCGGAGAGCTTCTGCTGAACGGTGGTCTTCGCGGTCTGCAGGTCGTTCTGCGACTCGGTGAGCGTCTCCAGGCTCTGGGTGGCCTCCTGGCGCTTCTTCATCGTCGCGGACTGCTGCGTGAAGTAGTCGTCGACCGCTTCCTTCTGACGGCCGGTCATACGGTCCATCAGCTGGGTCTGGTCGAAGTAGTCCTGCGGGGTGTCCGCGAGGAGGAAGGTCGCCGTGTCGGGGGCGGCGGCGCCGGTGCGGTACTGGGCGGCGGCGTTGCGGCCGAGTTCCTCGCGCGCGTCGTTGAGCTTCTGGGTGCGCTGGGCGACGTCGTCGAGGAGGGTGTCGACGCGCTTGCGCTGCTTCGCGGTCTTCTCCTTGGCCGCGTTGTACTTCTCGGTCGCCGACTCCGCCTGGCGGTAGAGGTCGTCGACCTTCTTCTCGACCTCTTCGAGGCTCGGCTTGTCGTCTGCCGAGGGGCTGGCGTTGGCCGTCTGGGACAGCAGGGCCACGGAGGTGAGGGCCGCCGTGGCGAGGGCGGGGGTCCGTATGCCTGCTACGCGCGTACCAGCGGGACGCGACTTGCGGTGCGACGCCAAGGGAGGCGACTCCTTCCGTGCTCCGCCTACCGAGTTAGCTGTCGGGTTCGGGCGGATGGTTCGGAAGGGTTGCCCTACGGCCTGTCCCTGGGCAGGGTCGGGCCGATTCACCCCAAGTTCGGTGGGTCCCCGGCTCCGGCAGCGCGGCGGCGTACCAGACTCGGCGGAGGCCGTGCGGCCCGGCGACGTTCGCCGGTGGGGGTCGTACGGCCTGTCCGGCACGGTAGCCAACTCGTGTGGCCCCTGTGAAGGTTGATGTTCGATATGCCCGATACATTTTCGTGACCTTGAGTCAGGGCGTTGTGGGCTGGGGTTGATGGGGGTGTGTTTATGGGGACGTGGTGCTGTTTCGGGTGGGGTGTCGGGCTTTAGTCGTCTTCGGCCGCTGGTGGGTGGCTAGGTCCTTGGCGGGGAGTGCGGCTTGGGGGTGATTGCGGATCGTGATGGGGAGGGTGTGGAGAGTGAGGGTGGTGTCTGGTGTGGCCGGTCTGGAAGATCATCCGGTTCTGAAAACCGGCGATGTTCTCGGGGTGGCCGCGGGCTGTCAGTGGGGCGCCCTAGACTCGGAGAGCGATGAGCAGCCTCTTTGACGACAGCTTCCTGGCGGACCTCCAGGCCCCACGGGCCCATGGGGAGGAGCCCCCGCCACCGCCCGAGGACGATCACTCTCCGGAGCCGGTTCCGGACGATCTGTTCGGCGGGAAGTTCGACGTGCCTCCAGACCGGGACGCCTACTACCGCGACGGCGCCCCGCGCCCGGCCATCGACGCCGCCGCGCTGCTGGAGGGGCTGAACGAGAACCAGCGTGCGGCCGTCGTGCACTCCGGCGGCCCGCTGCTCATCGTGGCCGGCGCCGGGTCCGGCAAGACGCGCGTGCTCACCCACCGCATCGCCCATCTGCTGGCCGAGCGGAGTGTGCATCCGGGCCAGATCCTCGCGATCACCTTCACCAACAAGGCCGCGGGCGAGATGAAGGAGCGCGTCGAGCAGCTCGTCGGCCCGCGCGCGAACGCGATGTGGGTGATGACCTTCCACAGCGCGTGCGTCCGCATCCTGCGGAGAGAGAGCAAGAAACTCGGGTTCACGTCGTCCTTCTCGATCTACGACGCCGCTGACAGCAAGCGGCTGATGGCGCTCGTCTGTCGGGATCTGGACCTCGACCCGAAGAGGTTCCCGCCCAAGTCCTTCAGCGCCAAGATCAGCAACCTGAAGAACGAGCTGATCGACGAGGAGGACTTCGCCGCCCAGGCGACCGACGGCTTCGAGAAGACCCTCGCCCAGGCCTACGCCATGTACCAGTCGCGGTTGCGGGAGGCCAACGCCCTCGACTTCGACGACCTGATCATGACGACGGTCAACCTGCTGCGGGCCTTCCCGGACGTCGCCGAGCACTACCGCCGTCGCTTCCGCCATGTGCTGGTGGACGAGTACCAGGACACCAACCACGCGCAGTACGCCCTCGTGCGCGAGCTCGTGGGGACCAGCGAGCACCCGGTCGACGTACCGCCCAGCGAGGAGGACAACCCGCCCGCCGAGCTGTGTGTGGTGGGTGACGCCGACCAGTCGATCTACGCCTTCCGGGGCGCCACCATCCGCAACATCCTCCAGTTCGAGGAGGACTACCCGGACGCGACGACCATCCTGCTGGAGCAGAACTACCGCTCCACGCAGACGATCCTGACCGCCGCCAACGCGGTCATCGAGCGCAACGAGTCCCGCCGCCCCAAGAACCTGTGGACCAACGCGGGCGCTGGCGCGCGCATCACCGGCTATGTTGCCGACACCGAGCACGACGAGGCGCAGTTCGTCGCCGACGAGATAGACCGACTGACGGACGCGGGCGACGCGAAGGCCGGCGACGTCGCGGTCTTCTACCGTACGAACGCCCAGTCCCGTGTCTTCGAAGAGGTCTTCATCCGCGTCGGGCTGCCCTACAAGGTCGTCGGTGGAGTTCGGTTCTACGAGCGCAAGGAGGTCCGGGACGTCCTGGCCTACCTGAGGGTGCTGGCCAACCCGGAGGATTCGGTGCCGCTGCGCCGGATCCTGAACGTCCCCAAGCGGGGCATCGGCGAGCGCGCCGAGGCGATGATCGACGCCCTGTCCCAGCGCGAGAAGATCAGCTTCCCGCAGGCGCTCAAGCGCGTCGACGAGGCGTACGGCATGGCCGCGCGCTCGACCAACGCCGTCAAGCGGTTCAACACGCTGATGGAGGAGCTCCGTACGATCGTCGAGTCCGGCGCGGGACCGGCGACCGTCCTGGAGGCCGTGCTCGAACGCACCGGCTATCTCGCCGAGTTGCAGGCCTCCACCGACCCGCAGGACGAGACCCGCATCGAGAACCTCCAGGAACTCGCCGCCGTGGCCCTGGAGTTCGAGCAGGAGTCGGGTGAGGGCGAGGCCTCCGGCGGGCTCGCGGCGTTCCTGGAGCGGGTTGCGCTCGTCGCCGACTCCGACCAGATCCCCGACGAGGACGAGGACGGCTCCGGCGTCATCACCCTGATGACCCTGCACACCGCCAAGGGCCTGGAGTTCCCGGTCGTCTTCCTCACCGGCATGGAGGACGGCGTCTTCCCGCACATGCGCGCCCTCGGCCAGGCCAAGGAGCTGGAGGAGGAGCGCCGCCTGGCTTACGTCGGCATCACGCGCGCGCGTGAACGGCTGTATCTGACGCGGTCGTCGATGCGCAGCGCGTGGGGGCAGCCGTCGTACAACCCGCCGTCCCGTTTCCTGGAGGAGATCCCGGCGCAGCACGTGGACTGGAAGCGCACCGGCGCGTCCGCGCCGGTCTCCTCCGGCCCGGCGTCCGGTGTGGCCGCCTCGCTGTCCTCGTCCCGCTCGCGCTCCGCGGCCTCGGGCGCGTCCGGTTTCGCCACGCGCCGTACCTCGGAGAAGCCGGTCGTCCAGCTGGCGGTCGGGGACCGGGTCACGCACGACCAGTTCGGGCTCGGCACCGTGATGGCGGTCAAGGGCACGGGCGCGAACGCCGAGGCGACGATCGACTTCGGGGACAAGCCGAAGCGGTTGCTGTTGCGGTACGCGCCGGTGGAGAAGCTCTAGCAGTGACAAGAGTGCGCCCCCGCCGCAGGACGGGGGCGCACCACGAAGTCGTCGGCTCGCTTACGTCGTCGCTTACGTCGGGTTGATCCCGTGGCTGCGCAGCCAGGGAAGCGGGTCTATGGCCGAGCCGCCACCCGGACGTACCTCGAAGTGCAGGTGCGGGCCGGTCGAGTTGCCGGAATTGCCGGAGTACGCGATCGGGTCGCCGGCCTTCACCGTCGTACCGGAGGCGACACGGTAGCTGGAGAGGTGGCAGTACCACGTCTCCGTGCCGTCCTTCGCGGTCACGATCATCATGTTGCCGTAGGCGCTGTTCCACTGCGTGCGGACGGTGCCGTCGGTCGCGGACATCACCGTCGTGCCGTACGAGACGGGGAAGTCGATGCCGGTGTGCACGGACATCCAGTTGATGCCGGCCTGGCCGAAGTAGGCGCTGAGGCCGTGCTGGGCCACCGGAAGGGCGAACTTGGGACGCATCCGCTCCTTGCGGGCCGCCTCCTCCGCCGCCTTCTTCTTCTCGGCCGCCTGCTGGGCCTTGAGGTCGATGCGCTCCTGCGTACGGCTGGCCCGGTCGGCGAAGTCGTCGGCGCCGGCGGAGAGGCTCTCGAGCTGGGTGTCCAGCTTGTTGTTCGCGGTGGACGGCTTCACGGCCTCGCCGTCCGAGGCCGTCGTCACCGCGTCCTTGTCGTCGGTCGTCAGGCTGCCGACGGAGGCGGCGGCGATCCCCGCGACGCCCATCACACACGCCGAGGGCACGGCGATCGTCAGCAGCGCGGAGCGCTTGGGGGGCGGACGGCGGCGGGAGCGCGCCCCGCTGCGGGAGGCGGTGCGCGGGGAGGGGGCCGGAGCGGACTCCTCCTGGCCGTCGAGGAGCGGGGCCGCGGCGGGAAGCTCGCCGGTGGCGCTCAACTCGGCGTCGTGCTGGGCGGGGTCGCCGTAGGAGGCGGGGTCGTCGTACGTCGTGGAGTCGTCGTACGTCGTGGAGTCGTCGTACGGCGTGGGGGCGCCGTGCTCGATCTGCTCGAAGAGCGCGGTCCCCTGTTGATCGAAGGATTCTGCTGACTGCGCGGTGGCGCCGTCGGAGTTCCACTGTGTGGCGTCGTACGCGCCGGTGTCGAAGGCCTGCGTGCCCCATTCCCACTGCTGGGTCTGGTCGGCCGGGGCGCCGGACTGGTCCGGCTGCAGCCACGTGCTCGCGTCCCAATGACCGGAGGTGTCGTGGCCGGTGGTCTGCTGCGGCACGAAGGCGAGTCGCTCGTGCTCGGCCGTCCAGGCCGTGGTGTCGTACGCGCCGGTGTCGTACGCGGCGTGGTGCTGGGCCGCGTAGGCGTCGTAGTTCACGGTGTGGTGGTTGCCCGTGGACCACTGTGTGGTGTCGTACGCGCCGGTGTTCTCGCCGGGGAGGCTGCCGAACAGGGGGTCCGCGTCGAAAGTCGGGGCGGCGTGGGCGTGACCGGCGGCGCCGAACTGAGTGGCGTCGTAGGTGCCGTAGCTGGTGGCGTCACCGTAGTGGGCTTCCTGGGCGCCGTACGACGCGTAGTGCGCCGAGGCGGCATCGGAAGCCGTGGTCGGGGAGGTCATGGTCCCCGACGGGTGACGATCGTTCACCAACTTCTCTCTCGCCTCGACAACAGGGGCTGCCAGAGCAGTGCGGCGACTGTACCCGGCGGTACGCGGGCACGACAATCTTCGGCAGGTTTCGCGCGCGAAGGAAACGGGCATTCGGCCGTGTTTTGGCGGACTGCGGGCGCGGGTTTGGCCTTGTGTTCGAAGATTGTTCGATGTCGGTCGGCTGTCCTGAGGCTGCGTGCCGAGTGTGAGTCAGGTGTTGGGGGCTGCTGTCGGGGGTTGCCGTCGGGGCGTCGCGGGAGCTGTTGAGGGGGCGGTCACGCCACTGTCAGGCCGTCGGCCTGTGCGGCGGCGTCGGCTCCTGTCCGTGCGGTGTCGAGGGCCTGCCGTATCCCGGTCGCCACGGCGGGGTGCACCGGCAGGGCGAGGTGGCCGATGCCGGTCACGCGGACGTTCTGCGCCATCAGGTCCGGGTGGTCGATGCAGGCCGTCTCCAGCGGGTCCATCAGGTGGTCGAGGTCGCTCCAGAAGCTCACGAAGTGGGTACGGCAGCCGGGTGCGGGCCTGGCCAGTTCCTCGAGGACCGGTGAGCCGGGGCGCATCTGACGCACGATGGGATGTGCGTTCGCCAGTGGGACGACACGGGTGCCGGAGTGCGGCGTGCCGAGCGTGACGAGCGTACGGACCCTGAGGTCGCCGCCGAGGCGCTGCACGTAATAACGCGCTATCAGCCCGCCGAGGCTGTGCCCGACGATGTCGACCTGCCTGCTGCCGGTGCGCTCGCAGATCCCCTCTATATGCCGGCCGAGCAGTTCGGCGGCGGTGCGGATGTCGCAGGTCAGCGGGGAGTAGTTGAGCGACTCGACCTGGTGCCTGCCGTGTTGGGCGAGGCTGCGGCGCAGCAGGACGAAGACCGAGCGGTTGTCTATGAAGCCGTGCAGCAGGACGACGGGGGGTTTGGTCTCCGTCGGCAGCTGGGCGGTGTCCTGTGCGGGGAGCGCGGGGGTGGTGCGGCGCTCCTGGGTGATGCCGGAGGGATAGAGGAGCAGGTGTCCGGCGAGGATCGCGATCTCCAGGGCGGTCGCCTTCAGCAGGGCCAGGGAGAGGCCGGCGATTCTGCTCGGGAGCAGGCGCTGGCAGAGCGGAAGAAAGGGGAGTGCTGCCCCGGTGACCTTCATGGCCGACCTCCTTGCGGCACGCGGGAGGACGGCTCCGGCCCCCGTGTGCCCTCGTGGGAAGTCGCGGCGGAGGAGGCCGGCGGGGCATGAGGAGGGCGCGTGGGGTGAGCGAGGCACGCGGCGTGAGCCAGTTCTGTCGGCCATGGTGCGCCGATGACCTGGCGGGGCTGCCTGCCGGTGTGGCGACGAGCCTCCCCGCTGTCGTGCCTTACCTGCCCTACGTGCCCTTCGTGCGACCGTCGATGCGCCGCACCGCCACGGCGCGCGGCCTGCGGCGCGGTGGTGCGGCGACCTCGTTGCGGCTCCCGTTGCGCGTGGTTCCGCTGCGACGCGTGTACCGCAGGCTGCTGCGGCCCGTGTGCCGCAGAGATCTGGAACGGTGCGCGGCGAACGTGTCCCACCGTGTGATTTCCCCCTCGGTCTGCACCGCGAAACTGCCGGTTGCGGGATGCTGGAGATAACGTTCGTTCACTACTTCGGGCAGTGTGGCCCGGGGCGTCCGTGCCGTGGTGGCGCGTCCGGTGCGGTGAGCAGCGGAAAAGTGCAATACGCGCACCATGTATGACATGTGCTGCCTGTGCGGCATAACTCATATATGAGCGGTACTTGTCGGTACGGATGGATGTAGTCGCTTCATGGAGGCAGTGATGGGTGTGGCAGCCGGTCCGATCCGCGTGGTGGTGGCCAAGCCGGGACTCGACGGCCACGATCGGGGGGCCAAGGTCATCGCGCGGGCGCTGCGCGACGCCGGTATGGAGGTCATCTACACCGGGCTTCACCAGACACCCGAGCAGATCGTCGACACCGCGATCCAGGAGGACGCCGACGCGATCGGCCTGTCCATCCTCTCCGGCGCCCACAACACCCTCTTCGCCGCCGTGATCGAACTCCTCAAGGAGCGCGACGCGGAGGACATCCTGGTCTTCGGCGGCGGGATCATCCCCGAGGCGGACATCGCCCCGCTGAAGGAGAAGGGCGTCGCGGAGATCTTCACGCCCGGGGCCACGACGCAGTCGATCGTGGACTGGGTGCGGGCGAACGTACATCAGCCGGCGGGGGCATAGCCGCTGCGCTCGGCTGGAGCCGAGTGTGTGGAGCAGTCCCTGGGCAGGAGCCGGGGGTGCCGGCCGGAGTCCGACCGGAGGCCTCAGGGCGCCTACGTCCTCAGCTCCTCGGTCATCGCCGCCCGCAGCCGCAACGTCGTGACCAGCCGCTGGAACGCCTCCGCCCAGTACCCCCCGGCCCCCGGCGACGCGTCCTCCGACTCGTCCGGCACCGCCTGCAGGCCGTCGAGGCGGCTCGCCTCGGCCGGGTCGAGACAGCGCTCGGCCAGGCCCATCACTCCACTGAAACTCCATGGATAACTCCCCGCGTCCCGTGCGATGTTGAGCGCGTCGACCACTGCCCGCCCAAGCGGCGGAGCCCACGGCACCGCGCACACCCCGAGCAGCTGAAACGCCTCGGACAGACCGTGCGTGGCGATGAACCCGGCGACCCACTCGGCCCGCTCGGCGGTGCCCAGCGTGCCGAGGAGCTTCGCTCGCTCGGCCAAGGACACCGCTCCTGGACCGCCCGCCTCGGGAGCCGAGGGTGACCCGAGCAGCGCCCTCGCCCACTGGCCGTCCCGCTGCCGCACCGCCGCCCGGCACCACGCCGCGTGCAGCTCGCCCTGCCAGTCGTCCGCCACCGGCAGCGCCACGATCTCCTGAGGCGTACGCCCCCCGAGCCGCCCCGACCACGTGCTGAGCGGCGCCGCCTCCACCAACTGGCCGAACCACCACGACCGTTCACCGCGCCCGGCCGGAGCTGTGGCCACGACCCCGTCGCGCTCCATTCCCGCGTCGCACTCGTGCGGCGCCTCGACACTGATCGCCGGCGTCTGCTGCGTGTGGTCCAGCGCCACGCACGTCCCGGCGCGCACCGCCATCCGCGCGGCGAGCGCCGAACCCGGCAGCGCCGAGAGCAACTCGGCGGCCGTCGCCCGGACATTGCGGCTCCGGTCGTTCAGCGCCTGCTCCAGAAACGGCTCGTCCTGCGGGCCCAGCCCGGTCCGCAGCGAGTCGAGGAACATCAGCCGGTCCTCGGCCCGCTCCGTCGCCCATGTCGTGGTCAGCAGCTCGCGGGCGGTGGCGGGCTCACGCGTGCGTATCGCGGAGAGAAGCGAGACCCGCTCGGCGAACAGCCCCTCCTGCCACAGCTGTTGGATCCTGGCCGAGTCCTCGAGGTGCGGCAGCGCCGCGCCCCCACCGGGTGCCGCACGCAGGGCGAACCGCCAGTCCGGGTTCAGCCGGGCGAGCCACACCGCGCGCGGGCCCGCGAACGTCAGCGCCGCCGGCCGTAGGTCCGTACGCCCCCGCGCCGCGTCCAGCAGCGCGGGCAGCGACTGAGGGGGCGGTGCGAAACCGCGGTCGTTCGCCGTCGCGAGCCACTGGGGCAGCAGCTCCATGAGGTCCGGCGCCGTGCCTCTGCGACCGCCGCCTGCCGCGCCGGGACGGTCGGCCAGCAGTATCGCCAGCCTGCGGGCGGCCGCCGGGGGCAGCGCCGGTCGCGGGTCCTCGGGGGCCGGCTGCGGACGCTGCGCCGCTCGCGCCGGCCGCAGTCCCGCCCGCCGCCGTACGGTCTCCACGGCCGCCGCGTCCAGCAGCGCCGCGGGCGCTTCCCGACCCGGCGCGCAGCCCGGGGGTGTACGCCGGTCCGTGCCGAGCAGTGCCGCCGTGACGAGTTCCTCCCAGGTGCCGGGCGGGGGCGAGTCCACGGGAGCGGAGGGACTGTTCATGTGGTTCCTTCCTCTCTTTCTGCGTGCCGGGCGCCGTGGCAGTGGAGGGGGGTGAGACTCACCTGTATGGCCGGGGAGGCGGGCGTCGCACAGTCCGTCGCACGGGCGGTGCGAGTCGCGCGGGCAGTGCGAGTCGCACGGTCGGTGCGCGGCGCACCGCTCAGCACAGCTGCACCGCCTCTCCCGTCCCCTCCGGCCACGCCGTCAACGGGGTGAAGCCACGGTGGCCGCACTCGCCGAACACCTTGACCGGTGCGCCGCCCGACAGCGCGACCAGGCGCCAGAGGCCCGGGCGGGCGCGGGCGGCGGGGGTGAGCGGCAGCGCTGTGTCCGCGTCGGCGTCCGCCAGCTGCCACGAGTCGCCGTCCGGGGCCGGCACGACCCGGTCCAGGGTCACCGGGACCGAGTCCAGCCACGGATCGTCGCGGAGCGCCTCGCCGTAACGGGCCGTCGCCTCGGCCGTCGTCCCGCCCGGCGGCCGTATCGGGGCGGGCGCGGGCGGTGCGAACTGCTCGCCCAGGGCCGCCCGTAGCTGCCCGGCGCCCGGGTACCACGACACCTCCGCCTCCAGGGTCAGCCCAACCGGCAGCGCCAGCTCCGGGGCACGGCCGGCGGCGCCGTAGGAGAGGAGCAGCGCGGTGCGGCCCGAGTCGGCGCCGTACAGCCATATCCGGCGCGTCGTCAGTTTGGTGTCCGCCGTGTCGTACTGGGCGAGGACCAGCCAGCGGTCCCGCACCGGCGGGCCGTCCACGGAGGCGGGCAGGCCGATGCGGGAGCGGACCGTGTCTGCCAGGCCGTCGGGCAGCCGCTCGCGGCGCAGCCAGCCCTGGTCGAGGAGGTGCACAAGGGCGCACTCCTCCAGCAGACGCACGGGCCAGCCGGGGCCGGACGCCGGGATCGCCCCCAGGTCCCTCACCCGCGCGGCCAGTCCGGGGGCCTGGGCGTCGACCATGCGGGCCGCCGTCTCCTCCCACGGTCCGTACCCGGCCTGTTCGGCGCCAGCCAGGCCGCCGCGCAGCAGGTCCGCAAGGCGCTGCTCCAGCTCCGTCGCGCCCGCGGTGACCCGCCCCGCCCGGCGCTCCGCCCTGCGCCGCGCCGCCTCCGGATCACCGGACCCGGACGAGGAACCGGCCGCGCCCGCCGCCCGCTTGTCCTCCGCGCGCTGCCTTCTCCCCTTTATCCACTGCTCCGCCCAGTCCGGCGGCTGCCCGGGCGACACCGCACCTTCTCCGCCCGCCCAGAGCAGCAGCAGCCCGAGCGTGTGCTTGCACGGGAATTTCCGGCTCGGGCAACTGCACTTGTACGCAGGCCCGGCCGCGTCCGCGATGTCGATGACCGTCTGATACGGCTTGCTGCCACTGCCCTTGCACAGCCCCCACACCGCCCCCTCGTCGGTACTCCCCGCCTCGGACCACGGCCCTGCCGCGCCGAGTTTGCTTCCCGCTTTGCGTGACGCGGCGTCAGGCGCCAGTGCCAGCACCTGGTCCGCGGTCCAGCGCACCCCCTGCTGAGTCATGCCATCGAAGGTAGATCCCACCACTGACAATCGGCCGGGGCAGATATCCCGCCAGCGGCCTCACGAGCGCGTTTGCGCAGGTCGGAACGCATTGTCAGTGGCGTGGTGCAACGTGGATGCCAGATCCGAAACGGCTGAACCGGCCGAGCTGGAGGGGGACTTTGCCATGCCTGTGTCCGTAGCACCGACGTCCGTCGAAGCGGGGGAGACGGAACCGGCCGAGGCGTTGCGGCCGCACGCCGAGGACGCCTTCGCCCATGAACTTGCCGCGCTGGCCGCGCAGGACGACCGTCCGCGCCCGGCCCGCTGGAAGCTGTCGCCGTGGGCGGTGGCCACGTATCTGCTGGGCGGCACGCTGCCGGACGGCACGGTGATCACACCGAAGTACGTGGGCCCGCGCCGCCTCGTGGAGGTTGCCGTCACCACGCTGGCCACCGATCGCGCCCTGCTCCTGCTCGGCGTGCCCGGCACCGCCAAGACCTGGGTCTCCGAGCACCTGGCCGCCGCGGTCAGCGGAGACTCGACGCTGCTCGTGCAGGGCACGGCCGGCACGCCGGAGGAGGCCATCCGCTACGGCTGGAACTACGCGCGGCTGCTCGCGCACGGGCCGAGCCGTGACGCCCTCGTGCCGAGCCCCGTCATGCGGGCCATGGCGGAGGGGATGACCGTGCGCGTCGAGGAGCTGACCCGTATTCCAGCCGACGTTCAGGACACGCTGATCACGATCCTGTCGGAGAAGACGCTGCCGATAGCGGAGTTGGGGCAGGAGGTACAGGCGGTCCGCGGATTCAACCTCATCGCCACGGCCAACGACCGCGACCGAGGCGTCAACGACCTCTCCAGCGCTCTGCGCCGCCGCTTCAACACGGTCGTGCTGCCGCTGCCGGAGAGCGTCGAGGCCGAGGTGGACATCGTCTCCCGCCGCGTCGACCAGATCGGCCGTTCCCTCGACCTGCCGGCCGCGCCCGACGGCATCGACGAGATCCGCCGCGTCGTGACCGTCTTCCGCGAGCTGCGCGACGGGGTGACGTCGGACGGCCGTACGAAGCTGAAGTCGCCGAGCGGCACGCTGTCGACGGCCGAGGCGATCTCCGTCGTCACCAACGGCCTGGCGCTGGCCGCCCACTTCGGCGACGGCGTGCTGCGATCCGGCGACGTGGCCGCGGGCATCCTCGGCGCCGTCGTCCGCGATCCGGCGGCCGACCGGACCATCTGGCAGGAGTATCTGGAGGCGGTCGTGCGTGAGCGGGACGGCTGGACGGACTTCTACCGGGCGTGCCGGGAGGTGAGCGCGTGAACGACGACCTTGGGTGGGGCCGTCCTGGCGGCGGGTCAAAGGCGGGCGGGTCGGCGCAGGGTGAGTCGGTGGCGGGCGGGTCAGTGGCGGGCGGGTCGGTGGTGGGGGATCCGTGGCCGGGGTGGGTCATGGTGGGGTCGGCGTGATGAGGCCGGGCGGACGAGGTCGAGTGGGGGCCCGTGAGGGCGTGGGCGGCGGTCCGGCCGGGGCCGCTCGGGGGGGGCGTGATGCGAGGGCGCTCGGGGGTCGTGATGCGGGGCGGCTTGGACGGCGTCATGTGGGCGGCTCGGAGGCTGTGATGCGGGGCGGTTCGGAGGGCGTGGTGCGGGGCGGTCAGGGCGCGTGGTGCGGGGCGTGGCCGGGAGAGGGCGAGAGGCACACGCGGTGGTCGCGGGGGCGAGTTGGTGTGTGGCGGTGCGGTGATGGCGGTTCTGTGACCGGCGGCACTGACCGGCGGCGCTGAGAGGCGGCACTGAGAGGTCGGGAGGGCGTCCGGTGAGGACACGTGGTGGCAGCGGAGGCGAGGGGGACGGTGTGACAGGCGTTGACGAGGTGGGGAGCGGGGGCTTGGAGGTGGGCACCGACCGGGCGGGCGACGTGCCGGCGGAGTGCTCGGACACCTCGGCCGCACCCGACCCGGTATCGAAGCCGCCGGGACCGCTGTTGCTCGGCGTGCGGCACCACGGGCCGGGGTCGGCGCGGGCCGTGCGGGCGGCGCTGGACGCGGCCCGGCCGAGGGTTGTGCTGATCGAGGGTCCGCCGGAGGCGGATGCCCTGATCCCGCTCGCCGCCGACGAGGACATGCGACCGCCGGTTGCGCTCCTCGCGCATGCCGTGGACGAGCCGGGCCGCTCGGCCTTCTGGCCGCTGGCCGAGTTCTCCCCCGAGTGGGTCGCGATCCGCTGGGCCCTGGAGCACCAGGTCCCGGCCCGCTTCATCGACCTGCCGGCCACGCACACGCTGGCGTGGGGCAGGCAGGATGAGGCCGCGCTCGACGCGGGGGCCGGCGAGGGGCGGGAGACGGAGCCGGGGGGCGACGCCCATCCTGGGACCGACGGGGGTGCCCATCCTGGGACCGACGGGGGTGCCCATCCTGGGACCGACGGGGGCGTCCAGGAGAGCGGGGCGGCTGACGCCGACGGGGCAGGGGGCCGTATGCCGGTACCCGCCGCGGCTGACGACGGCACCATGGACACCGGCTCGGCAGGTGGAGGCAAGCCAGAGGTCGGTCCGGGGAGAGACCCCCGTGCCGATGTCCGGGTCGATCCCCTCGCCGTGCTCGCCGATGCCGCCGGTTACGACGATCCCGAGCGGTGGTGGGAGGACGTCGTCGAGCACAGGGGAGCGGGGGACGGGGACGCGTTCGCGCCGTTTCTCGGGCTCGAGGAGGCCATGGGGGCGTTGCGGGAGGCGTACGGGAGCGGGGGGCATGAGCGGGATCTCGTGCGGGAGGCGTATATGCGCCTCCAAGTACGGGCTGCGCAACGGGAGTTCGGGGATGAGGTGGCCGTGGTGTGCGGGGCGTGGCACGTGCCCGCACTGCGGCGGAGGAGCACCGTGGCCGCCGACAAGGCGCTGCTGAAGGGGTTGCCCAAGGTCAAGGCCGACATGACATGGGTGCCGTGGACGTATCGCCGGTTGGCTCGGGTCAGCGGGTACGGGGCGGGGATCGAGTCGCCGGGGTGGTACGGGCACCTCTTCTCCGCGCCGGACCGGCCGGTCGAGCGGTGGATGACCAAGGTGGCCGGGCTGCTGCGGGGCGAGGACCGGATCGTGTCCTCGGCGCATGTCATCGAGGCGGTGCGGCTGGCGGAGACGCTCGCGGCGATGCGGGGGCGCCCGTTGGCGGGGCTGAGCGAGACGACCGACGCGGTGCGGGCGGTGATGTGCGAGGGCTCGGACGTGCCGTTGGTGCTGGTGCACGACCGGCTCGTCGTGGGGGACGTGCTGGGGGAGGTGCCGCGGTCGGCGCCGGCGGTGCCGTTGCAGCGGGATCTCGACCGCATCCAGCGTCGGCTGCGGCTCAAACCGGAGGCGCTGGAGCGGGAGTTGGAGCTCGACCTGCGCAAGGAGAACGACGCCGAGCGCAGCAGGCTGTTGCACCGATTGCGGCTGCTCGGCGTGGAGTGGGGAGAGCCGGTCGCGTCGCGGGGCAGCACGGGCACGTTCCGGGAGACGTGGCGGCTGCGGTGGGAGCCAGAGCTGTCCGTGCGGGTCGCGGAGGCCGGGGTATGGGGGACCACCGTGTTCTCCGCGGCGACTGCCAAGGCGGAGGCGGACGCCGTCGCAGCGCAGGGCCTGGCCGACGTCACCGGCCTCGCCGAGCGCTGCCTGCTGGCCGAACTGCCGGACGCGCTGCCCGTGGTGATGCGGATCCTCGCCGACCGGGCCGCCCTCGACGCGGACGTCGGCCATCTCGCCCAGGCCCTGCCCGCACTGGTCCGTTCCCTGCGCTACGGCGATGTGCGCGGCACGGACACCGGAGCGCTCACGGAGGTCGCCGCGGGGCTCGCCGAGCGCATCTTCGTCGGCCTGCCCCCGGCCTGCGCCGCCCTGGACGCGGACGCGGCCGAGGAGATGCGGCGCCATGTGGACGCGGTGCACGGGGCGGTGGGGCTGCTGGGTGACGCGGTGGCTTCGGGGCAGGTTGCAGCTAGCGAGGCGTCCGCATCGGGCCGGGGCACGTTGGGCGAGGTATCCGCGTCGGACCGGGGCGCATCGGGTGAGGTATCCGCGTCGGACCGGGGTGCATCGGGTGAGGTATCCGCGTCGGACCGGGGCGCCCAGAGCGAGGCCGCCGGTGCGGGACACGGCGCCCAGGTCGGGGGCCGTACCTCGTCAGAGCGCGGCGCCCAAGGCGAGAGCGGTACCCCGTCAGGGCGCGGCACCCAACGCCACGGCGACACCCCCAGCACCGCGCCCGCGCTCGGCCACGGGGGCCTGCGTAAGCGTTGGCACAGGGTGCTTCGGGTGCTGTCCGGGCGGGATGCCGTGCCCGGTGTCATCCGGGGGCGTGCGGTACGACTGCTGCTGGATGACGGGGAGTTGGCGCAGGACGAGGCGGCGCGGCTGATGGGGCTCGCGTTGTCGCCGGGGACGCCGCCGGGGGAGGCGGCCGCGTGGATCGAGGGGTTCGTCGGTGGAGGTTCCGGTGGCGGGATGCTGCTCGTCCATGACGAGCGGCTGCTCGGGTTGGTCGATGCGTGGCTGACCGGGGTGCCGGCGGAGGCGTTCACGGACGTGCTGCCGCTGCTGAGGCGGACGTTCTCGGCGTATGAGCCGGGGGTGCGGCGGACCTTGGGCGAGCTGGTTCGGCGGGGGCCGGGGGAGCGGGGCAGTGCGGCGGCCGGAGGCTCCGGCATACCCGGCTTCGCCGCCGAGATCGACCTGGAGCGGGCGGATGCCGTGTTGCCGGTGGTGCGGTTGCTGCTGGGGCTAGAGCTGGATCAGGTGGAAGAGGACGTCGAGAACGAGCTTGGTGAGAACGGCATCGGCGAGAACGACCTTGTGGGGGCGACGGGATGACGACTGACGGTGTGACGGAGCCGAGGGAGCGGGCCGGAGCGGGGGGTGCCAGGAAGAAGGCGCATGGGTTCGCCGTGCAAGGCGGGCCGACGACGACGACCGTGCAGGTGATCACGGTGATCCCGGTGATCCCGTTGTGGGAGCGGCCTCGCCAAGGAGCGTGCCGATGACGTCCGAGGCGATGGACACCGGCGTCGACCGAGAGCGGCTGCGGCGGTGGCGGATGGTGCTGGGCGGGGACGACGCCGACGGCACCGGGTGCGTGCTCTCCGGGCGGGACGCCGCGATGGACGGAGCGCTGGGCGCCCTCTACGGCAAGGGGGACAAGAAGGCGCAGTCGGGGAGGGACCGTTCGGCGGGGCTCGGGGCGTCCGCGCCGGCCGTGGCGCGATGGCTCGGGGACATCCGGACGTACTTCCCGTCGTCCGTCGTTCAGGTCATGCAGCGGGATGCCATCGACCGGCTCGGGCTGAACACCCTGCTGCTGGAGCCGGAGATGCTGGAGGCGGTGGAGGCGGACGTGCACCTGGTCGGCACGCTTCTCTCGCTCAACAAGGCGATGCCGGAGACCACGAAGGAGACGGCAAGGGCCGTCGTGCGCAAGGTCGTCGAGGACCTGGAGAAGCGGCTCGCCACCCGCACCCGGGCCACCCTCACCGGCGCCCTCGACCGCAGTGCGCGTATCAACAGGCCACGGCACCACGACATCGACTGGAACCGCACGATCGCGGCCAATCTCAAGCACTACCTGCCGGAGTACCGGACGGTCGTGCCGGAGCGGCTCATCGGGTACGGGCGGGCGTCGCAGTCCGTGAAGAAGGAAGTCGTCCTGTGCATCGACCAGTCCGGGTCGATGGCGGCGTCCGTGGTGTACGCGTCCGTGTTCGGGGCCGTGCTGGCGTCCATGCGGTCCATCAGCACGCGGCTCGTCGTCTTCGACACATCCGTCGTCGACCTCACCGATCAGCTCGACGACCCGGTCGACGTTCTGTTCGGCACACAGCTCGGCGGCGGCACGGACATCAACCGGGCGCTCGCGTACTGCCAGTCGCAGATCACCCGGCCCGCGGAGACGGTCGTCGTGCTGATCAGCGACCTGTACGAGGGAGGCATACGGAACGAGATGCTCAAGCGGGTCGCCGCGATGAAGGCGTCCGGGGTGCAGTTCGTCGCGCTGCTGGCGCTGTCGGACGAGGGGGCGCCCGCCTACGACCGGGAGCACGCTGCCGCGCTCGCGGCGCTGGGCGCACCGGCCTTCGCCTGTACGCCCGACCTGTTCCCGGACGTGATGGCGGCGGCCATCGAGAAGCGGCCGATTCCGGTGCCGGACACGGTGTGAGCAGGCGGTGTGAGAGGGCGACTGAGGGGGCGGCGTGAGGAGGTGGAACGGCGCCGAGCGACTGGTGATTTGTCGACCTGGTGACGTCCGACTTGGGCCAGCAAAAGGGACATGAGGCGCATCGGGCACGGGGGGCTTGCGCAACCTCGGGAGGGCCGTGCAAGTATCGGACACCTGTTCAGCGGTGCGCCGCGCTCCGCTCGTCCGTACCGAGTGGCATCGACTCGCTGCACCTCACGCGTACTTCGCCGTACCTCACGCGTACTTCGTTCCGTCGCACGGGAGGACCGTCGCCCTTGACCTGGCCAGCCGCTCTGCCGGGTGCCGCTCTGCGCGTCGTGCGCACAGCGGCCGGGCGGCGTGCGCTGCAGGTGGTGCTGCTGGTGGGCGGTCTGTTCGCGCTCGGGTTCCTCTGCGGAGAGCGGGCGTATGCGGCGGACGGGGTGTCGGTGGGCATTGCGTCTGCATCATCCGCGTCGTCTGCGTCATCCGTGTCCTCGTCCTCGTCCTTGCCCGCCTCCTCCGCCGATCTGCGGTCGGCGACGGAGAATGCGGTCGAGGGGCTCGTGACCCCACCGGCCAAGCCCGGTGTTCGCGATGAGTCGACTTTGAATCAGGCCCCCCTGAACCAGGCCCCCCTGGACCAAGCCCCCCGAGCCGGCGCTCCCCACCCCAACGACGACCAAATCCTCAGCCCCGCAACCCATCACGTCACCCATACCGTCGGCACGCATGTCGTGCAGCCGGTCGGCGACGTCGTGCGGACGGTGACCGAGGGGCTGGCCGACGTGCAGGCGGAGGTGCCGCCGTTGGCGTCGCTGCCCACGTTGCCCGTGCTGCCGACGGCGCCCGAGTCGCCGGCGTGGCCGAGCATGCCGGGGCTGGAATTCCCCGGGCTGCCGGAGCTGCCCGGCACGGAACTTCCCGGCACGGAGCTTCCCGGGCTGCCCCCGGTGCCGGGGCAGACGTTGCCCGCGCCCGTCACCGGGACGCCGCAGCCGGGGTCCGCGGTGCCCGCGTCGGGTGAGGGGCGTGAGGACGAGGGACGTGCCGGCGAGGGACGTACCGGCGAGGAAGAGGGGACCGTCGTCTTCGGCCCCCGGTTCGTCGTCGACGTCACCGCGTCGCGTGCCCCGGTCGTCGGCGGCGTGCACCGCGGCGGCGCGGCCTTCGGCTACGCCCCCGTCCGCCAGGGGCCGGTCGATCACCCGGGCGGTGTGCTGGGCAGCCGTTCGGCGGGCGACGGCGGTTCGTCGCGGCATGGTGACGCGCACGCAGTCTCACTGAACCAGCGGGCTCCGCTGCGGCTGGTGCCCGGCGCCGCCGCCCGCGTCGACGCGGACGAGATCCAGGACAGGCACCGGGACATTCCGGTTTCCCCCGCATAGGCCGGTAGGCCGACCCTCCCCGCCGTAGACCTGCCGCGCGGGGGCGGAAACAGGTCTGCCCGCCCGTCCGGACACCCCCCAGCTCCCGGATGTCCCCCCGACATCCCCCGGACGGAAGCCGCTGGAGCCGTACCCGGTCCCGCTGGTCCCCAACTCCCCGGACCGCGACCGGAACCGGCGCCGCAATGTCACCAACCGTCCGAAGCCCCGGAGTTCTTCGTATCTCCGTTCCTCCGTGGGCCTTCGGAGCCCCAATATCTAGGGATCCGACGCACGCATGAACAAGAACATCCGCCGTTCGATCGTCATAGCCGCCGGTGTCACCGGCGCCTGGGCGCTCGGTTCGACCGCCGCCAGCGCGGACGAACTGCCCGCCTCCACCCTCTCCGTACCGGACACGACTGCCGACGCGACCGCCGCGGCCGACAGCTCTGACGACCCCGGCCTGCTCGGTGCCGTCACCGGCACCGTGACCGGCACGGTCAACGGAGTCGTCTCCGACGTGACCGACACCGTCTCCGGCGTCACCGACGGTGCTACCAGCACCGCCACCGGCACGCTCACCGACACCGCCGCCACGGCCGAGACGGCGCCCGCGAGCGCCGCCGAGCAGGCCCGCCGCTACGTCGACGCCAAGGTCACCGTCCCGTCCGCCACCAAGGCCACCAAGGCAAAGGGCGCCGCCCAGGTCATCCAGGGCGCCAAGGCCGCCCGCGCGGACAAGGCCACCGCGCAGGCCGAGGCCAAGGTCTCCGCCGACGCCGCCGATGCCGTCGCCGACGCCGGGAACGCATCGCAGGACGCCCCGCAGCTCCCCGGCACCATCGACTACCTCTTCGGCCCCCTCGCCGCCTTCGCCCCCGAGTTGGAGCAGGCGCTCGCCGCCGCCCAGACGAGGCTGCAGGGCACGCAGGAGGCGGCCCGTTCGCAGGCGCAGGGCGTCGAGGGCGTCGTACGGACGAAGGCGCAGTACGCCGTCGCGGGCGCGGGCCGCACCGCCGCAGGTGTGCAGGGCGCCGGGCAGGCCGCCGTCGCCCACGCCGACAGCAGGACCGCGGGCACGGCGACGGCCGCCAAGTCCACCGCCACCGGCAGGGCCACCGCCGTCAAGGCGGCCGCCGAGGCCTCCGTCTCCGCCGTCCCGAGCCACGTCACCGGCACGGTCGGCGGCGTCGAACAGCGGGTCGTCGGCACGGTCGGCGCCGTCCCCGGCACGGTCACCCCGGTCGTCGAGCAGACCGCCGACGCGGTCGTCCCGCCGATCGCCACCGAGGCCGTGCACGGTGTGCTCCCGGTTGCCGGGCACGCCGTCGCCGGTGTCGTCCCCACCGCCACCCACGCCGTGGCCGGGGTGACCCCGGTCGCCGGGAACGCGGTGGCCGGCGTCCAGCCGGCGGCCGTCGGCGCGGTCGGCGGTGTCCAGCCGGTGGCCACCGGCGCGGTCGCCGGGGTGCGCCCGGTCGTCGGCCAGGCGGTGGACGGCGTCGTGCCCGTCGCCCAGGGCGCCGTGGCCGGGGTCGCCCGGACCGCCGGACACACGGTCGATGCCGCGACCGCGCTGGCGTACGGCGTCGTCGCCGGCGTCCAGCCCGTGGCCGGCCAGGCCGTCGCCGGCGTCCAGCCGGTCGCCGGGAACGCGGTGGCCGGCGTGCAGCCGGTGGCCCACGGCGCGGTGGGCGGCGTACAGCACCTCGCGCACGGCACCGTCTCCGACGTGCAGCCGGTCGCCTACGGCACCGTCTCCGACGTCCAGCCCGTCGCCTACGGCACCGTCGCCGACGTACAGCCGGTCGCGCACGGCGTCACCGCGGACGTGCCCCCGTACGCCACCGGCCTGGTCGGCCAGGTCAGCGCCGATGCCACCGGTGCCGTTCTGCCGCCGGTCGCCCACACCGCCGTGCACGGTGTCGTGCCGGTCGCCGGGCAGGCCGTCGGGGACGCGGGTGCGCTGGCGTACGGCGTGGTCGGCGACATCCGGCCCTTCGCGGGCGGTGTCGTCGGCGAGGTCGACCCCTTCGCGCACGGGGTGGCCGGGCAGGCCGTCCCCTTCGCCGGGGGTGTCACCGAGGAGGTGCAGCCGTTCGCGTACGGCGTCACCGGCGCCGTGCAGCCCGTCGTGGACACGGTCGTCGACACCGTCCAGCCGGTCGTGCGGGGCGTCGGCGGCAGCGCCACCAACCTGGCGTACGGCGTCACGGAGGACCTGCAGCCCTTCGCGGGCGGTGTCGTCGGCCAGGTCGACCCCTTCGCCCACGGCGTCGCGCACCAGGTCGCGCCCTTCGCCGAGGACCTGACCGGGACCGTCCAGCACTCGGCAGGCCCGCTGGCGGGCAACGCCGGCACCGGCGCCCAGCAGGTAGCCCACTCGATCACGCCGGGTTACGCGCAGGACATCCACCTCGGGGGCGCGTACCGCATCTGACCGCACCACCCCCGACGTCGTACGGCGGCCCCCCGGCGGAGCCACGTACGACGCACCCGCCGCCACGGCGAGCGCGACCGCGGACGCACGCACCACCCGCACGGCATCCGCATCCGCATCCGCATCCGCGACCGCGACCCGCGCCCGCCGAGGCGACCGACCGACTCCGCGGGGCAACCGGACCCGGACGGCCGAACACCGTCGGCCGATCCGACCGGAACCCCGCGGAAGGGCCGCGTGATCCCCATTGGGGTGGGGAGCACCGACCCAGAGCCCACAGGGGCGGCCCATTCGTGCCCCTTCGGGCTGCTCAAGGGACCTCACCGGGTCAACCCCAGCCCGGTGAGGTCCTTCCCGTTGCGCTACCGGCGCGCTACCGAAACCTCACAGGCGGCACGCTGTGCCAGAGATCTTTGCTGATGGCGGCATCATGTGACAGGTATCACCGCTCAGGTGTGACCCTCGATTTAGGGGCCTCCTGCAAGCAGCGATAACCTGCGAGACGGACATGCCGCGCGCTCGGACACCGTGTGCGCCTCCCTTGTGACAGACACGGTCGGACGTCACGTTGCCCTCGCGGCACGCCCACGCAGACAACGAACCGCGAGATCACTGATAGGGACGGAAGCGCGTGGACCTGTTCGAGTACCAGGCGAGGGACCTCTTCGCCAAGCACGATGTACCGGTGCTGGCCGGTGAAGTCATCGACACGCCTGAGGCGGCCCGCGCAGCCACTGAGCGCCTCGGTGGCAAGTCCGTCGTCAAGGCACAGGTGAAGGTCGGCGGCCGTGGCAAGGCCGGTGGCGTCAAGCTCGCCGCGACCGCGGACGAGGCCGTCGCCCGGGCGACCGACATCCTCGGCATGGACATCAAGGGCCACACGGTCCACAAGGTGATGATCGCCGAGACGGCTCCGGAGATCCTGGAGGAGTACTACGTCTCCTTCCTCCTCGACCGTGCCAACCGCACCTTCCTCTCCATCGCCTCCGTCGAGGGCGGCATGGAGATCGAGGAGGTGGCGGCCACCCGTCCGGAGGCCGTCGCCAAGATCGCGATCGACGCCATCGACGGCGTGGACGAGGCCAAGGCCCAGGAGATCGTGGCCGCGGCGAAGTTCCCGGCGGAGGTCGCCGACAAGGTCGCCAACGTCCTGATCAAGCTGTGGGACACCTTCATCAAGTCGGACGCCCTCCTCGTCGAGGTCAACCCGCTCGCGAAGGTCGCCTCCGGTGACGTCATCGCCCTCGACGGCAAGGTGTCGCTCGACGAGAACGCCGAGTTCCGCCACCCCGAGTACGAGGAGCTCCACGACAAGGACGCGGCCAACCCGCTCGAGGCCGCCGCCAAGGCGAAGGGCCTCAACTACGTCAAGCTCGAGGGCGAGGTCGGCATCATCGGCAACGGCGCGGGGCTCGTCATGAGCACCCTGGACGTCGTCGCGTACGCCGGTGAGAACCACGGCAACGTCAAGCCGGCCAACTTCCTGGACATCGGCGGTGGCGCCTCCGCCCAGGTCATGGCCAACGGTCTGGAGATCATCCTCGGCGACCCGGACGTCAAGTCCGTCTTCGTCAACGTCTTCGGTGGCATCACCGCCTGTGACGAGGTCGCCAACGGCATCGTCCAGGCCCTGAAGCTCCTCGAGGACCGTGGCGAGAACGTCACCAAGCCGCTCGTCGTCCGCCTCGACGGCAACAACGCCGAGCTCGGCCGGCAGATCCTCACCGACGCCAACCACCCGCTGGTCCAGCGCGTCGACACCATGGACGGCGCGGCCGACAAGGCCGCCGAACTGGCCCACGCCGCCAAGTAAGCACTCAGGACGAGGACACAACACACCATGGCTATCTGGCTCAACAAGGACAGCAAGGTCATCGTCCAGGGCATGACCGGCTCCACGGGTATGAAGCACACCAAGCTCATGCTCGGTGACGGCACCGAGGTCGTGGGCGGCGTGAACCCGCGCAAGGCGGGCACCTCCGTGGACTTCGACGGCACCGAGGTACCGGTCTTCGGTACCGTCAAGGAGGCCATCGAGAAGACCGGCGCCAACGTCTCCGTCATCTTCGTGCCGGAGAAGTTCACCAAGGACGCGGTCGTCGAGGCCATCGACGCCGAGATCCCGCTGGCCGTCGTGATCACCGAGGGCATCGCCGTGCACGACTCGGCGTCGTTCTGGGCGTACGCCGGCAAGAAGGGCAACAAGACCCGGATCATCGGCCCGAACTGCCCCGGCATCATCACCCCGGGTCAGTCGAACGTCGGCATCATCCCGGGCGACATCACCAAGCCGGGCCGCATCGGCCTGGTCTCGAAGTCCGGCACGCTGACGTACCAGATGATGTACGAGCTGCGTGACATCGGCTTCTCGACCGCCGTCGGCATCGGTGGTGACCCGATCATCGGCACCACGCACATCGACGCGCTCGCCGCGTTCGAGGCCGACCCCGAGACCGACCTGATCGTCATGATCGGCGAGATCGGTGGCGACGCCGAGGAGCGGGCCGCGGACTTCATCGCGAAGAACGTGACCAAGCCGGTCGTCGGCTACGTCGCGGGCTTCACCGCGCCCGAGGGCAAGACCATGGGCCACGCCGGCGCCATCGTCTCCGGTTCGTCCGGCACCGCCCAGGCGAAGAAGGAGGCCCTCGAGGCCGCCGGCGTCAAGGTCGGCAAGACGCCGACCGAGACGGCGAAGCTGGCGCGCGAGATCCTCGGCGGCTGAACGCGGTCACGGCCGTGGTTGCGGCCGTAGTCACGGCACTCAGCTGAACGTTGGTGGGCCCGTTCCCTCGGTGGGGGCGGGCCTGCCGGCGTTTTCGCAGGCCGAGTGGGCAAGCGCAGGCGTCACTGCACCTGTGGCGCCAGCCGCTGCGGGCCGTGCTGCATCTCTGAGCGCAGCTTCTCCTTCAGCTCCTGCTCCGCCTTCGACAGCGGGCCCGGCGCCACCTTCGGCGGTACGCCGAGCACCGTCTGCCCCGGTGGCACCGGGGGTTCGTAGCGGGTCGGGGCCGTTCGCAGCGTCAAGGCCGTCGTGCCGATCAGCGCCACGGTGAACGCGATCGCCGCTCGCGTCCAGAACCGGGCCCGGCGTTCGCTGCTCTCGCGCACCGTCGCCGGCTTGGCCGCGCGCAAGCGCTCCACGGAGGCCAGTTCGGCCAGTCGGCGGTTGAACTCGGTGGGGTCGGACAGGCCGGGGAGGCGGGCGGCGACCGCGGCGCGGGCGTGAAGCAGGCGGTTCGCGGCCGCCGGAGTGCTCGCCTCCGTCTCCGCCGCCGTTTCGGGCAGGTCGAGGCCCACACCGTCGTAGAGGAGAAGCGTGCGGCGCTGTGGCGCCGTGAGTTCGAGGAGTACGTCCAGCAGGGCACGGTCGGACGCGTCCGGCGGCGGGGGTTCGGGGTGCCGGTATCGGGGGCGGAACCGGTGCCAGGGGGAGAGCGCGCAGTCGTACGCCGTCGCCCGCACCCAGCCTGCCGGGTCCCGGTCACGGGCCACCTCCGGCCAGCGCTGCCAGGCGAGTTGGAAGGCCCACTCGACCGATTCGCGGGCGAGTTCGCGGCGCCCGGTGAGCAGGTACGTCTGCCGTACGAGGGCGGGGGCGCAGAAGGCGTAGAGCGCATCGAAGGCCTGGGCGGGGGAGAGGGGCCGTCGGGGACGGGGTTCGGGGGCGGGTGCCGGATCTTCGGCGCGCACGGCTGCGGGTACGGCCCTGTCGGCGCCGCCCGCGGCCTCGGGCTGACGTGCCATCACCTCAAGTTCCGCCGAGGCCTCCTGAACCTCCGTCTGCTCCGCGAGGGACCGGAGCAGTTGTGCGTACGTGTCTCGCCTTCCGCCGCGTGGAGACGTACGGCCGATCTCCCACGCGCGTACCGTCTCGCGGTTGACGCCCACCTGATCCGCGACCTGAGCCTGCGTCAATGAACCGGCCTCACGCAGGCGTCGGCGCTCCTCGGGCGGGGGGAGCGGGTTTGCGGGACTCCGCGTCACAGTACGCCCCTTCGTGCGAAAAAGTACATAAACATATATTGAGCGACACTTCGGAGGTTCGCCTGTTACGACGGAAAAGCGCGTGTCGTTGGGAGCATGGCGGGCGTGATTGACATGACCGCTCGCAGAACGCCCCCGTCGTCCCTGCTCACGCGGCTGCGCGGCCGAACGCCCGGGCTCGGCGCCAGCCTTCTGGCAGGCGCGGTGGCGGCGGGGCTGGGGCTGGGTGTGTTCGCCGTGCTGGTGATGGTGCTGTGGGTCAGTTCGCCGTATCCGGACAGCGGGCCGGGGGGCGCGCTGCGGATCGCCGCGGTGCTGTGGCTGCTGGCGCACGGCGCCGAACTGGTCCGCACCGACACCCTCTCCGGCGTCCCCGCGCCCATGGGGGTCACCCCGTTGCTGCTGCTCGTACTGCCGGTGCTGCTGGTGCACCGGGCGGCGCGGGACGCGGCGGCGGACGGGGGCGAGGGGGTGCCGCTGGTGGCGGGGCGCACGGCGTGGGCGGGCGTCGTGCTCGGGTACCTCGGGGTCGGGGCGGCGGCCGCGGTGTACGCGGCGGGGGGTGAGCTGCGGCCCGCGTGGTGGTGGACCGGGCTGTGGGTGTCGGCGGTCGTGACGGGAGCGGCGGGGGCGGGGGTGTGGACGGCGTGTGGGCGGCCCCCCGAGGTGGTGGAACGTGTGCTGGTCGGGCTGCCGAGATGGGTACGGCGGCTGGTGCCCGGGGTGCGGGCGCGCACCCGTCTCGGTGCGGCGGCACGTGCGGCCGTGGCTGGTGCGGTGGCCCTTGTCGGGGGCGGGGCGGTGCTGGTGGGCGGGGCGCTGGTGTGGCACGGCGACGCGACGCGGGCGTCCTTTCTGCAACTGACGGAGGGGTGGTCGGGGCGGTTCGCGGTACTGCTGCTGTGCCTGGCACTCGTGCCGAACGCGGCGGTGTGGGCGGCGACGTACGCGCTGGGGCCGGGCTTCGTGCTGGGGGCGGGGCATGTGGTGGCGCCGGGGTCCTCGGCTCCCGCGCCGTTGCTGCCGCCGCTTCCGTTGCTGGAGGCGGTGCCGGGCGCGGGGGTTGCGGGGCCGGGGCAGTGGGGGGTCGGGGCGGTGCCTGTCGTGGCGGGGGTGGTGGTCGGGTGGTTTGTGGCGAGGGCGGCGGTGTGGGGTGGGGGAGCGGGGGGCCGGGGCGGCGACGCGGAGGGCTCTGCGGGGGTTCGGACGCAGGGTGGACGGGTGGCTGAGGGGGTTCGGACCCGAGGCGGGCGGACCGCTGAGGGGGCGGCCCGGACCCAGGGCGGGCGAGGGTCTGCCGTGGTGCCGTCTCCGGCCGGGCAGGCGGCTGCTGAGGTCTGGTCGGGTGGGCGGACTGCCGCGGTTGCCGCGCTGGCTGCCGTGTTCTGCGCGGCCGTGGTCGCCGTGCTGGCCGCGCAGTCGGGTGGCCCGCTCGGGGTCGGGATGCTCGCGAGCTTCGGGCCGGTGTGGTGGCAGGCGGGGGCGGCCACGCTGGCGTGGGTCGCGGTGGTGGCGGTTCCCGTGGCGGTGCTCGCGCGGGCGTGGCGGTGCCGGGCGGGGGCGGTGCGCCGGGCGGAGCGGGTGAGTGAGACGCAGGGGGCGCGGATCGGCAAGCCTCGGGCGGAGGCGTCGGGGGAGCGTGGCTCGCAGGAGAGCGGCTCCGGGGACTGCGGGGCGGACGGCTCGGCTGCGGGTGGACGCCGGTTGCGGGAGCGGCTGCCGTTGGTCGGCGGGTGGTTGTCGCGGGGGGCGGAGCCGGGGGAGCGCGAGGGTGCGCCGATGGACTCGAAGAGGGGCGCGAAGGCGGACTCGAAGACGGGGCACAAGGCTTACGGCCAGCAGGCTCCGATCACGGCCCCGACGCCGGACCAGCCCGTTCCGCATCAGGGCAAGGACCAGGACGCCCGGTCCGCGGAGTACGACGAGGATGCTCCGTACGAGGGCTCCGACCAGGACATCCCGCACGTGGAGTACGACCACGACACGACCTTCGAGCCGTACGACCACCCGCCCGTCGAGCCGTCGCCGCAACCGCCGGCAGAGCAGTCGCAGAAGCAGTCACCGGAGTCATAGTCCGAGGCCGCCCCCTGAGGGCACTCCGGAGCCGGACCCGAACCCGGACCCGAACCCGAACCCGTCAGTCCGTCGTCCCCAGAACCCCGCGCAACTCCTCCGGCAGAAGCTCGTTGCACGCCTGCTTCGCCTCGTTGGTCAGCGCATCGTTCGTGCAGGTGTAGTAGTCGCTGTAGACCATCTGCGCCGTGAACCCGGCCGCGACCACCGCGATGGCGAGGGACGCCGTGACCAGGCCGCTCACCGCCGCCGTCGTCTGGGGCCGGCCGTTGGACCGGGGCGCCGGGGTGTCCGGGTCGGGGGTGCGGGGCTTGGTGCGGAGGCTGGTGATGCCCCAGTAGAGGGCCAGCGCGCCGAGCAGCAGGGCGACGTACGGCCAGCTGAAGAGGGCGAAGAAGAAGGCCCACATACCGGAGAGCAGGGCAAAGCGAGCGCGGCGCTGGGCGGGGTCGGTGGGGTCCCAGCGCATGCCCGAGGCCGGGCCGCCGTTTCCGGGGCCCTCGGGGCCGCCGCGGGGACGCTCGCCGAAGCCGTCGGGGGAGCGGCCCGGCTGGCGGTCGCTCCACTGGCTGCCCCAGGGCGAGTCTCCGCCGCCCTCGCCCGACCCCTGCGAGCCGTCCTCGCCCGACGGGCGCCGCGGCTGCCACGGGCGGTCCGGCGCGCCCGCCGGCGGCGGCGCGAAGGGGTTGTCGTCCTGGGCGCCACCGCCCTGTTCGTCGCCGGACTTCTTGCCCGAGGGCGCGTCGGGAGGCGAGGCGGGCCGCTCTCGCAGCAGGACGGCGCCACGCTTCCCTCCCTGCGCGGACTGCGGAGGGAGAGTGAGGAGTCGCAGGCTGCGGTCCGACATCAAGTGAGCGTCTTCCCCTTGGTGAACGACTGATCCGACATGAGCTGTCACTTCGTGAACGCACCGCACCACGACCGCGTTCCCGGGCCAGCTCCCCCAGACGCTACCTTCCGGCCACGCCCCCGTCCCGTGGGGGCTGTCCGTAGTGCCGGTATCGTTGCTGACGGTCGGCCGCTTCGTAGACTTCCCCGTATCCCGGGGCGCGATGCATTCGTACGAATATACAAAGCGTCGACCGCATGAAGAACGCACCCCCGAGAAAGGGCCCCCACCGTGGCCGCCAAGCCCGTGGCCAAGCGCCTCGTCGTGCTGGTCTCCGGATCCGGCACCAATCTGCAGGCGCTCCTCGACGAGATCGCCGCCGTCGGTTCCGAGGCGTACGGCGCCGAGATCGTGGCCGTCGGTGCCGACCGCGAGAACATCGAGGGGCTCGCGCGGGCCGAGCGCGCCGGGCTGCCGACCTTCGTGCGGAAGGTCAAGGACTACGACAGCCGGGAGGAGTGGGACGCGGCTCTCACCGAGGCCGTCTCCTCCTACGAGCCCGATCTCGTCGTCTCCGCCGGGTTCATGAAGATCGTGGGCAAGGAGTTCCTCGCGCGCTTCGGCGGGCGGTTCGTGAACACCCACCCGGCCCTTCTCCCCAGTTTCCCCGGCGCCCACGGCGTCCGCGACGCCCTCGCGTACGGCGCCAAGGTCACCGGCTGCACCGTCCACTTCGTCGACGACGGCGTCGACACCGGACCGATCATCGCTCAGGGCGTGGTGGAGGTCCGGGACGAGGACGACGAGAGCGCTCTGCACGAGCGCATCAAAGAAGTCGAGCGAAGGCTGCTCGTCGAGGTCGTGGGGCGGCTCGCCCGCAACGGCCATCGCATTGAGGGACGAAAGGTAGTTATCCAGTGACCGCCACCGCCGAGAGCAACAAGCGGCCCCTTCGCCGGGCGCTCGTCAGCGTCTATGACAAGACCGGGCTCGAGGAGCTCGCGCTCGGGCTGCACGAGGCCGGTGTCGAGCTCGTCTCCACCGGTTCCACGGCCGCGAAGATCGCCGCGGCGGGCGTCCCCGTCACCAAGGTCGAGGAGCTCACCGGCTTCCCCGAGTGCCTGGACGGCCGCGTCAAGACGCTGCACCCGCGCGTGCACGCGGGCATCCTGGCCGACCTGCGCCTGGAGGACCACCAGCGGCAGCTGCAGGAGCTGGGCGTCGAGCCGTTCGACCTCGTCGTCGTCAACCTCTACCCGTTCCGCGAGACCGTCGCGTCCGGGGCCTCGCCCGACGAGTGCGTGGAGCAGATCGACATCGGCGGTCCGTCGATGGTGCGCGCGGCCGCAAAGAACCACCCCTCGGTCGCCGTCGTCACCAGCCCGGCGCGGTACGCGGACGTCCTCGCCGCGGTCAAGGACGGCGGCTTCGACCTCGCCGCCCGCAAGCGGCTGGCCGCCGAGGCCTTCCGGCACACGGCCGAGTACGACATCGCGGTCGCGAGCTGGTTCGCGAGCGCCTACGCCCCCGTCGACGACTCGATGTTCCCCGACTTCCTCGGCGCCACCCTGGAGCGCAAGAGCACCCTGCGCTACGGCGAGAACCCGCACCAGCCCGCCGCGCTCTACGTCGACGGCACGGGCGTCGGTCTCGCCGAGGCCGAGCAGCTGCACGGCAAGGAGATGTCGTACAACAACTACACGGACACGGACGCCGCCCGCCGTGCCGCGTACGACCACGACGAGCCGGCCGTGGCGATCATCAAGCACGCCAACCCCTGCGGCATCGCGATCGGCGCGGACGTCGCGGAGGCGCACCGCAAGGCACACGCGTGTGACCCGCTGTCGGCGTTCGGCGGCGTGATCGCGGTCAACCGCCCGGTGTCGAAGGAGATGGCGGAGCAGGTCGCCGAGATCTTCACCGAGGTCATCGTCGCGCCCGACTACGAGGACGGTGCGCTGGAGGCCCTCGCCAAGAAGAAGAACATCCGGGTCCTGAAGGCCCCGGCCGCGCCTTCCCACCCCGCCGAGGTCAAGCCCATCGACGGCGGCGCCCTCCTCCAGGTCACCGACCGCCTCCAAGCCGACGGCGACGACCCGGCCAACTGGACCCTCGCGACGGGTGAGGCGCTCACCGCCGAGGAACTCTCGGAACTCGCCTTCGCCTGGAGGGCCTGCCGGGCCGTCAAGTCCAACGCGATCCTGCTCGCGAAGGACGGCGCCTCGGTGGGCGTCGGCATGGGGCAGGTCAACCGCGTCGACTCCGCGAAGCTGGCTGTCGAGCGGGCCGGCGCCGAGCGTGCGCAGGGTTCGTACGCCGCCTCCGACGCCTTCTTCCCCTTCCCCGACGGCCTGGAGATCCTGACCGAGGCCGGCGTCAAGGCCGTGGTCCAGCCCGGCGGTTCGGTCCGCGACGAGCTGGTGGTGGAGGCCGCGAAGAAGGCGGGCGTCACGATGTACTTCACCGGGACGCGGCACTTCTTCCACTGATCCGCATGTGAGGCAGGGCCCGCCGTTCGGCCGACGGCGGGCCCTGCGTCATGTGGAACTGCGCAGTGCTGCCCAGGTGTTGGGACCCACCTGGCCGTCCACCTCAAGTCCCTTGGCGCTCTGGAACTGCTTGACCGCGGACTCGGTGTCCCTGCCGAACTCGCCGTCCACGCCCGCGCTGCCGACGCCGTAGCCGCGCTTGGTGAGCATGCACTGCACCTGGACGACGCGTTGGCCCTTGTCGCCGTAGTCGGTGAGTTCGGTGCCGGAGTAGTACGTGCACTGGGAGATCCAGGGCGGGGTGGCGGGTGTCGTGGCGGTCTTGGTGGGGGTGGCGGTCGGGGCGTTGCCGCCACTGCTGCCACCGCCGCTGTCGTCGCCGTCGGAGGTGGGGGAGGCTTCGTCGGTGGGAGTGGACTGGGGTGCGCCTGCGCCGCCGTCGGATGCGTCAGGGCCTTCTGACTTCTCGGCCTCCGCCTTCCCCGGGCTGGTTTCCTTCCCCTTCCCCTCGCCTTTCTCCTTGTCCTTGTCGCCGGAGGGCGAGGCGGAGGAGCTGGGGAGGGCAGAGGCGTGCGCGTCGTCGGGGGCGGTGCTGCCGGCTGCCGTCGGTGCGGCCGAGGCCGTTTCGTCGAGGGACGGGCGGGTGAGGAAGAAGGCGCCCGCGGCGACGGCGCACACGGCGAGGCCGGCGGCGACGGCGAGGTAGGCCTTCCGCTTCTTCCGACGGCCGCCGTCCTCCGGCTCCGGGGTCTGAATGGGGGTGGCGTGCTGCCAGGAGGGCGGTGCAGACGGTCCGAACGCGGTGCCGGGAGGCGCAGGCTGCTGTGCCGGCGCACGCAACTGGACGGTCTCGTGAACGGCGACCTGTTCCAGTACGTCGCAGGCCTGCCCCCGGGCCAGCAGCCGGGCGCTCAGCGGCTCGTGCCAGACGGTGGCGCGACTGTGGCCGGCGGCCGTGGCGGCGTCGGTGAGCTGCCTTGGGGCGGGTCGCCCCGCGGGGTCCTTGGCGAGGCAGGCGGACAGGAGAGCGGCCAATGCGGGGTCCCCGGCCGAGAGTTCGGCCATGATCTCCTGCTTGGGCTCCTCGAAGGCGACCCGGTGCATCACGTCGACGCCGGTGCCGTCCCCGAAGGGGGCGTGGCCGGTGGCGGCGTAGATCAGGCTCCCCGCGAGCGAGAAGACGTCGGAGGCGGTGTCGCACCGTCCCTCGCGCAGATACTCCGGAGCCATGAAGGCGGGCGTGCCGACCCTGCTCCCGGTCGAGGTGATCGCGCTGCTGTCGGCGGCCTGCGCGATGCCGAAGTCGATGACGTGCGCGCCCTGCGGGGACAGGATCACGTTGGACGGCTTGAGATCCCGGTGTACGACATCGGCGGCGGCCATCGCCGACAGGGCCTGCCCGAGGTCCGCCACCAGCCGCCACACGCCGGCCGGCGCCAGCGTGCCGCAGTCGCGCACGGCGTCGGCGAGGTTGAGGCCGGGCACGTACTGCGTCGCCATCCACAGCAGCGTGTCGTCGAACCCGGTGCCGAGCAGCTGCGGCGCACGCGGGGTGTGGACCCGGGCGTGCACGGAGGCCTCCCGCTCGAAGCGCCGCCGGAACCGTGGGTCTTCGGCGTACTCCGGTCGGATCACCTTGACGGCGGCGAGGCCGAGGGTGTTGTCGGCGGGGCGGGCGAGGTAGACCCGGCCCATGCCGCCGGTGCCGAGTAGTCCGAGCGGTACGTACGGTCCGATGCGCCCCGGATCCGGCGGCTGGAGCGGTGCCGCCCCCGCCTGCTGCAGGGCGGCGTCGCCGGTCGCCGGGGTGTTCGACGGCCTGGGCGGCCGCTGGTCTGTCATCAATCCCCCGAGTGCTGCTCTTCCCCAATGTCCACGGGCGTCACGCCAGTTGATGCGAGGCTATCGCGTGGGGTGGGGGAGTGGCCCAAGGCCGGGAACGGGGGCACTGGGTACCGCCGGGACGGCCGCGGTGAGCGGTGGAAACGTGATGGTCACCGCGGCCGCGCATCAGACGCCCAGACGCGAGCAGCCCTGGACCGAGCCGCTGCCTCCCTTGAAGAGGGGCCACTTCATGGCCTTGCGGGTCTCCGGCCCGTACACGCGGGACATCACGCAGTTGCACGTGGGGTACGAGGCGGCCTCGGCGGATGCTCGGCTACGGGAGGGTGGCGCAATGGCCGTTGCTGCTGCGCCACTTCAGCTTGTCGCGGGTCTTCGGGCCATACACGCCGTCGTCCTCCAGGTGCAGAGCGGCCTGAACCTTCATCAGCTCCGCCTCGGTGATCGGCCCGAAGTGGCCGTCGACCTCCACCTTGGTCCGCCCGTGGCAGTGCCGCAGTGCGTTCTGGATCGCCTTCACGTGGGAGCCGGAAGCCCCCTCGGCGGTGATGCAGTCGAAGGTGCTGTTGTAGGCGGGGATCTGGGCCAGCTCGTGGCCGTTTCCGCCGCCGATGAAATCGCCCATCGTCTTGTTGCACCAGTGGGTGGCGGCGTTGGCCGGAGTGGCGGTGATACCGGCCAGTCCGAGTCCGGCCAGCAGTGTCGCGCCGGCTGCGAGGCCGGCCTTCGTGCGCAGCATGAGGGTCTCCTTCATGGTCAGATCCGGGCGCAGCGAGTCGTGGTGTCGCGGGTGAACTCCCACTTCAGGTGGGTGCGGCTGTCCTTGCCGTAGACGCCGTCGCCCGTGATGTCCTCATCGCGCTGAGCGGCTGCGAGGGCGTTCTTGGTGTTGGAGCCGAAGATCCCGTCAACCTTCAGGCTGAAGCCCAGGTCGTCGCCGTAGCAGACGTTCAGAGAGCGCTGGAGCATGGCGACTGATTTGCTCTGCGCTCCGCTGCCCATCGTGCAGTCCATGTTCGCCTTGTAGCCGGGCAGATACGCCGTGTAGGTGTTGTCGCCGACGAGCTTCCTGAACACCGTCGCGTAGCCGTCGTTGCAGTAGCCCGCGTACGCGGCGGCCGGCGCCGCCGTGGCGACGCCGAGGCCGAGACCGGACAGCAGCGTCAGACCGGCGATGGCACCCGCCGCCGTGCGGGATCCGCAGAAGTGCTTCATGTCTTCCCCCGTTTCCTTTTCCGTGCCGTTGTGGCGTGGCCATCGTCAGCGAGGCCGGTGTCCGGGGGAACCTGCAAAGTTCTAGGTACGGCAGGAGCGCCGCGGAAGAGGAGTACGGTCGGCCAGGCCTCTCCGGCTCCAGGAGGGGTGGCGGCATGCCGGCATGCGGATGCATGGACCCGTACGACATCGTGGTGACCTGGACCGGATACGGCTTCGTGGGCGTCGTCGGTCTTCTGATCGGCCTCGTCTGTCTGGCCGGGCTCATCCTCGGCGCGATGGTCGCGGCGGGGCATCTCGGAATTGCCGGTGGGGGAGTAGATGTGGTGGGCATCGCGGAGGAAGCGCTCGATCGGCCGGTCGGTGAACAGGCCGCACGCGGTATGCCCTTCCATGGCCAGGCAGGCCGTGTCCAGGCTGGACTCGACGCCCACGAGCTTGGCGTTCATCAGCTGGCCGTCGCACGGCAGGCATGGTCGAGCAGGTGCACCGCGTGGGAGGCGACCGCTGTGGCCGTCATCAGGTTCGACTGCATCTGGCCCAGCTTCTGCTTCACCGAGTCCAGTTCGCTGAGCGGCTTGCCGTACAGCTGCCGCACGGCCGCGAACGACGTCGTCTCCTGCACGATCGCCCGGTAGATGCCCACAGGGACTGCGGTCAGGTCGGCCCGCCCGTACAGAACGCTGGACGAGTACGTGACGCAGACCCTGTCGCCCTCCTCGCCCAGCAGGTTGGCGGCCGGGACCTGTACGTTCTCGTAGACCAACTCACCGAAGGAGACGCCGTGGAGGTCGCCGACGTACACCTTGCGGCCGGTGACCACGTACTCGTCGCCTCGCGGCGGGCCGTCGGGGTCTTGGCCACATGGTCGACGCCCATCCCGCCGTAGAACTCGTCGATGGAGACACCGATCCACCCCTGCCGGGCGATCAGCCGCGACAGCTCGTGGTGGATGGTCTTGGATGCTTCCATCTCCCGCCTTGTCGGCCTTTGGCCAGGGCTCGCAGCTCAGCAGGTCTTGGGTTCCAAGGCGCGCAGCTTCGGCCAGGTCTTCGGGCCGATCGAGCCGTCGGCGTTCAGGCCGTTCTTCTCCTGGAAGCGGATCGTCGCGGCCCTGGTCTTGTCACCGAAGATGCCGTCCACCGTGCCCGGGGCGCACTTGACGTACTCCAGCAGGCACTGGGCCTCCTTGACGATGTTGCCCTGCGAGCCCTTGGAGATGACGGTCTCCATCGCCTTGCTGTAGTCGAAGCCGTGGTAAGGAGTGCCGTCGACGGTGAAGATGACGTGGCGGTCCTTGCAGGGTGCGCTGGTCATCACCTGTACGTCCGTCAGGTCATTGGCCATGAGCGCTGTCCTGGCCCCGGCATCCGTACCGCCGCCCTGGCCGTAGCTGGTCAAAGCGGTGCCCGCGAGAGCTGCGCCCGCGATGATCAGTCCGAATCGATTCCGTGCTGTACGCAAGAGATCTCCCCGATTCATCTGTGTCCGTGCCGTCAGCTGCAGTTGACCCACTTGTTGGAGAGGATCTTGACGGGGTTCGTCGCCCCAGTGCCTTTGTGTCCACGCTTCACCGTGGTGATGAGGTTGGTGTAGTTCTTGCCGGCGTAGATCTTCACGTCACAGCTGTTGCCGTTGTTGAAGCCCGAGAGTGAGCCGTTGGCGAAGACCGTGTACTGCGACAGGTCTGTGTTGTCGTCCTGGACCTTTTGCATGCGGCCCGTGTAGTTGTCGCCGGACCAGACGCAGAGCCAGCCCTTCGGGCAGTCTGACGAGGCCCTGGTGGAGACCTCCTCGGCGTGCGCGGTGCCTGCGAATGCCGTGCTCGCGATGGCCAGCGAGGCGATGCCGATGCCGATGTGCCTGAGTGTCGTGTTGATGGTCATGTGTTCCGACTCCCCGTGTTGCGGCGCTTGGCCGAGGTGTTGTCTCCCTGCCTCAGTCTGGTGACGCCGCAAGTCGGGTGGAACCTGAAACGTTTCGGGTAGACAGACCTCTTCACGGGCTGTGGAGAACTTCGCACCACACGGTTTTTCCGGCGGGTGTCAGCCAGACGCCCCAGCGTCGGGCGATCGCGTCGAGCAGCAGACGGCCCCCCGGCCAAGCTCGCCTTGCCGGACACGAAACCTGTCCCGGTCCTTGCGACCTGCAGCCCGGGCGGCGCATACGGATCTCCGTCCCGTCGATGATTCCTGTCTCGCCGCCGCCCCGGTGCTCGATGACCTTGGCGGGAGTGCGTAGTCGGGTGCCTGCGCAACAGTGCAACCCCGTTGCGCAGGCAGGGACCGGACCTCGTCGATGGGCCGGGTGATGGTGGAGCGGTCCACGCCGAACCAGGGGCCGGCACGTCAAGAGTGGTGCGATGGCGCAGATTCAGCAGTGCGGCCAGCAGGCGGTCACGAAGAGAGCCTGCTAAAGCGTGTCGCAGAAGGTCTGCATGCCGCTGCGGCCGAAGCGCAGGAACGCGGGTCCGGCCGGGCTGTGCGTCGCTGTCCCGGAGAACGGAGCAGCGGGTGCGCCGCATCAGTCCTGAAAGGTTATAGGTACGCGACGAAGTGCAAGTCCTCCAGACTTACCTGCACGCTTCCAGGGTGAGCACATGACCAGCCAAGCAACGGCACTACGGGGTCAACGAGGGGTTTCACAGGCTCTCAAGGAACCGTCCTCACCAGGGAATTCCGGGTACGCATCGCACGACGTGCGATGCGCCCACGCGATCCTCGGACATACACGAACGCACGCCGCAGCAGTAGTGCGGCGACGAAGGGGGAACCATGCGCATACGCACACGACGTGCCAAGGCCGGACTGGCGTCTGCCGCTGTCCTGCTGTCAGGACTTGGTCTCGGCGCAGCGACTGCCTCGCCGGCCGCGGCCGCCGGCTGGTGCAACCAGTCCACGACGTACACCGCGAATGAGGGTTACTGGACCGGCTACGTGCCCACCCACAACGGCGAGCGGGACTGCACCATGTCCCAGGGTGCATCCGGGCGTGCGGTCTGGGCGCTTCAGCGGGCGCTCAAGTACTGCTACAGCCAGAACATCACGGTGGACAGCGAGTTCGGCCCGAAGACCCGGGACGCCCTCGAGGCGGCCCAGCGGAGCGCCGGAGTAACTGCGGACGGGATCTACGGGCCGAACACGGCCGAGGCGCTGGAGTTCCATTTCCTCAACCCCGGCTCGACCAAGTCGGACTGCAGCAAGGTGCCGATGTGAACAGGAAGTGACTCCTCCGGCGTTCGCGCCCTCGAGGTTCTCAATCACGTAGGCCTGGTCCTCACTGCGGCTGCTCAGTAGCCGGAAGTGCCGGTGCGCGGGGATGTCCCCGGAAACTCGGGGCATCCCTTCGTGGGCGGTGGTGAGACCGCCGCCGGTTTCCGCCCTGCCGAAGGCGAGCCGTTCACCTGTGGCGATCCTGATCCGGTCGTCAGGTCCGGCGCAAGCCGGTGGCACGGCAATGACGCTGTGCACGGACCCGTCCCCCTCCCCCGATCGATGAGGGCAATCCTTACCCCGCCAACGAAGGGCAGGGTAAGGATCGTTCCGGACAGACGACGATGCTTTGCCCGAGGCACGGCGCGGCGCGAGACGGGACCTAGCCGTCCACCTCGTACTGCCCCACCTCGAGGAAGTACCGCAGTTCCTCCGGCGTGCCGTCGATGGCCTGTTCCGCCGCGGCCCGCAGCGCGTCGCTGATCGTCGGGTCGGCGAGGATGCGGGCGACGGCGACGCGGTCGTCCTCGGCCTGGGCGAGGCGGTAGCCGGTCTCGAGGAAGGCGCGCAGTGCCTCCGGCGTGTTGGTGTCGAGGGCCTTGTCGGCCTCCCTGACGACCGCCTTGTCGCCGTTCTGCGTGGCGGTGAAGAGGATGCGGGCGATGGCGACGCGGTCGTCCTCGGCCTGTGCGATCCAGCGGCCTGTCTCCAGGAAGTACCGCTGGTCCTCGATGGTGCCGTCCAACGCTGCCTGTGCGGCTGCGTAGACGGCCTTACCGGTGGTGGGGTCGGCGATGATGCGCGCGATCGCGACCCGGACGTCGTCGTCGGACATCTCGTCGACGCTGGAGCCGGCCGCGTCGGAGGCGGTCGCCACGGTCGCGGCGGACGACGGGGTCGACTCGGCGGCGAAGGCCGGGCCGGCCAGCAGGAGCGCCGGAGCCAGGGCGATGGTTGCCACGAGGGCCAGGGCGGTACGGGTCGGTCTCACGTGTGAACCTTCCTTGCGGACTTCGGGACTTCGGGACTTGCGGACTTTGGGACTTCGGGACTTGCGGACTTCGGGACTTTAGGACGTATGTTCCCTCTGGTGGCGCCCGAGATCACTGCAATTACCGAGCTCATGTGGCGACCGCGCCGCACCCTGCGGTCACCGGTGGCGGCGTCGAGGTGTCAGTTCTCCCCGGCCTTCCGCAGGGCGCTCCACGTTTTCGCCCCCACGATCCCGTCCGCGTCCAGCCCCGCACGCTTCTGGAACGTGACGACCGCGCCATGCGTCAGTGGACCGAAGTCGCCGTCCACCTCGCCGACTTCGGTGATGCCGTGCAGGTACCTGAGCAGGCACTGGGCCTCGCGGACCTGGCTGCCGCCGTCGCCCTGCTTGATGGTGAAGTCCCAGGTGCCGTTCCAGCCCGCGGTGTAGCCGAGGCCGTGGTTCTCGTGCTCGTACACCGCCGGCTTCTCGCACGTGGGCGGTGCCGACGCGGTGGTCGAGGCGTCGTCGCGCAGTGCGTACGTCACCGCCGTCGCGCCCAGCAGCGCCGTCGCCACGAGTGCCGCGACCAGCACCGGACGCCGCCACCGCCGGGGCCGCAACCTCGGCAGACGGGCCGAGCGGGAGGTGCCCGCCGCCTCTTCCACCCGGCGCAGGAGCGCCCTGGTGTCGGGGACCCGGGCGACGCGCTCCGCGTGTGTGGGCGCCAGACAGTCCCGGACGATCTCCCGCCAGGTCTCGGCGAGTTCGGGGGACAGGCGCAACTCCTCGGTGCCGCGCGCGTAGCGCGTCGCCGCGTCGGCGCGTGCCTCCGTGCTGCCGCCGGGCAACGGGAAGGAGCCCGTGAGGGCGACATGCGCGAGGACGCCGAAGGCCCAGACGTCGGCGGACGGACGGATCCGGGTGCCCCGCTCGTCCACCTCGGGCCACAGCAGCTCCGGTGGGGTGTAGTCGGGCGTGGCGAAGGCGGGTGCGTAGGCGTGCGTTCCCTGCAGCTCCGCCGCCATGTTGAAGTCGGCCAGCCGTACCGAACCGTCCTTCAGCAGCAGAACGTTGGCGGGTTTCAGGTCGCCGTGCACCCAGCCGGCGTGGTGCAGTTGATGCAGGCCCTCGCAGATCTGGGCCAGCAGGAGGGGGCCCGCCTCCGGCTTCGGCGAGTGCTCCAGTACGGCATCCAGGGAGCCCTCGGCCTGCTCCAGTACGAGCACGGTGGCGCCGTCCAGCTCCGGGTGCCCCGGGTCGTCGACCGTCAGGGTGTCGTACATGCGGATCAGGCGGGGCGCCCGCAGGCGCTCCAGCAACTCCACCTCGCGCTCACCCAGTTCGCGCAGATGGTGCAGCTGGCGCGGCGTGCGGGTCCCAGTGGGCAGGAACTTCAGGGCGGCCCGGCGGGGCAGCTCCGGGTCCCCGTCCTCGGCCAGCCGGGCCGTGTAGACGGTGGCGAACGCGCCGGATGCGAGCGGCTCGCGCACCTCCCACGGGCCCACCCGGTAGCCCTTCGGGACGGGGACGACGTACGGCTGCCCGGTCACCGGACCACCTCGCTCTCGGCTACGGCCAGGACGCACAGGACGTCCTCGCGGATCCGGTCGAAGCGGAGCGCGAGCGAGACCAGCGATTCCTTCTTTGCGCGGTCGAGGGCGAACGCCGGTCCGGTGGGGTCCCCGAAGAGCCCCAGCCTGAGCAGCCGGCCCCCTGGCAGGCGTGGCTGGCCGTCCGGACCTGAGCTGCCCATGCGCACGACGATGATGCTCTGCACGCTTGTATTCCTCCCCCGTGTTGCGTTCGTGACGCGAACTCACACCAAGACAAGAGACGGCACGGGGCGATGGTTGCGGACGCGACCGGAGGACGTACCTGCAACTTCTCAGGGTTCCCGTCCCCGTCTCGCCGGAGTACGTGGGTGGGGCGGCGGCGCGGGGGTGGACCGCACCGCTCGCCGTGCCCAACTGGCCCCATCTTGAACCGTCAGTCGTGCACAGGCCTTGCAGCTACCTAGAATTCCCTGGTGAAAGCGGTTACCCGAGTACCGCTTCCACTGGCGGCCGGGCACGGCGTACGGGGGACTGGTCATGGAGTTTCGACTGCTCGGCGACATCGAGGCGCGGGGTGTCTCGGGGCCGGTGGATCTCGGGACCGCCCGGCAGCGGGTCGTCCTCGCGGCCTTGCTCGTCGACGCCAACCGGCCAGTGTCCGTGGGGCAGTTGGTTGACCGGGTGTGGGGAGACAGTCCGCCGCAGCGCGCCAAGGAGACCCTCTACGGCTACGTCTCCCGGTTGCGGCGCCTGCTGCCGGGCCGGATCGCGCCCCTCGCCCGCGGGCTGGGCGGCTACTCGCTTGCCGTCGACGAACTGGCTGTGGACATGCACCAGTTCCGCCATCTGCTCACCCAGGCTCGCCAGGCGGCCGACGACGAGAGCGCGGTGGCCCTGTTCCGGCAGGCGCTGGCGCTGTGGCGGGGAGCGCCGTTCGCCGAGATGGACACCCCCTGGTTCAACGCGGCCCGCGATGCCCTGGTCAAGGAGAGGCTGGCCGCGGAGCTGGACTGCACCGACCGGCGGCTGCGGCTCGGCGACCATGCCGCACTGCTGACGACGCTGTCCGAGCGAAGCGCCGCCCATCGGCTGGACGAGCGGCTGGCCGCCCAGTACATGCTCGCCCTGTACCGCTCCGGCCGGCAGGCCGACGCCCTCGCCCACTACCGGCACATCCGCTCCACCCTCACCGAGGAACTCGGCATCGACCCGGGGCAGGAGCTGCGGCGCCTGCACCAGGCGATCCTCAGCGGGGATGCGGAGCTGAGCGCGCCGACCGCCCCGGCCGACGTCCGGCGGCCGACCGCGGCGACCTGGACCGTCCAGTGCCAACTACCCCTCGCCATACCGGGTTTCGCCGGGAGGAACGATCTCGTCCAGCGCCTGGAGGAGTTGCTGACCGCCCCCGAGACGCTGCCTGTCGTCGTGTCCGGGTCGCCCGGGGTGGGCAAGACGGCGCTGGCGGTGCACCTCGGTCACCGTCTGCGCCGGGCCTTTCCCGACGGCCAGTGGTACGTACGGCTGCTGGGCACCGCCGACCGGCCGCGCGACCCGGCCGAGGTGCTGTCGGGGCTGTTGCGTGCCTCCGGCCAGCACGTCGACTCGGTCCCGGAGGCGCTGGAGGACCGCGAGGCGGCCTTCCGCAGCAGAGTGGCCGACCGCCGCGTCCTGCTGATCCTCGACGACGCCGCGGACGCCGAGCAGGTACGGCCGCTGCTGCCGGGCACCGCCGGGGTCGCCGTCCTGGTCACCAGCCGCCCCGACCTGCGGGGCCTGACCGCCAGCCATGCCGCCCACATCGTGCCGCTGGAGGTGCTCGAACCGGCCGAGGCGGACGCCCTGCTGACCGGAGTGCTGGGCGAACAGCGGGTGGGGGCGGAGCCGGAAGCGGCCGCGCGACTGGCTGACCTGTGCGCGCGCCTGCCGCTGGCCCTGCGGATCGCGGCCGCCAACCTCGCAGCCCGCCCCGGCCGCTCACTGGCCGCGTACGCGGACGAGCTGGCCGACGGAAGCCGGCTGGCCAAGCTCTCCATCGCCGGCGACCGCCAGGCCGCGGTGCGCACCGCCTTCGACCACTCCCACGCGGCCCTTGCCCCGGACACGGCACGCCTGTTCGGCCTCCTCGGGCTGCACCCCGGTCCGGATTTCACGACTGAGGCTGCCGCGGCCCTGCTGTGCGCCGAGCCGTCCGTCGCCGAGTACCTGCTGGACGAGCTCGCCACCGCCGGGCTGGTCCAGCGCACCGCTGCCGGGCGGTTTCAGTTTCATGATCTGCTGCGGCTGTACGCGGCGGAGCACGCCGAGCGGGACCCCGACCACGCGGCGGCCTGGGAGCGGTTGTGCGCATGGTGTCTGGCGACGACGGACGCCGCCACCGCCTTCGGGTACGTCGGCAGCATCCAGCTGCCCAGACCGCGTGCCACCTCCGACCGGTTCGCCGACCGGCACGAGGCACTCACATGGCTGGAGAACGAACGCGCGGGACTGGTGGCCGTCATCACCCACGCCGCCCGGACGGGCCCGTACCGGATCGCCTGGCAGCTGGCCGACCAGCTGCGCCCGTACTTCTACCGTCGGCGGCATCTGCGCGAGTGGGAGGTCGTGACCACGGCAGGGCTGCGCGCGGCCGAACGTGACGGTGCGCTGCTGGGCCAGGCGTCCATGCAGCAGAGTTTCTTCCTCCTGCGCCAGCACACCGGCGACCCGCAGGCCGCCCTCGAAGCCCTGCACAGCGCGCTGGAGGGCTATCGGCGCGCCGAATTCGCCTCCGGTGAGGCCGCCATGCTGAACAACCTGGCCCTCCATCACGGGCAGCAGGGCCGGATGCGCGAGGCACTCGTCTGGCAGGAGAAGAGCGTCGCCATGTCCCGCGGCCTCGACCGGCGGGTGGGGGTGGGGCGTGGGCTCAATGTCCTCGGCCTGATCCACTCCTATCTCGGCGAGCTGGACCTGGCACTGGACCGCACGACCGAGGCGATGGAGACCTTCCTGGAGGGCGGGCACGGCTCCCTCACGATCAGCGTGCTGGTCAACCGTGCCATCGCCCAGCACGCCCTGGGCCACTATGACGAGGCGCTGGCTGACGGCAGTGAGGCGCTGCGACTCTGCTCCGACCACAAGCACCGCCCCAGCGTGGCCACAGCCCACGAGATCCTCGCCCGCGTCCACCGCGACACCGGCCGGATCGACCTGGCCCACACCCTCGCCGAGCAGGCGCTGAACAGTGCCCGCGAGGTCAATGACGCGCCCAACGAGGCGGACTGCCTGATCACGCTGGCGAGCGTGGACCGCCTGCGCGGCCGCCTGGACCGGGCCACCGCGAACCTCGAAGCAGCCCGCAGCATCGCCCGCCGCTGCGACTTCCGCCACCAGCAGGCCGAGGCCCATATCGGCCTCGCCCGCGTCTACTTGGCCGCCGGCGACACCGCCACCGCGGCGGACCAGGCCGAACTCGCCCTGACCATCGCCCGGGAACTGGAGCTGCGCCCGGCCGAGTGCCGCGCACTGACGGCACTCGCTGCCATTGGGCACGCCAAGGGCAATTCCACAGCGGCGGCCCGCCACGCCGCCCAGGCCCGGCAGATCCAGGAGGAGACCGGCTACCACTTGCCTCCCTCGGACCGCGCCACCGCCATCTGACCGGGCTCGGACGAGGGCCGGGATCAAGGGGCGGTCGAGCCGTTGGTTCGCCGCCCTCACACCTGCGTCTTCTGGCAGTCGTAGAAGCCGTGTCCGTCGATGTACACGCCCCAGTACATGGCCTTGCGGGTCTCCGGGCCGTACACCCCGTCCACCGTGGCGTCGCCGTCCGTCTGCTCCTGGACGTACTTCACGGCATTCCTCGTCTCGCTTCCGTACCTGCCGTCCGTAGCGATGTTGGAGATGCCGTTGTAGCAGTCGTTGATGGCGAACTGCAGGCGTGTCACTCCCGAGGACAGGGCCCCGTAGCCCATCACGCAGTCCCGTGAGCCGGTGCCGGTGTAGTACGGCTGCACCACGAAGCGCGTGGAGGAGATGTAGTGCTTCTTGGAGCTGTTGCACGTCGGGTACGAGGCGGCCTCGGCGGAGGAGGCCGTGATGGCGAGACCGGTTGCCGCGAGGGTGGCGGTTGAAACGGCGGCGGCGATTTTCTTCAGCATGATTTCCTTCAGATTCTCGGGTGGCCGCAGCTCAGGCTGCCCAATGACCAGTCGACTTGGCGTCGCTCCTGAAGTGGAACTGGAACTCGGTGCCGTCCTTGACGTTCGTGGCGATCACCCTCCAGTTGCCTGCTGTGGCGAGCTTGTAATCGGTCTGGCAGGACGTGCCGCCGCCGCTGGTAAGGAAGCAGACCTTGACGTAGCGGTTCGTGTCGGTCTTGATGTTGATGTCAGCGCAATTGCTGCTCGTCTTCAGGTAGAAGAACGTGGGGTAGTTCGGGTAGATCTGCGTGCCCGAGGCTTTGGTGTAGTCATCGGCGCTTCCATAGCAGGACTGCGCCACCACGTCTCCCCGTGTGACCGCGCCGGCAGTGCCGGCGGTGGTGGCGATCAGGCCGCTGCCGGCGACGGCGCCGGTCACGGCGAGAGCGATGAACCGCTTGCGTGCAGACATGGATGGTCCTCCCCCGTTGATGTGCTGAGTGGTTCCCGCAAAGCACTCTGACGGGTGTGGAAGACGGAGTGAACCTGAAAAGTTCCAGGTTCTCCGTCCCTTCCCGGTCCGCCATCGTGGGCGCCGCGCCGCACGAGGCCCACAGGTAAGGACATGGCGCCGCAAGGCATCGACAACGGGGGTTTCCCATGAACATCCGCAAGAGGTTTGTCGCAGTTGCTGTCACCGGTGTGTTCGCCGGCGGCAGCCTCATCGGCAGCACGGCCACCACTGCCGGCGCGGCCACGGAGGGAGAGGTGGTTGCCCAGTCCTGCTACGGCAACGCGTGGGGCTACAGCAAGCCGGAGGGCGCCAACTTCCAGCCCAGCAGTGGTGCCCTCTACTTCGCGACCGACAACTGCGCCGACATCAACATCAAGACGAACACCAGCCGCAAGGTGAAGGTCTGCTTCTACGCCAGCGGCGGGGGGCTCGACTACTGCCAGAGCGCATACAAGACCACCACGGCGGGGGAGTGGAAGGTCATCGCCAGCGACGTCAAGGATGGCACCAAGTTCAAGTTCCAGTTCGCGAGCCCTGCTGCGTCGACGGGTATGCGGGCCCACTGATTTCGACTGCGGCCCGCCGGATGATGACCGGCGGGCCGACGGCGATCCGGACGTCCGGGAACAGCCGATCAGTCGGCTAGTCCTGCGTGGCCTTGCGCAGCGCCTGCCACGTACCGGGGCTGACGACTCCGTCCGCGTCCAGCCCGGCCCGCTTCTGGAAGGTGACCACGGCGGCGTGCGTCAGAGGGCCGAAGTCGCCGTCCACCTCGCCGACCTTCGTGATGCCGTGCAGGTGCTTGAGCAGGCACTGTGCCTCGCTGACTGCGGAGACCCAGTCGCCGTCGTCCCCCTGCTTGATGGTTGCGTCCCAGGTGATGCTCCAGCCCGCCGTGTAGCCGAAGCCGTGCTGGGGGTCCTCGTACACCAGGGGCTTCTCGCAGGTGGCGGTCGTCGGGACCCCCTGGCTCACGACGAAAACGTTCTCCCCGGGCGTCTCGCGCATGTAGTACCTCACACCCGCAGCCGTTCCCAGGACGGCCACCGCCATGAGCGCCGCGACCAGGACCGGTCCCCGCCACCGCCGGGGTCGCAGGCGGGGAAGGCGGGCCGAGCGGGCGGCACCCGCGGCCTGCTCCGCGCGGCGCAGCAGGGTCTCGGTGTCGATCCGGTCGGTGTGCGTACGGCCCAGACAGTGCTGCACGATCTCCCGCCAGGCGTCCGGGAGTTCGGGCGACAGGCGCAGTTCCTCGGCACCGCGCGCATACCGCGTCGCCGCGTCGCAGCGCGCGTCCGGTGTGCCGCCCGGCAGTGGGAACCGCCCCGTCAGTACGACGTGGGCGAGCACGCCGAAGGCCCAGATGTCGGCGGAGGGGCGGGTGCGCGTGCCCCGCTCGTCGATTTCGGGCCAGAGCAGTTCCGGCGGGGTGTAGTCCGGGGTGGCGAACGCCTGCGCGTAGGCATGGGTGCCCTGCAACTCAGCGGCCATGTTGAAGTCGGCCAGCCGTACCGAACCGTCCTTCAGCAGCAGCACGTTGGCAGGCTTCAGGTCCCCGTGCACCCAGCCCGCGTGATGCAGTTGGTGCAGGCCCTCGCAGATCTGGGCGAGCAGGGCGGGCCCCGACTCCGGCTTCGGCGTGAGTTCCAGTACGGCGTCCAGGGAGCCCTCGGCCCGCTCCAGGACGATGACGGTGGCACCGTCCAGCTCCGGGTGGTCCGGGTCGTCGACGGTCAGCGTGTCGTACATGCGGATGAGGCGAGGGGCGCGCAGGCGGCCCAGCACCTCCACCTCCCGCTCGGCCAGTTCGCGCAGATGGCGCAGCTGGCGCGGGGTGCGGGTACCGGTCGGCAGGAACTTCAGGGCGGCCCGGCGGGGCAGCGCCTGGTCGGCCTCGCCGGTCGGCCTGCCCGCGTACACGGTCGCGAAGGCGCCCGACGCGAGAGGCTCGCGTACCTCCCAGCGCCCGACCCGGTAGCCCTTCGGTACGGGGACCGCGTACGGCTGTTGCCCGGTCATCCGGCCACCTCGCTCGGCGCCGCTGCCAGCACGACCAGGTCGTCCTCGCGGACGAGGTCGAAGCGGAGCGCGAGCGAGACCAGGGACTCCTTCTTGCCGTTGATGCGCTGTCCGGGCTCGGCCGTGTCCGGGCCGGGCCGTAGCCGCAGCTTGAGGGCCAGATAGTCGATGTTCCAGTAGACCGCGGACCTGCTGACCGTCGGCCAGACCGACCGCAGGCGTTCCACCAGCTGCTCGACCGCGGGCAGCGGGGCGTGCAGCTCGCCGCGCAGGCGGGGTTCGCACAGGGCGGTCAGGACCGCGAAGTACCGCTTGGTGCGGTCGAGGGCGAACGCCGGGGCGGTGAGAGCTCCGGAGAGCCCGGTGCGCGCGACGCTGCGGAAGGCGTGGCGTGGTGCCCAGACGTCGAAGGCGAGCAGATCGCCCGCCGCGGGCAGGACCACGCGCGAGAACTCGAACGGCACGGGCGCGTCCACCCGCCCCGGCCCGACCTTGACGTGCTCGCCCGCGCCCTCCGGGTTCTCCACCACGTAGGTCTGGTCCTCGCTGAGGTTGCTCAGCAGCCAGAAGTTCCGGTGCGCCTCGACCTCGCCCGCGACCCGGGGCACCCCTTCGTGTGCGATGGTCAGGCCGTCGGCGGTCTCGGCCCTGCCGAAGGCGATCCGCTCACCCGTGGCGATCCTGATGTGTTCGTTTGCGTTGCCGCACGCCGGCGGCACGACGATGACGCTGTACATGGACTCGTCCCCTCGCCCGATTCCATGAGGGCCACCCTCCCCCAGTCCAACGAAGGGGAGGGTAAGGGACATACATGAACTTCCGCGAAGCTTTCCTCGCGCCCCGGCGAGTCTGTGAAGGTCTCGGGAGCGGAGGTGGGGACTGTGTGGACAGGAGTGCGGCCTCCGGCCCTCCCCCGAGGGAGCCGGAGACCGCGCGGTCGGGTGGCGCCGGTGGTGTCAGGTCAGCACGGGCGCAGGGACCAGATCGGGTCCCAGGTCGCCGTGCCGGCCTCGTACGCCGTCGACGTCCAGCGGACGCTGCCGTCCTTGTTGTAGAACTTGGCGACCGTGCCGGGCGTCTGGTTGTTGGTGAACGGGCCGTCGCCGGTCCAGTTGGTGAGGTTCCACGTCTGGCACTTGTAGAAGTCGAACTTCTGGCCCTTGACGATCATGCAAAGGTGGCCGTAGCCGCAGGCCAGGTCCCGTGTGCCGATCCGGCCGTCAGGTGCGGCGGTGACCGTGAGGCCGTCGTAGGTGACCTTGTCGGCGGAGACCTGGAGCGGCTTCGGGCTCCCGGCGAGAACCTGGTCGGCGACCTGCTGGGTGCTGGTCACCCGGGTGCCGTCCGGCTGGTAGCCGCCGGTGACCCGGGTGCCGTCCGGGGCGGTGGCGGCGGATGCCGCGACCGTGGAGCCGGCGATCAGTGCCGTGGCCGCGACGAGGAGTGCGGCGGGCTTGATGATGTTCACGTTGATTCCCCCAGTGAACCTTGGTGGTCGTACCGCCGAAGCGGAGTGCTCACACCGTCCCAGCCCGGTCCGTGCGGTGGTACCTAAGACCTCTCAGGGTCACGTCTTGCCGGGCGGCGTGTACTCCTTGAGGTAGTGGGCGACGCGGGCGGCGTAGTCGCGGTACTTCGGGGGAACACCGCCCGCGTTGTTCACGACCTTGGTCGAGGTCCGGTACGCGGCCGCCAGCAGCACCTGGCGGTCGCCGGACAAGCCGTTCTGATCGAGGAGCGGTTCCATGTAGCAGAGGTAGCGGCCCACGGCCGGGATGGACTCGGCCGGCGTGAGGGGAGGCTTGGGGGTCTCCGTCGCGGGGACGCCGTCGTCGCGGATCCACCAGCGCAGCAGGCTCGGCGTCCAGCGGGCGATGCCGTACTCGCCCTCTTTGCCCACCGACGGATCGGAGAGGTCGGGGTCGAAGTCGCTCTCCGCCTTCAGCAGGGCGGCGATCAGCGCGGGGGTGACCTCCGGCTGGACGCAGTCGTGCGCGGAGTCGACGATGAGCCGGCGGTAGGCCACCGGGACGCCTTTGTCCGTACGGAGTTCGGAGGCGCCGTAGGTGGCGGCCGTGACCTTCGTGGTCTCGCCGCCCGAGGCGCCGGCCCCCTCGGCCCCGGCACCGGCCCAGGTGCTGATGCCGTAGCCGAGGGCGGACACCGCCACCACGGCGGTCGCGGCGGCCAGCATCGTCGTACGGCGGGAGCGGCGGCGGGGGAGGAGGGACCGCGGCAGGCGCGGTGAGCGGCCGGTGCCCGCCGCGGCCTCCACCCGCCGCAGCAGCGCCTGACTGCCGATCCGGTCGGTGTGCGTACGGGTCAGGCAGTCCCGCACGATCTCCCGCCAGGCGTCGGGGAGTTCGGGCGACAGACGCAGCTCGTCGGTGCCGCGGGCGTAGGCGGCGGCCGCGTCGCGACGGGTCGTCGCAGTGGCGCCGGGGAGCGGGAAGGAGCCGGTGAGCACCAGATGGGCCAGGACGCCGAACGCCCAGACGTCGGCCGAGGGGCGGATGCGGCGGCCGCGTTCGCCGATCTCCGACCAGAGCAGCTCCGGCGGCGTGTAGTCGGGGGTCGAGAAGGCGGGCGTGTACGCGTGCGTGCCCTCCAGCTCCGCCGCCATGTTGAAGTCGGCGAGCCGGGCCGAACCGTCCTGCATCAGCAGCACATTGGCCGGTTTGAGGTCACCGTGCACCCAGCCCGCCCGGTGCAGCTGTGCCAGCCCCTCGCAGATCTGCGCGAGCAGCGCCGGTCCCGCCTCCGGTCTCGGCGTGTGCGCCAGCAGCGCGGACAGCGAGCCTTGCGCCTTCTCCAGTACGAGGACCGTGGCGCCGTCGAGGGCCGGGTGGCCTGCGTCGTCGACGACGAGGGTCTCGTACATCCGGATCAGCCGCGGCTGCTTCAGCCTGCGGTGCAACTCGACCTCGCGGTCGATGAGTTCGCGCAGGTGGGAGAGTTGGCGGGGGGTCCCGGTGCCGGTGGGCAGGAACTTCAGGGCCACCTCGGCCGGCAGGCCCGTGTCGGCTCCGGCGCGCCTGCCCTCGTACACGCTCCCGAACGCCCCCGTGGCGATCGGCTCCCGCACCTCCCACCCGCCCACCCGGTACCCCTTCGGCACCGGCACGGCGTACGGCTCGGTCACCGGGCCGCCCGGCCGGACGCCCTGGCCGCCGAGGACGCGGGCTCTCTCAGCACGATGAGGTCGTCCTCCCGGACGAGATCGAAGCGCAGCGCCAGCGACACCAGGGACTCCTTCTTGCCGTTGAGGCGCGGACCGGTGTCCGCCGTCTCCGGGCCGGGCTTGAGCCGCAGCTTCACGGCGAGGTAGTCGATGTTCCACTGGACGGAAGTGCGGGACGCGGCGGGCCAGTTGGGGCGGAGCCGGTCCACGACCTGGTCGACCGTGGGCAGCGCGGCGTGCGGTTCACCGCGCAGGCGGGGTTCGCACAGGGCGGCCAGGACCGCGAAGTACCGCTTGGTGCGGTCGACCGAGAAGGCCGGGGCGGTCGTCGCGCCGTCCAGGCCGCCGTCGGAGCTGAGGTAGTCGTGGCGCGGCGCCCACACCTCGACCGTCAGCAGATCGCCGGCCGCCGGCAGCACGATCCGCGAGAACTCGAAGGGGACCGGCGCATCCAGCCGCCCCGGCCCGACCTTGATGTGCTCGCCCGCCCCCTCCGGGTTCTCCACGACGTACGTCTGTTCCCGGCTGAGGTTGCTCAGTATCCAGAAGGCGCCCTGCGCGGTGATCTCACCGGCTCTGCGGGACACCCCGTCGTGCGCGATGGTGAGGTCGTTGTCGGAAGCGGAACGCCCGAAGCTGAGCCGCTCGCCGGGCGCGAGTCGGAGCTGGGCGCGGTCGGTCTCGTCCTCCGTGGTCGGCGGAGGTACCACGATGATGCTGTACAAGGTGCGTCTCCCCGTGCCTGACGGCTACCGACGTCAGAGTAGGGCGACGCAGCGGGGCCGTGTCCCCCTCATACGGGTGAGACACGGCCCTGGCGATTAATTGGCGCGAACTCTTCAGTCACGCGTGAAAATGCGTGAATGTTCGGTGCGTTCGGGATGCGCTCGGTGAAGCGTTCAGTACCGCGGGCGGCTGAACCAGGCCGACGCCGCGCTGTTGACCATCGAGGCGAGGATGATGCCGGCGATGGCGAGGGAGATGAGTCCGGCGAAGGTGGTGGAGCCGCTGGCGCCGTTCACGATGTTGCCGATGCTGCCGAGGATCATCAGCGAGGCGTACACGATCGTGGTGACGCGGATGCCGCTGCCACCGTTCTTGAACTTGACGCCCAGGAAGATCGACAGGGCGCCCAGGGCCACCATGAGGCCGGCGACCAGGAAGCCGAGACCGGCCAGGGTGTCGGTGCTGTCGCCCGAGCCGACGCCGTTGGACACGTCCTGGGCGGCGCCGATGAGGATGCCGGTGATGATGCCGAACAGCAGCTGGAAGCCGGCGAGGATGAAGAGGAAGACGCGCGCGGTCTTCATCAGACCGGGCATCTGCATCGGCATCATGTTCCCGCCCGGGTAGCCGGGGTAGGCCGGCTGGCCCTGCGGGTAGCCGTAGGCGGGCGGCTGCTGGGGAGCGCCCTGCGGGTAGCCGTAGCCGGGCTGGCCCTGGGGCGGCTGCTGCGGCGGGTAGCCGGGCTGGCCCTGAGGCGGCTGCGGCGGGCCGTAGGGGTTGTTCGGGTCGCCGAAACTCATGGCGGTCTTTCCTCCGTTGTTTCCGAGTGCGGGGACGCGCGGCATGGTTCGGAGGAAGGTCTACGTATGCGGTGTGTCCCCCCGTACTGCCCGCGGCACTTCTGTCACATCGTTCTTTAGTCGGCTCTTACTTGTCCAGCCGCATTCCCTATGCGTTGTGCAAGTGCAACATCACCGATCATGGGCGGATACGGGCGGAGATACGGTGCTCAAGGCCACAGCCGACCCGGATTGGAACCAGGAGGGCGTCATCCGCGAGGATGGGACCCATGACCGCCCAGATTCTCGATGGCAAGGCCACCGCAGCCGCGATCAAGTCCGATCTGACCGCCCGCGTGGCGGCGCTGAAGGAGAAGGGCGTCACGCCCGGCCTCGGCACGATCCTGGTCGGGGACGACCCCGGCAGCCAGAAGTACGTCGCCGGCAAGCACCGTGACTGTGCCCAGGTCGGCATCGCCTCCATCCAGCGCGAGCTGCCGGCCACCGCGACCCAGGAGGAGATCGAGGCGGTCGTCCGCGAGCTGAACGAGGACCCCGCCTGCACCGGCTACATCGTCCAGCTCCCGCTGCCCAAGGGCATCGACGAGAACCGGATCCTGGAGCTCATGGACCCGGACAAGGACGCCGACGGGCTGCATCCCATGAACCTCGGCCGTCTGGTGCTCAACGAGCCCGCCCCGCTGCCCTGCACCCCGAACGGCGTCCTCACCCTCCTGCGCCGCCACGGCGTGGAGATCAAGGGCGCCGAGGTCGTGGTCGTCGGTCGCGGTGTCACCATCGGCCGGCCGATGCCGCTGCTGCTGACCCGGCGCAGCGAGAACGCGACCGTGACCCAGTGCCACACCGGGACGCGGGACCTGGCGGCCCACCTGCGCCGCGCGGACATCATCGTCGCCGCCGCGGGCTCCGCCCACCTGATCCGCCCCGAGGACGTGAAGGCGGGCGCGGCCGTCCTCGACGTCGGTGTCTCGCGCAACGCCGAGGGCAAGATCGTGGGCGACGTGCACCCCGGCGTCGCCGAGGTGGCCGGCTGGATCTCCCCTAACCCCGGTGGCGTGGGCCCGATGACCCGGGCGCAGCTGCTGGTCAACGTGGTCGAGGCGGCGGAGCGCAGTGTCGTCGGCTGAGCGGAACCCGGAGCGGGTCGCGCAGGACGCGCAGGACGCGCAGGAGGTCGTCCCGGAGGAGGCCTCCGCGGAAGCCTCTGTCTCTGCGGATGTCTCTGTGGAAGCCTCTGCGGATGCATCCGGGGGCGGCCCCGAGGACGTCTCGGAGGAGATCGAGGTGCGGGACGCGGTCAGCGCGCCCGACGCCGAGGGCAAGCCGGTGCGGACCACCCGCCGCTTCCCGCTCTTCACCAGGGACACGGCCCGCCCCGAGGGCGGCGGCCGGGCCGCGGCCGGTGACGCCCCGGCGCCCGCCCGGCAGTGGCCGGTCCTCCTCGTCCTCGGCCTGGTCGGGGTGGGCCTGCTGATCACGGCGCTCGACGTGTTCCGGGTCGGCACGCTGGTGATCGGCGGCGCCCTGCTGACCGGCGCGGTGCTGCGCTGGCTCCTGCCGAGCGTCGGCATGCTCGCCGTGCGCTCGCGCTTCACGGACATAGTGACGTACGGCGGGCTGGGCCTCGTGATCGTGCTGCTGGCGTTGATGGCGCAGCCGAAGCCGCTGCTTCAGATCCCGTTCCTGAAGGACGCGCTGCACTTCACGGTGGAGAACTGAAGCACCTCACGCGACGGCGGCCCGTCCTCTCCCCCGCGGAAGGACGGGCCGCCGTCCGCGTCAACCCTCGGGCACGCTGAAGGGGCTGTTCAACGCCTGTCAGTGCGCTGTGGCACGGAAGTGACCGTTCCGCTACGTCGGGGTCGTCGAGGTACGTCGGGAACCATGGCGCCGCTCCGTGTCGTCACCTGATCGGATCTGGTTCGGAGGTGAGCGATGGGTGCCTGGCAGCCGCTGCCCGACGATCTGCCGCCGGAGGTGCGGCACTTCGTGGAGCAGTTGCGGCAGCTCAAGGACCGTACGGGCCTGAGCCTGGTCGCGCTGGGTGCGCGCACGGCGTACAGCAAGTCCTCCTGGCAGCGTTACCTCAACGCCACCCAGCCCCCGCCCCGGCAGGCGGTCGTCGCCCTGTGCCGGGTGGCGGGGACCGGGAAGGAGGAGGCGGAACGTTTCGGGGTGCGGTGGGAGCTGGCCGTGCAGGCGTGGCCGAAGTCTGCGACGGTGCCGGCCAAGCCGGAAGGCGCGGAGGGCGAAGGTGCCGAGGGCGGCGAGAAGTCGGAGGAGCGCGAGAAGTCCGCGGGGCACGAGAAGTCCGCGGAGCACGAGGAGTACGAGGACGATCCCACCCTTCCCTGGTGGGACGCGCCGCCGGCGAAGCCGGAGCCGCCGTCGCGTCGGTTGCTGGTGGTCGCCGTCGTGCTCGTCGTGGCCCTGGTGCTGACGGCGGTGATCGGGGCCCTCGCGCTGGGGTGAGCCGGTTGAGGTCGACGTGCCGGACTTGTCCGAATGGGGAGTGTGTGGGCCCATGTGACGCAGGTGATCGTTTATGTGCTTTCTGTGTGTCGATGTGTTGACAAGTTCGCGGATTTGCAAGGAAGTCGTTCAACAGCCGGGCTAGCGTGGTCGATCGGGACGGGTCGGGGCGTCCCGAGTGGTTGGCAAGGGCTTACTGCCAGGGTTGCGTCGGCCGGAGAGGGGGGCCGGTGGAACACTGGACGCGGTCCGATGGGCGTGCAACGGTGCATGGCCACGGTCCGGATGCTCCCGTGCGCCCCCACCCCGGGAACTGAGATCCTTATCGGGCGCATCCCTGTGGGTAGCCAGAACGGGGACTCGGCAGAGGGCACCACGCGCGGGGGAAACGCGAGAAACACCAGCACGAACCGGGGGGAAGAGGGGGGAAGCAATGCCTCGTTGGAGGGCCTTGCCGGATGAACTCGATCCGCAGGTCAGGGAGTTCGCGAGCCAGCTGCGTCGGCTCGTGGACCGCAGCGGTCTGAGCATCGCGGCGCTGGCCGACCGCACGGGATACAGCAAGACGTCCTGGGAGCGGTATCTGAACGGGCGACTGCTCGCGCCCAAGGGCGCGATCGTGGCGCTCGCCGAGGTCACGGGCACCAATCCCGTTCATCTGACGACGATGTGGGAGCTCGCCGAACGGGCGTGGAGCCGTTCGGAGATGCGCCACGACATGACCATGGAGGCGATCCGGATCTCCCAGGCGCGCGCCGCGCTGAGCGAGTTCGGGGCGCCGCCGGCGAACGCCAAGGGGAGTGCGAAGGCGGGCAAGGCCGCCCGCAAGAGCGGCAGCGCGACGGCGACACCCGGCGTGGCGGGACCGGCGGGCGTGGCACCGACCGTGCCGCCCACGGTGCCGGCGCAGCCTACGGCGCCGGAGGTGCGGGATTCCGCGGTCCGGGACTCCGAGGTCCGGGATTCCCCGGTGCGGGACTCGGTGGGACGGGGCTCCAGTGGGGCGGACGTCCGCGACGGCTCCTCCTCCGGGGGCAACTCCTGGGGGCTGGCGGGGTATCGAGGTCCGGCGCCGACGGGGGGTCGTACGGCGGGGGCGGCGCCGTCGGGGATGGCGGGGGCGTCCGGCGCGTCCGGGGTGTCCGACCCGGTTCCGGGTTCGGCGGGGATGCCGAGCCCGTACGGCGAGCCTCCGCAGCGGCCTCGTCCGGGGGGCGGATCCTCCGGCGGCGGTGGCAAGCGGCGGCTGACGATGTTCCTCGCGGGCGTCGTCGGTGTGCTGGTCGTGATCGCGGCGGTGTTCTACCTCACCGACCCCGGCAGCGGGAACAAGGACGAGGACGCGGTCAAGTCGCCCTCGCCTTCCGTGACGACGGACCCCGATCTGCCGGCCGGGGTGGAGTGCAGCGGTGACTCCTGCACCGGCAAGGACGCGGAGAGCATGGGCTGCAGCGGTGACCTGGTGACGACCGCCAAGACGGCGACCGTCGGCACGGCCGTGGTCGAGGTGCGCTACAGCGAGACGTGCGGCGCGGCGTGGGGGCGTATCACGCAGGCCGCGCAGGGGGACGAGGTGGTGGTGACGGTCGGCAAGACGAAGCAGACCGGATCGATCACCCTCGCCGGGGACACGATCGCGTACACGCCGATGGTGGCCGTGAAGGACGCGGGCGAGGCCAAGGCCTGCGCGACGCTGGCTGCGGGCCAGGAGGGGTGCACGCAGTAAGTCCCCCTGCGCCCCTGCGGTTCTGCTTCTCGACGCCGGTCAGGCAATCCCAGCCTGACCGGCGTCTGGCGTCTGGCGTCTGGCGTCTGGCGTCCCCGCGTTGGGCGTTGGGCGGTGAAAAGTTTTCGGACCGGACAGGAATGGCCGTCGGCATAGTGGGCACGCGCACCGTACCCCCACGGGAGTCCGGCAATCGGTACCCCCACCCGGCGGCCGCCCAGGTTCACCTCTCCCGGACCGGGCGGCCGCCCCCCTTTTGCCGTAGTGGGCCGCCCCTTTGCCGCAGTCATGGTCATTCTGTGGGGCGGGCCACACGGACCCGGCCGTGCGAGATCCCGGATGCGCGATAGCCTGACGGGTGGATCTCTTGACGCCAAGAGATCGATCATCTCTACGTCCCGCACCCCGGGGCAGGGATGCCTCACCGCCAGCTGTCATACGGAGAACGCCATGACCCGCACTCCCGTGAACGTCACCGTCACCGGCGCGGCCGGCCAGATCGGTTACGCCCTGCTCTTCCGCATCGCCTCCGGCCAGCTGCTCGGCGCGGACGTGCCGGTCAAGCTGCGCCTCCTGGAGATCACGCCCGCGCTCAAGGCTGCCGAGGGCACTGCCATGGAGCTCGACGACTGCGCGTTCCCGCTCCTGCAGGGCATCGACATCTCGGACGACCCGAACGTCGCCTTCGACGGCGCCAACGTCGCGCTGCTCGTCGGCGCCCGCCCCCGTACCAAGGGCATGGAGCGCGGTGACCTCCTGGAGGCCAACGGCGGCATCTTCAAGCCGCAGGGCCAGGCCATCAACGCCCACGCCGCGGACGACATCAAGGTCCTGGTCGTCGGCAACCCGGCCAACACCAACGCGCTCATCGCGCAGGCCGCCGCGCCCGACGTACCGGCCGAGCGGTTCACCGCGATGACCCGCCTCGACCACAACCGTGCGCTGACCCAGCTCGCGAAGAAGACGGGCTCCACCGTCTCCGACATCAAGCGGCTCACCATCTGGGGCAACCACTCCGCCACCCAGTACCCGGACATCTTCCACGCCTCCATCGCCGGCAAGAACGCCGCCGAGGTCGTCAACGACGAGAAGTGGCTGGCCGAGGACTTCATCCCGACCGTCGCCAAGCGCGGTGCGGCGATCATCGAGGCCCGTGGCGCCTCCTCCGCGGCCTCCGCCGCCAACGCCGCCATCGACCACGTCCACACGTGGGTCAACGGCACGGCCGACGGCGACTGGGTCTCCATGGGTATTCCGTCCGACGGTTCCTACGGCGTGCCCGAGGGCCTCATCTCCTCCTTCCCCGTCACCACCAAGGGCGGCAAGTACGAGATCGTCCAGGGCCTGGAGATCAACGAGTTCTCCCGCGCCCGTATCGACGCCTCCGTCCAGGAGCTCGCCGAGGAGCGCGAGGCGGTCCGCTCCCTCGGCCTCATCTGAGCCCGTCTCAGAGGCCGTTCTGTCACGAACCTGCGCAGGCCCCGTTCCGGTTTCTTCCGGAACGGGGCCTGCGGCCGGTTTCGCCGCTAGCGTCGCAAGAGGTAAGCAGCGCGCGATTCGGGGGACTTGCCATGAGCGGCATGAGCGGATGGGACGGCAAACACGAGCCCAGCGAGGAGAGAGGCCAGGCGGCCTGGGCCGCGCGGGAGCCGGTCGTTCCGCCACCGTGGGCGTCGGCACAGACGCAGACCTCCTTGTCGATGCCCCCACCCCTCCCGGTCCCTGTCCAGCCGTCACCCCTGCGGGCCCGCCGCCTTCTCCTCGTCCTCGTCACCGCCGCCGTCTTCGGCGCGGGCGTCGGCACCGGGGTCTGGTACGTCATCCGCGACGACTCCCACGCCGCCGCGACCGGGACGACCCCCCTGCCGAGCGTCTCCGTCAGCGCCCCGTCGGCAGCCACCTCGGCGGCCACCCGCGACTCCGCCTCACCCCCGGGCTACCGTCGCGTCCAGGACCCCGTCGGCTACACCCTCCACGTCCCCGAGGACTGGATCCGCAGCCAGCGGCAGGGGGAGAAGGCGCCGGTGGTCCGCTACGACGCCCCGGAAGACGGCCGCAGCCTGCAGATCTTCGCGCTCGCGGAGGAGACCGCGGCCGAGTCCCTCGACCTCGCCGAGAACGACCCCGGTTACGGCTTCTCCACCCAGCCCGGCTACCGGGCCATGGACCGCGCCTCGGCCGCCGCCTGGTCCGAGCTCACCTACCGCTACGACGACGAGAACAAGGGCCCCCGCCAGGTCATCGACCACCGCTTCGAGGCCGCCGACGGCACGCTCTACGCGATCCGCGCCGCCGGCCCGGAGGACCTGGCCCCGGCGCTGGTCCGCGAACCGCTCACCGCCGCACTGGAGTCCTTCTGCCCGGCGGGCGGGGGGTGCCGGTGACGGGGACGGTTCGGGGACGGTTCAGGGGGCCAGGCGCTTTTCGAACCAATGGCTGCCGTAGATGTCGTCGGTGTAGGCGGGGATCTCCGTGTATCCGCAGGCCCGGTACATCGCCTGTGCCTCGGTGAGCGTGGCGTGCGTGTCGAGGCGTACGACGGTCAACTCCCGTGCGGTGGCCGCGCGTTCGAGGGCGTCGAGGAGGCGGCGGGCCAGGCCGAGGCGGCGGGCGTCCTTGTGCACCCAGACGTGGCGGATCTCGCCGACGCCCGGTTCCAGGCGCCGTAGCGCCCCGCAGCCGACCGGCCGGCCCTCCTCGTACGCGACGAAGAAGGCGCCCGCGTCCCCGGACACCTCGTCGGGCCGGACCAGGAAGGACTTGTCGTAGCCCTCGGGAAAGCGCTGGTCGATGTCGGCGGCGTACGCGTCCAGGCAGGCGCGCGCGTCGGGGCTCGCGGCGTCGACCTCCTCGACGGTGATCCCGGCGAGGCGCAGTAGCCGGCGTGCCGTCGTCAGGGCCTCGGTCAGTGCCGTGCGCTGTGCCGCGCTCAGCCCTTCGAGCAGCCCGGCCGCGGCCGCGCCCGCCCGCCGGTTCTGCTCCTCCACCTCGACCCGCCCGGCCGGGGTCAGCTCGATCATGCGCAGCCGGTTGTCGTCCGGGTGGGCCCTCAGCCGGACCATGCCCTGAGCCTGAAGTGCCTTGGCCATCCGGCTCAGGTAGCCGGCGTCCAGACCGAGCCGGCTCCTGAGCTCACGCAGAGAAGCGCCGTCCCCGACCTCGAACAGCAGCCGGGCCTCGCCGAGCGGGCGGTCCTGGCCGAGGTAGTGGTCGTCCAGTACGCCGATGCGGCGCGTGAAGTAGCGGCTGAAGCGGCGGAAGGCCGTCACGTCGTGCCGGAGGCGCGCCTCGATGCCGTCCGTCGGGACCGGCTCCGTCGTGCCGGAGGCGCGCCTCGGCGCAGTCCTCGGTGCATCCCTCGACGTATCCCTCACTGGCTCCATATTCTTTGACTTTAGTCAAAGGTCGCGTCGGGGGCCATGCCTTCGGCCGCTTCCGTGAGGCGCCGGCCGAGCGCTCGGGCAGCTCCCGCAGTTCCGGCGGCCCGACGATGCGGAACGGGGCCCGGATCGCCGTCAGCTGCTCGGCGTACCAGTCCGGCTCGTCGGTGGTGGCGAGGAGGCGTGTGGTGCCGTCGTCGATCGGCTCGGGGCGGCCGAGGCTGCGGGGGAGCCATTCGGTCACGAGCGCGGCGGGCGCGTCGATCACGATCTCCACTTCATGGCTCCAGCCCTGGGAGAGGTGTTCCTCAAGGGTCTCGACGGGACGCAGACCGGTGGGCGGCTCGAAGGTGTCGGGGAGTGCCGTCACCGTGGTGACCCGGTCCACGCGCAGGACGCGGCGCGCGTCGCGCGTGTGCGACCAGCAGAGCAGATACCAGCGGCCGTGGTGGACGACGACCGCCCATGGGTCGACCTCCATGGTCCGCTCGCCGCGCGAGCCAAGCCGGTAGCCGAGGCGCAGGCGGTGATGTGCGGCGGCGGCCTGGACGAGCGCGGCGGTGGTGTCGGGGTCGGGGCGGGAGGCGGCGTCGGGGCCGCCCCGGGCGCTGACCTTGCGGACGGCCTCGGCCGGGTGTGCGACCGGTTCGGGCAGGGCGCGCAGGAGCTTGCCGAGCGCGCTGCCCACCGGGCCGGACGGGTCGGCCGCGTCGTGATGGCCGTCCAGTACGGCCATGACCAGGCCGAGCGCCTCGGTCGGGGTGAACATCAGCGGTGGCAGGCGCAGGCCCCGGCCGAGGCGGTAGCCGCCGTACGGGCCCCGGGTGGACTCGACGGGGATGCCGGCCTCGCGCAGGATGCCGACGTGGCGGCGGGCGGCGCGTTCGGAGACGCCGAGGCGGCCGGCCAGGCGGTCGGCGGTGATGCCGGGATTGTTCTGGAGGAGTTCCAGGAGCAGCAGGGCTCGGGCGGTGGGGCTTTCGTCGTGGCTCATCCTCGGCCCAGGTGACTTTTGATTCCGGAAGTGGATCGACCGGAACCGACCCTAGTCTGCCCGTCATGACCCACGACACCGAACAGCCGATCCTCGTCGAGCCGCCCGTCGCCGGCTCCGAGGTCGACACCCTCATCGGCTCCCTGGAGCGCCAGCGCCGTACCTTCGCCTGGAAGTGCGAGGGGCTGGACGCGGCCGGCCTGGGCACACGGCTCGCGCCCTCCGCCCTGACCCTGGGCGGGCTGCTCAAGCATCTGGCCCTGGTCGAGGACGAGTACTTCACCCGGCGCCTGCTCGGAGTGGCGCTGCCCCCGCCGTGGGACGCGGTGGACTGGGACGCCGACCCCGACTGGGAGTGGCGGTCGGCGGCCCAGGACAAGCCCGAGCGGCTGTACGCGCTGTGGGAGGAGGCGGTGGCCCGCTCCCGGGCCAACCTGCGGGCGGTGCTGTCCGAGGGTGGCGTGGACCAGTTGGTCCGCCACACCTGGCCCGACGGCCGGGCGCCCAGCGTGCGGCGCGTCCTGATCGACCTCGTCGAGGAGTACGCCCGTCACGTCGGCCAGGCCGACATGATCCGCGAGTCGATCGACGGCCGGGTGGGGGAGGACCCGCCGGCCGACTTCTGAACCACCCTTCGACGCCTTCGGCGTCCCTTTCGTTCCTGTTTGCCCGCATGTTCAGTGACACAGCACACTTTCGGCCACCGATTGCGCATGCAATCCGAGGGCCCGGGCAGGCGATGACGGTCCTCGTGAGTGACACCTGTGTGACTCAGGGGCACCGACCAGGAACGGAAGGCAACACCGATCATGACCGGACAGCAGGCGCGGCAGGCACGACAGACGATTCACGCGGGCGGCGAGTGGCGCGAAGCCGTCACCGGCGCGACGCGCGACATCCTCGACCCCGCGGATGCGCTGCCCTTCGCCGTGGTCGCGGAGGGTGACGATAAGGACACCGACCTGGCCGTGGCGGCCGCCCGCCGTGCCTTCGACGGCGGGCAGGGTCAGTGGCCCCGCACTCCCGTCGCCGAGCGTGCCGCCCTGCTGCGCCGCGTCGCCGACCTGCTGGTGCGCGACCGCGAGGAGCTCGGTCTGCTGGAGAGCCGCGACGCCGGCAAGACCGTCGAAGAGGGCCGGGTCGACATCGACTGCGTCGCCGACGCCTTCCGCTACTTCGCCGACCTCGTCGCCGCCGAGGCCCCCGGCCGGGTCGTCGACGCGGGCTCGCCCGACATCCACAGCGTCGTCGTCCATGAGCCGGTCGGCGTGTGCGCGCTGATCACGCCCTGGAACTACCCCCTCCTCCAGGCCAGTTGGAAGATCGCGCCCGCCCTCGCGGCCGGCAACACCTTCGTCGTCAAGCCGAGCGAGATCACGCCGCTGACGACGATCGCGCTGATCGAGCTGCTCGTCGAGGCGGGGCTGCCGGCCGGCGTCGCCAACATCGTCACCGGGCCCGGCCACTCGGTCGGCGCCCGGCTCGCCGAGCACCCCGACGTCGACCTCGTCTCCTTCACCGGCGGCCTGATCAGCGGCACGAAGGTGGCCCAGGCCGCGGCGCCGAGCGTCAAGAAGGTCGCCCTCGAACTCGGCGGCAAGAACCCCAACGTCGTCTTCGCCGACGCCTGCGCCACCGACGAGGCCTTCGACACCGCCGTAGACCAGGCCCTCAACGCCGCCTTCATCCACAGCGGCCAGGTCTGCTCGGCGGGCGCCCGCCTGATCATCGAGGACTCCGTCCGGGACCGCTTCGTCGCCGAACTCGCCCGCCGGGCAAGCCGTATCCGCCTCGGTCGCGGCACCGCGGACGGCGTCGAGTGCGGACCGCTCGTCTCCGAGCAGCAGCGCACGAAGGTCGAGGCGTACGTCGACTCCGCGCTCAAGGACGGCGCGGTACTGCGTTCCGGCGGCAGGCGTCCCGAGCCGTCGCCCGAGCGGCCGGAGAACGGCTACTTCTACGAGCCGACCGTCCTCGACCACTGCCACCGCGAGATGGCCGTCGTACGCGAGGAGGTCTTCGGTCCGGTCCTCACCGTCGAGACCTTCCGCACCGAGGACGAGGCGATCGCCCTCGCCAACGACACCGAGTACGGCCTCGCGGGCGCCGTCTGGACCGCCGACGCGGGCCGCGCCCGCCGGGTCGCCGGCCGCCTCCGGCACGGCACCGTCTGGATCAACGACTTCCACCCCTACCTCCCGCAGGCGGAGTGGGGCGGCTTCGGCAAGAGCGGGGTGGGCCGCGAGCTCGGCCCCGCCGGACTCGCCGAATACCGCGAGAGCAAGCACGTCTACCAGAACCTCGCACCGAAGCCGGTGCGGTGGTTCGCGGGCTGACCCGAGCCCCGTAAGCCCGTCCAGCCCGACCCCTCCTGGAGTACCACCCCATGCCCGACACCACCCCCCACACGTACGACTACGTCGTCATCGGCGGCGGCACGGCAGGCTCCGTCATCGCCTCCCGCCTCACCGAGAACCCCGATGTCACCGTCGCCGTCATCGAGGGAGGCCCCAGCGACGTCGGCCGCGACGACGTGCTGACCCTGCGCCGCTGGATGGGCCTGCTCGGCGGCGAGCTGGACTACGACTACCCGACCACCGAGCAGCCCCGCGGCAACTCGCACATCCGGCACAGCCGTGCCCGCGTCCTCGGCGGCTGCTCCTCGCACAACACCCTCATCGCCTTCAAGCCGCTGCCGTCCGACTGGGACGAGTGGGAGGCGGCCGGCGCCACGGGCTGGGGCGCGGTGCCGATGGAGGCGTACTTCGCCCGGCTGAAGAACAACATCGTCCCGGTCGACGAGCAGGACCGGAACGCCATCGCCCGTGACTTCGTCGACGCGGCACAGGGGGCGCTCGACGTCCCGCGCGTCGAGGGCTTCAACAAGCAGCCCTTCACCGAGGGCGTCGGCTTCTTCGACCTCGCCTACCACCCCGAGAACAACAAGCGCTCCTCGGCGTCGGTGGCGTACCTGCACCCGGTGATGGACGAGCGCGAGAACCTCACCATCCTGCTGGAGACCTGGGCGTACAAGCTGGAGCTGGACGGCACCCGCGCCGAGGGCGTGCACGTGCGCACCAAGGACGGCGAGGAACTGCTGATCCGCGCCCGGCGCGAGGTCGTGCTGGCCGCGGGCGCCGTCGACACGCCCCGCCTGCTGATGCACTCCGGCATCGGTCCCAAGGAGGACCTCGCCAAGCTGGGCATACCGGTGGTCCACGACCTGCCCGGTGTCGGTGAGAACCTGCTCGACCACCCCGAGTCGGTGATCGTCTGGGAGACCCACGGCCCGATCCCCGAGAACTCCGCGATGGACTCCGACGCCGGCCTCTTCGTCCGCCGCGACCCCGAACACCAGGGCCCCGACCTGATGTTCCACTTCTACCAGATCCCGTTCACGGACAACCCGGAGCGACTGGGCTACGAGCGGCCGCAGTTCGGGGTGTCCATGACCCCGAACATCCCCAAGCCCAGGAGCCGCGGCCGGCTGTACCTGACCAGCGCCGACCCATCCGTCAAGCCCGCCCTCGACTTCCGCTACTTCACCGACGAGGACGACTACGACGGCCGCACCCTCGTCGACGGCATCCGCATCGCCCGCGAGATCGCCGCGACCGAACCGCTGGCGAGCTGGCTCAAGCGCGAGGTGTGCCCCGGCCCGGACGTCACGGGCGACGAGGAGCTGAGCGAGTACGCGCGCAAGGTCGCGCACACCGTGTACCACCCGGCGGGCACCTGCCGGATGGGCGCCGCCGACGACGAACTCGCGGTGGTGGACCCACAGTTGAGGATCCGTGGCCTGGACGGCATTCGTATCGCCGACGCCTCTGTCTTCCCGACGATGACCGCCGTGAACCCGATGATCGGGGTGCTCATGGTCGGGGAGAAGGCTGTCGATCTGCTTGGAGGTGAGGCGTGATGAGTACTACCCCTGGTACCCCTGTTTTCTCTGTTGAAGGTCTCTGGAAGGTCTTCGGCCCGAAGGCGCACCGTGTCCCCGCCGACCCGGAGCTGGCCGCGCTCGCGCCCGCCGAACTGCGCGCCCGCACCGGCTGCACGGCGGCGGTCCAGGACGTCTCCTTCGACGTCCGCAAGGGCGAGGTCTTCGTCGTCATGGGCCTGTCCGGCTCCGGCAAGTCCACGCTGGTGCGCTGTCTGACCCGGCTCATCGAGCCGACGGCGGGCACCATCGCCATCGACGGCGAGGACGTGCGCGCCATGGACAAGACCCGTCTGCGCGAACTGCGCCGCCACCGTGCCGCGATGGTCTTCCAGCACTTCGGCCTGCTGCCGCACCGCACGGTCCTGGACAACGTGGCCTACGGCCTGGAGATCCAGGGCGTCGGCAAGGCGGAGCGCCGCGAGCGCGCCGCCGAGGTGGTGGCCAAGGTCGGCCTGGAGGGCATGGAGCACCGCAGGCCGGGCCAGCTGTCCGGCGGCCAGCGCCAGCGCGTGGGCCTCGCCCGGGCCCTGGCCGTGGACCCCGAGGTCCTGCTCTTCGACGAGCCCTTCAGCGCGCTCGACCCGCTGATCCGGCGGGACATGCAGGAGGAGGTCGTCCGCCTGCACCGCGAGGAGGGCCGCACGATGGTCTTCATCACCCATGATCTGAGCGAGGCGCTCAAGCTGGGCGACCGCATCGCCCTCATGCGCGACGGCCGCGTGGTCCAGCTCGGCACCCCCGAGGAGATCGTCGGCTCGCCGGCCGACGACTACGTCCGCGAGTTCGTCCGCGACGTCCCGCGCGAGCAGGTCATGACGGTGCGTACGGCCATGCGGGCCGCGTCGGCGGACGAGGCGGGCAGCGGCCCGGCTCTGGCGCCGGACGCGACGGTGTCGGAGGCCATCGAGGCCGTGGCGCGTACCGGTGCCCCGGCGCGGGTCATGGAGGGGGCACGTTGTCTGGGAGTGGTCGACCACGAACGGCTTCTCGGCGTCGTGGCGGGGACGGAGCGGAGTTCCCTGGCGGGGACGGCGCCGGGTGGCGTCGCGGGGGCAGGCAAGAGTGTCGCGGGGGCGGGGAAGAGTAAGGAGGTGGCTTGATGGCCACCGTCACCACTGCCGCCCCTCGCATCGCCGTTCCGGGCGTCCTCAAGCACCCTGTCCTGCGCAAGCTCATGCTGCTCGCGCTCGCCGCCGCGATCCTCGTGCCGCTGGCCAACGCCCGCTGGGCGAGCGGCAGCTGGCCCGCCGCGCTGACCGTCGACTTCACCGAGCCGCTCACCAAGGCCAGCGTCTGGATCATCGACAACCGGGACAGCCACCCGCTGTTCCTCTACTTCTTCGGGCACATCAGCAACGCGGTCGTGATCGCCGTACGCGCCGTGTACCTGGTGCTGCTCGCGGCCGGCTGGGCCGGTGTCACCGCCGCCGGGGCCCTCGTCGCCTGGCGTGTGGCCGGCTGGAGACTCGCCGCGGGCACCGGGATCGCCTTTCTGGCCTGCGGGTTCCTCGGCATGTGGATCCCGACCATGCAGACCCTCGCGCTCATGGTCGTGGCGGTCCTCGCCTCGGTCGCCGTGGGCGCGGTGCTCGGTCTCGCCGCCGGTCTCTCCGACCGTATGGACAGGATCCTGCGCCCCGTCCTGGACACCATGCAGGTGCTCCCCGCGTACGCCTACCTGCTCCCCGTCGTCCTGGTCTTCGGCATGGGCGTCCCCGCGGCCGTCCTGGCCACCGTCGTCTACGCCGCCCCGCCGATGGCCCGCCTCACCGCCCTCGGCCTGCGCGGCGCCGACAAGGAGGTGCTGGAGGCGGTCGAGTCGCTCGGCACCACCGCACGGCAGCGCCTGCTGACCGCCCGCATCCCGCTGGCCCGCAAGGAGCTCCTGCTCGGCCTCAACCAGACGATCATGATGGCGCTGTCCATGGCGGTCATCGCGTCGGTCATCGGCGCGGGCGGCCTCGGTGACCGCGTCTACCAGGCGCTGGGGTCCGTGGACGTGGGCGCGGCGCTCGCGGCCGGTATCCCGATCGTGCTGCTCGCCGTCGTACTGGACCGGGTGACCGCAGCGGCGGGGGAGGCGCTCAGTGACGAGCCGCAGCCAGGAGGCCGGGCGCGCTGGCTGTACGCCCTGGTCGCCGCCGTGGCCGTGGCGGTCGCCGGGCGTCTGGCGGGACGCCTCGACTGGCCCGACGCCTGGGCCCTGAACATCGCCGAGCCGGTCAACCGCGCCGTCGACTGGATGACCGACCACCTCTACTCCGGCGTCCCCGTCATCGGCGGCACCGCCGACTGGGCCGCCCACTTCACCACCTGGGTCCTCGACCCCGTGCGCGACACCCTGCAGTGGCTGCCCTGGTGGTCGGTCCTGCTGATCGTCGCCGCCCTCGCCTGGCTGATCGGCACCTGGCGCACCGCGCTGACCGCCGTGCTCGCCATGGCCGCGATCGGCGTACTGGGCGTGTGGACGCCGTCGCTCGACACCCTCTCCCAGGTCCTGGCGGCCGTCGCCGTCACCCTGGTCCTGGGCTTCGCGACCGGCATCGCGGCGGCGCGCAGCGACCGGGTCGAGCGGATGCTCCGGCCCGTCCTGGACGTCTTCCAGACGATGCCGCAGTTCGTGTACCTGATCCCGGTGGTGGCGCTGTTCGGCGTGGGCCGGGCCCCGGCCGTCGCGGCAGCGGTCGTCTACGCCCTGCCCGCCGTCGTCCGCATCACCACCCAGGGGCTGCGCCAGGTCGACCCGGCCGCCCTGGAGTCGGCCCGCTCGCTCGGCGCGACGCCCGCCCAGCAGCTGCGCCAGGTCCAACTCCCGCTCGCCCGCCCGGCGTTGCTGCTCGCCGTCAACCAGGGCGTGGTCCTGGTCCTCGCCGTCGTCATCATCGGCGGCCTGGTCGGCGGTGGCGCGCTCGGCTACGAGGTCGTCGCCGGCCTCGCCCAGGGCGACCTCGCGACCGGTCTGGTGGCCGGCGCGGCGATCGTCTGCCTGGGCCTGATGCTCGACCGGGTGACCCAGCCGACGGAACGCCGCGCGAAGAAGGGAGCGTGACATGCGACTTCGGACGACTACCCGTACGACGGCCCGTAGGGCCACCCGTACGACTGCCGTAGTGGCCGGCGTGTCCTCGCTGGCGCTGCTGACCGGCTGTGGCGCCGCCGACATGACCAAGCAGGCCTCGCCGTTCGCGGGCGCGCAGGGCGCCAAGACCGTGACCCTGTCCGTCCAGTCCTGGGTCGGCGCGCAGGCCAACGTGGCCGTCGCCCAGTACCTGCTGGAGCACAAGCTCGGCTACCGGGTCGACACCGTCCAGATCGACGAGGTCCCCGCCTGGGACGCGCTCAGCCAGGGCCGCGTCGACGCGCTCATGGAGGACTGGGGCCACCCGGAGGAGGAGCAGCGGTACGTCAAGGACAAGAAGACGATCGTGCCCGGCGGCGACCTCGGGGTCACCGGGCACATCGGCTGGTACGTCCCGACGTACTTCGTCAAGCAGCACCCGGACGTCACCGACTGGAAGAACCTCGACAAGTACGCCGACCAGATGCGTACCGCCGAGAGCGGTGGCAAGGGCCAGCTGATGGACGGCTCGCCCTCCTACGTCACCAACGACAAGGCGCTGGTGAACAACCTGGACCTGGATTACCAGGTGGTGTTCGCCGGTTCGGAGGCCGCGCAGATCACGCAGATCAAACAGTTCGCCAAGGAGAAGAAGCCCTTCCTGACGTACTGGTACGAGCCGCAGTGGCTGTTCAAGAAGGTCCCGATGACAGAGGTGAAGCTGCCGGAGTACAAGGAGGGCTGCGACGCCGACCCGGAGAAGGTCGCCTGCGCCTATCCGCACACCCCGCTGCAGAAGTACCTCAACGCGGACTTCGCCAAGACCGGCGGCGAGGCGGCGGCCCTGCTGAAGAAGTTCAAGTGGACGACCGAGGACCAGAACGAGGTCTCCCTGATGATCGCCGAGCAGAAGCTGTCGCCGGAGGAGGCGGCCGCGAAGTGGGCGGACAGCCACGAGTCCACGTGGAAGGCGTGGCTGTCCTGACCCGCTAGCCGAGGTGTGCGGCGATGCCGCGCAGCGCCTCCGCGGAGCTGCGCTGAAGCCCTGGCCCGAACGTGATCCGGGTGGCCCCGAGTTCGCCGAGTTCGGCGGACGAGGGGCCCCCGGTCACGGTGCCGTGCACATTGACCGGGCCCTGGATCCCGGACCGCAGCAGCGGCAGTACGGCGGTGGGGGCGCCGATCGGATACACGCAGTCGGCGCCCGCGGCGACGTACAAAGCGGCCCGCTCGATGGCCTGTTCGGTGGCTTGTTCGGCGGCCTGCTTGGGGCCGCCGGAGCCCCCGTGTGCCCGGATGAAGGTGTCGATCCGGGCGTTGACGAAGAGCCGGTCGGCGGCGGCGTGCCGCACCTCGGCGAGCCAGTCGGCGTGCGCGCGGGGGTCCTTGAGCGCCCCGTCCTCCGAGTCCTCCAGGTTGCACCCCACGGCGCCCGTCTCCAGCAACCGCTCCACCAGCTCCTTCGGCGTGATCCCGTACCCGCCCTCGACGTCCGCCGACACCGGCACGTCGACCGCCCGGACGATCCGCGCGATCGCCGCGAACATCTCGTCGGCCGGGGTCTGCCCGTCCTCGTACCCGAGGGAGGCGGCCACACCCGCACTCGGCGTGGCGAGCGCCGGGAACCCGGCCTCGACGAAGACGCGGGCGCTCGCGGCGTCCCAGGGGCCGGGCAGGACGAGCGGGTCGCCAAGGGCTCTGCGCCGGTGCAGCGCGCGGAAGGCTTCGACCTTGGTCACGGTGTGAGTCACTGGTGCTGCCCCGGCTGGTAGTGCCCCGGGGTCATACGGCAGGTCACCCCGAACCGGTTCCACGCGTTGATCACCGTGATCGCGGCGATGAGCTGGGCCAGCTCGGCCTCCTCGAAGTACGCGGCAGCACGGTCGTACACCTCGTCTGGCACGAACCCGTCCGTCAGTACGGTCACGGCCTCCGTCAGCTCGATCGCCGCGAGCTCCTTCGGGGTGTAGAAGTGCGCGGACTCCTCCCAGGCACCGAGCTGCACGATCCGCTCGACGCTCTCGCCCGCCGCGAGCGCGTCCTTGGTGTGCATGTCCAGGCAGAACGCGCAGTGGTTGATCTGCGACGCACGGATCTTGACCAGCTCGTACAGCCTGTGGTCGAGGCCCTTCTTGGCGGCCGCGTCGAGCCGGATCATCGCCTTGTACACGTCGGGGGCGAGCTGGGCCCAGGGCAGCCGGGCCGGTCGTTCGGGGGCGTATGCCTCGTCGGTCGTCGTGTCGCTCTTCGTGTCGCTCATCGTCATGATCTCGACCCTAGGAGCGAAGCAGCCCAGGAGTATGGTCCACTTCCATGGCAAAACCTTGGGCCACTCTGGGCATCGACCTCCACCTGGAACCGACGGGCCCGGGCCTGCGCCGGGGCCTGACCGACGCCCTGCGCGAAGCGGTGCGCACCGGACGCCTCGCTCCGGGCACCCGGCTGCCCTCCTCCCGCTCCCTCGCCGCCGACCTCGGCATCGCGCGCAACACGGTCGCCGAGTCCTACGCCGAACTGGTCGCCGAGGGCTGGCTCACCGCCCGCCAGGGCTCCGCCACCCGGGTGGCAGACCGCCCGGTGACCCCGCCGACGGGCACCCCCGCCCCACCCCGCGCAGTCACCCCGCCGCGCCCGGAACGCCCCCGCCCCGCCTACGACCTGGTCCCCGGCACCCCCGACCTCTCCGCCTTCCCCCGCACGGAGTGGCTCAAGGCGGCCCGCCGCGCCTTCCTCGCCGCCCCGCACCAGGCGCTCGGCTACGGCGACCCGCGCGGCCGCGCCGAACTGCGCACCGCCCTCGCCGGCTACCTCTCCCGCGCGCGGGGCGTGCGCGCCGACCCCGAACGCATCGTGGTGTGCGCGGGTTTCGTGCACGGACTGCAGCTGCTCGGCAGGGTGTTGCGGGCGCGCGGGGTGGCGAGGGTCGCGGTCGAGTCGTACGGCTTGGCACCGCACTGGAAGCAGCTCACGGCGGCCGGTCTGGACACAGTTCCGCTCCCCTTCGACGAACTCGGCACGAATCCGGCGGAGTTGGCGCGCGAGGGTGCAGTGCTGCTCACCCCCGCCCACCAGTTCCCCATGGGCGTACCCCTGCACCGCGACCGCCGGGCGACGGTGGTGGACTGGGCCCGCCGCACCGGCGGGCTGGTCCTGGAGGACGACTACGACGGCGAGTTCCGCTACGACCGCCAGCCGGTCGGCGCGCTGCAAGGCCTGGACCCCGACCACGTCGTCTACCTGGGCACGGCCAGCAAGTCCCTCGCCCCCGGGCTGCGCCTGGCCTGGATGGTGCTGCCGCCGACGCTGGTGGAGGAGGTGACGGCGGCGAAGGGCGGCGTGGACAGCTGCGGGGTCCTGGACCAGCTGACCCTGGCGGAGTTCCTGACGTCCGGCGCCTACGACCGCCATGTCCGCGCCGCCCGCCTGCGCTACCGCCGCCGAAGGGACGCCCTGGTCCGGGCCCTGGCCACGCACGCCCCCCACCTCAAGGTCACCGGCATCGCCGCCGGCCTCCACGTCGTCCTGCGCCTCCCACCCGGCACGGAACAGTCGGTGGTCCAGGCGGCGACCTGGCAGGGCCTGGCCCTCCACGGCCTGACCTTCCACCGCCACGAGGCCGCCACGGCGCAGCCACTGGACGCCCTGGTCGTGGGCTACGGCACACCGCCGGACCATGCGTGGACGGGGGCGTTGGAGGCGTTGTGCAGGGCGCTGCCATGACGTTCCGACAGTGGCCTTCGTACTGGCCGAGGTTGTGACGTTCCGACAGAGGTAGAGGTTTGGTGCGGGGTGACTTCTTCCGGAGGGACTCGGTGGGCGCAGACCTGCCCTACGGTGACTTGACCGGTCGTGCCGTGGGCGTCTGCGCCGGAGCCTCCCCGAACCGCGCCAGCGCCAACGCCCCCGCCACAGCCACCACGAACCCCGACACAGCCAGCCAAGCCAACCCCTCCCGCGTGCGATCCCCCAGCCACACCACCCCCACCACCGCCGGCCCGATCGTCTCCCCGATGACCATCGCCGCCGTCGCCACCGTCACCGACCCCCGCTGCAACGCCGACGTCAGCGCCAGAAACGCCGCCCCACCCCCCAGCAGCAGCGCATACGTCGCCGGATTCAGCACCAGCTCCGCCACCGCGGCCGAGTCGATCAGCCGCACCGCCACCTCCACCACCCCGAACCCGAACCCGGCCGCCAGCCCGAGCACCAACCCCCGCCCCCGCTCCGGCAGCAGCCCACCCGCCAGCCCCACCACCAGCACCCCCACGGCCACCCCGAGCATCGCGAACCTCAGCGCGTCCGACCCGGCCCGATCCCCCTCCGTCCCGGACGCCAGCCCCAGCATCGCCAGCCCGGCACACACCACCCCCACCGCGGCCCACTCACTCCGGCGCAACCGCACCCGCAGCAACCGCGCCGCGACGACCGCGGTCACCGCGAGACTGGACGCCAGCGCCGCCGAGACGGCGTAGATGGGAAGCGACCGCAGGGCGACGACCTGCAGGACGAACCCCAGTCCGTCCAAGGCGAGCCCGACCAGGTACCGCCACTGCCGAAGCGCCCGCAGCAGGACCCCCGCCTCGCCGCCCCGGCCCTCCTGCGCACTCGCCGCCCGCGCGGCCACCGCCTGCAACACGGTGGCCGTACCGAAACAGACCGCCGCACCCAGCGCACACACCATCCCAAACAGCACAAAGTGACTGTAGGCGAGCAGAGGAACGACAGCCCCCCCCGATCACCGGACTCTTGACGATCTCTAGGCTTACGCCTGACGTACGACGAACAACCGGATCACCAGGGTCACCATCGGGGGAGACACACATGGCGGAAACGCGACGTCGGCTGCGCTCGAGCACGGTCGTCCTCGGCGGCATGGGAGTCATAGCCGCGGCTCTGACCTCGTGCAGCTCCGACCCCGACCGCCGCTGTGTCGACCGCGACAGCTACACCTACGAGGGCTACAAGGTCATCGCGGACAAGAACTGCACCTCCGGCGGCAGCTCCAGCTCCAGCTCCTCGTACGGCAAGAGCGGCAGGAAGAAGACCGGCAGCACCGACGCCGCCTGGTACTACGACGCCGACACCGACGACGGCCGCGCCGACTTCGGCACCTTCAGCCGCAGCGAGGCCGTCGACCGAGGCGGCTTCGGCTGCTCGGGCTCGGGCAGCAGCGGCGGCTGAGCGGACCTCGTACAGATGGAGCGCCGCACGACCGAGCCCCGCCCCGACTGGCAGCAGACCGTCGAGGAGCAGGGGCTCGTCTACCCCCTCACCCGCTATCCCGACGACTCCCTGCGCCCGTACTGGGACGAGAGTGCCTACTACGTCTTCTCCCTGGAGGAGGTCGAGGCGCTGGAGGAGGTCGTCGAGGAACTCCACCACATGTGCCTGACGGCGGCCGAGCACATCGTCGCCTCCCGCCGCTTCACCGACCTCGGCATCACCGACCCGCGCGTCGCGGACGCGGTCGCCGAGGCCTGGCGCCGGCGCGCCGAACTCCCCTCCGTCTACGGCCGCTTCGACCTCCGCTACGACGGCACCGGCCCGGCGAAGCTCCTGGAGTACAACGCCGACACACCCACGTCCCTCGTCGAGGCCGCCTCACCCCAGTGGTTCTGGATGGAGGAACGCTTCCCCGGCGCCGACCAGTGGAACTCCCTCCACGAACGCCTCGTCGCCGCCTGGAAGAAGCAGTCCGCCCTGCTCCCGCCCGGCAGCCCCCTCTACTTCGCGTACTCCTCGGCCGACGAACTCGGCGAGGACCTGATGACGGTCGCCTACCTCAAGGAGACCGCGGAACAGGCGGGCCTGGACACCGGCTGGATCTCCATGGAGGAGATCGGCTGGGACCGCCTCTCCGGCCGCTTCGTGGACACTCAACTCCGCTTCATCCGCAGCTGCTTCAAGCTCTATCCCTGGGAGTGGCTCACCACCGACCGCTTCGCCGACCACGTCCTCGACACCCTCGACAACGGCGGCGGCACCGGTTCGACGCTGTGGATCGAGCCCGCCTGGAAGATGCTCCTCAGCAACAAGGCCCTCCTGGCCATCCTCTGGGAGCTCTACCCGGACCACCCGAACCTCCTCCCCGCGTACCTCGACGGGCCACGGGAGCTGGCAAGGACCACGGGCTACGTCGCCAAGCCCCTGCTGGGCCGGGAGGGCGCGGGCGTGACGATCCACGAACCCGGCGCCGAGGCAGTCGTCCGCGAAGAGCCCTGCTGCTACCAGCAGTTGGCCCCACTGCCCGCCTTCGACGGCAACCACGTCGTCCTCGGCGCGTGGGTCGTCGAGGACGAGTCGGCGGGCCTCGGCATCCGCGAGTCGTCCGGCCTGATCACGGACGAGTACGCCCGCTTCCTGCCGCACGTGATCCTGTAACGGCCATACGCCGAGGGCGAGTCCGGTCGGGCCGGCGCGGCCGATGCCGCCGCCCGGCTCGGCTGGCGACCCGTCGGTCCTGTTCCGCTTCCCGGCCCACGTCGTCGAGATCCCCGGTAGGGCCACGCACTGCCGCCCGAGATCCACAAGCCCCTCGCCACCGCGATCCTCGACCACACCGCGAACCGCGCACCGCACACCCCTGAAGCCGGCAGTACCCGCGTCCGGCCGACTCACATCCCGAGCACGCCCCGCAACTGCGCGAGCCCCCAGTCCAGATCCTCCTTCCCGATCACCAGGGGCGGCGCGATACGGATCGTCGCCCCATGGGTGTCCTTCACCAGCACACCCCGGTCCATCAGCTTCTCGGACACCTCCCGCCCCGACCCGTACGCCCGGGCGATGTCGACCCCGGCCCACAGACCGCGCCCCCGCACCGCCGTCACCCGCCCCGTCCCGGCCAACAGCCCCAGCTCCCGGTGCAGATGCTCGCCGAGCTCCGCCGCCCGCGCCTGGAACTCGCCCGTCCGCAGCATCGCGATCACCTCCAGCGCCACCGCACACGCCAGCGGATTCCCACCGAAGGTCGACCCGTGCTCCCCGGGCCGGAACACCCCGAGCACCTCGGCCGACGACACCACCGCCGACACCGGGACGATCCCGCCCCCGAGCGCCTTCCCGAGCACATACGCATCCGGCACCACACCCTCGTGCTCGCATGCGAACGTACGACCCGTGCGCCCCAGCCCCGACTGGATCTCGTCCGCCACGAACAGCACGTTCCGCTCCCGCGTCAGCTCCCGCACCGCCGGCAGATAGCCGGCCGGCGGCACGAGCACCCCCGCCTCGCCCTGGATCGGCTCCAGCAACACGGCCACCGTGTTCTCCGTCAGGGCCTCCCGCATCGCCGTCAGGTCCCCGTACGGCACGATCTCGAAGCCCGGCGTGTACGGCCCGTAGTCGCCCCGCGCCTCCGGGTCGGTGGAGAAGCTGATGATCGTCGTCGTACGGCCGTGGAAGTTGTTGCCGGCGACGACGATCTTCGCCATCTCCGCCGGCACGCCCTTGACCCGGTACCCCCACTTCCGAGCGGTCTTCACCGCCGTCTCCACCGCCTCCGACCCCGTGTTCATCGGCAGCACCATCTCCATCCCGCACAGCTCGGCGAGCTGCTCGCAGAACGCCGCGAACCGGTCGTGATGAAACGCCCGCGACGTCAGCGTCACCCGCTCCAACTGCGCCTTCGCCGCCTCCACGATCCGCCGGTTGCCGTGCCCGAAGTTGAGCGCCGAATACCCGGCCAGCAGATCCAGATACCGTCGCCCCTCCACATCCGTCATCCAGGCCCCGTCCGCCGTCGCCACCACGACCGGCAACGGGTGATAGTTGTGCGCGCTGTGCGCCTCGACCGCGGCGATCAGGGATTCGGTGGTGCTCGACGTACTCACGGGGCTCTCCGTTTCCGCCACCACGAGGGCTCGTGCTCCGGCAGTCACGAGGCTCGTGGCCACTGTCCATTTCTGGCCGTACGAGTGCTTTGCGGCCCCTTCCTATCGTTGCTCGCATGGTGGACGCGGGACCATGCGGCTTCGGCGCGCCCGGTAGGCTGATCGACGGGCCGTGACTGGCGCGCTGGGATGGACCAACCATCGGGGAGCGGCCCCTGGACCGAGTCCAGACCGAGTGCCGTGCGCCTGGGCCGTACCGTGATCGCTGCACACGACGTCCGGAGGTCCCCATGTCAGCCGAGCCCCTCTCCACCGAGTCCACCGCCTTCCGTTCCGCCCTCGACGTGATCCGCGCCGTCGAGCCGCGCGTGGCCGACGCGATCGGCCAGGAGGTCGCCGACCAGCGCGAGATGCTCAAACTGATCGCCTCCGAGAACTACGCCTCCCCGGCCACCCTCCTGGCGATGGGCAACTGGTTCAGCGACAAGTACGCCGAGGGCACCATCGGCCGCCGCTTCTACGCCGGCTGCCGCAACGTCGACACCGTCGAGTCCCTCGCCGCCGAGCACGCCAAGGAGCTCTTCGGCGCCCGCCACGCCTACGTCCAGCCCCACTCCGGCATCGACGCCAACCTCGTCGCCTTCTGGTCCGTCCTCGCCGCCCGCGTCGAGGCCCCCGCCCTGGAGAAGGCCGGCGTCCGCCAGGTCAACGACCTCTCCGAGGCCGACTGGGCCGAGCTGCGCCGCGCCTTCGGCAACCAGCGCATGCTCGGCATGTCCCTGGACGCCGGCGGCCACCTCACTCACGGCTTCCGCCCGAACATCTCCGGCAAGATGTTCGACCAGCGCTCCTACGGCACCGACCCCGCCACGGGCCTGATCGACTACGAGGCGCTGCGCGCCTCCGCCCGCGAGTTCAAGCCGCTGATCATCGTCGCCGGCTACTCCGCCTACCCCCGTCTCGTGAACTTCCGGATCATGCGCGAGATCGCCGACGAGGTCGGCGCCACGCTCATGGTCGACATGGCCCACTTCGCCGGTCTCGTCGCCGGCAAGGTCCTCACCGGCGACTTCGACCCGGTCCCGCACGCCCAGATCGTCACCACCACCACCCACAAGTCGCTGCGCGGCCCGCGCGGCGGCATGGTCCTGTGCGACGACTCCCTCAAGGACCAGGTCGACCGCGGCTGCCCGATGGTCCTCGGCGGCCCGCTCCCGCACGTCATGGCCGCCAAGGCCGTCGCCTTCGCCGAGGCCCGCCAGGAGTCCTTCCGCGACTACGCCCAGCGCATCGTCGACAACTCCCGGGCGCTGGCGGAAGGCCTGATGCGCCGGGGCGCGACCCTGGTGACCGGCGGTACGGACAACCACCTGAACCTGATCGACGTCGCCTCCTCCTACGGCCTCACCGGCCGCCAGGCCGAGGCCGCGCTCCTCGAGTCCGGCATCGTCACCAACCGCAATGCCATCCCCGCCGACCCCAACGGCGCCTGGTACACCTCCGGCATCCGCATCGGCACCCCCGCCCTCACCACGCGTGGCCTGGGCACCGCCGAGATGGACGAGGTCGCCGCCCTCATCGACCGCGTCCTCACCTCCACCGAGCCCGGCACCACCAGCAAGGGCGCCCCGTCCAAGGCCCAGCACGTCCTGGACTCGAAGATCGCCGACGAGATCTCCCACCGCGCCACCGACCTCGTGGCCGGCTTCCCGCTGTACCCGGAGATCGACCTCGGCTGACGGCCGCACGGTGCGCCAAGGGCCTCACAGGTCCAGGTCGATCAACTCCTGTCGTGGCTCCTCCCGCGGCGGTCCGGCTCCCGGCCGGGCCGCCGCGCGGCGTATCAGCAGCGTGCCGCCGACGCCGGTCGCGAACCCGACGGCCAGCCCGGCCACCGCCCACCCTGGATCTCCCATCACCGGGCCGGGCCGAGCCTCGACCGTCCGGGCCGCGGCGAGTTCGTCCTCCGTCTCGCCGAGCAGCCCTGCCAGGTCCAGCCGCTCGAAGACGGAGCGCGGCGCCCGATGCCAACGGATGTCGTCGTCCTCCACCTCCGGTGCGAGATCCGAGCGCACCCAAGCAGTGCCGTCCGCGGTCACGAACAGCTGGTCCTGCCGTTGGACGGCCACGTCCCCTCCCGGAGGCCGCTTTGTCTGCGGCCAGCCACCGACCCCGGTCAGTCCCCAGATCACCGTCATGCGCATCGGCGGATGACGTCCCTCGACCCAGTCCTGCGACACCCGCTCCGTCCCCACGTAGGTCGGCTGGAGCAGCTGCCAGAGGCGGGCGAAGGCCGGCTCGCCGGTACGCAACGCCGTCGTCCGTCCTGTGCCTCCCGAGACGACCATCGCCACATCGGGGACGTCCCGCCCCTGCGCCGGCACCGCCGCGGCGGTCGTCGCAGTGCCGGACAGGACCAGCGCGGCCGACACCGGTACGAGCAGCACCGCGAGCCGTACCGCGAGCCGTACGCATCCACCCAGACCGGCCCTCATACGTCCCGCAGCTCCTGCCTCGGCTCCGGCTCACCCCGCAGGCGGTCCAGTGGCAGTCGCGCGGCGAAGGGCCGCAGGACCAGCGCGAGCACCGCTCCGGCGGCCGCGCCCGGCAGGGCCCACCACCAGCCGGTGCCGTCACTCGGCCCCGATCCCGCCCCCTGGGCCGGGGACGCCTCGGTCGCCTTGTCCGCGGCGTCGGCCGGGAGACCGGAGGAGTCCTTCGCGGCATCGTCCGTCCCGCCCTCCTCCCACCCGGGCGGGAAGATCGCAGCCCTTCCCTCGTCCGAAACCTTGCCCATCAGGCCCAGCTTCTTGAGCAGGGCGCGCAGCTGGGACGGATGATCGGCGCGGTGCCACGTGCCGTTCGTCGTGCTGTCCAGGTTCGCCGCCGTGTGTATCCAGACGTCCTGTCCCTTGTGGACCGGGTAGACCCGGTCCAGGCGCCAGGGCGTCACGTCATGGATCATCCATGTGATGTTGATCTGGCGGGCCACCGTCAGGCCTGCCTCGGGCGGCTTGTCACGCGTGCCCTTGCCCGCTGTGCCGAGCAGCCGCTCCAGCTCTCCGTACTCCTCGTCGGCGTAGTACAACGCCGCCGTCTCCGTGCTCTCCGGTGAGACCAGGAGCACGCTGGTCGGTCCTCCGGCCGACGCGGGCGCTGCACCCCACACCAGGAGGGTCAGGGTCGCCGCCAACGCCCCTGCCAGCGCCGCCAGTTCACGGCGCCCACCCCTCCAACCGGCCCCGTGCCCGTGCGAGCGGCCTCCCGAGCAGCCGACCCCCTGCCCCCGCAATCGGTCTCCCCAGCGGCCGATCCCATGTCCGCACATCCGAACCCCCAAGCCAAGCGATCCCCGTGCGGCCCGTCCCCGAGCCGCAATGTCACTTCTGGTACACCGCCCGACCCGCCTGGGTTCCTATCCCGGTCCGACTATTTCCGGTCCGACTATTTCCGATCCGACTACTTCCGGACCGGCCGCCTTCGGACCGGCCGCCTTCGGACCGGCCGCGTCCGGACCAACTACTTCGAGGGCTCCTCGGACGGCCTCCCCAGCGCCCCCGCGATCTCCACCGCCCGCGCCCTCGACGCCACCCCTTCCAGCCGCAGCGTCACCGTCTCGCCCTCGGCTCTGTGGGCCCACAGCAGCGTCGCCCCTGCCGTCCGCTCCTTGCGCGTGAAGCGCTCCCCGTCGGCGTCCACCAGCCAGAAGGTCAGCAGGTGGGGTCGGGCGAACCACAGGGCCGGGTCGGGTGTGCCGCCTCCCGAGGTGGCGGTGCCCAGCGAGATCCATTCCGGCGGTTCGCGCACGGTCTTGGCGAAGCCGATGTCCAGGCTCGCCCGCCGCTCGTCCAGCCGTATCGTGCGCCCGTCCTCACGCCAGCACAGGCTCACCACGAACCGTCCCCGCGGCTCACCCGTCCCCGCGACCGTGTCCGGCATGCCGAGCTCCTCAGGCACCAGCGGCTCGAACCCGGCCCGGCGCTCGGCCTGTGCGAGCGACACCGAGCGGCCGCAGCCGGGGACCTCGGCGCCGGGGGAGGGCACCGCCGACGGGTCGTACCGCACCTCGACACCGGCGAAGTCGAACCAGTCGAGGACCGCTGCCCGCACCGGGGGCGTGAGCACGAGCACCGTCAGCAGGCCGCACAGCGCCGCCGTCAGCGAGCGCCACCGCAGCCGCGTCCACCGCCGCACCGCCCGCAGCCGCTCGGCGGCACCCGGCGGCTCGGCCACTGGAACCGGCACCTGCTCGGCGAGTATCTGCCCCAGCACCCGCTCGACCATCGTCTCGGCGCCGTCCGCCGCACCCGGCGCGTCCAGGGAGCGCCCGAGTGCCCGCAACTCTTCCGGCAGCCGTGTCGCGTCCGCGCGCCGACCGCGATCACCCGCGCCTGCGCCGCCGACGCGCCGGCCTTTCCTATCGGCGCCTTCGCCGGCCCCGGTCCCGGTCCCGTCACGACCGTAGGCACGCCGTCCGTCACCTTCGTACGCCTCCGGCCCCTCACCGTCGTACGGCTTCCGGCCGTCACTCACGCTCATCACCTCCTTCCCGAGGCTGAAAATCCGGCAGCAGGCGCCCCAGCTTCCGCAGCGCGCGGTTCAGCCGGGATTTCACCGTGCCCCGGGGCCAGCCCAGGGCCTGGGCCGTCTCGGACTCGTCCATCTCCAGGAGATAGCGGTAGGTGACGACCAGGCGGTGCTCCTCGCTCAGCCTTTCCAGGGCGGCCTGCAGCGCGGCACGGCGCTCTATCTCCAGCGCGGCCACCGCCGGGTCCGCCGACTCCGGTATCAGCGGTTCCGCCTCCACCAAGGCCGCCTCACGCCCGGCGAGCGTGCGCTGGCGGGCTGCGGTGCGCACTGTGTTCCTCGTCTCATTGGCGACGATCGCCAGCAGCCATGGCTTGAACGCCGCGCCGTCCTTGAACCGGCCCAGCGAGCAGTACGCCTTGACGAAGGCCTGCTGCACCACGTCCTCCGCGTCCGCACCCGCCCCGAGCGCGGCGGCCGCCCTGAGCGCGATGCCCGTATGGGCCCGCACCAGCTGCGCGTACGCCTCCGGCTCCCCGGCGCGTACACGTGCGATCACCGCGGCCTCATCGACGATGCGGCCCCCCTCCCGCGTCTTCACACTCTTGGTACACCGCTCGAACCGGATCGGTTCCCAGCTGTGTCACATCTGTTTCCGAGCGGTTCCGGATCGGCCCCCGACACCTGAGAGAATGGTGAGCATGTCCTCTGATCGCCCCCGCGTGCTCTCCGGAATCCAGCCCACCGCAGGCTCGTTCCACCTCGGCAACTACCTCGGCGCCGTCCGCCAGTGGGTGTCGCTGCAGGAGACCCACGACGCGTTCTACATGGTCGTCGACCTGCACGCGATCACGGTCCCGCAGGACCCGAAGGAGCTGCGCGCCAACACCCGCCTGGCCGTCGCACAGCTCCTCGCGGCCGGACTCGACCCCGAGCGCTGCACGCTCTTCGTCCAGAGCCACGTCCCCGAGCACGCCCAGCTCGCCTGGGTCATGAACTGCTTCACCGGCTTCGGCGAGGCGTCCCGCATGACCCAGTTCAAGGACAAGTCGGCCAAGCAGGGCGCCGAGCGGGCCTCGGTCGGCCTGTTCACGTACCCGATCCTGCAGGTCGCGGACATCCTGCTGTACCAGGCCAACGAGGTGCCGGTCGGTGAGGACCAGCGCCAGCACATCGAGCTCACGCGCGACCTCGCCGAGCGCTTCAACGGCCGCTTCGGCGAGACCTTCACCGTCCCGAAGCCGTACATCCTCAAGGAGACGGCGAAGATCTACGACCTTCAGGACCCGTCGATCAAGATGAGCAAGTCGGCGTCCACGCCGAAGGGCCTCATCAACCTTCTCGACGAGCCCAAGACCACCGCCAAGAAGGTCAAGAGCGCGGTCACCGACACCGAGACCGTCATCCGCTACGACGTCGAGAACAAGCCGGGCGTCAGCAACCTGCTCACCATCTACTCGACCCTCACGGGGACGGGAATCGCGGAACTGGAGCAGAAGTACGACGGCAAGGGCTACGGTGCGCTCAAGACGGACCTCGCCGAGGTCATGGTCGAGTTCGTGTCGCCCTTCCGGGAGCGCACCCAGGAGTATCTGGACGACCCGGAGACGCTGGACTCGATCCTGGCCAAGGGCGCGGAGAAGGCGCGCGCCGTCGCCGCGGAGACGCTCTCCCAGGCGTACGACAGGGTGGGCTTCCTGCCCGCGAAGCACTGAGCCCCTACAGCGCTGCATATCACTACGGTTGCGCCTGCCCGCAGCCCGGCCGTAGCCGTACAGTCGATAGCCGAGTGGCTGCCACGGCGGCCACTCACGCTCACCAACAGACGACAGGAGACGACGTGGGGACCGTAACGATCGGCGTGTCGATCGCGGTCCCGGAGCCTCACGGCAGCCTGCTCCAGGAGCGGCGCGCGGGCTTCGGCGACGCCGCGGCTCACGGCATCCCCACGCACGTCACACTGCTGCCGCCGACAGAGGTCGACGCCTCGCTGCTGCCCGCGATCGAGGACCACCTCGTCGAGGTCGCGGCCGCCGGCCGTGCCTTCCCGATGCGGCTGTCCGGCACCGGCACCTTCCGGCCCCTCTCACCCGTCGTCTTCGTCCAGGTCGTCGAGGGCGCCGAGGCCTGCACCTGGCTGCAGAAGCAGGTCCGCGACGCCTCCGGGCCCGTGGCACGCGAACTGCAGTTCCCGTACCACCCACATGTCACGGTCGCGCACGGAATCGACGACGAGTCGATGGACCGCGCCTTCGAGGAGCTGGCCGACTACCAGGCGGCCTGGCCCTGCACCGGCTTCGCCCTCTACGAACAGGGCGCCGACGGGGTGTGGCGCAGACTGAGGGACTTCACCTTCGGAGGCACGGTGGTTCCGCCGCAGGCGGGCCATGTGGAGCACGGGTCCATCCCGGCGAGTTAGCTCCGCTGGTGGGGTAGACACAGCCTCGCGCCCCTGGGCGCTTCAGATCGGTAGGCGGCGGAACAGCCCGCGCGGCGCATGCCGCAGTGCCGACATCACCAGCCGGAGCGCGCCCGGGACCCACACCGTCTCCGAGCGTCGCCGCAGGCCCACTTCGATGGCCGTCGCGACCGCCTCCGGGGTGGTCGCGAGGGGGGCTTCCTCCAGGCCGGCGGTCATCTTCGAGCGTACGAATCCGGGGCGTACGACCATGACGTGCACGCCGGTGCCGTGCAGTGCGTCGCCCAGGCCCTGGGTGAAGGCGTCGAGGCCGGCCTTGCTGGAGCCGTAGATGAAGTTGGCGCGGCGGGCCCGCTCACCGGCGACGGAGGAGAGGACGACGAGCGAGCCGTGGCCCTGGGCCTGGAGGGCACCGGCGCTGACCAGGCTCGCCGACACGGCGCCCGTGTAGTTGGTCTGGGCGACGCGTACCGCGTTCAGCGGCTCGCGCTCGTCGCGCGCCTGGTCGCCGAGGACTCCGAAGGCGAGGAGCACCATGTCGACGTCGCCCTCCGCGAAGACCTTGCCGAGCACCGCCTCGTGGGACTCGGGGTCGAGCGCGTCGAAGGCCACGGTACGCACGTCGGCGCCCAGGGCGCGCAGATCGGCCGCGGACTGCTCCAGGGCGGGCGACGGGCGGCCCGCCAGCCAGACCGTGCGGGTACGGCGCGCGATCAGGCGGCGTGTGGTGGCCAGCGCGATCTCGGACGTACCGCCGAGGACGAGCAGGGACTGGGGGAGGCCGAAGGCGTCCTTCACGACAGCTCCTAGAGAGATCTGAGAGTCCGAGAGATCCGATGCGGGGTTCCGGTCGGGGTTCCAGCCGGGTTCCGGCCGGGTTCTAAAGGCCGAGGCGGCGGGCCAGGTCCGACACGAACACCCCGCGCGGGTCGAGCTCCGCGCGCAGCGCGCGGAAGTCGTCCAGGCGGGGGTACATCGCGGCGAGCAGTTCGGGCCGCAGCCGGGAGTCCTTGGCGAGGTAGACGCGCCCGCGTGCCGCGGCCACCTCCTCGTCCAACTCGTCGAGGAGGGCGGCAAGACCGGGCAGGCCGGCCGGGATGTCCAGGGCCAGCGTCCAGCCGGGGACGGGGAAGGAGAGCCAGCCGGGGTCGGCGTCCCCGAAGCGCTTGAGCACGGCCAGGAAGGACGGGCAGCGGTGCTCGGAGATGCGCCGCACGATGCGGCGCAGGGTGTCCTCCTGGCCGTGTCCGACGACGAACTGGTACTGCACGAAGCCACCCCGGCCGTAGATCCGGTTCCAGTGGGGGACGCCGTCCAGGGGGTGGAAGAAGGCGGAGAGCCTCTGCAGTTCGCCGGTACGCGCGCGTGGCGCCTTGCGGTACCAGAGCTCGTTGAACCAGCCGACCGTACGGCGGCTCAGCAGTCCTTCCGGCAGGAAGGCGGGCGCGGCGGGCAGGCGGGAGGGGCGGAAGGCGAGCGGCTCTCTACGCGCGCGTGTGCCTTCGCGCAGCGCATCGAGGGGCGCGTGGTCGCCGCGCGTGAGCACCGCGCGGCCCGTTGCCGCGCCGCGCGCCAGCAGGTCGATCCACGCGACCGAGTAGCGGTAATGGTCGTCGGTGGCGACCAGGCGTGCCATCAGGTCGTCGAGGTCCCGCGCGCGCTCCGTGTCGACCGACATCAGGGAGGTCTCCACCGGCTGGAGTTGGACCGTCGCGGTCAGGATCACGCCGGTCAGGCCCATGCCGCCGGTGGTGGCGTCGAACAGCGGCGTGCCGCGGCGGACGGTGTGGATCTCGCCGTCGGCGGTGAGGAGTTCCAAGGACAGGACGTGGCGGGAGAAGGAGCCCGAGACGTGGTGGTTCTTGCCGTGGATGTCGGCGCCGATCGCGCCGCCGACCGTCACATAGCGGGTGCCGGGCGTCACCGGCACGAACCAGCCGAGCGGCAGCAGCACCTCCATCAGCCGGTGCAGGGACACACCCGCGTCGCACAGCACGGTGCCGCCATCGGCGTCGATCGCGTGGATGCGGTCCAGGCCCGTCATGTCGAGCACAGCGCCGCCGGCGTTCTGCGCCGCGTCCCCGTACGCCCGCCCCAGGCCCCTCGGGATGCCTCCGCGGGCCCCACAGTCCCGAACGGCTGCCGCGGCCTCCTCGTACGTCCGGGGGCGGATCAGACGGGCGGTGGTGGGGGCGGTGCGGCCCCATCCCGTGACGGAGACGGTGTCGGCTGGCATGTCGGCGACCGTAGCGCCCCTATATGACCGAGTAGTTCTGAAACATTCCACCCCTCCCCGAAATGGGTGATTAATGGGATGTCGCCCAATATGTTCGTAGTTCTGACGATGTGGACGTGAACAGTGAGTCCACATGGACCGCCTCGACGACATGGACCACCGAAGCCTCGGGGGCACGGAACGCCGAAGCCTCCGGGGCACGGAACGCCGAATCCTTTCGGCGTTCCACGCCCGCGGCCGCGACCCACGCGTCGCCACCGCCGCGCGCGCCCTGTCCTGGGCCGGCGAGCACGGCGCGCTGTGGCTGGCGGCGGGCCTCGCGGGGGCCGCCGTGGACGGGGGGCGACGCGGCGCCTGGTTGCGCGGCACGGCGCTCACCGCGGGGGCGCACCTCGTCAGCATGGGTGTGAAAAGGGTGGTGCGCCGCCCGCGCCCGGCGCATGTCACGCCCCTCGTGCACACCGTCGGCCGGCACTCCTTCCCCAGCTCCCACGCGACCTCCGCCGCGGCCGCCGCCGTCGCCTACGGCGCGCTCGGCGCGTACGTGATCCCGCCGCTCGCCGCCGCGATGTGCGTGTCACGCCTGGTCGTCGGCGTGCACTACCCCTCGGACGTGGCGGCGGGCGCGGCCCTGGGGGCGCTCACGGCGTGCGTCGGGGCGGGCTGGGTGAGGAAGGGGAGCGCCCATGACTGAGGCAGCGCCCCTCACTGGTGCCGCGCACACCAGGGAAGCGATGCTCCACGAGCAGCGCACGCCCCCGCGACAGGCCGCACCACCACCCCGCGAACGCGGCCTCCGCGCGCTTGCACAAGGCCTCCTCAGAACCGCGCGCCCCAAGCAGTGGGTCAAGAACATCCTGGTCATCGCCGCTCCGGCCGCCGCCGGTGAGCTCTTCTCGACCCGGGCCCTGACCCAACTCGGGCTCGTCTTCGCCCTCTTCACCGCCTGTGCCGCCGCCGTCTATCTGATCAACGACGCCCGTGACGCCGAGGCGGACCGTGCGCACCCCACGAAGTGCCACCGCCCGATCGCCGCCGGACAGGTCCCCGTGCCCGTCGCGTACGCCGTCGGAGGCGCCCTCGCCGTCCTCGCGCCGGCCGCCGCGGCCTGGCTGACCTCGCCCGCCGTCGCGGCCCTGCTCACGGCCTACCTCGGCATGCAACTGGCGTACTGCGTCAGCCTCAAGCACGTCCTGGTCGTCGACCTCGTCGTCGTCACGACCGGGTTCCTGATGCGGGCGATGGTCGGCGGGCTCGCGCTCGGCATCCCGCTGTCGCGCTGGTTCCTCATCACGACGGGGTTCGGGGCGCTGTTCATGGTGTCCGCCAAGCGCTACTCCGAGGCCGTGCAGATGGCCGGGAAAGCGGGCGCCACGCGCGCGTTGCTCACCGAGTACACCACCGGCTACCTGCGCTTCGTCTGGCAGTTGGCGGCCGGGGTCGCCGTCCTCGCGTACTGCCTGTGGGCCCTGGAGGAGGGCGGCGTCCCGCACACCAGCGTGCTGCCCTGGCGCCAGCTGTCCATGGTCGCCTTCATCCTCGCGATCCTGCGTTACGCCGTCTTCGCCGACCGCGGCACCGCGGGCGAACCCGAGGACGTCGTCCTGCACGACCGCGCGCTCGCCGTCATCGGCATGGCGTGGCTGGCGATGTACGGGCTGGCGGTGGCCAATTGGTAGGCACGCGTGCGTGGGGCGACCGACGCGAACTCCTCGGCTTCGCCGCCGTCGGTCTCCTCGCCTACGCGGTCGACCTCGCCCTCTTCACCTGCCTGCGCGGTCCCGCCGCCCTGGACCCCCTCACCGCCAAGGCCCTCTCCTTCGTCGTCGGCTGCACGGTCGCCTACGCCGGGAACGCGCTCGGCACCTACCGCCACACCCACCCGAGGGGCGTGCGCCCCTATGCCGTCTTCTTCGTGGTGAACGTCGCCGGAGCGGCCGTACAGCTTCTGTGTCTCGCCGTGAGCCACTACGGCCTCGGCCTCACCTCACAGCGTGCGGACACCGTCTCCGGGGCAGGAATCGGGATGGTGCTGGCTACAGTCCTGCGGTTCTGGGGCACTCGGACATTGGTCTTCCGCACGGAGGGCAGAGTCGGATCATGGACTGGCTGAAGAAACTCCCCGGCATCGGGCCGATGGTGGCCCGGCTGATGACCACGCACGCGTGGCGGTCGTACGAGCGCATGGACCGGGTGAAGTGGACACGGCTGGCCGCCGCGATGACGTTCACCAGTTTCGTCGCGCTGTTTCCGTTGCTCACCGTGGCCGCTGCGATCGCCGCCGCGACGCTCAGCACGAGGCAGCAGGACAAGCTCGAGGACAAGATCGCCGACCAGGTCCCCGGCATCTCCGACCAGCTCAACATCGACTCCCTGGTCCAGAACGCCGGCACCGTCGGCCTCATCGCCGGCGCCGTCCTGCTGTTCACCGGCATCGGCTGGGTCGGCTCCATGCGCGAGTGCCTGCGCGCGGTGTGGGAGCTGCCCGAGGACGAGGGGAACCCTGTCCTGCGCAAGGCCAAGGACGCGGGCGTCCTGGTCGGCTTCGGGGGCGCCGTGCTCCTGACGCTCGCGGCCTCCGCCGTCGCCTCCGCCATGGTCGGCTGGATCACCCGGCAGCTCGGCATCGACGAGGGCGGCTGGGGCGGGGTGCTGCTGCAGATCGCCGCCTTCCTCGTCGCCGTACTCGCCGACTTCCTGCTCCTGCTGTACGTCCTGACCCTGCTGCCCCGCGTCGAACCGCCGCGCCGCCGGCTGATGGTGGCCGCGCTGATCGGCGCGGTCGGGTTCGAGCTGCTGAAACTGCTGCTGAGCGGCTATATGCAGGGCGTGGCCACGAAGAGCATGTACGGCGCGTTCGGCGTGCCGGTCGCCCTGCTGCTGTGGATCAACTTCACCGCGAAGCTGGTGGTGTTCTGCGCCGCCTGGACGGCGACGCAGGGCAAGGAGGCCGAACTCGCCCACGAGTCGGACGACTCGGGCGAGGCCGAGAAGGCCGGGGGCCCCGAGAAGGCCGGGGGCCCCGAGAAGGCCGGGGGCCCCGAGAAGGCCGGGGGCCCCGAGAAGCTCCGGGGCCCCGAAAAACCCGGGGTCAGGGACGGCTCCGGCGGCGCACCAGGTCGGGCAGCGGCCACCGGCGGTTGATCAGGAACGCGCCCGCCGCGAGCAGCACCAGCACCCCACCGGCGATCCCGAGCGCGACGCCGATGCCGGTCGAGCCGCTCGCGGCCGAGGCGCCCACCGCCGACTTCGAGGACTTCTCGGCGTTCCCGGCGCCACCGGCCTCACCGGAGTCGTTCGCACCCGGCTGGGCGCTGGCCTGCGTCGCGCTCCTCGGCGGCACCAGCTCACCCACCGGCTGCACCTTGCCGGCCGCCTGGAAGCCCCAGTCGAAGAGCCTCGCGGTCTCCTTGTAGACCTCGTTGTGCTCGCTCTTCTCGGGGTTCATGACCGTGACGAGCAGCACCTTGCCGCCCCGCTCGGCCACGCCGGTGAAGGTGGCGCCGGCGTTGGTGGTGTTGCCGTTCTTGACGCCGGCGATGCCCTGGTAGACGGAGATGTCGGAGTCGCCGCTCAGCAGCCGGTTGGTGTTCTGGATCTCGAAGGACTCCCGGACGGACTTGCCCTTCTTGTTCTTCTTCGTCTCGCCCGGGAACTTCGCGGTGACGGTCGAGCAGTACTCCCGGAAGTCCTTCTTCTGCAGCCCGGAGCGGGCGATCAGGGTGAGGTCGTACGCCGACGAGACCTGGCGCGGAGCGTCGTAGCCGTCGGGGGATTCCGCGTGCGTGTCGAGGGCCTGGAGCTCCTCGGCGTGCTCGTTCATCTCCTTGACGGTGTTGTCGATCCCGCCGTTCATCTTCGACAGGACGTGCACGGCGTCGTTGCCGGAGCGCAGGAAGACCCCGAGCCACAGGTCGTGGACGGAGTACGTCTCGCCCTCCTTTATCCCGACCATGCTGGAGCCGGACCCGATGTCCGCCAGGTCGGAGGGGACGACCTTGTGCTTCATGGTCTTCGGGAACTTCGGCAGCACCGTGTCGGCGAACAGCATCTTCATGGTGCTCGCGGGCGCCAGCCGCCAGTGCGGGTTGTGCGCCGCAAGCACATCGCCGGACTCTGCGTCGGCGACGACCCAGGAGCGGGCGGACAGGTCCTTGGGCAGGACGGGGACACCGCTCGCGAGGTTCACCTGCGTGCCGGGCTGCCCCAGCCGCTCGCCGCCCACGGTCGACATGTTCGCCGGGGGAGTGGCCGACGGACTCGTACTCGGTGACGGCTTGGGAGCCGCGTAGGAGACGGGCGCGGTCAGCGCAAGGGACGACAGGACGGCGGAAGTGACCAGCAGGGAGCGCCTGACGGTCTTCTTGGGTGCGGGCACGACCGAGAACGTACATGCCGTTCCCACGGAAGTCCCGCTTCTGCCCCCACCCCGCTCGGAGGACCGGACACCCGACGGCGATACTGAACTCATGAAGCTCAGCCGCCCCGTCTCCTGGTTCCTGCTCGCCTTCGGAGTGTGGAGCTGGGTCATCTGGGTCACTTTCGTCAAAAACCTGATCAAGGACAGCAGCGGGCTCGCGTTCGATGACGGTCACCCGACGGCGTACTTCTGGGTGCACCTGCTGCTCGCCGTCGTCTCCTTCGTATTGGGGACGGTCGTCGGGGTCATCGGGTTGCGCGGAGTGCGCGCACTGCGCCGGATGTCATAGGAACTCGGCCAAGGCCCGGGACGTTCACTCGGCAGGCAAAGGAAAGGGAACGTCGGCGTGGTCATCGTCTTCGCGCTTGTCGCACTGCTTGTGTTGTCCGCCCTGGTGGCGGGCAACTGGTTCGTGTGGCGCCGCCTCTTCCGCGACACGACCCGCGGCCCCGGGTTCGTGCGCCGCGCGGGCGTGGTGGTGATCGCCGGCGGCTGGGCGCTGACGATCGGTGCCCTCGTCGCCGAGCGCGGGGGCGCGCCCTTCCGGCTCCAGCAGATCCTGGCCTGGCCGGGCTTCCTGTGGCTGGCCCTGTCGATATACCTGCTGCTGGGTGTGGTGGCGGGTGAAGTCGTACGACCACTGCTGCGGCGGTGGGTCGAACGGCGGGCGCGCGCCGGGGAAGCCGTAGCGGAGCAGCCGGAGCTCGTGCCGGCGGGAGCGACGGCGGTCACGGCACTCGCCACGGCACCCGCCACAACAACCGCCACGGCACCCGCCACAACAACCGCCACCAAGTCGGCCGAGACCACGACGGCACCGACCTCGGGTCCCACGACCGCCCCGACCTCAGCGCTCAAGACCGACCCGCCCCCGTCGTCCGCGACCGACCCGACCACCGCCCCCGACCCGACCACGGCCCCCGACCCGGTCCCGGCGGACCCGTCCCGCCGGCTCTTCGTCTCCCGAGTCGTCGCCGGTGCCGCAGCCGCGGCTGCCGTGGGAACCGTCGGCTACGGCACCTACGGCGTGCTGCGCGGCCCGCAGGTGAAGCGGGTCACCGTCCCGCTGGCCAAGCTCCCGCGCGCGGCGCACGGTTACCGGATCGCGGTCGTCAGCGACATCCACCTGGGCCCGGTCCTGGGCCGGGGCTTCGCCCAGAAGGTCGTCGACACGATCAACGGCACCCAGCCCGACCTCATCGCAGTGGTCGGCGACCTGGTGGACGGCAGCGTGAAGGACCTCGGTCCGGCGGCGGCCCCGCTCGCCCAACTCCGGGCGAGACATGGCGCGTTCTTCGTCACCGGCAACCACGAGTACTTCTCGGGCGCCGAGCAGTGGGTCGACGAGGTACGCCGCCTGGGCCTGCGCCCGCTGGAGAACGCGCGCACCGAGCTGCCCCACTTCGACCTGGCCGGCGTCAACGACGTCGCGGGCGAGAGCGAGGGCCAGGGCCCCGACTTCGCCAAGGCCCTCGGCGACCGGGACAGGGCACGCGCGTGTGTGCTCCTCGCCCACCAGCCGGTCCAGATCCACGACGCCGTCGACCACGGCGTCGACCTCCAGCTCTCCGGCCACACCCACGGCGGGCAGCTCTGGCCCGGCAACCTCGTCGCGGACCTGGCCAACCCGACCCTGGCCGGCCTGGAGCGCTACGGCGACACCCAGCTGTACGTCAGCCGGGGCGCGGGCGCCTGGGGCCCGCCGACGCGCGTGGGCGCCCCGTCGGACATCACGGTGATCGAGCTGGCGTCCCGTCAGGCCTGATGGCGCAGGCCTCGGCAGGGGCGCCACTCCCCACCTGTGAACAGCCTGTGAAACCTGCCGGAAACACCCGTAGGTAAGTTCTTTCCCATGTCGCCAGAATCCTCTTCCCCCTGATGAAACCCATGTGATTAGGTGTGCGCGCCACTTAGGGGAGTGGCTCAAATCCATTGCTCATGCGGGGGCCCTTCGAGGGCCTGGGGAGAGGGCACACCCATGCGTTCGGTTCGCATGCGGATTCTCGCGACGCTGCTCGTGCTGGCGGCCGTGGGAGTGGGCGGCTGGCAGTTGTTGCCGTCACAGCAGAACGAGGACAGGACCATCACGGTCGGCACGACGGACGCTGTCACGGCGCTGGACCCGGCCGGTGCCTATGACGCCGGTTCCTGGGCGCTGTTCAACAACGTCTTCCAGTCGCTGCTGACCTTCGAGCCGGGCGGCGTCACACCCGTGCCGGACGCGGCCCAGAGCTGCACCTTCGACGGCGCCGACCTCAAGACCTATCGCTGCGAGTTGCGCGAGGGCCTCACCTTCCCGAGCGGGCGCGCCATGACCGCCGAGGACGTCAAGTACTCCTTCGACCGCGTCAAGCGGATCAAGTCGGATGTCGGCCCGTCCTCGCTGCTGGACACCCTCAACTCGGTGAACGCGAGCGGCCGTACGGTCACCTTCCATCTGTCCTCGCCCGACGCCACGTTCCCGCTCAAGGTGGCCACCGGGGTGGGCGCCATCGTCGACCGCGAGAAGTATCCGGCCGACGCGCTCCGCGGCGACAACGCTGTCGACGGCACCGGCCCGTACACCCTGACCGCGTATACGAGGGGCAAGAAGGCGGTCCTCGCGCCCAACTCGCACTACAAGGGGGCCCTCAAGGGCACCGGCCGTCCCGTCGAACTGCGCTACTACGCCGACGCGGACGCCCTCAGCAGCGCCTGGAAGGAGAAGCGGGTCGACGTCGCCACCCGCACGCTGCCGCCCGAGGTCCTCGCCGGCCTGAACGCCGCCGACCCGGGCCAGCGCGTCTCCGAGGCCGACAGCTCCGAGATCCGCAACCTGTACTTCGACACCCGCGCGGGTTCGCCCCTGCACGACGTCCGGGTCCGGCAGGCCATGGCCTGGCTGATCGACCGCGAGAAGCTGGCCGCCACGGTGTACAAGGGGACCGTCGACCCCCTGTACTCGCTGATCCCGACCGGCATCACCGGCCACACGACGTCGTTCTTCGACACCTATCCCGAGCTCAGCACCGCCAAGGCGCGCGCCCTGCTCACCGAGGCTGGCGTCAGCCTGCCCGTCCGCTTCACCTACGGCTACGGCACCGGCCGCGGCTCCGCAGCCGCGGAGGCCGCCGCGATCAAGCGGCAACTGGAGGCGAGCGGCCTGTTCAAGGTGACGCTCAAGGGCTACGAGTGGACCGACTTCCAAAAGCGCTGGGCGAGCGGCAAGCTCGACGCGTACGCCGTCGGCTGGGTCGCCGACTTCCCCGACCCGGACACCTACGGCGGCCCGCTCGTCGGCACCGACGGCACCATGAACACCGGGTACGGCAACAAGACCGTCGACCGGCTGATCACCTCCAGCCAGCAGTACGCCGACCGCAGCGAGGCCGTCCGGGACTTCCGCTCGCTGCAGGAGGCCGTGGCCCGCGACGTCCCGGTGATCCCGCTGTGGCAGGCCAAGGAGTACGTCGTCACCAGCGAGGAAGTCGGCGGTGGCCAGTATCTGTCGGACGGCACCGGTGTCTTCCGGCTCTGGCGCCTCACCTGGATCTAGCGCCCCACCCGGGTCTAGCACCTCACCGGGATCCAGCACCTCGCCTGGATCTGTGCGCCTCACCTGGATCTGGCGCGATCACGCTGCCTTGACATGACATGCGGTGATGCCGGGCAGGCACTCGGCACTGCACCATGTGACGGAGGTGTGCGCGGGGTGAGGAGCAAACGTGTTGAGACGCAACGCCTTCCGGCTGCCCCGGCACCCGGCGTCCGTCGGCCTCGCCCGGCGCCGGGTCCGGGACCACCTGGCCGACTGGGGGCACGGACCACGTGATCCGGCGCTTCAGGACGCGGTGCTGCTCGTCTCCGAGCTGGCCACCAACGTCGTACGCCACGGTCCTCTCCTGGAGCGCGAGTTCGAGGTCGCCGTGACCGCGCTCGCCGACGGCTCCTGCCTGATCGAGGTGTCGGACGAGGGCCAACTCGAGCCCCGGCTCAGGGCGGTGGGGGAGTGGGAGGAGGCCGGTCGCGGCCTGCATCTGGTGGAGAACCTGGCGGCGGCGTGGGGGGTGTGGAGCAGGGGGCGGCACGGGAAGACGGTGTGGGTGCTGATACTCGCCGACATCAACCCATGAGCCCCGGCAAAGCTTTACGGCCGTAAAGCCACCCCTCGGCGGCTTCAGTGCGACGGCAGCGTCACCGTCACCGCCAGCCCCTCACCCGGCGCCGTCCGCACCGCGACCTCACCGCCGTGCGCCTCCACCACCCCCTGCACGATCGCCATCCCCAGCCCGCTGCCCGCACCCCCGCCGGCCCGGAAGAACCGGTCGAAGACGCGCGCCGCATCCTCCTCGCACAGCCCCGGTCCCTTGTCCTCGACACACAGCCGTACGACCCCGCCCGCCCGCTCCACCCGCAGCCGCACCGGCACATCGGCCGGCGTGTGCGTGCGGACGTTGCTCAGCAGGTTGCCCAGCACTTGCCGCAGCCCGGACTCGTCGGCGTGCACCAGGAGCGCGCCGTCGGCGCCGACCGTGAGGGGCCGCTCCGGCTGCTGCACCCGCAGATCCTCGGCGGCCTCGCGCACCAGGCGGCTCAGGTCGACGTTGCGGAAGCGCAGTTCGGGGCGCTGGTCGAGACGTGCGAGCGTCAGCAGCTCGTCGACGAGGCGGCCCATGCGGTCGACCTCGCCGTTCATCCGGTCCCAGGCCCGTCTGCGCTCGGCAGGGTCGGTGAGCATCCCTTTGTCGTACAGCTGGAGGTAGCCGCGTATCGCGGACAGCGGAGTGCGCAGCTCGTGCGAGGCGTCGCCGACGAAGCGGCGCAGCTGGGCCGCGCTGCGCTCGCGCGTGCGGTACGCCGACTCCACCTGGTGGAGCATGGAGTTGAGGGCCACCCGCAGCTGTTCGACCTCCAGGGTCGGGTCGCGGCTGGAAGGGACGCGCCGGGTCAGATCGCCCTCGGCGATCGCCGACGAGGTCTCGACCATGTCCTCCAGCGGCCGCATCCGGCGGCGCACGCTGAACATCGTCAGACAGCCGAGCAGGGCCAGCAGCAGGGTGCCGACGGCGAGATCCATCCTGAGTGCCTTGCCCATGCCCTCGTGCAGGCCCTCGGTCGGCACGGCGATCAGCACGATCGTCCCGTCCGACAACCGCGCGCCGACCATCCGGTGGCGGTCCCCCTCGACGCGTACGTCCCGTGGCTCCTCGTCGGCGGCGAGGGCGACCGGGTCCTTCGCGGCGGCCGCGAGGGCGTGCTGGCGCGGTGTCGGCTTCAGCGGGCCCAGGGCCACCGGCTGCCCTGCGGAGTCGACCGCGACGTACACCATGGTCGGGCTGGGCAGCGGATCCGTGTCCGTGGCCCCGCCGTCGGTGAACCTGTCCAGGGCGATGCCCAGTTCGCTCAGCGACTCGATCTGCCGCAGGGTGAACCCGGCGTTCGCCAGCGTGGTGCGCGCACTCTTCAGCTCGGTGTCGACCTTGTCGAGCAGATAGAACCGCGCGGTCATCAGGCTGACGGCGGTCGCGACGACGATGCCGACGGCCAGCAGCGCCACGTTCGCCAGCGTCAGCTTGCCGCGCAGTGAGTGGACGCCGCGCCGTCGGCAGACGTCGAGGATCCCGGGGACCCTCATGCCAGCCCGTATCCGACGCCACGCCGCGTGGTGATCACCGGCGGTCCCAGGGCGTCCAGCTTGCGCCGCAGATAGCTGATGTAGGTCTCCACGACGGTCGACTCCGGCGGCGTGTGCTCGTACTGCCAGACGTGGCGCAGGAGTTGCTCCTTGGGCACGATCCGGCCGCCGTTGCGCACCAGGAAGCGCAGCAACGCGTACTCGGTGGGGGTGAGCTCGACGGTGCGGCCCGCGCGGCGCACCGAGTACGTCGTCTCGTCCAGCTCCAGGTCGCCGTAGCGCAGGGGCGGCCGCTGCGGGAGGACGTCGGCCGGGCGGGTGCGGCGCAGCACCGCCGTGATGCGGGCGACGACCTCGTCGATGTTGAACGGCTTGGTGATGTAGTCGTCGCCGAAGCCGAGGGCGCCGACGATCTCGGCGGGCGAGTCGCGCGCGGTGAGGAAGACGAGCGCCAAGTCCGGGCGCCGCTCGCGCAGTTCATGCCCGAGGGCACGGCCGTCCCCGTCCGGGAGCATGACGTCGAGCAGCGCCACGTCGGGCCGAGTGCGCTCGGCGAGGGCGAGCGCCTCGCGGACCGTGCCCGCGACCATGACCTCGAACCGGTGGTAGCGCAGGGCGATGGCGAGGACGTCGGCGATGCTCTCCTCGTCCTCCACGACCAGCACGGTGCCAGAACCCGTCGTCATGCCCCCAGTATCGGCGGGGCCACTGACAGTCGGGCGGGTTCGCCCTTTGGAGTTCCTTGAGAGTCATGGCCGTCGACTGCCACGCGCGCGCGGCGCCACCAATCCTGTTGCCCAGGACCTGGGGGACCGACCGAACCGAATAAGGAGCGTTGAGCGTGGCTGCATTGGCACGGTGGTGCTATCGGCACCGGCTGGTGGTCCTGTTGCTGTGGTTGGGGGCGCTGTTCGGCCTGGGCGCGGCGAGTTCGGCCGCGGGCACGAACTACGCGAACGTCTTCTCCCTCCCGGACACGGACTCCGCGACCGCGTACGACCTGATGGAGAAGGCCTTCCCGGAGCGCGCGGGCGACACCGACACGGTGGTGTGGAAGGTGGACGGGGACGAAGGGGCATCCGTACGGGACGACTCCGTACGGTCCCGGATCGAGCCAGCGCTGGCGGAGATCGGGCGCATGAAGGGCGTCGGTGAGGTCACCGACCCGTACGCGGCCCAGGGAGGCGCGCAGATCAGCCGGGACGGGCGGATCGCGTACGCCCAGATCACCTTCACCGAGCAGGCGAACGGGGTCCCCAAGGAGCTGATCGAGGGCGTCGTTGACACGGCGCAGGCCGCCGAACGTGACGGGTTCCAGGTCGAGCTGGGCGGCCAGGCGATCGCCCGCACCCAGGAACCGCCGCAGGGCACGGCGGAGGCGGTCGGGATCCTCGCGGCGGCGGTGGTGCTGTTCCTCGCCTTCGGCTCGCTCTTCGCGATGCTGCTGCCGATCGTCGTGGCGATCGCGGGCGTCGGCACCGGCATGATCGCGACGATGCTGATGAGCCATGTCGCGGACGTGCCCGAAGTGGCCCCGCTGCTCGGCTCGTTGATCGGCCTCGGCGTCGGCATCGACTACGCCCTGTTCATCGTCACCCGGCATCGGCGCGGCATCCTGCGCGGCATGAAGCCGGAGGAGGCGGCCGTGACCGCCCTCAACACCTCCGGCCGCGCGGTGCTGTTCGCCGGCGGCACGGTGTGCATCGCGCTCGCCGGGATGCTGGTGATGAACATGCGCTTCCTGGACGGCGTGGTCATCGCGACCTCGCTCACGGTCGTGCTGAGCGTGCTGGCCGCGATCACCCTGCTGCCCGCTCTCCTCGGCCTGCTCGGCATGCGGGTGCTCAGCCGCCGGCAGCGGCGCCGGCTCGCCGCGGCGGGACCGGAGCCGGCGGAGGCGAGCGGACTTGCGGCGCGCTGGTCGGCGTACGTCCAAAGGCGTCCGCGCCCGGTCGCGGCGCTGGCCCTCGTCGTCATGGCGGTCCTCGCGATCCCCGTGCTGTCGATCCGCCTCGGCGCCACCGACCAGGGCAACCACCAGGAGTCGACCACGACCCGGCAGGCCTACGACCTGCTCGCCGAGGGCTTCGGCCCCGGCTTCAACGGCCCGCTCCAGGTGGTCGTCGAGGGCGACGCACCGCAAGGCCTGGTCAACGCGATCCGGTCGGCCGAGGGCGTCGCCCAGGCGGCCGCCGTGCCGCCCGCGAACGGCGTCACGGTGATCCAGGTGGTCCCGACCACCTCCCCCCAGTCCGAGCAGACCGACCAGCTGATCGACCGCCTGCGGGACGACGTGATCCCGCAGTCCGGTGCCGAGGCGCATGTCGGCGGGGTGACGGCGGTCTTCAAGGACTTCGCGTCGGTCACCGGCGACCGCCTGCCGTACTTCGTCGCGACGATCATCGCGCTCGGCTTCCTGCTCCTGCTGGTGGCCTTCCGCTCGCTGGTGGTCCCGCTGACGGCAGCGCTCATGAACCTCATCGCGGCCGCCGCGTCCTTCGGCGTCCTGGTGGCGATCTTCCAGTGGGGCTGGGGCACCGAGCTGATCGGCGTAGGCAAGGAGGGACCGATCACCTCGTTCCTGCCGGTCATCATGCTGTCCCTGCTGTTCGGCCTCTCCATGGACTACCAGGTGTTCCTGGTGAGCCGGATGCACGAGGAGTGGGTGCACACGAAGGACAACGCGCGCGCGGTGCGCGTCGGCCTCGCGGAGACCAGCCGGGTCATCAACTCCGCCGCGTTGATCATGATCTGCGTGTTCAGCGCGTTCGTGCTGAGCGGCGACATGGAGGGCGCGATGGCGGGCATCGGCCTCGCGGCCGCCGTCGCCCTGGACGCCTTCATCCTGCGTACGGCGCTGGTGCCGGCCGCGATGCACATGCTCGGCAAGTCGAACTGGTGGCTGCCGGGCGGGCTGGAGAAGCGGCTGCCGCATCTGGCGGTCGAGCCGAAGGAGGAGGCGCCGGTGGCCGAGGAGGAGCCGGTCGTGGCGGGCCGGCCCTCGGCCGTCCACGGCTTCGTCCGCACCGCCGACGGTGGGCCGGTCGAGGGCGCGGCGGTGACGCTGCTGACGAAGGGCGGGCGTCAGTTGGACCGGGTGACGTCCCTGGCCGACGGGTCGTACATCGTCTCGGTGCCGGCGCCGGGGACGTATCTGCTGGCGACGGCCGCAACGTCGTACGGGTCCCGGGCGGGGCAGGTGGTCGTGGCGGACGGGCCGCTGGTGTACGACGTCGAGCTGGCGGAGGGCGAGCCGGCCGAGGGTGAGGTGGACGCCGTCAACTGACGGCCGGTGCACGGGGTTCAGGGGCGCTCGTCCTCGGCGGGCGCCCCTTCCGCGTCCGCCTACCCTTCCGCCTTGCCCTTCTTGTCCTGCTTTCCCTTCGCCGGGTCCGGCACCGCGTTCGTCATCCCCGGTAGGAAGTCCGTGAACAGGTCGTGCACCTCGCGCACCAACGGCCGCAGCACCCGGAACCGCGCCAGCGAGACGCCCCGCGCGGTCAGCCGGGCGCCCCGCTCGGCGAGCCGGTAGCTGCGCTCGCGCCCCTCGGTCCGGTCGTACACCCAGTACAGGACCAGCCCCATCTGGGCGAGCCACATCATCTCGGGCAGTACGTCCCGGAGCTCCTCGGGCACCTTGGTCTTCGTCGCGCCCGCCAGCACCTGGCGATGGATGTCGATGGCCTCCACGCGCGCGTGCTCCGACTCGGCGGAGAAGGGGCTGAGCGGGCTGGCGGGATCGGCGGCGTTCTTGAAGAACTGCACCGCGAACTCGTGATACGGCGTGGCGATGTCCAGCCACACCTTCAGCACGCCCGCCAGCCGCGCCTCCAGGTCGGTCTCCGTGGCCAGGACGTCCCGGATCGCCGCCCGGTGCTCGGCGGCGAGCCGGTCGTAGAAGCCCTGGACCAGGTGTTCCTTGCCCTCGAAGTAGTAGTACGCGTTGCCGACGGAGACCCCGGCCTCCTGGGCGATCGCCCGCATCGTCGTCTTGTCGTAGCCGCGCTCCTGGAACAGCCGCATGGCGGTCTCCAGGATCAGCGCGCGGGTCTGCTCGGACTTGCTGGGTGCGTCGCCCTGTTCAGGGCTGTCGTTCTTCGAGGACACGGAACGAGAGCCTAACGAGTGGTGTTTCGGTCGGACGTCAGGAGGTCTGTGCCGTCTGGTAGAGGTTCTGGGCGTCGGCGCCGAAGTACGGGCCGTACATCCGGTTCGGCAGGAAGTTGTACTTGAAGCTGTTCACCGAGGACAGCAGGCCGGTGCCCGTGGACTCGTTGAACTGCGTGAACCAGGGGCCGCCGCTGGCGCCGCCGGTCATGTTGCAGTTCATGCCGTGGTCGTTGGACAGCAGGAAGTCCCGGTTGGTGGTGCCGCTGCAGTAGATGAACTTCTCGCCGTCGTACGGAGCGGCGGCCGGGAAGCCGAAGGAGTACATGCGCAGGTTGTAGCCGGTGTTGAAGGCCAGCCCCTGCCCGCCGACGACGTCCGTGAGCAGCTTGCCGTCCAGCGGGGCGACGACGGCGGCGCCGACGTCGTAGTTGATGTCCTCGCTCGCCGTCCACTGCGGGGTGGACAGGGTCTTGGACGCGGTCCACCGGCCGTAGGGGGCCTGCCCGTCGTGGTAGCCGGGCACGAACACCCAGTTGGTGTGCCAGGCGCCCTCCAGCTTCACGCAGTGGCCCGCCGTGATCACGGTGCTCTTGTTGGCGCTGGTGACGGCGTTGCCGGAACAGGACGCCGTACGGCCCTGGTAGCTGAAGAACACCTGCCCCGCCGTGGAGACGACCGCCCCGCCGCCGCTCCACTGGCCGCCGGTGTTCGGGAAGGCCATCAGGCCGATGTCGGAGACGGCCTTGCCGACCGCCGCGGCCGGGGAGCTGGGCGCGACGGTGGCCGCCGGGCCCTTGCGGGGCGCCGAGCCGCCGTCGAAGTGGCCGTTGACGGTCACCAGGTCGAGCGGGGTCGCCTCGCGCATCCGCTGCGACGTCCAGAAGTCACGGGCCTGCTGCTGTGCGCCGGCCGAGACCGCGCTGACGGCGGTCGAGGTGTCGGACCTCGGCGCGGCGCTCGCGGGGGTGGCCAGGGCGCCGGCGGTGAGCAGCGCGGTGACGCCGACCAGGGCGCCGAGGAGGGGGCGGGGTATGCGGGTGACGCCGGGTATGCCTCTCACGCGTACTCCTTCTGCGATGGGGGGACCGGGCGACCGGGTGGGCCGTCCGGCGGACAGACAGAGCGGACAGACAGTCGGTGCGGGTGCGGAGTGGAGAACCGGGAGGCAGCGTGCCAACCCGAGCACCGTTTTGGAAGGGCGCATGCCAAAACAGGGTCGGAAATCGCGCCGTTCAGGATGAGTTGGGCCCTTTGGTTCCCGGCCTCACCCTGTCGCGCAGGTGCCGCTGTCGCAGCCGGGCGGGTTGTACGTCCAGCCCTGATGCGGGTCGTACGACCACCCGTCCGCGTGCCGGTAGACCCGTCCGCCCCCTTGCGCTCCGCCCTGCCGCGTCCCGCCCCACTGCGCCCCGCGCCACTTGGCGGCGGCGAGTACGGCCCCCTTGGCGAGGCGTGCCCCCGACGGGGTGCTGAGGCGATGGGCGAGCGGCCGGTGCTCGCGCAGGGCCCACAGGGTGACGATCCAGGCGGCGGTGCCCCGGTAGACCTGCCCGGCGTCGCCGACGACGGTGATCTCCTCGAGGGTGGCGCCGTGGTCGAGGCCGGGGTAGCGCCGCCGGGCCTCGTCCGACCCGGCCGGCACCAGCTCCAGCGGCACCAACTGCGGCTGCCGTACGAGCCAGTCGCGCAGGAAGGTGCACAGGGAGCACTGCGCGTCGTAGAGGACGGTCAGTCGGCGGACCGGGGCGGCGGGCCCGGGGCGCGAGGCCTGGGGCCCGCCGACCGTGCCCGGACCCGCGCCCGCCATCGCGACGGCGTCGTCCGTCACGCCGGCCACGTCGTTCACGCCCCGGCCGACGGAGCGACCCAGTCCTGCGGCGTGACCGGCGGCATCTGCTCCTGCTCCAGCACCCCGCGCCGCCGGATCTTGTTGAGTACGTAGACGTTGCCCAGGTGCATCACGCCGAGCACCAGCAGCACCACGCCGAGCTTGGTCGACAGGGCCTCGAAGATGCCGCGGGTGTCGAGGACGGTTCCGTCGTCGCTCAGGTACAGCGCGACGAAGCCGAGGTTGACGAGGTAGAAGCCGACCACCAGCAGGTGGTTCACGGCGTCCGCGAGCTTCTCGTTCCCGCGCAGCACGTCGGCGAGGAAGATCCGTCCGTTGCGGCTGAGAGTGCGGGCCACCCAGATGGTCAGCGCGATGCTGACGACCAGGTAGATGACGTAGGCGATGACCGTGCGGTCCATTGCCTCCCCCTTCTGAACACGTTCAAAATGCTGTCGAGGAAGACAGTAGACCTGGCTTTGAACATGTTCAACTCACTTGAGTGAGGCCTGCGTCACGCCTCCGCCGGGAGTCTCGCCGGGAGTCCCGTCGGGAGTGTTGTCCGGGGCGCCGTCACAGCCTGCGCGCGAGTTCCGGCCGCTTGGAGTAGTCCGTGAACCCGATGACGTTTCCCCAGGGGTCGGCCATCTCGACGGTCCACCCGGTGGCCACCGAGAACGGCTCGTCGAGCGGCGCGATGCCCGCGTCGGTCAACGCCCGCGCCGCCGCCCGCGCGTCCGGCACCTCCAGCCACACGCGCGGGGAGGGCCACGGCGGCGTCCGATACCTCAACTCCTCCTCCTGCCGCAGCAGGATGCCGGGGGTCTCGCCCCCGACCTTCAGCAGCGCGATCCCGGCCTCGTCGAGCCGGAACCCGACCGTGAACCCGGCCCGCTCGTAGAACCGGACGGCCTCACCGAGGTCGCTGACCGGCAGCAGCACGTTGTCGAACCCGAGCAGTTCGTACGACTCGTCATCTGACATTCCGTCAGAATAAGGGGATGATTCGCCGGAGCCGGTGATTGTCACCCTGAGCCGGGCCTGACGGTCGGCTCCGGCGTCGGCCTCAGCAGCCGGCCACCCTCCGCGTGCTCACCGCGATGTCGTCCATTCGGATGTCGTACGACGACGGCGTCGGGTCGGCCTGGTAGAGCTGCCAGCCCAGCTTCAGCTTGTCGAAGGTGGGGAAGGTGAAGGGATCCGAGGTGCCACCGTGGTGGTCGGTGGAGACCGTGAGGTCGGGCTGCTCGACGCCGTCGAAGTAGACGGTGACGCGGTTGTCGGCGGCGTCCAGGTGGAATTCGACGCACTGCCACTTGCCTGCCGTGGCAGGCGCCGATGTCTTCCACGACGTCCAGTCGCCCGTGGGGCCGAGGTCGGAGCCGACGCCCCAGAAGTTGCCCTTGTCGGTGGGGGCGTACTGGCCGCCCAGGGGCCGGACCAGTGTGGGGGAGTCCGAGCCGGATGCCTCGGCGATCGTCCAGTGGGCCCAGTCGGGGGCCGTGGGGAAGGCGTCGACGCGGAGGCGGAGGCGGGCCCAGTAGCTGTTGCCGGGGGCGGTCAGGTCGGGGAAGACGAGGAAGGCCCGGCCGTTGCCCTCGGTGTGGACGCGGAGTTCGCGGCCGTGGCCGGTGCTGCTGGGGGCGACGGTCAGGCTGCCGTTGGAGGTGTCGGCGCTCCATCCGCTGCCGGCCGTCACCGGGCCCAGGGGGAGACGGTCGAAGTTCTCCCGGGCCAGGGTTCCGTAGGACGTGGGGGTCGCCGATGATGTGGCGGGTATTGCGAGCAGTACGGTCGCTGCGGTGGAGATTGCGGCGGCTGCTTTCCTCAGAAGTGCCATGCGGAAAGTGTGCAACCGCTTTCCCACAAGTCACAGTGGCGACAGGGGAGTTGGCTGAGGAAGGAGCCTGGGGTGTCTTGATCGCGTGAGGGGGACGGGATGGGTGTTCCGGCGGCGAAGGTGTTCTTCGCGGAGGTGCGGGCGCTGTTCGCGGAAGCGGCCGAGAGGTGGGGGCTGGAGGGGCCGGGTGAACGCAGATCCGACTTGTTGCTCGCCACGTCCCGATACAGCAGCGGGGGCCTGACGTACGAGTTCTACTTCGAGTGGTTCGAAGTCCATGTCAGGGTCAGCGCGGTCCTTGAAACGGAGACCGGCAAGATCAAGGCCAATGTCGAGCAGCTGGCCATCGCGGCAGGTGTCGTCGAGAAGAGGGGCGGTGTGTCGTTCAGCGCCCGTAATCAGAAGCAGATGAAGAAGTCGTTGGAAGGCCAAGTGCGTTACGTCGAACTGGTGCACCCCTTCCTCTCGGGTGACCGGGAGGCGGCCGAGGAACTCATGCGTAAGGCCGGTGCACGGTAAGCGCGCGGCCCCCAAGGGATGCCCCCTTTTTTTTAGACTTGCCCCGCCTCATCGCTTCTTCGGCTGGCCCGCTTCAAGGATCTCCGCCACGTCCAGGGTGACCTTGGCGCCGATGGAGTCGGGGAGGGCGACCACTTCGCCGGGGGCGTGGGGACGGTGGTTTGCGTACTCGTCCCCGGTGGGGTCGGTCAGGACATGAACGCGTTGGTGTTTGCGGTTGATGATGACGTACACCGGGATCTTCGCCTGAGCGTATGCGGCAACCTTGTCACGCAGGTCAGTGCGGTAGTTGCTGGAGGTGACTTCCAGGACGAGACGGAAGCAGGCGGGGTCGTAGCAGTTGTTCTCGATGAGGTGATCGTCGATATCGGCATCGACGACGACGAGGTCCGGGATGGCGTAGTCCTCGCCATCAGGCAGCCAGAGCCCGACGCCTTGGAGCACTTCGGTCTCGCCGTCTCCCAAGCCTGCGACATTGAACGGGCTCATGAGACGGCTCAGGGCGCGGGCGGGGGCGGCGTCCGGGGGCGGGGACACGAGGATCTGGCCTCCGATGATCTCGACGCGGTAGCCCGGATTGCGGTCCATGAGCCGATTGGCTTGCGCGATCAGCGGACGGGCCTCGTGGGGCCGCTCGACGGATGCAGCGGACATTGCGTGCCTCCTGTGGGCTGGTGTCGAGAGCATCATCGTAGGCCGGACACCACCCGCACGTCCTTCACGATCACGTTCACCCGAACGTGTTTCCGCACGCCAGAGGGCCCCGCTCCCACCGGGAACGGGGCCCTCACAGCCGTACGTCAAACGACGTCAGAACCGGCGCGTGATCAGTGCCTTCTTGACTTCCGCGATCGCCTTCGTGACCTCGATGCCGCGCGGGCAGGCATCGGTGCAGTTGAAGGTCGTGCGGCAGCGCCAGACGCCGTCCTTGTCGTTCAGGATCTCCAGGCGCTGCTCGCCGGCCTCGTCACGCGAGTCGAAGATGAAGCGGTGCGCGTTGACGATGGCGGCCGGGCCGAAGTACTGGCCGTCGTTCCAGAACACCGGGCACGAGGAGGTGCAGGCGGCGCAGAGGATGCACTTCGTCGTGTCGTCGAAGCGCTCGCGGTCCTCGGCCGTCTGGAAACGCTCACGCGTCGGCTCGTTCGTGTCCTTCGTGATGAGGAAGGGCATGACGTCGCGGTACGCCTGGAAGAACGGCTCCATGTCGACCACGAGGTCCTTCAGGACCGTGAGGCCCTTGATGGGCTCGACCGTGATCGGCTTCTCGGGGTTGATGTCCTTGATGAGGGTCTTGCAGGCAAGACGGTTCTTGCCGTTGATCCTCATCGCGTCCGAGCCGCAGATGCCGTGGGCGCAGGAACGGCGGAAGGTCAGCGTGCCGTCGACGTCCCACTTGATCTTGTGCAGACCGTCGAGGACGCGCTCCTTCGGGTCGATCTCCAGCTGGAAGTCTTCCCAGGTCGCCTCGGCCGAGACCTCCGGGTTGAAACGGCGGACCCGGAAGGTGACCGTGATGTAGGGGGACGCGGCGGACTCTGCCTCCACCTTGTCCATAACGGGGGTAGCCATCAGTACTTACGCTCCATCGGCTGGTAGCGGGTCTGGACGACCGGCTTGTAGTCGAGACGGATGGACTCGGCGCCGTCGTCGCCCACCTCGCGGTACGCCATGGTGTGGCGCATGAAGTTGACGTCGTCTCGGTTCGGGTAGTCCTCGCGGTAGTGACCGCCGCGGGACTCCTTGCGGGCCAGCGCCGACACCGCCATGACCTCGGCCAGGTCGAGCAGGTTGCCCAGCTCGATGGCCTCCAGCAGGTCGGTGTTGAACCGCTTGCCCTTGTCCTGGATCGAGACGTTCTTGTAGCGCTCGCGGAGCTCCGCGATCTTCTCCACGGCCGTCTTGATCGTCTGCTCCGTGCGGAACACCATGACGTTGGCGTCCATGGTCTCCTGCAGCTCCTTGCGGAGCGTCGCCACCCGCTCGGTGCCGGTGGAGGTGCGCAGCTGCTCCACCTGCTCGACGACGAGCTCCGCCGGGTTCTCCGGGAGCTCGACGAACTCCGCCTTCTGGCTGTACTCCGCCGCCGCGATGCCGGCCCGGCGGCCGAACACGTTGATGTCCAGCAGGGAGTTCGTGCCCAGGCGGTTGGCGCCGTGCACCGACACGCAGGCGACCTCGCCGGCCGCGTACAGGCCCGGGACCACCGTCGTGTTGTCGCTGAGGACCTCACCCTCGACGTTCGTCGGGATGCCGCCCATCGCGTAGTGCGCGGTGGGCTGGATCGGGATCGGGTCCGTGTAGGGCTCGATGCCGAGGTACGTCCGCGCGAACTCGGTGATGTCGGGCAGCTTGGCGTCCAGCTGCTCCGGCGGGAGGTGGGTCAGGTCCAGGTAGACGTGGTCGCCCTCGGGACCACAGCCGCGGCCCTCGCGGATCTCCGTGTAGATGGAGCGGGAGACGACGTCACGGGACGCGAGGTCCTTCATGACCGGCGCGTACTTCTCCATGAAGCGCTCGCCGTCCTTGTTGCGGAGGATGCCGCCCTCACCGCGGGCGCCCTCCGTCAGCAGGATGCCCATGCGCCAGATGCCGGTCGGGTGGAACTGGAAGAACTCCATGTCCTCCAGCGGCAGCCCGCGACGGTAGACCGCCGCCTGGCCGTCACCGGTCAGCGTGTGCGCGTTCGACGTCACCTTGAAGAACTTGCCGCAGCCGCCGGACGCGTAGATCACGGCCTTCGCCTGGAAGACGTGGATCTCACCGGTCGCCAGTTCGTAGGCGACGACACCGGCCGACTTCTTGACGCCGTCGACCTCGGTGATCAGCTGGTCCAGGACGTAGAACTCGTTGTAGAACTCCACACCCTCCTTGACGCAGTTCTGGTACAGCGTCTGGAGGATCATGTGGCCGGTGCGGTCCGCCGCGTAGCAGGACCGGCGCACCGGCGCCTCACCGTGGTTACGGCTGTGACCGCCGAAGCGGCGCTGGTCGATCGTCCCGTCGGGCGTCCGGTTGAACGGCAGGCCCATCTTCTCCAGGTCGAGGACCGAGTCGATGGCCTCCTTCGCCAGGATCTCGGCGGCGTCCTGGTCGACCAGGTAGTCACCGCCCTTGACCGTGTCGAAGGTGTGCCACTCCCAGTTGTCCTCCTCCACGTTGGCCAGCGCGGCGGCCATACCGCCCTGCGCGGCGCCCGTGTGGGAGCGGGTCGGGTAGAGCTTCGTCAGGACCGCGGTGCGGCTGCGCTTCGTGGACTCGATGGCCGCGCGCATGCCCGCGCCACCGGCGCCGACGATGACGGTGTCGTACTTGTGGATCTTCATGAGTGGATTACCTCAGCCCCGTGCCTAGCGGATGTTCGGGTCGAAGGTGAAGATCACCAGCGTGCCCAGCAGGATGGTGAACACCGTGGCGGTGTAGAGCAGGCCCTTGAGCCACAGGCGGGTGTTCGCGCGCTCCGCGTAGTCGTTGATGACCGTGCGCAGGCCGTTGGCGCCGTGCAGCATCGCGAGCCAGAGCATCAGCAGGTCCCAGACCTGCCAGAAGGGGCTCGCCCAGCGGCCCGCCACGAAGGCGAAGCCGATCTTCGACACGCCGCCGTCCAGCACGAGCTGGATCAGCAGGTGGCCGAGGACCAGGACGACCAGCACGACGCCGGACAGGCGCATGAAGAGCCAGGCGGCCATCTCGAAGTTGCCCCGCGTGGACTTCGGGGTCTTCTTGGTGCGCTTGCGCGGGGCCTCGATGAAGGGAGCCGGGTTGTCGACGTTGTAGAGGGACTCGCCCTCGACGGGGCCGATACCGGTCGCGGTCGTTTCAGCAGTGGACATGTGCGTCAGCTCCCGAACAGTTCACGAGCGGCGTGGCCGAGGACGGGGTAGATCGCCCCGAGCATCAGCACGACCCACAGGCCGACGACGGACCAGAGCATCTGCTTCTGGTAGCGCGGGCCCTTCGACCAGAAGTCGACGGCGATGACGCGCAGGCCGTTGAGCGCGTGGAAGAGGATGGCGGCGACGAGGCCGTACTCCAGCAGCGCGACGATCGGCGTCTTGTACGTGGCTACGACCTTGTCGTAGTCCTCGGGGGAGACACGGACCAGAGCAGTGTCCAGCACGTGAACGAACAGGAAGAAGAAAATGAGGACGCCGGTGACTCGGTGAGCCACCCAGGACCACATTCCTTCCCGGCCGCGGTACAGCGTTCCAGCCGGCACGGAAGTCCTCCGGGAGCGGGGATTGGGGCCGCGCCGGCTTGTGCTGTCGGTCGGGCCCGGCCGGGTACGGTCCACCGGCCCCCAGCATCGTATCCACGGTTGCCTGCGGCGCTTACTGGGGGCCGGGGTATGTGATCAAACTGGCACGCGGATGGGTTATTGGCGGCTAATTGGGCGGTGTGTGCGGTTATTTGCCGAGTGCGGCGCCGTTGGGGCTGGTCGCGCTGTTCCCCGCGCCCCTAGGGAGTCGACCAGCCGTGCTCTTGCAAGGCGCCGGAGTTCCTCTGCCGCAAGGACTCGCTCTTCTTCCGGATCGTTTGTCAATCGTGATCGGATGCCTGCGAGGACGTGGTCCAGGGCCTCGTTCGGTGCCAGGCCGTCCAGGCAGATGACGAACGCGTGGCCGAACCTCGCCTCGTATGCAGCATTCGCGGCACTCATGGCCGTATACGCCGCCCCGTACGCCCCCTCCGGCAGTACAGGCAACGTTTCTCCTGCCAGTGCCTCCGCCAGATCAGCCGGTGCCAGGTCGTACGCCGCCTCGTCCGAAGCCGCCAACAGGGAGTCCACGTCGGGGTAGGGGCGGTGGTCGGCGATGCGGGTGGCCCAGCGGGGGCTGCGGAGGCAGGTTCGGAGAATTCGCAGGATTTCGTCGGCGGGGGCAGTGTTGAAGGACTCCAGCGCGGTGGGGGACGGTGGAGTTCGGGTCTGCTCGGGCAGCGACGGTATGGCGACTGGGCCAGGAAGGTGTGTGGGCGTCACGTGGGTTTCGGCAGGGGATTCTGGGGCAGGAGTGGCGCCACGTTACCGAGTGTGGGCGTGAGGTGTCCGACGGATGCCCGAATTTCAGCCGAACGGGAGAGTTTCGGAACGTGTGGTGGACGCCTGAGGGTGGTTCCAGGGCCTAGGTTGGCGCCGTGAGCCAGCACAAGCACAGGCGCCGGGCTCCGGCGAAGCGGGCGCTGAAGCAGACGTGGGTGCTGATCGTCGCAGTGGTCGTCGTGACGGTCGCCGCCGGTGTGAGCCTCGGGCTCCTGGCCACCGGCGACGACGGAGGGTCGGCCGGGTCGCAGCAGGGGAGGTCGGCCGCGGGCACGTCCGAGGCCGCTTCGCCCTCCGCGCCGAGGAAGAAGGCCAGCCCGACTCCGAAGCCCACCCGGTCGTACCCGCTCTCGAAGGCCCCCCGCACCATCCCGGCCGTGACCTCCCACACCGCCGCCCGCGGGCCCGGCTGGCGTCCGGCGCGCGGGGAGCGGGTCGTCGTGAGCGACGCGGAGCTCGCCGACGAGGGGCGGCTCGTCGCCAGTGAGCTGGGGCTGACGTACGCCGGCGAGAAGGACGACGTGCGGGCCGGGGACCTGCGGCTGGCGCTGAACGACGACGAAGGCGCGGACCCGGAGTCGTACACCATGACCGTGCGCGGTGGGCGGGTGACCATCAGCGGGGCGGGTGAGGCGGGGGTCTTCTACGGGACGCGGACGCTCAAGCAGGAGGTGCACGGCGGGGGTACGGCGCCGGAGGGGGTCGTGCGGGACGAGCCGGCCAAGCCCGTGCGCGGGTTCATGCTCGACATCGCCCGCAAGCACTTCACCGCCGACTGGATCGAGGAGCGGGTGCGGGAGCTGGGGGACCTGAAGTTCAACCAGCTGGGGCTGCACTTCTCCGACGACCAGGGGTTTCGGATCGAGTCCGATTCGCATCCCGAGATCGTGTCCCAGCAGCATCTGACCAAGGCCCAGGTCAGGAAGATCGTCAAGCTGGCGGCCGACCGGCACATCACCGTCGTGCCCGAGATCGACTCGCCCGGGCATCTCGGGGCGGTCATCGCCGCGCACCCGGAGCTGCAGTTGCGGAACGTGTCGGGAGTCGCCACGCGCGGGGCGATCGACATCTCCGACCCCGACTCCGCCGCGATCGTCGACGATCTGCTCAACGAGTACGTCGGTCTCTTTCCCGGCGGGCAGTGGCATCTCGGCGGGGACGAGTACCAGGCGCTGACCGTGTCCGACCCGGAGGCGACCTATCCGCAGCTCGCCGCCGCCGCGCGGGAGGCCTACGGCTCCGGCGGGACCGTCGCCGACCTGACCACCGGGTGGCTCAACGACCGCGCCGACACCGTCCGGGCCCACGACCGGCTCCCCCGCGCCTGGAACGACGGGTTCTTCCGCGACTCGTCCGTGCAGCCGGACAAGGAGATCCAGGTCGCGTACTGGACGGGCAAGGAGATCGGTGCGCGGGTGCCGGTGGAGTATCTGAAGGCCGGGCGTGAGCTGATCAACTACAATGACGAGTTCCTGTACTACGTGCTCGGGCAGCCGCAGACCTTCGTCTATCCCACGGGCGAGCGGATCTACGAGCAGTGGACGCCGCGGGTCGTGCGGGGGACGGCGGCCGTGCCGGCCGCCTACGACGACCAGATCCTGGGCGGGTCCTTCGCGGTGTGGTGCGACCTCTCCAACGCACAGACTCAGGCGCAGGTCGCGGCCGGGATCCGGATGCCGTTGCGGGCCACGGTGCAGAAGCTGTGGGACGCGGGGAAGCCGGAGCTGTCCTGGACGGAGTTCAGGGCGCTCGCCGACCGGCTCAGCTGAGCCGTGGATTTGGCCCATACGGCTGCGAACCCGCGTACGACTGTGGTGTATTCGGCCCGAGCCGAACCGAGCAGCCAGGGGGAACCGGGATGGGCTACTGGGGGTACTTCGTCGTGGGCCGCGGCGAGCGGCCGCTGGCGGAGCTGGACGCGCTGGCGGGCGCCGAGGGCATGACCCTGCGCGATCAGGCGCCGGGCGGGTGGCAGGTGTGGGAGTACCCGAGCGGGGAGGGCGAGGTCGGGAGCATGAACGCCCTGGCCCGCGAGACCGGGGCGCCCGCGCTCTTCGGGTACGTCATGGACAGCGACTGCGTGGTCGTGGAGGCCGCGGCGCCCGAGAACGGGGCGTGGACGACCTGCCTGGCACGCGACGCGATGGCCGGGTACCTCGGCGAGGACGGGCTCACGGTCGAGGACTACTTCCTCGAACCTCCTGACGCCGCCGAGCGGGCCGTCGCCTGGGCCGCCGAGGCCGGGCACGAGGTGAACGCCGAGTCGCTGATCGACGTACTCACCGCTGAAGCGGACCCAATGGCCGAAAACCTCTTCTTCCGGCTGCTCGACCGGCTCGGCGTCGTGCCCCTGTGACACTCACGGGCCGTTGCACGCAGTAAGGGGAAGTGCGGGCTCCGTTAAGGAAGGAGCCTTCCCAGGGGCCTGTGCGGGGGCCCCGACCCTCATGACTGACCCGCTTAGGGAGGCGTGGATGAGCCTGGTGGAACTGATCGCTCAGGCCGACGAACGCGGACTGGCCGCCAGCGGGTTGGCTTGTTTGGATCGGTGTGTGCCCCTGCTGGGCGGTGACGACGAGGTGCTGCGGCCGCTGTGGGCGAACCTCGCGGCCGGCGGGGACCCGGCCGCGTGGGGCGAACTGCTGGACCAGGTGCGCGCGAAGCTGGGCATCGCGGAGGTCGTGGACGACGAGGACGTCGAGGACGAGGCCGCGCTGCTCGCCCGGCGGATGCTGGCCGCCGCTCCTGCCGTACGGTCCGCCCCCGAGGCACGCATATGGGCCGACGCCTGCTCGGTCGCCTCGCTGCAGATACACCGGCTGCTCGATCCCGCGGAGGGCGAGGCGACCTCGGCCGATGCCCTGCCTCGGGCTCTCGACTCCGTTCGGGCGGGTGGGGCTGCCGTCGAGGGCCGTGCGCCGGGCATGTCGCCGCTCGTCGCCGCCGAGCTGCGCCGCCAGGTGAGCGTCCTGGAGCTCCTCGCCCAGCACGGTGCGGGTGGACTGCGCCGGGCGCTGGAGGTGTCGACGGAAGGGCGGCGCGTGCTGCGGGCGGTGGTGTCGCGGCGGGCTCGGGGGAGGGCCTGACGCCACGCACGCCCGTGACCGCCAGGTCCCTCCCGGGCCGTCAGCTCATCAGCCACTTCACCACCGCGTCGCCGTAGTCGGCCGTCTGCGCGTAGAAGGCGGTCAGGTCGCGGTGGGTCGCCGCGAAGAGGCCGCGCATCTCGGCTTCCGCGTCCGGCGCGCCGTACGGCCGCAGCAGCTGCACGCGCGCGTGCCGCCACAGGTCGTCGAAGTCGGCCGCCTTCAGGTACTCGGCGACCCCGGTCACCTGGGACGCGGTGAGCAGCAGGAACGGGGGCAGGGACGAGCCGGTGTGGAACACCGGGCGGCCGCCCATGACCACATGGGTGCGGGGGCCTTCCGGTGCGTGGTTCGGGGGGATGCCGCAGTAGAGGAGCTCGACCTCGCCGTACAGCTTGTCGAGCACCTCCTCTCGATGCCGGCCGATCCGCTCCCGCACGGTGTCCCAGTCGTCCTCGAAGAGGCGCTGGAACCAGGTCGCGCTGTTGCGCAGCGCCGGGGGCGGCACCGCGCGGAGATGGAAGTACATGCTCATCAGTGACTGGAGCGCACGGGAGCGGCGAAGCGTCACTCTCGCGTCAACCCGGACTGCCGCGTAAACCTGGTTCCTGAGGGAGTCCTGTGCCTGTGCTGGGGTGGAGGTGCGGCGGTCCTGCACCGGTCCCGGGCAGCCCTCGGATCCGGGTGACGAAACCCTGTTCGGGCACGCTCTCAAGAATGTGACGACTCAGCAGGAAACCAGGCCCCCAGCCGCTTCGAAGCCGGTGCGGTGGGCGGCGGACGCGGTGGCGACGATGCGTGAGGGGGCGCGGCTGCGGCTCGACTACTCGGCGCAGAGCCTGTGGCGGGTCGACCGGATGATCGAGGGGCTGCGCGGCGAGGGCACGCCGTTCGCCGCCGTGGAGAACGTACTGCGCGGTCTCGGCGCGTACGCCGGTGAGGTGATCGCCCGTCAGACCGGCGCCGAGTGGTGGACGTCGGGCGGCGACTTCTGGATCCGCACGCCCGACGGACGGCTGTGGGACCCGATCGAAGAGGCGCGGCGGTGTTTCGCGGGCGACGGCTCGCTGCGGTTGCTGTGCCGGGACGCGACGCGTGGGGAGTCGCGGCGGTAGGCGACGGTAGGCGACGGCATGGGCGCGACCCGGGCCGTACCCCGTGACATGACTCGGCCGGGACCCTGTGAATGGGCGGGGTCCCGGCCGGGTCAGGTGGTCCTCGGCGGGTGACGAGGCTCTCGACGGATGACGAGGCTCTCGACGGGTTACGGCGTCAGCGTCTGGCCCAGGTGGGCGTCCGTCGGGGTGCCCAGGGTGGTCTTGCTGTAGATGACCGCCTGGGTGTAGCCGAGGCCCGTGCTGTTGTTCGGGAGGTACAGCACGATGCCGTCCGTGCCGTCCTCGCCCTCCGCGCCGAACGTCAGGTCGGACCGGCCGTAGCCCGACAGGTCCGTCAGCGAGACGGAGGAGCCGAACAGGTCGCCGGTCTCCGCCGCGCCGGCGACGCCGGACGTGTCCTGGGAGACCAGGAGCGAGCCCGTGCCGGTCAGGCCGGAGGACGTGCCCTTGACCAGGATCGCGTCGCCCGCGTTGGACTGGTTCACACCGCTGCGGGGGAAGTCCTCGCCCGGGGCGCCGGCGAGGGCGTCCGCGTAGCCGTCGGCGTTGTAGTCGCCGACCGAGACCGAGGCGCCGAAGTTGTCGCCGGACTCGTCGCCGCCGGGGACGTTCGTCGTGTCCTGGTGGATCGTCGTCATGCCGGTGGTCGTGAAGCCGGTGGACGTGCCGGGGACCATGGTGATCTGGCCGCCGGACCTGCCGCCCGACTCGGACGCCACCGGCTGGCCGATGACGATGTCGTCGTAGCCGTTGCCGTTGACGTCGCCCGCGGCGAGGGAGCGGCCGCCCTTGACGGAGATCACGCCGGCCTTGGTGAGGCCGGTCGCCGAGCCCGCGAAGCGGACCACGCGGCCGATGCCGCCGGTGTCGCGGTAGTTGAGGGCGACGTCCGCGTAGCCGTCCCGGTTGAAGTCGCCGGTCGCGGCGTCCAGGTAGGCGACGGCGCCCGTGGCGGAGGTCAGGGTGCCGGTCGCCGTGGCGCCGCCGGTCAGCCTCGCGTTCCAGTTGCCGCCCTTGCCGGTGCCGGCCGCGAACACGTCCGCCTTGCCGTCGCCGTTGAAGTCGCCGACCGTCACCGTGGAGCCGAGCTTGGCGCCGGTCGCCGTGACACTGCCCGACGTGGTGTAGGTGAAGCCGGTGTCGAGCCCCGGGCCGTACAGCACCGTGACCGAGCCCCGGTCCGCGTGGCCGCTGGTGTCGTCCTCGCCGGGCGCGCCGATCGCGAGGTCGGCGTAGCCGTCGCCGTTGACGTCGCCCCATGCGGTGGCGGCGCCGAAGTTGTCGCCGGACTCGTGGGAGCCGGGGACGCCGGTGCTGTTCTGGGTGAGCGTCCGCTTCGAGGCGGTGACCGGGCCGTCGATGCCGCCCGGGACGACGGTGAGGGTGCCGCCGTTGCTCAGCGCGCGGGGCGTGCCCGTGACCAGGTCGGTGATGCCGTCCCGGTTGAGGTCCGAGGTGGCCAGGGCGTGCGAGATGCCCGGGGTCTTGGCGACCTGGGCGATCCGGGTGAGCTTGGAGTAGAGGTTCGCGCCGGGGCAGGCGGTGGCGTTGGTGTCCCGGTGGCCGAAGACCCGCGGCAGGGTGAGCGACTGTCCCATCGGGACCTTGTTGCCGTCGACGCCCTGTTCCGCGCCCGAGGTGAGCGTCACCTTGCCGGTCGGGTCGATGCCGTACATCCCGAACTTCCAGGCCACGATCCGGGAGATCGCGTCCATCGCGGCGCGACTCGGCTTGGCCGTCTCGAAGTTGCCTATGTACGAGATGCCGACCGTGTCGGTGTTGAAGCCGATGTCGTGCGCGCCTCGCACCGGCAGGTCCATGCCGCCGCTGCGGCCCTCGAAGATCTGGCCGCACTTGTCGACGACGAAGTTGTAGCCGACGTCGAAGTAGCCGCGGGAGAAGTGCGCCTGCTGGATGGAGCGCATCCGGGCCCGGGACTCGCCGCAGGACAGGGTGTTGTCGCTGTCCTCGCCCGTGTGGTGGATGACGGCGGCCTTGATCTCGGTGCCGTACTCCGGCGTGCCGTCGTAGTCCGTCGACGCGCCCCACTCGGCCTGCGTGATGACCGGCGGCTTGACGACCGTCGAGGGCCGGGGCGCGGGGACGGTGGAGGTCGGGGAGGGGGAGGCGGTCGGGGACGCCGACGCGGTGGGCGTCTCGGTGACCGTCGGGGAGGCCGTGGGCGTCGGGGCGCCCGTGGGCTCCTGGGTGCCGGTGGGCGTGGCCGGGTCGGTCGGCGTGACCGTTTCGGTGGAGGTGGCCGGGTCCGTCGGTACCGGGGTCTCGGTTGCCGGCGCCGTGGTCTCCTCCGCCGCGAAGGCGGCTGGCTGCAACGCGCCCTTCGGGTCCGTGCCGGGGTCGATCAGCTTGACGTCCATGCCGGTCGGCTGGCCGCCCGCCTCGGTGCCGTCCGCGTTCACGAGGCGCACCTCGATGCCGTCGGAGTCACCGGTCCACACCGACTCCGTACCGCCGCGCAGGGCGGCCCGCGCGCCCTCGGCGCCGTCCGCCTGGCTGGGCTCGAGCGTGACCTTCTGCCAGCCCGACCACGCGCCGCTCTCGATGTCCCGGGTGCGCACCTCGGGCGTGCCCTTGGCCTTCGCGTCGGGGTCGTTCCAGGTCAGCACGACCGCGCTGAAGCGGTCCGTGCCCCGCTTGTCCAGGCCCCGGCGACCCGAGCCGCGGTCCTGGAGCTTGAGCGTGTGGACCGACGGCTCGCGGCTGTCCCGCTTGGCGTCGGCCGGCGCGGACGGATCCGCGATCGCGTACGTCACGACGCCGGCACCGCTCAGCACGACGGCTCCCACCGTCAGCCACGCACGTCTCTTGAGACTGAGCGGTTGGTACGCATGGGTCCTGCGAGGACTCAACTGGCCCACCCCTAGGAAATGGTCACGGTCGCCTCACCTGTCACACAGGTGGCATCTGCACACAGCGCACACACGACCGGAACTGTCACTCACTGACACGAGCGCCCGCCGCGGTGCCCGACCGCCGCGGCCCGCCGCGGTGCCCGACCGCCGCACCACTGCCGTCGACACACGGGGTGACCTGCCCATGAGCAGGAGAAGGCGGGGCCGGGTCCTCGGTGGACGCGGCCCCGCTGGTCCGACGGGCGTCAGGCCGCCCAGACCTCGGCTTCGTCGGCCGGGACGGTGGTGGCCAGGCCCAGTTCCTTACGGGCGGCGACCGTCTTGTTCGGGTCGATGCCGGTGAAGGCCGGGTCGTAGGCGATGTAGAAGGCGTCGGCGTCGGCGGCGTTCGCGGCCGCCTTCCAGTGCCCGGCCGTCTTCTTCAGCTGCTCGCGGAGCTTGCCGACCTCCGCGCCCTCGATGCCCTTCAGGCCCGCGAGGTGCGCGTCCAGGGCGGATGCGACAGCCTTGGCCTGCGCCTTGTAGGCGGCCAGGTCGTCCTCGACGTCCTTGTCGGACTGGTTCGCCCACAGGGCGTCGTAGACGGCGTTCGAACCCTTCAGATACGTGCTCGCCTCGGGCTTCAAGGACTTCGCGTCGGCGTTCAGCGAGCCGGTGAACGTGCCCGACTCCTTGTTGTAGGTGCAGGTCACGGCGCGGTCGCCGGTGGCCCAGCTCTCCTTGGTCGGGGTGTAGTAGAAGATGGCGACGCCCTTGGGGAGCGCCCAGGTGTCCGGGGCGAACTTCCCCGCCTCGGCCGGGCACCGCTTGTCGGCGATCGCCGAGATCGCGTCGTCGCCGGGGTACGAGGTCCCTTCGTCGATCTTGAAATCGGCGACGACCTGACCCGTGTGGCCCTCGGCGCAGGGCACGATCTCGACGAGGACCTCCTCGCCCTCGCCCTTGTTGTTGGGGTTGTAGCAGTCCCCGATCTCCAGCGAGAACACCGAGCGCTGGCGGGCCACCTTCTTCGCGCCGTCCTTGGCGCTGTCGACGGCGTCCGAGACATCCGAACACCCTGCCGCGCCGATCGCGAGCAGGGCGACGGCGGCGGATATGCCGCGAAGGGAACGGCGGGGTCTAAGGATCGACATGGCGTGTACATCCTCTTATGTGATCTTTATGAGGGTCGCGCGCATCGTATGCCATGCCTGGGGCGGGGCTGTGCGAAGGCCCTTGCCTCGTTACGGCGTCTCTGACTCCCGATGAGCGGCAAGGGTTGTATCCCGGTCGCCCTGTGACACTTCTGTGCGGCCGGGCGCTGTTGACCGTGGAGGGACGTGGGCAAGGGTGGCCGTACCGCGGGGTACGGATTCGCCGCGAACCGGTACGGACGAGGACAGTTCTTGCGCCAAGGAGGGGAACCCCGCCGCGTGCACGCGCACGACGGGGAATTGGGGGCGGCCGTCGCGCGGGCGCAGGAAGGTGACGAGGCCGCCTTCGCGGTCGCGTACCGGCTGGTGCAGCCAGGACTGCTCGGGTACCTGCGTGGCCTGGTCGGGGACGACGCCGAGGACGTGGCGTCCGACGCCTGGCTGGAGATCGCCCGGGACCTCGGCCGGTTCAAGGGCGACGGGGCCGGGTTCCGGGGCTGGAGCGCGACCATCGCCCGGCACCGGGCGCTGGACCATCTGCGCCGGCTGAAGGTACGGCCCCGCTCGTCGGCGCTGGAACAGGACGTACTGGACCTGCCCGGTGCGTACAGCACGTACGACCAGGCGCTGGAGTCGATCTCCACGGAGCGCGCCCTGGAGCTGGTCCGCGGGCTGCCGCGGGACCAGGCCGAGGCGGTGCTGCTGCGCGTGGTCGTCGGCCTCGACGCCCCCGCCGCGGCACGCGTCCTCGGCAAGCGCCCGGGCGCGGTCCGCACGGCCGCGTACCGGGGGCTGAAGCGCCTGGCCAAGCAGCTGGGCGTCGAAGGTGCGACCGGCGAAGGTGTGACGGAAGACGGCCCCCGGACGCTGGGGGAATCGAAATGAACAGTGAGCGTGACGGCGACGGCCAGAGCGCGACATCGGCGCCTCGCCGAGGCGAAGCGGTGTGCGCGGTGAGTCATACGGGGCGTGAGGGACGTACAGGCTCTACGAGCTTGTGAGTCACAGCTGTCACAAAGGTCACGTAGATCACGTACGACACGTGCATCACGTAGGCCGCATACGGATCAGCTCGGACAGGAACGGGAAGCGGACATGGGTGAACGGCAGAGCGGCGGTGGGTCCACCGGCCGTCGGCGTGTGCACCCTGACGGCAAGGCTGCCGGCGACTTGGCCGGCCACCGGCCCGGCCACGCGTCCGGCCCGACCATGACGCTCGACGGCGCCGCGTTGGAGGCGCTGCTCTCCGCCGCCGTACTGCGCGGGCACCGCGTGGATGCCGAGGGCGAGCAGCGCGCCGTGGCCGCGTTCCGGGCGGCCCGGGCCGCGGGGGCGCACCGGGCGCGCACCCGGCGCCGGGACGACTGGCGGCCCCGTGAGCAACGGCGCCTCGCGCGCTCGGTGAAGACCACGCTCTCCCTGTTCATCGCGAGCCTCGCGCTGGGCGGTGCGGCGTTCGCCGCGATCGGTTCGTCCGGTTCCTCGGACGCCCCCGCCGACGACAAGGGCAGGCCCACCCCGTCGAACAGCGCTCCCGGTCTGCCGGCCGCCGAGTCGTCCGCTGCCGCGTCCGACGCCGCCTCCGGGAAGCCCGGTCATCCGGCCACCGCCCAGGACACCGAGGCGAGGTGCCGCGCCTACAAGCAGGTCGAGGGCCGCGGCAACGTGCTGGACTCGACGGCCTGGCAGCGGCTCGTCACGGCAGCGGGCGGCGAGGACAAGGTGGCCGCGTACTGCGCCGAGCAACTGGCGGCGGCGGCGAAGAACGAGCCGACCCAGAAGGCTGACGGGGGCGCTGCCACCGGCAACGACCAGGGCCCGAGCGGCCAGGGCCCGAGCGACCAGAGCCCGAGCGACCAGGGCCTGACCGACCGGGGGCCGAGCGACGAGAACACGTCCGGCAAGGAAGCCGCCGAGAAGGCCGGGAAGCAGGACTGACATCGGACTGATGTCGGACTGTCGTCGCACTGACGTCCTCGGCCGAGGCAACGGCCGGGGCCGCCACCCCCCACAGGAGAGGCCCCGGCCGTCGCGCGGACGGGCCGCGCGGCGGCCCGTACTCTCTACAGCGCCATGACTGCGTTTTGTGTCACACCCCGGCGCGGACATCGCGGTGTCCTGGGTAGTTGCATCTTGTACGGACATGGACGTGCGGCTCTTTCAGGCCGTAACGTGCCTTTCGCGCCGGACGCGGAGGGCGTATGACCACCGCAACGACCTGCGGTCTTGAAACCGCAACCATCAATTGAGGTACCTAGTGCTGGGGGACGACGCGGAGCTGACGGCCGCGGTGCTTGCGGCACAGGACGGGGACGAGACCGCGTTCCGGACTGTGTACCGCTCCGTGCACCCGCGGCTGCTCGGTTACGTACGGACGCTGGTCGGCGACCCCGACGCCGAGGACGTCGCGTCGGAGGCATGGCTGCAGATAGCGCGTGACCTGGAGCGGTTCAGCGGGGACGCGGACCGCTTCCGCGGCTGGGCCGCCCGGATAGCCCGTAACCGCGCGCTGGACCACATACGCATGCGCGGCCGCCGCCCCGCCATCGGCGGCGACGAGACGGAGCTGACCGGGAAGGCCGCCGACTCCGACACCGCGGGCGAGGCCATGGAGGCCCTGGCCACCGACGGCACCCTCTCCCTCATCGCGCGCCTGCCGCAGGACCAGGCGGAGGCCGTCGTCCTGCGCGTGGTCGTGGGGCTCGACGCCAAGACGGCCGCGGAGACGCTCGGCAAGCGCCCGGGTGCCGTACGGACCGCCGCGCACCGGGGCCTGAAGCGGCTCGCCGAGCTGCTCGGCGACGATCCGGAATCGGCTGGGGTCCTCGACGCCCTGCCTCCCCAGCGAGGAACCCGCGACCGTGCGGTGACGTCTGCGAGTGTGACGCAAAGCGTCACGCGGACGCAGAAGGATGTGTGATGGCCGACGAGCAGTACAGGTGGCTGGACCGCGAAACTGCGGAGCGATTGCTGCGCGGAGAGTCACTCGAAGCTGTCGACGCGGCCGACCGCGACCAGGCCGAACAGCTCGCCAAGACACTTGAGTCCCTGACCGTCGAACCCCCGCTGAGCAGCGCGGAACTCCCCGGAGAGGCCGCCGCGTTGGCGGCGTTCCGCGCGGCGCGCGCGGAGCGGGCCGACGCTCCCGGGACGGTCGGCCACGGCTCCGGCTCCCACGCCTCCCAGGGCTCCGACGTCGGGCTCGTCCGCATCGGCGCCCCCGTCCGCGCCGCCCGGCGCCCCCACTGGGCCCGTCCCGTACGGCTCGGTCTCGCCGCCGCGCTGGCCGTCGGCATGGTCGGCGGGGTCGCCGTCGCGGCCGGAACCGGAGTCCTGCCGACGCCGTTCGACCGCGACGAGCGGGGCCGCCCGGCCGCCTCGGTTTCGGCGCCGGTGCCGAAACGCCCGCTCATCTCGCCCTCGCCGGAGAGCGGTGCGCAGGGCGTGCCCACGCCCGACGGCGGCTCGCAGGCCCCCACCGACTCCGGGAGCACCCAGGACACGGGACCCGGTGGCCCGGCCCCGGGTCACGAAACCGCCGCCCCGGGCCGCGACGAACGCTCCGGCGGCTGGTGGCGGACCGTCACCTCGTCCTGCCGCGACCTGCGCGACGGCAAGCAGCTGTCCGTCGACCGCCGCCGCACCCTGGAGAGCGCGGCCGGCGGTTCCGTCACCGTGCGCAAGTACTGCAGAAGCGTCCTGACCGGCGTCGGCGAGAGCGCCGGCTCGCTGGGGGATGACGGCAAGGGTGACGACGGCCGGGAAAACGACGAGAGCAAGACCAAGGACAAAGACGGCAAAGACAAGGGCGACGACGACCACCGAGACCGGGACCGAGACCGGGACCGGGGCAAGGGCGGAGGCCACGACGTGGTCGGCCTCCTGTCGGGCCGCACTGCGCTGCCCACGCTGGAGTCGGTCGTAGCCGCTTCCGTCACACGCCTCTGACCTGCGGTTTTGTGATTCCTGGAAAATTCTTCGCGTCGGGAGTGACACTTTCGGCCGCGGCGGCGCTGATCTGAGTGAGCCGACTGGTCATCGGCCCTCGCACAGAGCCGGGGTTCCCCCCGTACCTGCGGCTCGTGCATTGGCGCGGGCGGGACACGTTCCCCCGGTCCCGCCCGCGCCCCACTTCATCCGCGCCCCGCGTCTCACCAGTGGACGACGACCTTGTCGCCGGTCCTCACCTGGTCGAACATCTCCGCGATCGCCCGCTCGTCCCGTACGTTGACGCAGCCGTGCGAGGCGCCGCCGTAGCCCGTGGCCGCGAAGTCGGACGAGTAGTGCACCGCCTGGCCGCCGCTGAAGAACATCGCGTACGGCATAGGTGAGTCATAGAGCGTCGACACATGGTGCCGGGACTTCCAGTAGACGCTGAACACACCTTCCCGCGTGGGTGTGTACTGCGACCCGAACCGCACCGGCACCGTCAGGACCGACCGCCCGTCGATCATCCAGCGCAGCGTCCGGCTCGACTTGCTGATGCACAGCACCCGCCCGGTCATGCACCGCGCGTCCGGCGCGTCGGCGGGCTGCCCGCCCATCAGGTACAGGTCCCACTTGCCGGGCTCGCGCGTCATCTTCAGCAGCCGCTGCCAGGTGACCTCGTCGGTCTTCCCGGTCTTCGGCAGCCCGCGCTTGCCCTGGAAGCCCCGGACGGCCTGCTCGGTCAGATCGTCGTACGTCCCGGTCGGCCCGTCGAAGAGCCAGGCGATCTGACGCAGGCGGGCCTGGAGCTCGCGCACGTCACGGCCCTCGTCGCCCCGCGACCACAGCACGGCGGGCGCCGCCGGCGTGGGCTCGGCGCTCGGCTTGTCGTCGGGCGGGGCGGACTTCGGGGACGGCGTGCCGCTCGGGAGCTCGACGCGCACCGGCGAGCGCTGCTCCTCGCCCGAGGCCTGCACCGTACAGCCGCACAGCACCGTCAGCGCGGCGCCCGCGGCGAGTACCGCGGTTGATCTCCCCATGCCCTTGGTACGCATCCCGGCCCCCGTCGTCTCACCGCGGCCACCCCGCCGGGCTGACCGCCCTGATGTCACTTGAGATGTTCCCCGCGGGTGACCGGTTGCGAACTACGCGGCATGGTTGGACACAGAAGTGAACGGCCCTGTGAGCAAGGTCGTGTGTACTGGCGGGTAACAACCACGGCGATGCGGAGGCACACACGATGGCGCGCGAGTCGGAGTCCGGCCTGCCGATCGAGCCGGTCTACGGGCCGTCGGCGTTGGAGGGCTGGGATGCGGTGGGGAAGCTGGGCGAGCCGGGGTCGTATCCCTTTACGCGTGGTGTGTATCCGTCGATGTACACGGGTCGGCCGTGGACGATGCGTCAGTACGCGGGTTTCGGTACGGCGGCGGAGTCGAATGCCCGGTACAAGCAGCTGATCGCCAACGGCACGATGGGTCTGTCGGTGGCGTTCGATCTGCCCACGCAGATGGGCCATGACTCCGATGCGCCGATCGCGCATGGTGAGGTCGGCAAGGTGGGGGTGGCGGTCGACTCGATCGACGACATGCGGGTGCTGTTCGGCGGGATTCCGCTGGACAGGGTGTCGACGTCGATGACGATCAACGCGCCGGCGGCGCTGCTGCTGCTCCTGTACCAGCTGGTGGCGGAGGAGCAGGGGGTCAGCGCGGATCAGCTGACGGGGACGATTCAGAACGATGTGCTGAAGGAGTACATCGCGCGCGGGACGTACATTTTCCCGCCGAAGCCGTCTCTGCGGCTGATCGCGGACATCTTCAAGTACTGCAGGGCCGAGATCCCGAGGTGGAACACGATCTCGATCTCGGGCTATCACATGGCGGAGGCGGGGGCGTCTCCGGCGCAGGAGATCGCGTTCACGCTGGCCGACGGCATCGAGTACGTGCGTACGGCGGTGGCGGCGGGCATGGATGTGGACGACTTCGCGCCGCGGTTGTCGTTCTTCTTCGTGTCCCGGACGACGATCCTGGAGGAGGTGGCCAAGTTCCGTGCGGCGCGCAGGATCTGGGCCCGGGTGATGCGTGAGGAGTTCGGTGCGAAGGACCCGAAGTCGTGGATGCTGCGGTTCCATACGCAGACGGCGGGTGTGCAGCTGACGGCTCAGCAGCCGGAGGTGAACCTGGTCCGGGTCGCGGTGCAGGGTCTGGCGGCGGTGCTCGGCGGCACGCAGTCCCTGCACACGAACTCCTTCGACGAGGCGATCGCGCTGCCCACGGACAAGTCGGCCCGCCTGGCCCTGCGTACGCAGCAGGTGCTGGCCTATGAGACGGACGTGACGGCGACCGTCGACCCGTTCGCGGGCTCGTACGTCATCGAGAAGATGACCGACGACGTGGAGGCGGTGGCGGTCGAGCTGATGCGGAAGGTCGCGGATCTCGGCGGTGCGGTGTCGGCCATCGAGCACGGCTTCCAGAAGAGCGAGATCGAGCGCAACGCCTACCGGATCGCCCAGGACACGGACTCCGGTGAGCGGGTGGTGGTCGGCGTCAACCGTTTCCAGCTGGACGAGGAGGAGCCCTACGAGCCGCTCCGCGTCGACCCTGCCATCGAGGCCCAGCAGGCGGAGCGACTCGCGAAGCTGCGGGCGGAACGGGACCAGGGGGCGGTGGACTCGGCGCTGGCGGCCCTGAAGAAGGCTGCCGAGGGGGAGGACAACGTGCTGTACCCGATGAAGGCAGCGCTGCGGGCACGGGCGACTGTGGGTGAGGTGTGCAACGCGTTGCGGGGGGTTTGGGGGACTTACGTGCCGTCGGATGCTTTCTGAGCTGGGCGGTTAATCCGTACGGGTGATCATGGGCGGAGTTGACCCATTCCCGGTTACGCTCGTGGAGAGTGCCCTCGAAAGGAGGTTGCCGTGGCTGTGATAGAGCGCGAGATGACGATCGCTGAGGCCGCCGACCGTGTCTCCAGCTGGCTGCCCGGACACCGCGTCGAGATCCTTCGAGGGAGCATCATCGTGACACCGCCGCCAGATGAGCCGCATCAGGGGGCGGTGTTCGAAATCGGCTGTGAGATCCGGCAGGCCGGGGCGAAGAAGGCGGGTATCAAGGTTCGTCCAGGCATTGGCCTGTGGCTGCCGACTGGTCCGGCGGATTACGCGATTCCGGACTTGTCCGTTGTCGAGGCCGACATCGCGGACGCACTCGTGCAGAAGAACTGCTATGCCCCACACGTGTTCCGCATGGTGTTGGAAGTGACCTCCTCCAACTGGGCCGATGACACGGCCAACAAAGTCGAGATCTACGCCGAGGCCGGCATCCCCGTCTACCTTGTTGCCGACCGCCGACACGACGAGGTCCTCCTCTACACCGAACCGTCCGACGGCAAGTACCCCGCCCCCCTCCGCTACAAGCGAGGCGAGTCGGTCCCCCTCCCCGAGTCCGTAGGCGTCACCCTCGACCTCTCCGTAGACACCCTCCTCGACGGCGACGACTAGCGAACCCCGAACCGGCCCAGGTAGGCCACGACCCCGGCTGCCTGGTCCCCGGCCCACCCCACATAACCGTCCGGCCGCACAAGGAACAACCCGGTGCCGTACGCCTCCTGCGCGCGGCCCCCTCGAACCACCCGCACCGTATCCGGCAGCCCGGCCGCCTCCGCGCCGCCCACCGCGACCACCGTCCAGTGCGGTCCCCGGAAGGCGTCAAACAGCCGTACGTCCTCCACCACCCCGTCCGGCGCCCGATCCCCGGCCCGCACCGCCCCCGGCGTCTTACGCGTCTCCTCCGTAAGGCTCGACTCCCGGTACCCCAGCCCCAGTTGACGCGTAGCCTCCCCGCGCCGCACCTCCCCGCGATGCACGCTCGTCGACAACCCCAGCATGTCCGCCGCGATGGCCCGCCGCTCCTCCTCGTACGTGCCCAGCAGAGCCTCGTCCGCCCCGTCCCGCAGCACCGCCCCCAGCTTCCACCCCAGGTTGTAGGCGTCCTGCACGCTGGTGTTGAGCCCCTGCCCCCCGGCCGGTGAGTGGACGTGCGCGGCATCCCCCGCGAGGAACACCCGCCCGTCCCGGAACCGGTCCGCCAGCGCCGCCCGCGGCCGGAAGTCCGAGGCCCAGCGCACCTCGGTCACGTCCTCGGGGGCGAGGTGGGACCGAGCCGCGACGACCTTGCGTATGCCCTCCAGGGAGACGTCCACCGACGCCCCCTCCGCGAACTGGGCCACGACCTGGAAGTCCTCCGTACCCGCGAGCGGGCAGATGGCCAGGAAGCCGTCGCCCTCCCCGCGCGGCGGGAAGATGTGCCAGTTGTCGCGGTCCAGGCCCGTGATCCTGACGTCCGCCACCAGGATCGGGTTCGGGTCGACGGTCTCCCCGGTCATGCCGATGCCGAGGGCCCGCCGCAGCACCGAACGGCCACCGTCGGCGGCGACGACGTACCGCGCACGGATGCTCTCGCCGCCCGCGAAGTGCGCGGTCACGCCCTCCGCGTCCTGCGTCACACCGACGACCTCCCGGCCGAAGGCGACCTTCCCGCCCAGCTCCTCCAGCCGGCCGAACAGGATCTCCTGCGTCCGCCACTGCGGCACCATCCACGGCTCGGCATACGGCGAGTCGTCCGTCACCTCCGCCGGGTCGAACATCCGGTGCTCGCCGGCCCGCTTCCCGTCCTGCCAGATCACCCCGACCGGGTAGCTGCCGCCCGCCGCGTGGATCGCGTCGAGCACGCCCAGGTCGTCGAAGACCTCCATCGTGCGCGGCTGGATGCCCTTGCCGCGCGATCCGGGGAAGAGCCTGTCGGCCCGCTCGACGACCAGCGCGTCCACTCCGCGCCGTGCGAGGTCGATGCCGAGGGTGAGGCCGGTGGGGCCCGCACCCACGATCAGCACATCGGTCCGTACCGTCATGATCGTTCTCCTTAACGCTGTTAAGTTCCCTCGGTCGCAAGAGTGGCCTTAACGTCGTTAAGCTGTCAAGCGTGACTACGGAACGCCGAGCCCCCCTCGACCGCACACGCGTCGCGGACACCGCCCTCAAGCTCCTGAACGAGGTCGGTCTGGACGGCCTGACCCTGCGTGCCATCGCCAAGGAGCTGGACGTGAAGGCACCGGCTCTGTACTGGCACTTCAAGGACAAACAGGCGCTGCTCGACGAGATGGCGACCGAGATGTACCGGCGGATGGTCGCCGGGACGCCCCTCGACCCCGCCGACACCTGGCGGGAACGGCTGCTGAAGTCCAACCGCGGACTGCGCGCGGCGCTGCTCGGCTACCGCGACGGCGCGAAGGTCTTCAGTGGCTCACGCTTCACCGGCATCGAGCACGCCGAACAGATGGAGGACAACCTGCGCCTGTTCACGACCGCTGGCTTCACCCTCGCCCAGGCGGTCCGCGCGACCTCGGCGACGTACTTCTACACCCTCGGTTTCGTCACGGAGGAACAGGGTGTGGAGCCCATGGCCGGTGAGCGCCGGGAGGGGTACGACGTGGCCGAACGCGCCCGCCTGATGGCCGACTTCCCCTTGTCGGCCCAGGCCGGCGCGGAGATCTTCACCGACTACGAGGCGCACTTCGAGGAAGGGCTGGCGGTGGTGATCGCCGGGATCGGGGCGCGGTACGGGATCAGGTGACCGTTACTTTTCGTTCACCTGGTAGTTGGCAGGGAGTTGATGTGCGGCGTCGAACATCTCCTACGGTCGCAGGGATCCGCCCCGGAGAGAGCCCAGGTGTACGCGTGACCAACCGCCCCCCGACACTGTCCGTGATCGTCCCGTGCTACAACATCGAGTCGTACGTACCGGAGACGGTGACCAGTCTGGTCAACAACGAACGGGACGACTTCGAGTTCATCTTCGTCGAGGACAGGTCCACCAAGGACAAGACGTACGAAGCGCTGCTGACGCTGACGAAGAGACTCAAGAACAGCCGGGTGATACGGCACGAGCAGAACGGCGGACTGGCCACCGCGCGCAACACCGGAATCGATGCCTCGGAGGGCCGCTACCTCACCTTCCTCGACGGTGACGACTGGCTGGCGCCGGGCTATCTCGCGGATCTCGTCGACGCCATCGAGTGGTTCGACGTCGACTTCGTACGGACCGACCACGTGCAGGTCACCGGCATCGAGCGGACCGTCCACCGGGCGCCTGAGGGACGGCGGCACACCCCGCTGGACCCGCGCACCTCGATCCTCCCCGTCGACGACACGACCATGGTCGACTACCCGTACGCCTGGGCCGGCGTCTACCACCGCCGCCTCCT